>JBBSOX010000054.1:0-41261 GCA_038259325.1 Chroococcales cyanobacterium | reverse complement strand
TTAGATAAAGATAACCTAATTCATGTTTTGAGAACATATTTGATTTAGTTTGCTTATCGTTACATCAATTTTTGCAATTATCTATATCATTTTGCAATCTTTCTTA
Source organism: Chroococcales cyanobacterium (assembly GCA_038259325.1). Lineage (GTDB taxonomy): Bacteria > Cyanobacteriota > Cyanobacteriia > Cyanobacteriales > Nostocaceae > Nostoc. Next base: position 41,155 of record JBBSOX010000054.1, on the reverse strand, counting down.
GTTTTTATTAGTAAATAAGATGCGTTTGCCCTGGTTCGGCTCCTGGCTGACGAATTTCTTTCCCATCCAGCCTTACTGAGCCGGAAGTGGCTTTTTCTAAACCAGCTACTATCTTTAGTAGAGTTGATTTCCCGCAACCAGAGTGACCAATTACAGAAATATATTCATCTTCCCCAATCGTCAGATTAACCCCATCTAAAACGACAAAGTTCTCTTTATCAGGTGTCGGATAAGACTTGACTAAATTTTCAATTTCTAAAAATCCAGGACGGGGCATAACTTTGGTCTGGGTATTAATAGGTAATGAGGTATATTCCATCATCGAAATGCTCCAGAAATAATTTAGTCAATCAATTTTGGATTTTAGATTTGCAATTTTAGATTGTTCCCGATTAAAAGGATGCTGGGCTGCTGATAGCGCAGCGTTAGCGATCTAGGAACGTCGGATTTTATCGACAGAGCATAAACCAAGGAACCAAAATTCAAAATCTAAAATCCCAAATTGGCAGGGATTTAAGACATGAAAAAGTTAGTGGGAGCGTTAGCCCTGATGGCAAAACTATTCAGATAACCCACCGGATCACTGGGGTCGAAGCCTTTTTTATCTATAAATACTTCTGGTGGTTCGACCTTGTAATCATCCTTGGGGCACTCAATGCCCATTTCAGAGGCTATCTCCCGATATAAATCCGTTCTCCAGCCAAGTTCTGCTAGTTTATTGGCATTTTTGGGGAATTCCTTGATTTGTCCCCACCGTGCTGCTTGTGTCATCAACCAGATACTTCTGGATCTCCACATAAATGTTGAGTGTTCTGCTGGCTGTTTGGGAAGGTTGTCAGGAATATCGAAGAAAATCGTGGTGTCAGGGGCTTTGATGGTGCGGTCTTTGCCGTCAAAGCCGCCATAGTTGTAATTGCCGAGAATTCCCGGACTCGTAAACTTTGCGATTGGGGCATCTATCTTTTTAGGTCTAGCACCTGTAAAGGAACGGTATGTAAGCAGTTCGGCTACTTCTTGGCGGTTTTCTACTTTGCTGCAATACTGGCAAGCTTCAATCATCGCCTTGACTAGTGAACGATAGGTTTTGGGATATTTTTCGATGAAAGATTGCATCACCCCCAAAAGTCGATCTGGGTGTCCCAACCAGACTTCTTTACCTTGTGCGAAGGTAAAGCCGATGTTTTCGTTACCTGTTATTGCTCGTGTATTCCAAGGCTCTGCAACCATGTAAGCTTGCATTGCGCCAATCCGCACGTTTGTTACCATTTGGGGGGGCGGAACGATGATGACGCGAAACTCTTTAAGCGGATCAACACCTGCGGCGGCGGATAAGTAACGGATAAAGTATTCGTAAATGGAGGAACTTAATACCACCGCCCAGACTTTACCTTCTGATGGTTGCTTCTCAAAGTAGCCTCGAAAATCGCGCCCAAAGGCTTCTAAAGCACCATCGCCATATTTTTCTTGATACTCGTACCACGGACGCAGCCCAAAATCCCACATGGCTTTGTTCATTGTCATGGCGTTACCGTGGCTGTGTATGGTCATGGCTGCACACAAAGGGGCGTGGCGTGCGCCTTCAGCACCAATTCTGGCGTTAGTAACTGCGCCAGATACCACGGGTGAAGCATCCAGACGACCAAAAATTAAACCGTCGCGGGAGGTGGCCCAACTGGCTTCGCGGTTGAGTGTCACGTTCAAACCATATTTGCGGAAGAAACCTTTTTTCCAGGCGATCGCAAATGGCGCACAATCATTAACAGGAACGTAACCAACAGTGAGATCGGATTTTTCTAGGTCGCCGCTTTTAACTACTGGTTGCACAGCTAAGGCTTCTTCTGTCAATCCTTTGGCTGATCTATCTCCTGAAATCCCACAGGAGGACAGCGCCATTCCCGCCGTTGTTGCTCCTATTCCCTTGATAATATCTCGCCGAGTCCAGTTAATATCACCCATTTTTGTAGCTCCATTGGTGATTAATTGCTCATGCTACAAGCGCAGAGTCACGTTATATCTTGCTGTTTTGATAGCAGCCGAATTTTGTTAGTTAGAAGTTCTAGGGCGATGGGTTACTAATTCTTCGATTTTGCCCACGGCGTAATCCAGGATTAACCCAGTTACACCAATTATCAACACAGCTAAAAAGACTGAACTCAGGTTTAAGCGACTCCATTCATCCCAGACAAAAAAGCCGATACCAACACCGCCTGTAAGCATTTCCACGGCAACGATTACTAGCCAAGCTATGCCTAAACTAATTCGTAAACCTGTAAAAATATACGGCAAACTTGCAGGCCAAATGATTTTTGTAATCCTCCGCCAAGGTGGCATTTCCAGCACTCGTGCCACATCTAAATAATCTTTAGAAACGCTAGAAACTCCTAAAGCGGTATTAATAATTGTCGGCCATAGGGAAGTAATAAAGATGACAAAAATGGCTGAAGGTTCTGCTAAATTGAAAATTGCTAAGGCGATGGGCAGCCAAGCTAGGGGCGATACAGGTTTAAAAATTTGAATGATCGGATTGAGCGCTAGCATTGCCGGTCTGGACATGCCAATGAGAAACCCCAGAGGAATCGCTACTACCGCACCTAACAAAAAGCCTATTAATACCCGGCGCAGACTTGCTATTAACAACCAACCAATTCCCAAGTTGCCTGGGCCTCGCTGGTAGAAGGGATTTAAGATGTAGTCTAGATTAGCGATGAACGCTTCTGGTGGTGTGGGCATTAATTCATGGTTGGCAAGTGCAATAATCCACCACAACACAATTATTCCCAAGAAGCCCAATACAGGTAGAATGAAGACATCTCTAAGGATGACAGGGCTTGCCTTTTTCCAAGCAGCCTGTCCAGCGATCGCTGGACAGGCTGCTAAATTTAATTGGAATATCATTTACAACCTCAACAGATTTAAGTGCAGGTACAAAAAAGCCGAGCAGTACCAGCCTTGGACACTGATGAGATCGGAACATTGTAAAAATGCCGTCTCTTCAGTCTCCTCTCAATGCCTACGAAGTTAGCTGACGGGCTAGGGCTGAGAGATGCCCTTCTGTAGAAAGTTATGAGTTATGAGTTATGAGTTACTAAATTTTATTTAATTCCTAACTCCTCACTCTCTACTCCTCACTTTCTATAAGATACGCCCCACAATTTGGTTCCTCCGCTCTAGCGTTATGCACTGTGACACGCTAAATTAGGCTGACTTACTCTAATGGATACTAAATTATGCACAATATAACATCGATGCTCAGTAAAAGCTATCTCTGTTATGATAAATGTTGTTAATTTTAATACGGAAATTAAGTGTTATTTCTTGCCTTCTAGCAATAATTACAACTTGTATTGCTAGTTGTGTTGTGAGTTAACTCCTTGCACAGACTGCTAAACAATATAGGCGAGCCAAGCATCAAGAATGTTACATGCTTGATTAATATTTTTTAAGAGGAAATACAATGTGCTGATAAGAATTTATACGATATTAGTTAATCAGCAAATAGATAGAAGAATATATTTCTTTTGGTAGGTGAACTATATCACTAAATATGGTAAAAACCCGATGCACTCGCTAAACTAATTGGATATGGAAGTTTACTCATCTATCTACTAGCTGAATTTAACATCATGGATTTTAGTCAAGTACTGGCTGAAAAAACGGATACCATCCTCGACAAATGGATTGCAGCAGTTCGCAAGGATAGACAGATTGAAAGTGCTGACGATCTATCTTATATAGCGGTAAAGGATCACATCCCCGATGTTTTGAGAGCAATGGTGACAGTACTTTCAAAATCTCAGGATAATGATGTTGAGTCAATAGTTGCTGCCAGTTTTCAGCATGGAGTAATTCGAGCCGAACAAGGCTTTGATCCAGCAGAAATTGCCAGAGAATATCATTTGCTGCGAACAGTAATATTTGATGCTCTACAACCAGATTTATTGAGTGGAACACCTGTAGAGATAATTCGTTCCATCCGTTTGATTGACGCTATCCTAGACGAAGCGATCGCTAGGTGTTTCAAGAGTTATGTTGAGGAGCGGTTACGAGAATTACATCAGTTGCAGTTATCACTAACACTCCATAATGATCAACTTACGCGCTTAATTAGCGTAAATCAAGAGTATATTTCGCAACTAGCCCATGAATTGAAACATCCCTTAACTTCCATTATTGGTTACTCGGATCTGTTTTTGCGCCAACAACGAAAGATTGAGATAAAAGACAACAATACTAATCTAGAACATATTGAGCGCGTGTTACGCAACGGTAGACAGTTACTTCATCTAATCAACGATGTATTAGAACTTTCGCGGCATGATGCAGGGCAGATAAAACTCCAAATAGCACCCACCGATGTGCGCGAATTAATCAATAATGTATGTGAAATGTTGGAACCTTTAGCTGCTGGGAAAAATTTAAAAGTCATAGTAGATTGCGATCGCGCTCCCAAAGAATTAATCACAGATCCTTTTCAATGCCAACAAATTATTACAAATCTTATTAGTAATGCGATTCGCTATACAGAGTCGGGGACTATTATTATAATGTGTCAGGTGTTGGAGAATCAGAGATGTGCGATCGCAGTTTCTGACACTGGAGTTGGCATTGCACCCGAAAACCAAGCCCAGATATTTGAACCTTACTTTCGGGTGAGTTCTAGCGATCGTCCCTATCTTCCTGATAGTACAGGATTGGGTTTAGCGATCGTCTGTCGCTTAGTAAAACTACTCGAAGGTGAAATTAACCTAGTCTCTGAGGTAGGCGTTGGTTCTACTTTCACTGTAACTTTGCCCTTACAAATGGAGAGTTGATTTCGCGCCAAGACGTAAAATCCTTTTTTGCGCCTCTGCATGAAATCAAAAAATATTATTACAACAACCCTTGTTTTTTCAACTTATCTAGCGCATCCTCAGCAGCAGCTTTTTCTGCGTCTTTCTTATTCCGTCCCTTACCTTCGCCGTAAAATTTTTCATTTACTAATACTTTTGCGATGAATTCCGGTGCGTGAGAAGGGCCTCCTATTTGTTCTGTGAAATATTTCGGGGGATTTGGGGTAACATTGCGTTGCACCCATTCTTGAAAACGATTTTTTGAGTCTACATTAGAACGAGACACAATTATATGCTTAGGATCTACAGAATCAAATAGTGGTTCTATAATTGCGCGAACTGTTTCAATATTGGAATCATTATCCAAATAGTAAGCACCAAGAACTGCTTCAAAGGTACTACTAAGCAAATTAGGATTTTGGAAGCCTCCGTCTCGAATTGCACCTTTTCCTAACCGCATTCTAAAGTCTAAACCTACCTCTTCAGCGAACTTTGCCAATTGCTTCTCATCTACCAGCGCCGAACGCCGCCGGGTTAATTCATCCTCTCCCATTTCTGGGTGACACTTATATAGATACTCGCCACTTAAGAAATTCAGCACAGCATCACCGAGGAATTCTAGGCGTTCATTATGTTCACCCTCTCCGGGGTTTTCATGGACGTAAGAACGATGCGTAAGCGCACGACGGAGAAGTTTTTCATTATGAAATATTAGAATTTTGTGCATTTTTATCTTCTGTTTTGTTGCGTAAATTGACTGTTGGGGAACTTTACAAATTTTCTTTAGACATGAAAACACCGCGATTTGCGGTGTTTCGGGAAAACCCAGTTTTTTATTCAACTGGGTTTTTCAAAGCTATTTTAGGCAGCCAGTATATCTAACTCAGTTAAAAATAACTCTTGATTTTGCTTTCGGACTTTGCCATCCTTGACAGCAACATCAATAAACTGGCTAAAACTCTTAAACTTCTTGCCATCATCTGTAGAAATAGATAAGTATCCTTGATAGTTAGCACAACGTTTACGCATCAATCTATCAATACGACCAAATACGGTAGGCTTACCTTGTATTGAGGCAGTTTTGATAGCTTCAATTAGATACTCTATAGCCTCTTTGCAATTAATCTGAGACACAATATCTGTGTATTGAGGTTGAGTCTTATTGCTATTGGCAACTAGCTGAGGTAATTCATCTACAAAGTGGAAGTTATCATTACCAACTAATTTAGTCAACTTTGGACTGGCACTACCTCTTTGAGCAAAGATGATCACTTTTTTCCCTAAAGCTTTTAAAATGCAAATTAAGCCAGCATAGTCCCTGTCTCCTAATACGAGGATAATTATATTAACAGAAGCATTAAAGGCAACACAATTAATACAGTCACTGATCAATCTATAATCTGCACTATTCTCTGAATGATCAGGAACATCAACACCTTTCATACCAAGGATTTCTAGCTCATTTTTGGTACAAACTTGGTCTATGTAGTGTGAATTATAGTAGACATTTTTGCAGACTATACGCCCCTTGGATTGGGCAAATTTCAGCAAAAAATGACCCTTTCCTTTAATTGAAGAGACGTTCTGAATATCGGACAACAAAATACCGATATAATTTTTCTGCTGGCTTGTTTGTATATTGGAAGATTGATTAGCGTGTGGCATCGTAATATATCCAGTTATTGTTTGGTAAACTGGACAGCTTCAACAAATTACACATCTAGCAGTAGTAGGTCTTTATACGAGGAATTTGTACTCAAAAAGTACTACCCTGCGATAAAACTCTTCACCGTCGCTTTCGTTTGGTTCAAGTCTCAGCCGTAGAACTCCTGGCTTCCTACCAAGTTTCGCGTCATCCTTTCCCCTGAACATTTATCCAAACATCTTGTCTTCCTATTGAAAGTCTAGTCAATCAGTTGACCTGACATTGGACTGAATACTCAGCGGAAGGGATGACACGAAGCTCGGCAGGAAACTAGGAATTCTGCTGCTGAGACAACACCAAAAACCTGCGCTTTACAGTGCGGTTGTTTGTTCTGTCTTATGTATAGAGTTACATGGATGACCCTGGATTGTCAATATACTTATTAATGAAGATTAGTCAAAGCGTAAACGCCTAGCGGCTTGTCGTTAGACATCTCCTGAAATCTATCAACCTTAAAATCATCTATGGTATTCTCTCAAAGCCACCATATTATTTAATAATAAAAGCAGATCACCAACTATTTTTGAAGGGCTTGCTGAAAAGTTTTAATGGCATCAACATGATTTACTATATTAATGCAACGTAATAACAAATCCAGATCGATCCCTTTGACTTCCTCACTATTAGAAACTTTCTCATAGTGAAGTGCATTGCCTTCTTTCCGCAGATGATAAACTTCTAACACACCATCTTCCCAAAACCACACTTCTGGAATCAATAGCCGCTTATATGCCTCCAGTTTGTCGATCCCGCCACTGGTAAATACCACCTCGATCACCAGATTAGGACGCACTTGACCTGGAGCCAGTTTATAAGATTCATCCGCCTCACGCTTGACAGCACCCGCTTCACTTTCCAAGGTCATTGAGCCAGTGGGAGTAAAGTCAAACCCTGCCACAAGTAAGTACAGTTCAAGCAATGCAGCAATTCTTTTCTTAACGGTTTCGTGTGGTTCTCCAGGCATTCTTCGGATCTCCAAAACTCCATCCAGGAAAGAGAGCCTATATCCTGGACGGTCTATTAACTGCTGAACTACTTTGAATTCTCTCCAGGTTAGTCCCTCAAACAACAGAGGTGATTCCTGACGGGGTATAACGATTGCTGCTGGGGTCATTTGAGTCTCCAGTCTGTTTCCAAATGAGAAATAATTCCGGCTTAGGAAGGCAGTTTGTTTATTTTAACTTCTTTTGCGAACAGAGCGCTCACCTACTGCTAATCCATAATCTTATGGTAATTTATTGGACTAATTTACAGCTTACTTTGCGCGATCGCACCATACAAAATGCCTAAAATTTTTTTAATATCCTTAATATAATATTCGCTTAAATCAATTGAAATTACATTGCCTTCAAGCTTAAGAAATTGCCATAACGTACCTATAGTAACAGCACCATATATAGCGTTTATTTGATTTCCACCTCTCTCGTTAAATAACTGAGCAGCTACCATTTCGGCAATACATTGGGCTAAACCAGACCTCAAATTCTCATTTTTACTTTCTACTAAGACAATCACCGGACTGCGTACAAGCAACTGCTCCGAAGAAAGACTCAAAATAAAATCACAAAAGCCGTTTAATCCTCGCTGGCTATCAACAGTAAAATCCACGCCAGAAAAAAAGCTTATTTCATAATTAAATTTGCGTCTAATTTCTAATAAAATGGGACTTATTATCATTTCACTTCGAGCTTTTTCCGAACTTATCGCTACTGCTAAATCAACATTTTCCCTAAGAATAGTAGCTAATAAACTACTACATTCTTGCTCCTGCACATTTGCGAATAGTCCAGATGATTCGTGGATAACTAACCCAAAAGAATCAATAACTTCAATAAGTTTAAAATCACTATAAGCCATAAAACTTACTCCTTTGTCTTATGACTGAATTCTATAACAAGGTTTAAAAATTCAGCTTTGGCGGAAACACCTTAGCTAAATCAAGAGATAAATCAGAGAAGCAGGGAAAATTTATTATCTCATTTGACAAGAAAATTCGCTTATTTGAATAACCATATCTGCCTTGATTATCCTGATATGGTTCACTGTAAGCTTCTAAATAATTATCAAATAAATTGAATATCCAATAATCAGTAATACCCGCTTTAGCATAGAGAGGTATTTTCACATCTTGGTCATAAGCCAAAGAAGAATCTGAAACTTCCATCACCAATAACACATCAGCCGATTTAGGATGAGATGATAGATAATCATCAGCACGGTTTTGAACAATCGTAAAATCCGGTTCAGGTTCGCTATTAGGTGGCAAAGCAATCGGCGCTTGAGATTGTAAAGTAGCCTTGTCTCCCAGTATTTTGGGGAGTTCCTTCAACAGTTTTCTTAAACAAGTTTCATGGGCTGTACCTTTGGCTACCATTTGAATAATTTCTCCATTAATTAATTCAATTCGCTCATCCTCATGGAAAAAGCCCAATTCTCCAAGCCTGTGGTATTCATCCAGTGTGAAGCGTTTAGCTTGAGCAATACTCATAAACTTACCTTTCTCTCATTGCCATAATACTTATTCTAAATGTCCCAGAAATTGGTATGCTAAAGGCCGAGACTCGCTATAAAAGCAAACAATGCCTGCGCCTACCATCAACCCCACGATCACTGCCTTTCCCTTGACTGCCGTAGTCGGTCAAGAAGCAATTAAATTAGCCTTGCTGTTAGCAGCCGTTGATCCTGGTTTGGGAGGAGTAGCGATCGCAGGTCGTCGCGGTACGGCAAAATCTGTAATGGCTCGTGCGATCCATGCTCTACTACCGCCGATTGAAGTTGTCAAAGGCTCAATCAGCAATTGTGACCCCAATCACCCAGAAGAATGGGACGATCAACTATTGGCGGAGTACGCAGACAAAGACATTCAAGATGTGCCCGTCGAAATTATCCCTGCGCCTTTTTTACAAATTCCTCTAGGTATTACAGAAGACCGACTCCTCGGTTCCGTGGATGTGGAAAAGTCGGTAAAACAAGGTGATACCATTTTTCAGCCCGGATTACTCGCTACAGCAAACCGGGGTGTACTGTACGTAGATGAAATTAATTTATTAGATGACCAAATATCAAATCAGCTTTTAACAGTATTATCTGAGGGACGCAACCAGATTGAACGGGAAGGGATTAGTTTTCAGCATCCGTGTAAATCCCTGTTTATTGCCACCTACAATCCAGAAGAAGGCGGATTACGGGAGCATTTATTAGATAGAATTGCGATCGCACTTTCTGCTGACGGTGTACTTGGCTTAGATCAAAGAGTAGAAGCAGTAGAGCAAGCGATCGCTTATTCTAAATCTCCCCAAGACTTTCTCAAACAATACAACGAAGATTTAGATTCCCTCAAAACCCAAATCATTCTGGCGCGGGAATGGTTGAAAGAAGTCATCATTACCCACGAACAAATTGCCTATTTAGTGGATGAGGCTATTCGCGGCGGAGTTCAAGGACATCGCGCCGAGTTATTCGCCACGCGGGTTGCCAAAGCTGCGGCGGCTTTGGAGGGACGGACAACAGTTAATGCCGAAGATTTGCGCCGTGCTGTGGAACTGGTAATTGTACCACGCGCCACAGTAGTGCAGACACCACCACCAGATCAAGCACCGCCACCGCCTCCACCGCCACCGCAACAGAATCAAGAAGAACCCCAGGACGAATCTGAAGAGGAACAAGAGGAACAAGAAGAACAAGAAGAAAATCAAGAGCAAGAACCCCCCGACATCCCAGAAGAATTTATCTTTGATCCTGAAGGGGTAATCCTTGATGACAACGTGCTGTATTTTACTCAAATGGCGAAGCGGCAAGGTAAATCTGGTAGTCGCAGTGTCATCTTTTCCGATGACAGGGGACGCTACATTAAGCCAATGTTACCCAAGGGAAAAGCGCGACGTATTGCAGTAGATGCCACCCTGAGAGCAGCTGCTCCTTATCAAAAAGCACGAAGAGAAAGACAACCAGATAGAAAAGTTATTGTCGAACAGCCTGATATTCGCTCAAAACGTCTGGTACGCAAAGCCGGGGCGTTGGTAGTGTTTGTGGTAGATGCTTCTGGCTCAATGGCCCTCAATCGAATGCAATCGGCTAAAGGTGCGGTGATGCAACTGTTGACAGAAGCTTATCAAAACCGCGACCAAATAGCATTAATTCCCTTCCGGGGAGAACAAGCAGAGGTATTATTGCCTCCAACACGTTCTATTGCCTTAGCGCGTAACCGTTTGGAAAGGTTGCCCTGTGGTGGGGGTTCGCCCTTAGCGCATGGTTTAACCCAAGCTGTACGCGTTGGCTTAAATGCTCAGATGAGTGGAGATATTGGGCAAGTTGTCCTTGTAGCAATCACCGATGGGCGGGGTAATATTCCCTTAGCGCGTTCTTTGGGTGAACAGCTAGAACCAGGAGAAAAGCCAGATATCAAAGGAGAATTATTAGAAATTGCTGCCAGAATTCGTGCTTTAGGGATGCAACTATTAGTAATTGATACAGAAAGTAAATTTGTGTCTACTGGGTTTGCTAAAGAATTATCGCAAACAGCAGGCGGTAAATATTATCATTTGCCAAAAGCGACAGATCAAGCTATTGCTGCTATGACCAAAGGTGCGATCGCTGATTTAAAATCTAGATAATTGGTCATTTGTCATTGGTCATTGGTCATTTGTCATTAGATTTTTGACTTAGTACGACTATGAACCAGTGGGCATTACCTGTGGTTGTAAATAGCAAATCAAATCCTGGATTCCTTTTTGCAGATACCGCGTTACTGTCATTGGACTAGTACCAATGTTTTTAGCAGCATCCTTGCGAGAAAGTTCCTTTAAAAATACCATTTCAACCGCCATGCGGGGCTTTTCTTCCAACATATTAATTGCGCCTTGGAGTTGTTGGCGTTCTTCTTCTTGTTGCAGAAGTACATGAGAACGAGGACAAGGAAGTGCTTCACCCAAGGTTATTTGGCAATCAACATAGTTAACTGCGGTTGCATCTAAACTCAAAGGCATCCGATTTTGAGCGGCTAACTTGGTTTCTTGCCATTCTTGCACAGATACCCGAAGTTGGCTGGCAATTTCAGCATCCTTGGGCTGGCGACCTAAAGACATTGCCAAGTCCTTGCGAATCTTTTGCCCTTCATTGTATAATTCTTGCCAACGACGGGGAATTTTTAATAAAGTACTGCGATCGCGCAAAAAGTGCAGCATCTCACCGCGAATGTATGGCACTGCAAAGGAACTAAAAGCATATCCTTGGCTAGGGTCAAAGCGTTCAATTGCCCTAATCAAACCAAAATAACCGATTTGTTCTAAATCTTCATAAGGTTCATTACATTGATGGCTGAATTTATGAGCCATCTTCCGTACTAAGCCGGTATGTAACTGTACAAGTTTATTACGAAGTTTAATAGATGGATTCTGGTGGTACAAGTGTAATAATTCTATACCATCAGTTCGTAAAGAGGACTCACTTGTTGCCATATACATTCCCTTGTTGTAACTCCTATTCCTGGGTAAATGGAGTTGCGTATATTTTCTTCTAAGCTGTTATTATTTTGCTTAGTCAGGGAAGAATAAGCCATCGTCGTTTCACTGAACTTATGGGGGATCTAACTCCACAATTCAGTATTTGTACGCATGATTTTCTAACCTCTGTGTTGCAGGTTATTTTTGTTTTTCAGATAACTCTTGAATGGCACATAATCTTTAGCTTTTGCAACAAAAACTAGCTATTTATGCTGAACAATGCATAACTGATCTAATAGCCATCTGTCATACTGAGCGCAACGTGGATCGGCACTGAATGAATCATGAAAGGGAGTAGGGAGTAGGGAGTGGGGAGTAGGGAAACTAAGCCGCCCACAAGGGGCGGGGTTTCAACCTACCTGGCGATACAAGGATTTTATCGCGCCACTTGCGGGCGAGGCTTTAAACCTAAATCGGGGGCTAATTTCTTCCCCTACTCCCTACTCCCTACTCCCGCCCCGAAGGGGTTGTAAAAGAGACTGGCGACTCTAATTTTGAACAACAAAGCCGCCCTTCAGATTTGACAACGATATTAAATCCTTGGCTGTTAACTGCAAAGATTGGTAACAATAGGAATAAGCACAACGTTTTCCTAAAAAACAGTTTTTCAATATGAGCAATACCAGTAATTTTCGTGAAGCTATCCGTGAGGCTAAATCTCACGCCCTCGTTGGCCCCAACGTAATCGCCAATGCCCTCCCCTACGTCGGTGGTGGATTGGTGCTAACGGCATTAGGAACCTACGGCGGTTTGGGAGTTATCCGTGCTAACCCCGAAATATTCTTTCCCACCTTCATTGGTGCGGTGATTTTAGAGTTAATTTTGTTCTTTGTTGCCCAAAATGTTGCCCAAAAAGGTAACAAGGGGCTTGCGCTACCCCTGTTGGCAACCTATAGCCTGTTGTCTGGATATACCCTCAGTGGCTTGGTATTTGTCGCTTTGAGATCCCAAGGTGTTGGCATTCAAGGCATTGGGTTGGCTGCCCTTGGTTGTGGCGTTACTTTTATTGCTGCCCGTCAAATTGGTTCAAATCTTTCTGAACAAGATGGCATGGCTTTGACGAAAACGATCAATCTCGGCGTTATCGCCTTGGTTGTTGTATGCCTTGCCCAATTCGGATTTGCCATGTTTGGTGTTTACACGCCAAATTGGTTAGAAATTGCCATCTCCGGTTTGGGAGTATTCCTGTTTGTTGGGGTTTCTGTTGTCGATTTCTACATCTTGCCCCGCACTTACAGCGATGACCAATATCTGCCTGCTGCTTTATCGATGTACCTTACTTACATCAACTTGTTTGTCTTTATCTTGCGGTTGCTAATTGCTATCAATGGCCGCGATTAATTGTCTGTAGACACTAACACAAGTAAAGTTTTATAAGGTGAAACCGTGGTTAAATTTTTCGCAGCCACGGTTTTTTTCATCCGTTTAACAGTAAGATATGTAGACTAAGTTAAGCCTCAAGTGAGCAAAACTATGCTTGAACTCTTAAATATCAAAATTGAAGTAGAAAAGTTGTCTAATATCTTGGGTAAGGCTGAGGACTGTCTTTGACCTCCAATATTTGACTGCAAGAATTCAATATTTAGATCAAGTAATTGCTCAACCAGATTTTTGGAATAATCCAACCCGTGCTTATGAAGTACTTCAAGAAATTGAATACTCCATATTTTATAAGCATCAGCAATATCAGCGCTGGTGTAGGATTCTAGAAGATATCAAGGCTGCGTTGGAATTGCTGGAATTATCAGCCGATGAGCAATTGTGGCAAGAGGTGCAAAGCAACCTTACCCAACTCCAACAAGAACTCGAAACAGCAGAAATACGACAACTATTGTCTGATCCGGAAGATAAAAAAGGTGCATTTATCACTATTACTGCTGGGGTTGGTGGTGTAGATGCTGAATATTGGGCATATATGTTGCTGCAAATGTACTGGCGTTGGGCAAAAAGCCACAATTACCAATTGGATGTAGTAGAGATTTCTGATGGGAATGAGGCCGGAATTAAATATGCAACCTTAGAAATTACAGCAAGTTGTGCATACGGCTATCTCAAATCAGAAACAGGCATACATCAACTACAGCAAATATCGCCCTTTGATGCTACTAACAGCTTGCGGACGAGTTCAGTTAGTGTAGAAGTTCTCCCAATATTGGGTGAGTCTGTTGAGTGGGAGATTCCAGAGAAGCATTTAGAAATGACTTGGCATCGCCATCGGGGGAGTATCAACCGCCCAGAAACATGGGTACGGGTGTTTCACATTCCTACAGGAATTAGTGTATTTTGTAACCAACAGCGCAGTCTGATGCAAAACAAAGAGAAAGCCTTAGCTATTCTCAAGAGTAAACTGTTTGCCATCGCACTAGCCCAAAATGTCGAGATTGACAAAATTCAACCCCGACAGATGAAACCTCTATCCAACAAGCTCATCCGTGAATATATCTTGCATCCTCACACCAAAGTAAAAGATTTACGTACCAATGTAGAAACACTTGCTGCGACAGAGGTATTAGACGGTAAAATTGATTTGTTTATCAAAGCCTTTCTGCAACAGTTAAATCACGCTACTTCAGTGGGTAAAGAACCGCTTGATAATTTCAAGTAAATTTTGTAACTTATATTAAGTAGTGCAGAAAAAATTTGCCCAACTACAGCTAAAATCAAGAAACATAAGTAGAATAAAGGGCAATTTTCAAATCTAAAGCGCTCTATCTATCATTCAGCAAGCACTATGGAAGTTTTAGAACTCAAACGCGAAATCGAAACGTTGTCTGGCCGCCTGGGTAAAACCCAGGACTATCTTTGACGTACCTGCACTGACAGCCAAAATTCAAGACCTCGAAAAAATATCAGCACAGCCAGAATTTTGGGATGACCAAACCCAGGCTCAACAAACTCTACAAGAACTCAACGACCTGAAAGCCCACCTCCAGCAATACGATCGCTGGCACGCCAATCTAGAAGATACTAAGGCTGTTGTTGAATTGTTAGAGTTAGAAACTGATGAGGCACTACTCCAAGAAGCAGAATCTACGATTACCAAGCTGAATCGTGACCTGGATCAGTGGGAGTTACAACAGTTACTTTCTGGCCCTTATGATGCGGAAGGTGCTGTACTGACGATTAGTGCCGGTGCTGGTGGCACAGATGCTCAAGACTGGGCATTTATGCTGATGCGGATGTACACCCGTTGGGGCGAAGCTCACGGCTATAAGGTAACTTTAGCTGAAGAGTCGGAGGGTGATGAAGCCGGAATTAAATCGGCAACCCTAGAAATTACTGGTCGCTATGCCTATGGTTACTTGCGTTCAGAAATGGGTACACATCGCTTAGTGCGGATTTCACCTTTTAATGCCAACGGTAAGCGACAAACCAGCTTTGCAGGGGTGGAAGTGATGCCACAGATTGATAACTCTGTGCAATTGGATATTCCAGATAAAGATTTAGAAATCACCACAACTCGTTCTGGTGGTAAAGGCGGGCAAAACGTCAACAAAGTAGAAACTGCTGTGCGAATTGTTCACATTCCTACTGGTATTGCCGTGCGCTGTACAGAAGAGCGATCGCAGCTGCAAAATAAAGAAAAAGCCCTAAATCGCCTCAAAGCAAAGCTGTTGGTCATCGCCAAGGAGCAACGCGCCCAAGAAATTGCCGAAATTCGTGGCGATATGGTGGAAGCCTCCTGGGGAAACCAAATCCGTAACTATGTATTTCACCCTTACCAGATGGTGAAGGATTTGCGTACAAATACAGAGACTACGGCTATTGGTGATGTGATGAATGGCGAACTTGATTCATTCATTCAAGCTTATCTGCGCCAAGAAAATAAACTGGTAGAAAACACTCCTTCATAATTAGAGATTAATCACAAGTACTAAGTAATTTTTTTAACATTACTTAGTGCTTGTTTGTGTTTCAAATTGGTGCGCTCGCATAGCATTTCCTCTTATTGGGGCGTTTTCAGAGAAATTCCTTAGCAATATACAGGCGATCGCCACTCTATCCCAGACCAACTGTTACAGTTATAAAAGAGTCTGTGGACAAATAAATATGAGTAACTCTCCTTCAACAGAACCTCAACCTAGCTACGTAAAACTCGCCATGCGAAACATGGTGCGGAAGGGTGCAACTTCCCTGAAGCATTTTGCGTTGACTGCTGTAGGGCTTTTAGCTCTCCTTGTTGGTCTTGCTTACTTAACTCACTAAACTAGTCATTAGTCATTAGTCATTAGTCATTAGTCATTAGTCATTAGTCATTAGTCATATTTAAAAGGACAGATGACCAATGACAAAGGATAAAGGACAGTCAACCCTAAACCTCAGACTAGGAGACTTTGTGCCCCTGAGCGTTGAACTATATGTGGAGGATGATTTTTACGAGTTGTCCCCGACAACATCTGTAAAAATTGAGGACACTGATCCGCGGATTCCTCCTGAAACTTGGGAAAATTGGTTTAATCGCTGGTTGGAAATACTTCACCCTCAAATTCCGCCAGCGCCAAGCTATGAAATCGGGCTGCGTTTGACAGATGACTCGCAAATTCAAGAACTGAATGCCCAGTATCGCCAACAAAATAAGCCTACAGACGTTTTAGCCTTTGCCGCTTTAGAGGTGGATTTTCCTCAAAGCAAAGAAATGCTTGCTTCTGTACCATTATACTTAGGTGATATTATTGTGTCTGTAAATACAGCACAACGTCAAGCTCAACAGCAGGAACATAGCTTACCAACTGAGCTAGCTTGGTTAGCTGCTCACGGTTTGTTACACCTCTTAGGCTGGGATCATCCTGATGAAGAAAGTTTGGGGCGAATGTTAAAACAGCAAGTGAGATTGCTGAACGCGGTAGGTATTGCTATTGACATGGAATAGCAGTATCTCGTGTATTCTTTAAGTGTTAATTTTGGGTAATACTTTTATAATACTTCTGTGAAAAATTCTTAAAGATTGCCTCAAAGTTAATTCCGCCATTAAGATCGGCGAATATTCCCACTGTAGCAACTCTGTTATTGTGTTTTTAAGTCTATGTCCCAAAAAATTTCTCCATCACCAACGCCCACCTCGTTACAAACACTGGTGTCTAACGAACGGGAATTCTCTTGGAAAGTAGCCTCTAATTTATTTGTTAGTTTTAAATATGCCTGGGCTGGAATCAGCTATAGTTTTCAAACTCAACGGAATTTTCGGATACACGTAAGTGTTTGTGCAATGGCTATCGCTTTAAGCGTTTTTTTACATCTGCAAGCCGTGGAAATAGCGGTAATCGGTGTAACTAGTGGTTTAGTTTTGGCATTAGAGTTACTAAATACAGCGATCGAGTCCCTTGTGGACTTAACCGTTAAGCAGACATACCATGATTTGGCAAAAATTGCTAAAGATTGTGCAGCTGGTGCAGTCCTTGTCTCTGCTTTGGTAGCGGTGCTGGTAGCTGGTACGCTATTGCTCCCTCCTCTGGTAAAGTTAATTATATCGGCTTTGTAGACGTGGTTTAGGTCGGCGAGCGTTTGCCGCAGGCATCGCTAAGTGGCTCATTAAGAGAATCACACTCTGTCCGAATCCCCTTTGCAGAATATATTTAAAATTTAAATCGTGCGATTATGCCAAGCATCCTCGCTAAAGGATTACTTGGTAATCTTTAAAAAGTGGCCGCAGAGTAGCCGCTTTATACTTACGCGTCTACGTCAGCATTATTTTTACACCTAAACGAACACATAGCATGAGATACTTGTCTATGCTTTTTGCAACTGATGAGTGGTAACAACCAGGAGTGATAAGCTTTGATTATAGTTATCGACAATTACGATAGTTTTACATATAACTTAGTGCAATATCTGGGAGAATTGGCAGCAGAATTCCCAGTGGCAGATGATATTAAAGTTTTTCGTAACGACAAGATATCCATAGATGAGATTCGAGCATTAAAGCCGGAAGCTGTGGTTATTTCTCCTGGGCCTGGTCGCCCGGAAGATGCCGGCATTTCCCTAGAGTTGATTGAACAGCTAGGCCAAGAGTTGCCAATCTTGGGTGTCTGTTTGGGACATCAAAGCATTGGTCAAGTATTCGGTGGTAAAATAATTTCTGCTCCAGAGTTGATGCATGGCAAAACCTCTCAAGTGTCTCACACTGGGGTGGGGGTTTTCCGGGGATTAGAAAATCCTTTAACTGCCACCAGATATCATAGTTTGGTGATAGAACGTGAGACTTGCCCAGATGTGTTAGAAATCACCGCTTGGGTTGAAGATAACACCATTATGGGAGTGCGACACCGGAACTATCCTCACATTCAGGGCGTCCAGTTTCACCCAGAGAGTGTCCTGACATCTTCAGGAAAACAGTTATTGCGAAATTTTCTGGAACAGTTACAGTCGAGAGCATAATTAATGAAACGACGACAGTTGATGGGCTATGCTGGGGCGGGGTTGGTCACAGCTTTGGTTACTACCTTGGGTTCTGAATCTCAAGCTGACGCACAATCTAGCGGTTTATCAGTTCAGTGGTTGGGTCATACTTGCTTTCTTTTTACTGGTGGCGGTGCGAAAATTCTCGTCAATCCATTTCGGGCGATCGGTTGTACTGCTGGGTATCGTCTACCGAAAGTTGCAGCAGACTTGGTACTGATTAGCAGTCAACTGCTAGATGAAGGTGCTGTGGACGTACTACCGGGAAATGCAAAACTCATCTACGAACCAGGGGTTTACGAGTTCAAAGGCATTAAGTTCCAAGGAATTGCCATAGACCACGATCGCAAAGGTGGTAAGCAGTTTGGCTCAAATACTGCTTGGAGTTGGAACCAAGGCGGAATTAATATCCTCCACTTAGGTGGAGCTGCTGCACCCATTTCCATTGAGCAAAAAATCCTGATGGGGCGTCCCGATGTAGCATTGATTCCAGTGGGAGGCGGTGCAAAAGCCTACAATGCTGAGGAAGCAAAGCAGGCTGTTCAAATCTTAAATCCTAAGTTGGTGATTCCAACCCATTACCGCACACAGGCCGCTGATGCTGCTGCGTGCGATATTTCGCCACTGGATGATTTTCTGACCTTGATGCAAGGTATGACAGTGCGGCGTAGTAATGGAGATAGTGTTTCCATTAACCCTGGTAAATTACCGGAAAATAGCGAAATTCAGGTTTTAAGTTACAAGTTTTAACAAGGTAAAGTAGAGACGATAAATTTCGCGTCTCTACTAGGTTAATTAGACATCTGATGAAATTAAATATGCTTTATCTAGAACCCTTGTAGAGACGTTGCACTGCTACGTCTCTACATTCTTTTTCACCAGATGTCTATTGTCTTAACCGAACCTATTGGATTTTAAAACGTATACCACTCTGGACCAAGCTTATCTGCTTCGGTGATGGGAGTCTCAACGGCTGTTGTCTCATTTATAGTCCAAATGTTGTCTGCACTTCCTGTCTGATCGCGCCAGTAGATATCGGTCTTACCGTCGCCGTTGTAATCGCCAAGAGATGGTGTCAACGCCGCGTTATTAGCTGGTAAGAAAGCTTCAGTAGCAACTGTTGTACCATCCATCAACCAAGCTGTGTTAGCACCTGTGCTTCCATTGCGCCAGAAGATATCAGTCTTGCCATCACCGTTGAAATCACCAATGCTTGAAGTCCAAGATGAGTCAAGTGTACTCAAAGCACCTTCGGTGACTAAGATACCTCTCATTGTCCAAATCTTGTTCTCACCTGTTTCGGCGTTTCTCCACAGGAGATCAGTGCTTAAATCGCCGTTGAAATCGCCAACGCTATAAGTCCAGCCTACGTCTTGTGATTGCAGCGCAAATTCACTCTTTTGCGTACCATCCATAAACCAAACGCTGTTATCGCCTGTTGTCTGATTGCGCCAGAAGATATCACTTCTGCCATTGCCGTCGAAATCAACAATGGTAGCAGTTAGTGCTGGGTCTGTAGTGTCTAGAACAGTTGCAGTGACAACTGTTGTGCCATCCATCTCCCAAATAGCGTTCTCACCGGTGGTTGCATTATGCCAGAAGATATCGGTTTTGCGATCGCCGTTGAAATCGCCAATCTGAGAAGTCCAGGCTGGGTCAACACTAGTTAGAGAAGCCGCATTAGCAACTCTTGTACCATCCATGAGGACAATGCTATTCTCACCGGTTGTCTTATTGCGTAATAAGAAGTCGGTTTTGCCATCATTATTGAATTCGCCAATTTTGTAATCATAGGCGGCTAGGTCAAATTGGCCCAAAGAACCCTGTTCGACAACTGTTGCCCCATCCATCAGGCGAACGATAATTTCACCGGTTTGGGTATTAACCCAAAGTTTGTCCGTTTTGCCATCACCATTGAAATCAGGAACAATCGCCGCACTGGTTAAGTAAGGATTAGGATTAGGATTTGCTGACACTACCAGAGGTGGTTGTATTTGCGAGGAACTCTTACTGGTAAAAAGTGAACCAGAAGAAATTGAAGAATGTGAATTATCAAAACTAGATAATAATGTGTTTGATCTTTGGAAAGATGTTGATGCCCATTCAGATGTATCCAAAGACAACTTTGAGGGTTTATTACCAAACATGGTGATTTTTTATGACTAGTTGTTATCTTTTTTTAACTTTATTTTGCAGCCTCATTCTGTAACCAAATAACATTTGCCAGGGTTTCAATATTTCTTTACAACTATTTTTTTTGCTTAATATTAGCCTTTGAACACAAATTTCTATTTGTTTTAAATCATTTGTTAAAAATTTTCAAGTGTGATCTAAACAATTAGAAAATAACTAATGTATTGGATGAGTTATAGATAAAATTGCGTTGTGTTTTTCTGTTCCGTCCAGGGTTTGATGAATTGAGGTGAAACAAATATTGGTTAAAATAAACTGTCGTCCATCTAACTTGCACATTTTTTTGTGTTGACTGTTGACTGCTGACTGTTAACTGTGAGCAATCAACAAACCTCATGAGTTATTGTGTAATTTAAAGGGTTAGCAACTACTAAGAAGCACCATCTGTGCATCCTCTTGTTACCAACAGTGTAAAATAACACAATACTTTTATAAATACATCAGCTATGCAAGCAGAATATCGGCAACGTCGTGAGCAGTTAATGGCAAAAATTGGTGATGGCACAGCCATTTTTCGCAGTGCGCCTATGGCGGTAATGCACAACGATGTTGAGTATGTTTATCGACAAGACAGTAATTTTTTCTACTTGACTGGTTTTAACGAACCACAGGCAGTAGCAGTATTAGCGCCACATCATTCAGAACATCGGTTTGTGCTGTTTGTCCAACCGAAGGATCGGGAAAAGGAAGTATGGACTGGTTATCTTTCTGGGGTGGATGCAGCCAAGGAAATTTATGGTGCTGATGAAGCTTACCCCATTAGCGAGTTAGATGAAAAGTTGCCGCAGTATTTGGAAAAAGCCAGCCGCATTTACTATCACTTAGGACGCGATCGCACCTTCAATGACCAAATCCTGAAACATTACCAAAGTTTACTGCGGACTTATCCTAAACGCGGTACTGGGCCGATCGCCATTGAAGATACTGGCCCTGTTCTCAACAGCATGAGACTAATCAAAAGTGAAACTGAGTTGGCATTGATGCGTCAAGCAGCTGCGATCGCCACTGAAGCGCACAATTACGCGCAAGAAATTGCTGCACCCGGACGTTATGAGTACGAAATTCAGGCGGAGATGGAACGCATTTTTCGAGTGCGGGGTGGTATGGGGCCAGCTTATCCTTCGATTGTGGCTTCTGGCGTGAATGCTTGCGTACTGCACTACATTGAAAATAATCGTCAAATGCAGGATGGAGAATTACTGCTAATTGATGCCGGTTGTGCTTACGGTTATTACAACTCTGATATTACGCGGACATTTCCTGTTGGGGGTAAATTTACGCCAGAACAAAAGACGCTGTATGAGATTGTTTTAGAAGCACAAAAACAAGCGATCGCTCAAATTAAACCAGGTAATCCGTTCAAATTAGTTCATGATACAGCAGTGCGCGTTCTCACCGAAGGTTTAGTTGAGCTTGGCATTCTCAAAGGCGAAATTGATAAGTTAATTGAAGAAGAGAAATATAAGCCGTATTATATGCATCGCACCAGCCATTGGTTAGGTTTGGATGTTCACGATGTGGGTGTTTACCAGCACGGTGAAGACAAACCACAGATTTTACAACCAGGTCAAATTTTGACAGTGGAACCGGGATTATATATTGTGCCTGACACTAAACTAGCAGAAGACCAGCCAGAGACTGATCCTCGATGGATTGGCATTGGTATTCGGATTGAGGATGATGTGTTAGTTACATCTGATGGACATGAGGTGTTAACTGCGGGAGTTCCCAAAGCAGTGAATGAAGTGGAACGATAAAAAAGGGGGATGGTATGTACCATCCCCAAGATAATTTAATTCATGCACTTATAAACAATGACAGTTAAACCTTAGCTGTGGATAGCGGGAGCAGTTAAAGCGACTGGCGCTACTTCACCCGCAGCCAAATCTAGAGGGAAGTTGTGAGCATTACGTTCGTGCATCACTTCCATCCCCAAGTTGGCACGATTGATTACATCCGCCCAAGTGCTAATTACGCGCCCTTGAGCATCAATGACTGACTGATTGAAGTTGAATCCGTTCAAGTTAAATGCCATTGTGCTGATACCCAAAGCAGTAAACCAGATACCAATCACAGGCAAAGCTGCTAAGACAAAGTGCAGCGATCGGGAATTTTGAAAGCTGACATATTGCCAGAAAAGCCGTCCTAAATAACCATGAGCAGCAACAATGTTGTACGTCTCTTGTTCTTGACCAAATTTGTAACCGTAGTTTGCAGATTCATTTTCTGTGGTTTCGCGCACCAAAGAAGAGGTCACTAAAGAACCGTGCATCGCGGAAATTAAAGCACCGCCAAATACACCCACAACTCCTAACTGATGGAAAGGGTGCATTAATATATTATGTTCAGCTTGGAACACTAACATAAAGTTGAAGGTTCCAGAGATACCCAAAGGCATACCATCCGAAAAGGAGCCTTGACCGATGGGGTAAATCAAGAATACTGCGGTAGCAGAAGCTAAAGGTGCGCTGTAAGCTACACAGATCCAAGGACGCATTCCCAGGCGGTAGCTCAACTCCCATTGGCGTCCCATGTAACAGGCGCAACCAATCAAGAAGTGGAAGATTATTAGCTGGTAGGGGCCACCGTTGTAGAGCCACTCATCTAAAGAAGCTGCTTCCCAAATGGGGTAGAAGTGTAAACCGATCGCATTGGAAGAAGGAACAACCGCACCAGAGATAATATTGTTGCCATAGATTAAAGAACCAGCAACAGGCTCACGGATACCATCGATATCTACAGGGGGCGCAGCAATAAAGGCGATGATGAAGCAGGTGGTAGCTGTTAGCAGCGTGGGAATCATCAAAACACCGAACCAACCGATGTATAGACGATTATCAGTGCTGGTAATCCACTCACAGAATCGCTCCCAGACATTGGCGCTAGAGCGTCTTTGTAAGGTAGTAGTCATAGTTTAGAATAATTTCAATGATTTTGTTGATGATTTAAAGTTGTTGTTCATTGGGAATCAACAACTGATAGCATCTTAAAAAAGTTGCTAAATCTTTGCAGTAACTAATAGTTATTGAAAGTTACAAGTTGAAGTTAACTTTAGTAAGCAACCTCTGGGTAAATGACTGTCGAAGAAGCCTTAGCCATTGTTGAAAGCATTCTGGAAAAGACATCTCTAAATGACTTGCAAGAAATTATTTTTCGACAGTCATGGGAACAGAAAACATATCCAGAGATTGCTGAGAAGTTCGGTTATGATGCCGACTACATCAAAATTGTTGGCTTTCGACTTTGGAAAATGCTCTCTAAGGCGATGGGTGAAAAAGTTACTAAAGATAACCTCCATTCGTCTTTGAGAAGATGGTGTTCTCGTCAGAACAATACTAGAGAAATCAAGTCTGATAATCCAGCAAAAACTTATCAAGACTGGGGTGAAGCGCTCGACGTTTCGATTTTTTACGGACGTTTACAAGAAATTGCCACCTTAGAGCAGTGGATTAATCAAGACCATTGTCGGTTAGTGGCACTATTAGGAATTGGGGGAATTGGTAAAACTTCTTTATCTGTAAAGTTGAGTGAGAAACTTCAGGGATTTGAATATATTATTTGGCGATCGCTCTATAACGCCCCTACTATTCAAGCACTACTAACTAGTTTGATTCAAGTTCTATCTCACCAACAGCAGGGGGATTTACCCGAATCTGTCAGCGATCGCATTTCTCGACTGCTTACCTATCTCCAAAAACATCGCTGTCTGCTAATTCTCGATAATGCAGAGACAATCTTAACCAGTAATGAGGGTCGAACAGGTCAATACCGCTCTGGTTACGAAGGGTATGGTGAGCTTTTTAAGCGAATTGGTGAGTTTCGCCACCAAAGTTGTTTAGTGCTGACGAGTCGAGAAAAGCCTAAAGAAGTGGCGGTACTTGAGGGCGAAAAATTACCCGTTAGAACTATGCAATTATCTGGTTTATCAATCGCTGATGGACAAGCAATTTTTAGCTGCAAAGGTAGTTTCATTGGATCGGTTGATGAATGGCAAACTCTAATTCAATCCTATGCAGGTAATCCGCTAGCACTGAAGATTGTAGCAACCACCATCCGGGATTTATTTGATAGTAATATTTCTAATTTTCTTGCTCAAGGTACTGTTGTCTTCGGCGATATTCAAGATTTGCTCGAACAACAGTTTCAACGTTTATCAGTTTTAGAAAAATCAGTCATGTATTGGTTGGCAATCAACCGGGAACCTGTAAGTTTTGCCGAAATACAGGCTGATTTATTACCCTTGATTGCGTCTTCTCAAATCCTAGAAGCATTGTCAGCTTTAGAAAGGCGCAGCCTGATTGAGAAAGGTAGTAGTTTATTCACACTACAGCCTGTGTTGATGGAGTACATTACTAGTCGTTTGATTCAAGAGGTTTGTGTTGAAGTCGAAACTCAAAACATTTCTCTTTTCAAAACCCATGCACTGATCAAAGCGACGGCGAAAGACTATATCAAAGAAATTCAACTTTACTTAATTCTCAACCCTGTGATTAAAAAGTTGCTTTCTTTGTTCGGAACTGCAAATCGGATTGAAGCTCAACTGATGACAATTTTGGCATCACTTCGTGGCAAAAAACCAATCGATGCTGGTTATGTGGGCGGAAACACTATTAATTTGCTTCATCAACTGCAAGTGGATTTGAGCGATCGCGACTTTTCTAGTTTGACGATTTGGCAAGCTGATTTAAAAGGTGTTAATTTACACCAAACTAACTTCGCCTACTCAGATTTAACTAAATCTACTTTTACCGCAAATCTCAGCTACACCTTTACGTTGGCAGTTAGTCCAGATAGCAGTCTTCTGGCGATTGGGGATACCCTCGGTAAAATTTCCTTGTGGCAAACAACAGACGGACAGCAACGCATAACCTGGGAAGCACACGCAGGTTGGGTACGTTCCATTGTGTTTAGTAGTGACGGTCAAACTCTATTTAGCGGCAGTGATGACCAAACTGTTAAACAATGGGATCTCACAGGTCGATGCTTGCAAGTATTCAGCAGTATGCACACAGGCTTTGTTTGGTCTGTAGCTCAGGCTCGGCAACAAAACTATTCAGTCCTTGCCAGTGGTGGTATGGATCAAATGGTAAAATTATGGGATATCCAGACAGGGGAATGTCTGAAAACTCTTGAAGGACACACAGATTGGATCTGGGCGATCGCTCTGAGTAAAAATGGTCAAACTTTAGCTAGTGGCAGCGCTGACCATACTATCAAAATTTGGGATGTCAATACAGGAGAGTGCCGAAAAACCCTGCAAGGGCACACGGGTATTGTTTGGTCTGTAGCATTAAGTGTAGATCAGAAAATGCTAGTAAGCGGTAGTGCTGATCACACCATAAGGATTTGGAATCTAGAGTTAATGCAGTGTTTATACACTCTCCACGGTCATACAGCCCATGTCTGGTGTGTGGCTTGTAGCACCGATGGTAAAACAATAGCTAGTGGTAGTGGTGATACAACAATTCGCTTCTGGGACATTCACACTGGAGAATGTCTGAAAACATTGCAAGGACACACCCACACTGTTCGCTCAATGACATTCAGTCCTGATGGACAAACCTTGATTGCCAGCGATGACAACCAAACAGTCAAGTTCTGGGACATTCGCACAGGAAAGTGTGTCAGAACCTTTCGCGGACATGGTAGCGGTGTGTGGGCCTTAGCCACCTCTCCACTAAACGATTTCTCTAACAGCCAAATCTTAGCCAGTGGTGAAGACCAAACAGTTAAACTATGGGATATTCAAACTGGCAAGTGCATCAAAACCTTGACTGGTCATACTAATTGGGTGCGAACTGTGGCTTTCCATCCTCAAGATAAAATTGTTGCCAGTGCCGGTGCCGATGAAACGGTAAGAATTTGGGACGTAGATACAGGAGAATGTCTGCAAATCTTGCGGAGTCACATGAACTGGTTGCTTTCAGTCACCTTTAGTCCAGATGGAAACACTTTAGCCAGTGGTGGTAGCGACAAACAGGTGCGACTTTGGGATGTCTTGGCTGGGGAATGTCTAGGTGTATTATGTAATCACACCAACATTGTCTCCTCACTTGTCTATAGCCCTGATGGCAAGATGTTAATTAGTTGTTGTGCAGATGCCCTAATCCGAGCTTGGGATGTAGTTACAGGAGCATGTTTGAAAATTTTTCGTGGGCATACAAACGGCATCTGGTCAGCCAAATTCAGTCCCGATGGACAAACCTTGGTGAGTAGCAGTGAAGATAAAACAATCAAAATTTGGGATTTTGAGACTTGCGAGTGCTTGAAAACCCTCCAAGGACATACTCATGGTGTAATTAGTGTGGCATTTAGTCCTGATGGTCGCTTGCTGGCAAGTGGAGGAACCGACCAAACCGTGAGAATTTGGGATATGAAAACTGGTGAGTGCTTGAAAGTATTGAAAGGGCACACACGATGGATTTATGCGATCGCATTTATCCATTCTCCGGTTAAAAGTCCAATTCTTGCCAGCAGCAGTGAAGACCAAACCATCCGCTTATGGAATGTCGAAACAGGTGAATGTCTGAAAATTCTCAGAACTCCTAGACCTTATGAAGGCATGAATATTACAGGAGCCGTTGGTTTGACGGAATCTGTGCGATCGTCACTTTTGGCACTAGGAGCAGTAGCAGAAAGTTCTTAAATCAAGAACAGCCCTCAACAAATTCAACTTCTGGTAGTTTACCTGAGCGAAACTGAGTAACAAGCTTACCGTCAGTCTCGAAGACAACGCGATAGTTCTGGTCAGCACGGTCTTTCGGGATAAATGTCAAGTAGTGACCGCCTTGGACGTATTTATGAGGTGTGACTTGAATTTGCCCTGGGTAGAGAGACTTGATTTGCGCTTCGGTGTCACCAATTTTTGCACCTTTAAGGGTAGTAATTTGGGTATTCTGCCGCACATCCACTCTAGAAATGCGACCTTTTGTCACCATAAACGAAAGATTTTTGGGTTCATTTTGTGGCTTAACAT
The DNA here is from genome assembly GCA_038259325.1 of Chroococcales cyanobacterium. GTDB lineage: Bacteria > Cyanobacteriota > Cyanobacteriia > Cyanobacteriales > Nostocaceae > Nostoc. The sequence continues at coordinate 13,555 of JBBSOX010000054.1, read as the reverse complement.
AGTAGCAATTGTTATTGGGTGGATCACCCACTAGCTTAGTACCAGCAGCCTTTGCCGCTTGGGAAACAGTCATCCCAACTCGTACTGTGCCGATTCCATTAATAAACAATTTTGCTTGATTTGTCAGTTTCGCCTTTGCTACAACTGTGCCGACAGTTAAAGAAGAAACTGCCAACGTTAAGGAAGCAAGAGTCAATAATTTAACTTTACTATTCATAAATTGTGCAAATAAAAGTAGGTAGATTTTTATATACATTACCTGGAGCAACCCGCATTGCCGCTCCATTACCATAGGAACCTTGTCCGCCAAATAGACTACTCGCCAGTTTCTGCCAAGATTCGCCATCCCGTATTCGCGTTAACAATCTGTGCATTGCTGCACCATAACCTCGTTGGCTGTCGTATTGCTCGGCAAAGCTTTCTGCCAGCCTGTCTTGGTTAATTTCTCCATATTCTTGAAGAATTGCCACAATCGAAAGCGCCATTTGGGTGTCATCGGTATAGTACCAAGGTGATGCTGGAATGGCACGGGCGACAATCAGACTTTCTGCCACATCTGGATGGAGAAAAAATCGCTCTCCAAAAGCATCACCCACCGATAAACCCTCAAGGGAGTGTTGAGCGCAAAGGAGGCGAGGATCTTTTGTTGTTGGCACAATTCACTCCTAGACTAAAAAGCTATGTAGTATTTTTGTATTATAATTTTTACATAAAATAATGGGGATAGTTAACACTATCCCCATTTAAATTAAGCAATAGCTCAAGATTTTTCCTTAAGAGCTTACAGTTGCGGTACGTACTGTTGCTTTTCAGGTACTTCAGCGTACTCAGCCACAATCTGGCGGAATTCATCGCCGTCAATGGTTTCTTTTTCGATTAGCAAATCGACTAAGCGATCGGTGACAGTGCGATGGTCACGCACAATTTTCTTCGCGTTTTCGTAGCATTCTTCCACGATCGCTCGCACTTGTCCATCAATGCGAGAGGCGATAGATTCGGAATACTCAGATCGAGTTGTCCAGTCACGGCCCAGGAACACTTCACCTTGCTGGCTTTCCAACGACAACGGACCTAAGTCGGACATCCCGAACCGAGTCACCATCTGCCGTGCCATTCCCGATAACTGTTGCAAGTCTCCACCAGCGCCAGTTGTAACTTCGGCAGCCCCAAAAATTACTTCTTCAGCAGCGCGACCGCCCAAAGCACCAGTAATCCTGGCTTTCAACTGAGAACGAGAAATTAACCCTTGTTCTTCATTGGGAGTAAACCAAGTCAAACCTTGCGCTTGTCCCCGTGGGATTAAGGTGACTTTCTGCACTGGGTCATGGTCTTTTAATAAAGTCCCAACCAAAGCGTGTCCGATTTCGTGGTATGCAATTAAGCGCTTGCTCTTGCTGTCTACCAAAGGAGTACCTTCCATCCCAGCGACTACCCGATCCACCGCATCATCAATTTCGCGGAGGGTGATAGCTTCTTTGCGTCTTCTAGCGGTAAGAATTGCCGCTTCGTTGAGTAAGTTGGCTAAGTCAGCACCAGTGAATCCAGGAGTGCGGCGAGCGATCGCATCCAAAGATACGCTAGCATCTAGTTTCTTGTTCCGCGCATGGACTTGTAAAATTTCCAAACGCCCTTTGATATCAGGTGCATCTACTGTTACTTGTCGGTCAAAGCGACCGGGACGCAACAATGCTGAGTCTAATACGTCGGGACGGTTGGTGGCAGCAATAATAATGATGCCTGTATTACCTTCAAACCCGTCCATTTCGGTGAGCAATTGGTTAAGGGTTTGCTCTCTCTCATCGTTACCGCCACCGATACCAGCGCCCCGTTGCCGTCCAACAGCGTCGATTTCATCGATGAAGATGATACAGGGGGCATTGTCTTTGGCTTTCTTGAACAAATCACGGACGCGGGATGCACCCACACCAACGAACATTTCTACAAATTCCGAACCGGAAATACTGAAGAAAGGTACGCCTGCTTCACCAGCGATCGCTTTTGCTAGTAAAGTTTTACCAGTTCCAGGAGGCCCAACTAACAGGACTCCCTTGGGAATCCGTGCGCCTACAGCAGTAAATCTTTCTGGCTGCTTCAGGAAAGTGACAACTTCTTGCAATTCTTCCTTAGCTTCTTCAATTCCGGCTACGTCGTCAAATTTGACCCCGGTTTTCGCTTCCATTTGGAAGCGCGCCTTGGATTTGCCGAAGTTCATCGCTTGACCTGGCCCGCCGGGGAGGTTGCTAGAACGCCGGAACAAAAAGAACAGCCCGGTAATCAATAAAACTGGAAATATGAGATTGCCCAACAATCCCCAAATTGCGCCATCATTCCGCATGGGGTGAGCATCAAAACTAATGGATTTTTCTTTGAGCTTGCTAATTAACTCAGGAGCGTTAATAGGCAAATCTACACGCCACCTTTGGACACGATTTTCGATGTCTGGATCGCGGGCTTCTATTATTGCTGTCCTACCGCCTTCGTACAGATCCACGCTGTTGACGCGATCGCCATCCAAGTATTCTAGAAAGCGACCATAGGTCATGCGGGTATTGGCAGCATTCTTACTCATGTCAGTAGGAGCGCCTGCAAAGGCCCCTTGCCAGAAGAAAAAGCCAATTACCAAAGCCGGCAATGTCCAGAGTACTAAGAGTTTCCAAGAGAATTTCATGTTAATTTGCCTCTAGATGCCTATACAATTCATTAGCTCTAGCAACCGAATGTTCATCACTCTGTCACTTTAAGCTGTTAAACGGATGTTTATAAATCCATTTTGTTTAATTTGATCTCTTAGATGCACTGCCATAGAGCAATCGGCGCATTATGGCGATGCCAACAAGAATCTTAATCAAAGTTAACTTAATTTTAATACAATATTGCACGAGAAAAGGGAGCGCAACGGGATGCAAAGATACGGATAATTTCTCTAGGATGCTCCTCGTGTCGTTCCAGCCCAGGATAATCATCTATTTAGGGCATTGGGGGATGAGAGGGATGAGGAAGATGGGGGAGATGAGGAAGATGGAGGACAAGAAGAATAACTATGCCCAATGCCCAATGCCCAATGCCCAATGCCCCATTCCCTACTTCACTTCTGTCAATTGTAGAGTGTAAGGCAGATACTTGCCTTTTTCGTAAGAACCAACCCAAATTTGGTAACTTCCAGCCAGCCATTCACCAACAATACCGGCATTTTTGCCGTCAACATCATCATTGCACCAAGTACCACCGGGTCCCTTGACAATTATTGTAGTGTCCTCAGGACTTTGCACTTGCAGCTTCAGGTAGTCAAATTTACTTGTTAGCGCTAATGTATGGTCTGGTGTTTCATCAACAAATCCAGTACAAGAGCCAGTGGCTGTTTCACTTCTTCCACCTACTTGACTCCCAGATATTGAGCCACCACTCATCCCGCGAACTGTCAGAGGGTCTGGGGAAAACTGAGGGCTAATAGTGACGTCTCCAAATATCGCTGGCGCTTCTTGAGCAGTAGTCACAGCATTAATTGTCGATGTGATGAAGAGTGTAACTATTATTATGAACGATAATCTCATCCCTCTATTGAGCGTTTTTGTTGGCATTGTAATTACGTTCGCTTCTAAGTGTTTTTGAAGACACGAATTTTACACACCAAGTTCCCAACGTGAGGATAATTGACTACCTATTTTAGATTTAGAATTGAGGAAAATTCATTAGTAATTCACCATTATTTCTTGTTTCTATAATTGCTCTACCTTATGGATAGGGGCGCACAAACGTGCGCCCCTAAAATCTAAAATATTTCTAAAATTTGGCAGTAATTGCTAACTAGCTTCCGTTATTGCCCTACTCAAGCGCGATTTATCTAAACCAATCTGATTTAGTAGTAACCAAGATTGGATTAAGTCTGGGCCATGAACATCTCCAGTTAAGGCTGCTCGGAGCGATCGCATTACCAAGCCTTTTTTGACTTTTTGCTCTTTCACCACTTGTTTAATAATGTCCTGGGCGGCGGCTTCCGACAGTTGCGGCTGATTTTCTAAAGCTGTGACAATCCCCTCAAGGACAGCAGTAGAACCTTCTTGCTTCAGTTGTGTACTACCTTCGTCGCTAAATTCAACTACGTCAGTAAAAAACAGTTGGCTTTGAGGTACTGCATCTACTAAACGAGTCAAACTCTGGCTAATTAAAGTTGCTAGCTGCTCTAACCAGGGGCGTTCTCTTCCACCATCAAATTTATACCCAGCCGCTTGCCAAAAAGGTATGAGTAAATCTGTGAGTTTATCTACTGGCGTCTTGTGGATATACTGACTGTTCAACCAATCCAGCTTGTCCCAGTCAAACTTTGCCCCTGCTTTATTTACACGCTCAAAACCAAATTCTTTTGCTGCTTCTTCTAAGGTAAATATTTCTTGCGTCGAGTCTGGTGGCGACCAACCCAGCAATGTCATGTAATTCACCAAACCTTCAGCAGTAAAACCCATTTGCTGGAAGTCAGAAATGGAAGTAACGCCATCCCGTTTAGAAAGCTTGCGCCCTTCCATGTTCAAAATCAGCGGTGTATGGGAGAATTCTGGGATTTTTGCACCCATTGCTTCATATAGCAGAATTTGCTTGGCGGTGTTGGCGATGTGGTCTTCTCCGCGAATGACATGGGTGATTTGCATATCGATGTCATCCACTACAACTACAAAGTTGTATAAAGGTTGACCGCTTCCTTCTTCTGAGGCGCGGGCGATGACCATATCACCACCTAAATCGCTACCTCGCCAAGACATTTTTCCCCTTACTAGGTCATTCCAAACAATTTCCCGCCCATCTTCGATTTTGAAGCGAATCACAGAGGAGCGACCTTCTGCTTCAAATGCGGCGCGTTGTTCTGGGGTGAGGTTACGGTGACGATTGTCATAGCGAGGAGCTTCGCCTCTAGCTTTTTGGGCTTCTCTTAGAGTTTCTAATTCTTCAGAAGTGGTGTAGCAGCGATAGGCTAATCCTTGATCTAGCAGTTTTTGCACTGCTTTTTTATAAAGATCCAGGCGTTGGGATTGGAAAAATGGCCCTTCATCCCAGTTAAGTCCTAGCCAGCGCAATCCTTCAAGAATATTGTCGGTGTATTCGGGACGCGATCGCTCTAAATCTGTGTCTTCTATTCGCAGTATAAATTTCCCGCCGTGGTGGCGGGCAAATAACCAGTTAAATACAGCTGTTCTAGCTGTACCAATATGTAAATTTCCGGTTGGACTCGGCGCAATACGGACTCTAACAGTCACAGTTAATTCTCTCTTTTGCAAAGCATGATAAATGTAGCTTATATTCAAACCCTGAATTCTGAGCTAATGCCTTTAGGGAATTCAAAATCAAAAATCACCGAGTTTCAGTTCGGTGATTCACTACTCATAAATTTATAACGGGACTGACGGGGCTCGAACCCGCAACTTCCGCCGTGACAGGGCGGTGCTCTAACCAATTGAACTACAGTCCCTTGTTTGGCAACTTTGCTATTATCACTATTTTTTTTCTGCTTGTCAAGTGTTTTGGAGTTGGAAATTAGAAGTTCTTTTTGTCCCGTCTTTCCAAGGTGCGAATTTTTCGTTAAAACCCTGATAATACAACCTGTGGCTGTGATTCCAGATGCTGTAATGTTCGGGATTGGATTTGTTTATACTGCTGCTTTAATAGCTGTTTGCTCAACTGGGGTTGAGAAGCGGGTGGTAGACTCTGAATTTGTTTCACCCAAGTTTTTAACATTTGCCGCTGAGTTGGCTCGATACGACTACTGAGAACGTTCGTACACGAATGTGGTGCTTCCAAAGTAAAGAAAATCAAAGGATAGTGTTCATTTTCAGCCAGGAAACTTACCAGCCTAAGATTTTGGGGATTTTGCATATCTAAGTAGCATGGTAGCCACTTAGGAGCCAATTGACGATTGTAGAGTACAGTTACCCACAACATCATTGGGTGAGGGGATGCGATGAAGATAAACTGGTTGTAACGGGTAGAAAGCGCATAGTTTTTGATTTCTTGTTTAGGCAACATCAACCATAGCGCTGTCATAGATCCTTGTGCGGTGTCTAGAAGCTGAGGAAAAACAATTTCTTGAATTGGTTTATTTTCAGGCCACAAAAGTTTTCGACAACTTTGTTCTACTGTAATTGTTAAACCTGAATCTAAAGGACGGCTAAGGATGGAACTAGACGGTAAAGTTGTAGTTAAGCTGGGACAATTGGATTGTTCTAAACTGTTTAAGACTTGCAAAATTTGAGCGATATTTTGGGGGCGATCGCAAGATTTTTTAGCAAGACAAGACATAATTAGATTATTTAGCTTTTGAGGTATTCTAAGAGTAGGTTTAACATCTGCGATCGCTTTTGGTTGTTCAAAGTGATGTGCTTTATACCAAGCACCAAAATAATCAGTTTCTGGTTGCCAGGGTTTTTTGCCTGTGAGCATTTCAAACATCATCACACCCAAGCTATAAATATCAGAGCGACCATCTAATTTTTCCCCATCTAGCTGTTCTGGAGAACAGTATGGTAAAGTTCCATTAAATCCTCTACTTGTACTAGCTGTTGATACGTAATTTAAAAATCTAGCAATACCAAAATCGAGAATTTTAACTAACTGACCCAATATCGGATCAGGAATAACTAATATATTAGCAGGCTTGATATCTCTATGAACTAACGGACAAATTTTTCCATCAATGTTAATGCCTTGATGAGCGCACTGTAAGCCCAAACAAATTTGACGGGAAAGAGTCAAAAACATGGGTAGTGGTAGCGGAATTAAATCCTTCAAACTTTTTCCACATAGATATTCCATGACGTAGTATGGTTTTCCTTTCTCATTCACACCATAATCATACGCCCGCACTATATGTAAGCTCTTTTGACTCAAAGCTGCACTCATTAAAGCTTCACGAACAAAGTCTTGTTGCATCTTCTTATCGACAACAGTCTGTGTCAAAAACTTGATAGCAACTGGTATACCCCCTAACAAAATATCATTTGCTAAAAAAACTTCACCCATGCCACCGCTGCCAATTAATTGCTTGAGTTGATAACGATTGGCAAGCAAGCCCTTACTACCTGGATATGTAAATGGGCTTTGATTCACTTTGATCACCTCTGCTGATGAGTCCATTTAAAATTAGCAATACACACATAAAAATATAGGATTACTATTTGATTTTTGAACGAAATTAGGTATTGTAGAGTGTGTTAGAACGGAGTTCGTAACGCACTATTATCAAGGGTTTGATGCGTTACTACGTATATTTTCAGAAATCAAACCGGATTCCTATATCAATCATTAAGTAATGGGGTATTTTTATTTTAATCGCAGATTTTTAAGTATGTGGTAAAAGTTTTAAAAAAATACCCAATAATTTAGTCATCCAACTTTTTAAACTTTCTTTATCAGTTTTTTGATCTCCGCCCAACTTTTTTAGTATTTCCGATTTCAGCTTTTCATAATCTGTTTTTAGAAAATTTTTGGCTTGATTAGACAAAATTAATTCATTTGAAGTTTGGCTCATATCTAAGCAATCTATAAGTTGCTGTCGCTGGTTAGCTGTGAGGATTAAAGTCTTTACATGAGAGCAAACGGTTGGATCTTCTAGGGAAAAAAATAGGAGATGATAGTAGCCTACTTCTGCTAAACTACGTGCTATATTTTGGCCTTTATTATCTTTTAAATCTATAAAATAAGGTAGCCATTTAGCCATAGAAGATTGGGTATCGTATAGTACTGTTACCCACAACACCATCGGGTAAACATTCATTTTACTAATAAACTCAGTACCATGTATTTTATCCAAAAAGTTTATAATCTCTTGTTTGGGTAACATTGCCCAAAAAGTTGGTATAGCTCTTTGAGTCGTTTGTAGTAAATGGGGAAAACCAATTGGCGCAATTGGTTTATTCTTAGGCCATTTTTTTAGCAAACACTCTTTTTCTGATACTAAAGTTGCAGGTATTAATTGAACTGGTAATGAGAGTTTAATAATGTCGCTGCTATTGCTAGGAGTAACATCATTAAGCTGAACATTAACCTTTTCTAAATCTTCTAAGATTTGGTTGATATTTTGGGGGCGATCGCTTACTTCTTTAGCTAAACAACTCATCAATAGTTTTTCTAATATCTGCGGGATTTTGACTTGCGGATTCACTTCTTCAACTGTCGGTGGCATTTGGAAGCGATGTGCTTGATACCAAGTACCAAAAGAGTTACTTTTTGTCTGAAAGGGATGCTTTCCTGTTAGCATCTCAAACATTAGTACTCCCAAACTATAAATATCAGAGCGCACATCTAGAAGTTTGCGCCCTTCCATGTGTTCTGGAGAACAGTACGGCAAACTGCCAATAAAAGAATCCGTCAGAGTCATCCCGCTTCGCTCTGTTAAAAATTTGGCAATACCAAAATCTAGTATTTTAACAATTTCTCCTTGTTTACTATCTTCAGTGATAAATATATTTTCTGGTTTAATATCTCTATGAACAATAGGATAAATCTCTCCTTTGAGGCTGATACCTTGGTGGGCACATTGTAAACCTAAACAAATTTGATTACAAATCTCCAAAAATCTCGATATTGTTAATGGCTGAATTTTAAGAATTTGTTTGAGATTTTTTCCTTGCAGGTATTCCATTACATAATATGGAGTTTTATCCTCAGTAACGCCATAACTTAAGATGCGAACAATATGTTTACTTTTGCGTCCCAATTGAGCGCCAATAAAAATCTCTCTGGCAAAACGTTGGGACATTTGCTGGTTCGCCAAACTGAGTGATAAAATTTTGACTGCGATCGGCATACCACCTTTAGCAGTATCTTCTGCTAAATAAACTCTACCCATCCCACCTTTGCCAATCAAATCTCTGATTAAATAGCGATTATTTAAAAATTGCCCAATGTAATCATCTATCTCTGATTTTTGCCCTACCATATTCTCAATTTTATTTTGTGGCATAAACAATCATTATGAAAAATATTGTTGGCAAAAATACCCTGATAAGCCTAGCTAATTCTTAAAATCAAACCAAGAAAATATGATAGTTTGGAGAAAATTAATCATATACTGGAATCATAATTAATCTATATGGAAATTTTCTTAAACATTGTATAACATATTTATTAATGTATACGGTTGAGAAATTACACGTAAACTACAAATAGCCTAGATAAATTTGCCTAGTATATTCCGTGGATACACAGGAAAAATTAAATGGCAAAATGGCAGTAAAGGCGTGATCCCTCTGTGCAGTTAACGGTTGAGATTCGTTAGTAAACGGCGTAATAATCTAATTAGTGGTGTTTCAATTTTAATTTTAAAGGCTAGTATTTGGGTGCGTTGCAGGGAGTTGAAATTGTTATCACTGATCAGAATTAAAGATTGCTGACCATCGGGTAGTTTAGGGCCAAGAGTTAAGCCTTCGATGTTGTCTAGCAGTACATCTAGGGTTCTCAAATCTAACAGAAGTTTTTTATGAACTGGTTTAATATTCTTAGAGTCAACGGCTAAAAGGCTATCTATCTTATGAATATCATCAGATCCTTCTAAAGAAACCTGAAACAGAGAAATAGCAAATCCTAAACCAGTAAAAGACCGTTCTAAACTTAGGAAGTGCCCTTGATTATCAAGAGCAAGTAAATCAGGTAATCCACTAGCAAATTTGCCAGTCAGATTCAAAAAAGGGGAAACTGGTTCCGTTTGGTAAAGAAATTCTTTTTCTGGCTGGTTAGTAACCAAGTTATATTGCAAAATCCGGCAAGGACTACCAATGTTAGGTTTAGCTGCGACACCATCTTGAATTAGAGCATTTTCGGTGGCTGTGAATATATGCTTATTATTGGGTGTAATGGTAAGGCTTTCAAAAGCCAAATTGTTGCGGATACCTTGTTGAGTAGTTCTGTCTGGCAAAAATTTGTTTGGTATGGGAAGTGTTGCAATTTCTTTACCAGAAGATAGTGAAAACTCTTTAATAGAAGGATTAATTAATTTTTCAGCGTCGCCTTCCGAAGAAATGAATACAGTTCTTTTATTAGTTAACGTAATACCTTCTGTATCACTTTCACCAGCGCGAAATGCTTGACTATTGGTATTTAATAATGTAGTAATATTAACAGGAATAACTCCATTCTTTTGTATATAACCCTTGCTTAAGTCGATTTTTAGGGTATAAAAACGGGCAGCAGCTTTTTGTCCACGGTCATCGGAAATAGCATAATAAAGGTTGTTTTTTGCATCATAGGTAATTCCAGACAAACCTCCAACTTCAGTTTTTTGGTAGATTAAGCCTTTCGGTAAAGTGGCTTCTCCGATAAACTCTATGCTACTAACTTCAACAGAATTTGATGCTAAGTTTTGGAATAAGAAAATGATAATTATAATCGGTATAAATAAGTAAATAATGTGTGGAATTGCAAGGATTTTTTTTATTAACTGCATACATTTTTGTTAAGATTTGAAAATTATAAATAAGATATCATGCTGAAGAATGCAGCCCTGCACATCTGAGCGCTGCTAAAAATAACATGTATTCTAACCAATTGAAACCTTTTAGAAAATCCGAAATTACTTAAGCTAGTCGCAAACCATATTCATCTTGAAAAAAGTTTACAAGCCAGTCTTTCACTCTGCGGGTAGCGCGACAGTCATCTTCGTTGTAGCTTTGAATAATTTCTAGTAAAGTCCGATCGCCTGTTTCTAGCCACTGATCATACCAGTAAATACACTTGGCCCCACTGGCTTCTTTTTCCCGCCACTCAAATCCTAACCAACGAGCGATCGCTTTCAGGGCATAACTTTCTACAGGCAATGCTACACTTTGGGTTAATTGTTCATACACATCCACAAATCGATTCAGTACAGGACGCACTAAGGAGTTGGGAGTGTTGTAAAGCTTTGCCAACCGTTTGACCGTATCAAACTCGTAGACACAAAAATGATAAATTGGCGCTTCGGGATATTGCCAAACCAAATCCAAAAATTGCTGCCAAACTAACTCTTCGTCTTCTGGTTTATCTGCTAAAAACGAATAAAACTGTTCTGTGTTGGCAAGTCTATCAACGACCAAAACACCCAAAAGATAATTTAACTCTAAGTCTGGTTGTGCCTCAATATCAAAGTAAAGCTCTATGGGTGCTGTGAATGTAATATCTTCTATTGGTAGTGGGTATGGTAAAGCTAGGGGTCGTCTTTCCAATACAGATTGAGCTTGCACTACTAGCTTGGGCGCTACTTCACGGTCGAAACCAACCAGGTTTTCTAAGGTGCTGGGACTAGTGTTAGCGAGAGATTCTACTGTGGTGATGGCTAAGTCTTGGAGTTGAGTGTAACGAAGAGGTGTTATGCCTGGTAATAGTGAAAGATGTTTTTCAGATTGAGCGATCGCATAACATTGACTATACCAATGGCAAAGATTGCACTTTTGCCGAGAAATAAAAACCTCTGGCGGATTCGGTAACTCTAAAACTTCAATAAACTCCTCCAGGATTTGCTGCATCCGTGGTGTCCATTTGAACAGATCCACGGCATAATTGGTGTTTTTAGTTCGCAATATCAGTAAAGCTGTTTCTGGTACAATTCCCTGCACTGTTGCCAATACTTGGGCATGAAATGCAGCGACAACCTGATATTCTTGCTTAGGGCGCTTACCCAGTTCAATACTAGCCGGGACATACATCCAATCTCCAAAACGGGACTGTCCTGGTTGTTTCACAAGTAAATTTGGACGACTCAGCAGGGTGTATGTTTCAGAATAAGTTGCTAACAGCACTCCTTTATAAATGTACTCAACCCCACGCTCCATCAATTCTAAAGTTGCCTTCTCTGCCTTTTCCCAGTTTCCGTATGAATAATCTGGTTGGTGATAAGTCATTTCTGCCAAAGCACTCAGCTGATGAGCGATTTTGTCCTGTTGCAGTTTTTGCAGCAACTCATTAGGATCATCGCGCTGACTTCTGTCACCGTAGGTATCTAGAAAAGTCCGGCGTTTACAGCGTTGATATTGCAGTAGGAGTTCAGCATTAATTAGCATCCTTTTAAGTTAACAAGAATTAGCACACTCTGGCAGTAACTGAGACAATTAATAATGGAGGGGGATGAGGGAGATGAGGGAGATGAGGGGGATAAGGGGGATGAGTAAAAATAACTAATCATCAATGACTTTTGACTAATCTAAAATCTAAAATCTAAAATTGGTATGACTAGTATTTCTGCCGCACAAACCAGGTTGCATAGCCATCGAGAGCAATTTCCCGCTTTAGCGAATAAGACTTATTTTAATTATGGGGGACAAGGGCCGATGCCCCAAAGGGCAATGGATGCTATGACTCAAACTCAAGCTTATGTTCAGCAGATAGGCCCCTTTGGTAATGAGGCGTATCGCTGGATAGCACCGCAGACTCAAGCTGCTAGAGTTGCGATCGCTTCGGAGTTACATGCATCAAGTCAAACAATTACTCTCACCCAGAATGTCACTATTGGCTGTAATATCGCCATGTGGGGTGTTGAGTGGCGTGCTGGCGATCATATGCTACTCTCGGACTGCGAACATCCAGGCGTAATTGCCACATCACAGGAAATCGCGCGGAGATTCGCTGTGGAAGTTACTACCTGTCCTCTCAAGGGGACTTTAAATGAGGGCGACCCTGTAAAAGTTATTGCCCAGCACTTACGCCCTAATACGCGTCTTGTGATACTGAGTCATGTTTTCTGGAATACTGGTCAAGTTTTACCTCTTGATAAAATTGCCGAAGTATGCAGAAATAATCATTCTTTATTACTAATAGATGCTGCCCAATCTGCTGGTTTGTTGCCTTTAAACTTAACTGAATTGGGTGTAGATTTTTATGCTTTCACTGGTCATAAATGGTTATGTGGCCCAGCTGGTGCTGGTGGCTTGTATGTCCGGCCAGAAGCACGAGAAAGCCTGAAACCTACGTTTATTGGTTTGAATGGCATTGTTGTGGATAGTCAATCTCAGCCTGTAGATTGGCTTCCAGATGGGCGACGATATGAAGTGTCTACATTAGCTTATCCGTTGTATGTTGGGTTAAAGGAAGCGATCGCTATCCATCAGCAATGGGGAACTTCACAGGAACGTTATGAGCAAATTTGTCAAAACAGTGAGTACCTTTGGCGGCGCTTAATGGCGTTACCCGATGTCAAGTGTCTGCGAACTTCCCCACCTGAAAGCGGTATAGTCTCATTCCAACTGGTAAATAATCAGCCTCAAGCTAATCTCAAGTTAGTGCAATTTTTAGAGTCACAAAACATATTAACTCGGACAATTGCCGATCCTAGTTGTATACGCGCTACCGTCCATTACCTTACTTTAGAATCGGAAATTGACCAATTGGTTGAGACGATTCAAGATTTTAGCAAAATTAATTAAAACTTAGGAGTGATAAGTTATCAGTCTGGGAATTATGATTTTAACTAATTCTCCGTAAGTCCCCCACTGAATTCGGTACTCCGAATCAGTGGCGGGATATAAGGCGGGCGACAACGATTGCATCTTTGAGTAATTCTTCCCGTAGGGAAGACAGGGAAAAGATGTATAAGGAGTCGCCA
>JBBSOX010000053.1:0-42438 GCA_038259325.1 Chroococcales cyanobacterium | reverse complement strand
TCTAGCCAGCCATAATTGCCAAGTTAACAATGGCATCAGGTCACTCCATCGCTCTGCTGCCTGCGTAGAGCCAAATTGAGGATGTGTCCAATATAATCTCTGCTTGGCAAATCGATACCAATGCTCTAGAGCAAAACGGCGAAGGTATTTTTGCCAGAGCTCCTCTAATGGAGGCATTGTCTGACCCAACCAAGCTAGCCATAAGGGTTGGAACTTACGATTGCGTCCAACTGGTTTGATGACCTCGACGCGAATGATTTCCATTGCTCGATTTGGAGATTGAAGGAAATGAAATCCGCTCCAACGCATTACTTTAACTTGACCGAATTTTAGGTCTTCAACTTCTAGAGTTTCAGTTGCCACGGGCCAAGTTTGGGGGTCATTGAGCTTAAACTTATGACCATGCTTACAAGGTGCGCCTCGTCCTTTGTAAGTACCGGGTGTACCCCATACACATCGGTTAGATGCTAAACGTAACAACAGGTCTGCGTCAATTTTCTCCGTAGCTTGGACAAACTTGGCGTTGCCATAACCTCGGTCATAAGCGGCAAGCGGCCTTTTTCCTAACTCACGAGTGATTTGTTTAAGTTGGAATGCTGCTTTACTGTTTGGCGTTTCAAAGCTGGTGAGCCGTTCATGTTTCAATTGTCTTTGCCCAACTCCCATCCGCCTCTGGTATCCACGCTAGCGTGCTGTAACTTTGTCCGATGCCTATACTTCCCCTGGAGTCCCCATGAAAAGTTCTTTCTTTTAGTGTCTTCGCTTCTGGTCTTGCCCAAAAACTATGATCCCCTGCTAGAAATGGCTGTTCATCCGTCGCTACCTCCTGTACCAGCAGTTTCATCAACTTCCTCTTCGGTGGGCGACTATCATGCAGTGCTGCATAAATGCTCGACCATTGCCGTCGAAATACTGGGCTTTGTGACAAGCTTAGAAATGATGGGATACTCGGACTTGTTAATACTGCATCCATCAATTCAAATACTGCATCTTTGGCCTTCCCCAAACTATCGTAGATAGCTTGGCGGAATTTTTCTAGTTGTGTCAGGATCATCACGTCAATGATTTATCGATTACTTTCATTGACTTTACGGCAGTCAGCAGTAACACTGACTGCTTTTCTCTAGCCTTTTAGTCCAAAGTCCAGAATCGTGGCTCTGTTGCAAAAAACTGTGGGGAATTATAGCAACCGCCAAGGCAGTTAGGAATACGGATTAAATAAAGTGCAAAACTAGGGCGTGTTTTAAAACTATAGCCACATAATGATGGAAGCAAGCGTCAGCATTGCAAGGTAGTTATCAGCTTTCTTCTCATAGCGTGTAGCAATCCGACGAAATTGCTTCAAACGGTTGAAACATTGCTCGACCCGATTTCTTTGGCGATAAATGGATTTATCAAACTTACCGCGTCTGCGTTCGTTTGATCTACGTGGAATGGTTAACCGAATACCACGCCGTTGCAAATGACGACGGATATTAGCACTGCTGTAACCTTTATCACCGACTACTCGACCAGGACGGAGGCGTGGACGGCCAACTTTTGAGCGTTTGACCGCTCCTTGTGACATTAATTGCTCAAAGACCACAGCTTCATGACGTTCACCAACGGTCAGCAAAAATCTGATGGGTTTCCCATTACCATCACAGCGCAGATGGATCTTGGTGCTAAAGCCACCTTTAGAACGTCCTAAAGCCTCTCTTTGCTGAACTTGTTCAATTTCAGATAGCTCACATAAGAATTATGCTGTTGGTTTTTATACTCAATAACCAGCTTGCACAAAGGCAATAATGCTTTCCTACGGAACTGTTTGATTGAGTAAGTGCTGAGTGAATATCTCTTTGACGGTGTATATTTCTTTTTGTGTAAAATTCCACGCTAGGCAATCTGTGTAGCTAGGTCGATGATTACTTGCAATAAACATCTGTTTTGATAGCAATCCTTGTTAGAGAAATCAGAAAAATGATATAACATTATCTCAAAATTATTCGCCCAAACTGATATAACGTTATCTCATGACTGGAGTCGGAAATATAGTAATCAAAAAAGAGAAAAAATTATGCCTGCCAATTTGACCCTTTCGATTGAGACAAACGCTGGAGGAGTGGCGAAAAGTACTATTTCATACAATCTTGCGTATGAGTTGGGTGTTCGTGGCTATTCAGTGGCACTATTAGACATCGATCCTAACGAATCATTGACATTATTTTGCGGATTAGGAGAATTTAAAACACAGGGAACAATGGCTAATGTTTACCATCCAGACTTCAATGGGAACTGGCCTTTAGTTACAGCTTGGCAAGGTAAGATTGATAAAATTCAAGTTTGTAAAGGCGGAAAAGAATTACACGAAACAATTCGGGAAGTTTCAAAGGATCTGCGTGGAGCTTATACTCTTGCGGATCGGTTGAGTGATTATCCCTTATCTCACGATTTTGTAATTATCGATTGTCCTGCAACATTAGAGCCTTTACCACTGACTGCTCTTGCAGCTTCTAGCCACGTATTAATTCCCATTCAACCTGAATACAAGGCTTCTCAAAGTGCTGCGGCGATGATTGAGTGGTACTATTTCAACTGCAAGCGGCTGAGATTGAAACCGACTCCGAAAATATTAGGTATAGTTCCTACTCGTTGGAAAAGTGATTGGGGAGCGCATAGAAGTATTGTTGAGGAACTTCCCCTAGTCTGTAAAAATTTGGGAATTCAGTATTTTAGCCCAATTCGAGAATCAGCTGATATTCTTAATGCTTCTGGTAGAGGGCTACCTCTGGGAATTTACAGACCAGGCAAAGAGGCAAGAGGAGATTTTCTGCCAATTGTTGATGCACTAGTTAACGAACTTAAGCTAATAAGAGGTTGATCGATGACAAAATTAAACAAACCGAGTGTACTTGGAATGTTTGCTTCTGCTGCTGATTCACAACAGATATTTGAGCTTGAAGAACGAGTAGAAGATTTACAGGCAGAGATTACAAGATTAAAAGATGAACAAGCACAGGGAAAGCTTGCTGAAGAAGAACGTACAGTTCTCAATCAAACTATTGAAGACCTACGAGAACATTTGAAAGCATCTGGAATTTTTAAAATTCACTATAGTGAAATAAAACCCAATCCGAAACAAGCAAGGCAAACATTTACTTCGGATAGTATTCGGAGTATGGCTGTTTCAATTAGAGAGGAAGGGCAACAACAGCCGATTATCTTACTACCGGGAAATCTCATTTTTGATGGAGAACGGAGATGGAGATCAGTTGCAGAAGAGTTACAGCCAGAAATTGAAACACTAGATGCAGTGATGCTTCTTAAAGAAATTTCTGAAGAGGAATTACATGCACGCACTTTATTAACTAGTCTTCACCGAGAAGGCTTGAATGAGCTAGATTTAGCCGAAGGTTTGATTCAACAGGCTAAGTTAGCTTTGGAATTTGAGCAGGAAGAAGTCGTTAGAGCACTTAGGAGAGCAATAGCTAGATTAAACGCAAAAAAACTTTTGCCCCAATTAACTGAATTGGTTATTTTAACTAGAAAAGAGCAGTCAGAAGGCATTAAAGCATTTAATTTAGACGAAATAGAACAAAGTATTCTTCTGTTATTACTACGTTTTCAACAAAATCCAGCATCAGTAGATGCAAATGTCTTTCCTTGCTTACGGCTTTCAGAAGACTTAAAAATTGCGATTAGACAATTAGGAATTGGTGCAAACCACGCCCGATCGCTCCAAAAACTAAATTCTAAAAATTTAAAAGTTGAAGAAACTAAAGCTCTTAAAATCCGACAAGATGCTACATCACAAGTTTTGCAAGAAAGGCTAACAGTCGCTCAAACTCGTTTTCTAGTTGCCCAAACTATTGCTGAACATGCTCCTGAAACAAAACCTAAACCAAGTCCCCAAATCAGTTCTCTAATTCGAGATGTCTCAGCAACTAAGGTCGAAGATATCCAGCAAGAGCAACTGAGAGATTTATTAGCTGTATTAGAAGCTAAGGCAAAAGAGATTCGGAAAAAGTTGGACTAATACTATCTCGTCCGACTTAGTTCACTGAATCGGAGATGTCCATGAAATCTATCGAGTGCCCATCTAAACTACCCAAACGGCTTTCGCCTGAATCCCGCAGAGTCAAACCAGAATTATCAGCCGAACGGTTTCAGCATGTGAGATTTCTAGACTGTGACAAAGCAGTGAACCGAATTATATTTGAATGCTGACACTGCCAAGAGAGGATACTTTGTGAGTTTACGGGTGAGCCTGTAGTTGGAGAATATAATAGATGGTCTTCAATCATCCAAGTTAAAGTTCAATACCCCAACTCTGAGCAAACTGCTATTAGAGTGAGTACGGGAGAAGTGCTTTCTACAATAGTGATTCCTTCTCCTTGGATATAAATAATTTTCAACAAACCAAATAATTTTTAATCTGGTCTTGCTCACGTCGTAAAGCTTTCATTCCTTGTCCATGAGCAGAGCGTACCTTGGAATGACTAAAATTGAATTTTTGTGCAATCTGTTTTACGTTAGCTTGCCCTGTCCCTCCAGTCCAAACTGTAACGTTAAGACTTGGACGTTGATTTGGCTTCAAGTCAGCTGACAAATTCTCCAAATCTGACCAGTTGACCAAGCTTTTGGATTTGGGTTAACTGTGCTTCTGTTTTATTTACCTCGATAGCTAGTTCAGCCCTAGTTTGGGAACGCTCTAGTCGTTGCACTTGAAAATCGTTTTGCTTATCAAGTTTTGCATTGACCTTACAAGTCTTGTGTAGACAATCTTTTACTCTGGCAATAGCCTCGGAAAGCGACCAATTTCTCGTAGGTAAATTCCAACTGTATCAAAGCTTGGCTAGACATCTTGCGTGGTGGGAAGCTAATTTAAACAAAGATATTGACAGTAGAGTATAAATCAAACAGTCAACCATTTCAGAGGGTGTAGGGAACCCATGTTTTGAAACGTGGGATTTAAGTAAGGAGCGGAAGCGGAGACATTCCGCCTCTGCGCTTTGTATTTCGCGCTATGCGTCTCGAAATAAATATTTTTTTAAGTGGGCTTTAGACCAAAACTAAAGTTTTCTATTCCTTCTTCTCTATTTTTTTGTAAGTTAATTTCTACTACGTTCATAGAAAAGATTTCAAAAATTCTGATGGGGGCTGTATGGGGGCTATGTGTACCCCAAAAATAGATTAGGACTTCGATGAGAATTTGACACCTACATGGGGGCTAAGTGGGGGCTTTGTAGGGTACATTTAGCTATTTGATATTTTGTACCCCACTTAGCCCCCAAGGGGTATGATAAGCTCTTGAGGTTAGAGAGGGAAGGGACAGAGTTCTGGGGAAAGACTCATAGCAAGTTATTCTTCTCTCCCCTGCTTTCCTGCTCCCCTAAATAATCTGAACAGATAACTTTCACAAATCAAAACGTATTGACTTGATCCCTATGTCAAACATTCACGCCTTGCAAAAAATTTTTCCTGCTGGCTTTGATAACGGTTATGGAAGCCTAAAACTTTTAGTCGATGGTTTTGAAGTAGTTCGTGTACCAAGCTATATTTCCACAGCCGACATGGAAGATGTACCCGGACGAGTAGTTTTTAACGGTACTGCTTACACTGTCGGGGAATCAGCTTTCCGTACAGGAAATTATTTTGACCGGAACACGGATAACAATGAAAACAAAGTCAATAATGCATTGCTGACATTATTCGGTGCATTGGCACATCTGCCACACCGTAAGGCTTGGCACTTAAAATTAGTCGTCAGCTTACATGATGTTGGTCTGGCTGACGAATTGCAAAAAGTACTCAGTGGAGAATATCAGCCAATACTTGCTGGTAAACAATCAGAGGTGAAAGTAGAAGTGCTGAAAATAGTACTAGAGGGGATGGGTGCATTGTTTGGGCATCAACTACCCAAAAAATTAACCATTTTAGATTTTGGCAATGGCACGACTCTGTATTCTCGTTACAACCAGGGAAAACGAGAAGTTCACACCGCCTACCCCATTGGTGTAGAAGTTCTCATTGATGATATTTCCCAAAAAATGAAACATCTAAATGGGGGAAAAATCGGGGATGCATCCAAGATTCGATTTTGTCTGGAAATGGGACATACCAAGTACAGCCGTGACATCGATATCAAAGATATATACAGCACTTGTTTGAAAGATTGGTATGAAAAATACTTAAAAAAAGTGGTGAATCTAACACTTGATGCCAAGCACCAAGGGGATGAAATCTGGGCGATAGGTGGAGGCTGCCTCTTACCTGGATTCAAGAAACTATTAGAGAAAAACGGGTTCAAAATACTGGACAACCCGGTAGAAGCTAACGTCTTTGGGCTTCTAGAAATGGCAAAAACCATTACGAGCAAGAATTAACCAAACACATCTGGAAAGTGAAGTTATAACAAACAATGACAAATAAACAAGACTTAGCTCCGGTAAAAATTCGGCTCAAAGAAAACTACCGAGAACGCATATTTGCAGAATCCCAACAACTAGGTAAAAGTTATCTGGAGACGCTTTATTTTATTATTGATTGCTATTTTGTTTTCATAAAGGCTGGATTAGCCACACAACAAGTAGCTTTCACGCCGCTTACTACTAACGAAAACAGACTCCAGCAGCCAATTCCCCAGCCATCTACAGACCAAAAACTAGAAGAGCCTGATGGCGAAACATTCATTCTCGATTTTGAATTATAACCGTCAGATGAAGTTGGCAACGGTAATTCCCAACTCGTGGGGTAATTATGTTAAAAAAGCTTTAAATTTAGCTCTTGTGTAAGTATTTCAGTATTTATGTACTATATAAGATGAGTTGATGTCAGCGATTTTACCAAACAGTAGATTTTTATTCTGGATTTCTATAAAAAAATAATGCCAGTACTAACAAGTAACCCTGTATGTACTAGCATTATTTAGTTAATTGGGTCTAGAACGGAGGTTCTTGATCTAGGTCTTCATCTGTCGAAGTAACGTTATCTTCGAGTAGTTCTTTGGCAAAATCGGGAGTTTCTGGCGAGTGAGGGGTTTTACTAACCTGGGTGAGTTCGTTGATGGGTTGTGCTGACATAAAGTTTCTGATTACGAATGTGGCAATCTTTTCTTTGTAATCACCCCTGTTATCAACTAGCAAATCGAGATATCCTTCTGCTGTGCCGTGTACGCCTTCCCCCTGTTCGTTAATAACGACGGCGGGTGCGCCCTTGGAACGGAATGGCATCTCGTCAGCAACTACTCCTTCCTTGGAACGGTAGTAGAATTCGGCGATCCCAAAGGCAATCAAGGAACCTTCTTTGTCGTGGGTAGTGTTCACTGACTTAAGATTTATAGTTGCAGTATTATGAATCATGTTCGTTTTGTTTGTAGATTGATTAGATGGTTTATCGCCTACGATTTATAGTGCATAGGCGATTTGTAATTTCCTAGAAATTTGCGTTAGCGACAGTCTGTGTTTCGTTTGGTGCAGAAGTGGATGTAGATTCTTCCTTACGGGGTGAACCTAACAATTCAATAGCGTTGATTGTAATTACGGGTTTTTGCCGCATAGTGCCAGAATTTTTATCTGCCCAACGATCAAATCCAAACTCGCCAGTAATTGCAATCTGGGTTCCTTTACGAACGTAATTTCCAATCACTTCTGCTTGATTTCCCCAAGCGACTAAATCAAACCAAAGGGCTTGTTCACTTCTGTAAGGTGGTCTTACTGCAATAGATATTGAAGCCTTAACTGCGCCAGACTCGAAATATTTGAGTTCCGGTTCTTGTCCGCATCTGCCAACCAGCATGACTTTGTTGATATAGTTCATAACGCGAGGATTTATATATTTCTCTTATTGCTGCGTCAGCATTAGTTCTTTCAGGATTTATTATTTTGACGAGTTATTTTATTTAAACCACATTCTTTTTTATTCATACTTATGAGTTATTTTTTGTCCTTGTTTATCGTAAAATTGTGGTTTTTACTAGGGAACGACTAGTTACCCTGTGCTATGGTGGTATCGCAATTAATCTGGTCTGTATCTAAAAATTATAAGTAATGACTTATGCCTGAATATCTTCTCCTGAAGCGAGTAAGTATTTGTAAGCTAATGCTTTTGGCTTTGATATGGATACAGTCCGATGAGGATAGCCAAAACCAGCTGACTTCTGACTACTCATCTTCTTTGCGGGTAGAAAATCTTACCTGGTTAGGAGAAACATCTGTTGGAGAAGATGTAGAGTATTTTTGTGATGTTTCAAATACAACTAGGATAGGCGTTTGGGGAGAAATCCTAGAACTAAAGTTAGTAGATTTAATTGTTGATTTACCGACTTGTTTGCACGATGCGTCATGGTTTGCTCTACTGGCAATTACCATGATGCTAGTAGATAAAGAACTAGACCGAGTATGCGTGTATCCACAAGATGAGTATTTTGCCCGGACTATCGCGCTTGAAAGTTTAGTATATTTAGGTGATTCTTACTTAGCCAAAGGTCATCCTTATTTAGATTTTCCTCTATCGTTAGAAGATGCTAAGTCGTTACTACCAGCTAATAGAAAGCAAGAGCTAGAAATCGAGCTAGAGAAATTTATTGTTGATACTTATGAAGACGATTTTGATGATCAATCTCCAGAGATTAGTGAGTTTTCACCCATTTATTTACAAGAGATTTTAAAAGAGTTTTTTACTGAATCTGATTGGCAGGGTGATATCAATCAAGATGCTGTTGCCCAACTGCAACAGAAGTATGGTTCGCAGTATTCAGAAGGTGCGTTTTCTCCTGAAACTGAGGGACACGAACGTTGGGGGAAAACGCTTGTTTTTCTCAAACAGTTTATAGGTCTGGATTCCAGTTTTATCGAAAGCCAGAGCGATTTATTCCTTGATGATGAATCTCAGGTGGCTGATTTACCTGATTACTTCTGTATCGAGTCTCATTTAGAACGTTGGCAAGACCGAACAGTTGTTTTATCACGGTTGGTTCATACTTTGGTTTATTTCATGCTGGTAGGGCAAAATTATCATCCTAGTCATCTGCAAGATTTGATGGCTATTCCAGCTTCTTCGCGGGCGATATCCAGCTTACAAGCTTGTTTGGGTGTAGCAGCTTACAGAAGTGGTTATTACATGGCTGCTTCAAATATTCCTGAATCAGAAGTTGGGTGCAACTGGCTTTTAGAAAAAGCTTTCCCTAGTCTGCGTGATTTTTATCAAACAGGTCGGTTAAGTGGAAAGCAATAATTAATATTCTGCTGTTGGTTTACAAATACAAATTTATATTTATGAATAAATACTTATTTATAGGATTGTTACTCTTACTCGTTGGATGTTCATCTCCAGAAAAAGAAGATAAAGTCTCGGCTATAGAATCAAATTCTTCACCTACCCCATCATTATCCTCAGCTAATGTTAATAATGCTACACCATCGCTAAATCCAGAAGCGTTGCCTGATTTATCGAATAAAGAGAAGCTTGGAGAAGTTAATGCAGAGAACGACTTAATTGACTTGTTCTATTTTGATGGTAATGGTGTGAAAGTGAGTTTGACCGTAGCAGCTGATAAAGGTTGTTTTGTCTACGTGCGGCCCAGTACTCCAGACCGAGTTGGCGAGGTTGAAATTGAGTCATTACGGCGCGAGAAACTGGGTCTGTGGCGTTCGTATAATACTCAGCGACTTCTAACTCAATCTGCTGGCAATAAACTAAAGGTTTATTCATCAAGTGAGGAACTTTCTTCTACTTATGAAAATCCTGCCATATCACAAGAAATGCTTGTGGCAGTGAAGGAATTGAAAGAGCGTGAAAAATCGTTTAAATTACTTTTACGTCAGGACTTGAGAGCGAGTGATTCAGCAAGACGAATTTATGTCAATCAGTGTCAGAAATTAGGTAATTTTTATTATAAAGAAGAACTACCTCCTCTCACAGAAAAGGAGAGGAAGGACTTTGAAAAGAGTGTTGAAAAAAGGACTGAAAATTAATTATGAGAACAGTGATAATTGCTCCATCTGAATATTACTTTCAGTTGTAGTTGCTTTAACAGGGTGTTTGTTCTTATTCGACGACCTTTTACCCCACCCTTCTTTCGCCGCGTGTTTGACTATGCGGGAACGGATATCAGCAGCTAGGGTTTCATAATCAGAGCGAATTTTTTCATACTGAATTGGGGTTGTACCAATTTTCTCCCACAGTTTATCGTATTTGAAATTCTCAAAAGGTCTGTGCCTAATGAGGGCATCATAACTTGCCCAAAGGTAAACATCTGTCCATTCAGATGAAAGCGGCACTTCAAAAGCAATTGGCATCATAAGTGCAACAACTTCGCTGCTAGAGGCGAGTTTACCTACTTTTCCCTTGTCTATCTCTTTTAACGCTGCATCTAATCTATCGACTGCGATCGCTTTTCCTACCCAGGATGGAATTGACTGTTGCCAGCCGTTCTGCTGAGTCACAATTGGCCCGACGATGTATTGAACAATTTCATGACTTGCTCCTGCTAGATCGAGTAGACTGGCTGTTAAAACTTTGTTAATCCCTTGGCTGGTTAGTAACTGAAGTATCTTTCTAGTGCTAGGAGTAAGAATTTCGCTAGCTTTTTGGCTTTTGCTGTTACGGATGGTTTCTTCGACATCGAATAAGCTTTGCTGCTGGTTCATATTCTTTATGTGTAAATAAATACTGCCAGCTAGAAATACTTCTAACTGGCAGTGCTTTTTGATAATGGATGGGTTTTGCTATGGCAGAAGTAGGTTATCCCAAACGCTTCTAGGCGTAACGTGATGCAGCAATTGCTTCCTGGCTTGAGTGAATTTAGCTAGCAATTGAGTGCTTTTTAATTTTTGCCACCAGTTGTGTTGCAAGTAGGTAAGCAGCCATAATTGTGTCTCGTGATTCCAGCTTGAGATGGAGTTACTCAAACTGAGTGCGTTGAGGATATCGTCAGGAGGTACTTCCAGTTGACTTGTGATTTCTTTTGAGATGGAAGCTAACATTGTGATGTTGGCGATCGCTTGACCAGGACTACCTGAACTTATAGCTAGTATTTTTTTTGTTACCTCGATTTGTTGGTCTTTGAGGACAGAAATAACCTCCTCATCAGTTAACCTTTGGAAAGGTATGATTTGGCATCTACTTTTGATAGTGGGTAATAGCTTTTGAGGATAAGACGAGATCAGAATAAACGTTCCAGTTTTGGGTTCTTCCAGCGTCTTGAGAAGTTTGTTAGCGGCAGTAGGGTTGAGCATATCTGCTTCGTGGATAATGACCACCTTTTGCTTGGCCTTGACTGCACTAGTTGATAGAAATTCAATTACCTCGCGCACCTGTTCTACTCGAATAGCAGGTATACCTTTCTGCTGGGAGGCGTTTTCGGAATGGGTTGGTTTGATTTGTAAGATGTCTAGATGGTTATTTTCTCCTGCGATCGCAGAGCGACTCTCCCTTGGGAGTATCGCATTTGCGCTCGCCAGAGCGGTTTTTCCTTTCCCCACTCCCTCAACTTGACTGCTAAATAGGTATGCAGGAGCAATTTTATTCTGTTCGATTGCTTCAGTCAGCAGAAGTTTGGCGGTATGCTGTCCGGTGATTTCTGTAAATGGGTTGTTTTTCATATCGTAGAAATTTCAGCAATTCGACTGGTTAGGTTGTCAACTCCGCTTTTGAGTTCGGCTTCGAGTTGTACAAGTAAAGTAAGGCTGTGTTTAAGCTTTTGAACGCCTACAAACTTGACTTCTTCTTTGAGGTAATACAATCTTTTGGGGTTTTTCAGTTCGGCTATTTCTGCAATATTAGTATCAGATAATTTAGTTTCTACCCCAGCTTTGGTTATTAACCAAGTGCGGAAAATAGAGGTAAGTGTTGCTACTATTTTGAGCGGGTGTTCATTATTCTCTAGTAGTTTAGATACCTGCACTATTGCTAAAATTTGATGGTTTCTTAACATAGCAATAGTAAGCTTTAGGTAGTCAGTATTCTGATTGCCAACGAGATATTTTACTTCCTCAACAGAGATTATTTGTTCGCTTGCATAAACAGCAAGTTTAGCGAATTCGCTATCGGCTCGTGCAGCATTATTGCCAATTGCTTCAGCTAGGTAATCAGTGACATGTGGAGTGAGTTTAACTTGATGGATGGCTGCATAATTTCCTATCAAGTTAACTATCCCCTTTTTATCCCAACTAGGAACGAGGGGAAACTCTTCTTGTTGGGCATATTTTAGGATAGTTTTTACTACTGTTCTGCGCGAATCTGGCTTTTTATTACCAGTAATTAGTAGAATGTTGCTTGAAGGTATTCGGGAAAGGTGATTTTCAAGTTCTTGGTTATTATCTTCATTTGATAAACTTCCAATTAGAGAGTCGCCGTCTGTTTGAATAATTTTGTTACCTTCTCCAAAGGGCAAGGTCATAACCTCGGTAAAGACTTTGGCAGCAATATTTTTCTCATTTCCAGATAGCTTGACGTAATTGAAAGCTTTCCATTCCGCATGAACATTTTGATTAACTAAATAATCAATTTTTTGATTTAGTGAGTAGCTATCTTCGCCGTAGTATAGATATACAGTCATGATAGATTAGATAAACATTTATTTATCAGGCGTTAGTCGGAAGCGGTGGTTTAAAAAAATAAGAGTTAGTATTAACTCTTTTCATATCCTTAGTATTTGTTATATAGTCGCTAGCAAAATATAGCAATCAGCAAATACTTACACTTAATTTTGTACTGACTTCTGATTTGAGACTTTCTCAACAGAGTTCTCTACTGGTTGAGTACCCAAATATTTCCGCCAAGAATCTAATTGTTGGAGATACTCTATGACTCCACTAGAACCAGTTACCTCATATAGTGCAATCGCTGTTTCCCACTCCTTTAAGCTAGCTTTTTTCTTGGAAAGAATTTTGACTATAGCTCCTGGAAGTTTAGTTTCTTTACCAGTATCTAGATTTAGGTGTGATACTCTTTCTAGTAATAGTTCTTGTTCGGATAAAGGAACACCACCATCTTCGATGTTCATAGTATGAAGCTGGGCACTAATTCCTGATAGAGGAAGAGTATGCTGAATAATTTTTTTAACTTTCTTGGTTTTAGTATTCCTCCTTTTTGGTTTAACGATAACTGGGTTGTTTGGTTCTGCAACTTCGTAACACTGGGGAAGTTCTAGAGAAAGTTGACCTGTTAAGTGCCATAATGCACTTCGTTTTTCTGGCGGGGTGATTCGGTACGAGAACTCGGCTGTTTTTCTCGCATCGCCAAATTTTCTGAGTTTGACCCGCATTTTGTAGCTGATAATTCCTTGAATGTAGGTTTTTGGGTCTAATATTATTGGATTTGTATTTTCCCACCATTCAATTTCAACTACGCGATCGCCATCTAATTCATAGATAGTTCTAACTCTGGCATTAGGATGAGATGCAAGGAATGAGTTCACCCAAGCCCTTTGTTTTTTATTAAGCCTGGGCTTGCGATATGAGGATTTATTTTTCATTACTTACCTTTCAAATTTAAGAATTATTTCTCCATTAGTCCATCAACAAATTGAATAAAATAATCAGTTGATTAATTTTGGTGTGTTTGCTAATCTTGTTTTTACGACATCTTTTTGCTTTATGTGAACGCATCAAAATTACTTTCTACAAAGCCTGATTTACTTGTAAAGGTTTTTCATGATTTAAAAATTATTGAAAATTATTCAAATGGGAAAAGACTTGATATTTATTATTTTCAGTGCTTAGGTTAAATATCAAGTTTATTCATCTAGAAAAGAGATAACTGACGTTTATTACCTTCTAGTATTTCAGGAGCGGCTATTTTGAGGATTTCTTCCCGCCTTTTTTCGATAATGTCAAGATAGTATTGACGTGAATAGCTCTCATTAGTGCTAGTATTAGTAATACCTCTGATTCCGTAATAGTAAATTACTACATCGCCAGGCTTTCCTAATTTAAGAAGTTCTTTTTCGCCAACACGAATTTTGCGAGTAATGCAGAGTTTTTCTATCGGGTATTTTCCTGATAAAATCTGTGATTTTACTTCTCTGAAATATTCCTCTGCCGTGGATTGGTTTTGGATTAAGTAGGTTAGATATTCAACAGGGAACTCTTTCTCTAGCCTTGAGCGAGAACGGTTTCTCCAACTACCTTTGCGGATAATCCAGTTATCTTGCAGCCATAACAGATAGTTCTTAGTTCCCCTTTGCGGAATAAACATTGCATTGGCAATAAACTCTAATTTGACGGTTATCCCTTTGGGTAATTGAGACTGAAGTGTGGCATATACTTTTTCTGGGTTTGGATGAGTAAAGAACACCCCATCAGTATCAACTTCTACAGGGGTTGCGCCAGCTTTATTGATTACCTCAATCATGAATTGTAGGATGCGCCGACCGTAAGCTGTTACCAAGGCGGCTGCTTCCATATCGTTGAAGGCGAGTTCCGATGTTCCGAAGAACCCAAACTGAGAATTAGCTAAAACTTTGGTGGATTCTCTTTTTTCCTTGGCAACAATGTCTCCGGTGCTGGCAACTTGTTCCAACCTTGATTTCTCATTTACCAAATATTGCAAGATACTCAAGCCGATTCGCTTTGTATCCTTACGAGAGACAATTCCTTTCGACAATATGGTTTTGGGGTACATAGAACTGATATCGATGTATCCAACCTTTTTATATAGTCCTGGAATAGAGTAGGCTATCCCCCCTTGGAATTTATACTTACGGTCGGGTTTGGGTTTGTATCCTGGGTAGTGATGCGAGAATATTTGCTTCCACTTGGTGCCGTTACCAGCGAGGGCTAACTGCTGGAGGTTCATCCCCGGTACAACCAGTGCTTCATAGTGATATGAGGGCACAAGTCTGTTAGCTATGAGTTGCGTATCTTCCAAGTCGTAAATAAGGTAATCCTTGATTTTCTGCCATCCCCTACTACCAGAACCGGCTTTCCAGCAGGCGAGAATTTCTTCATAGGGGAGAACCAGTCGCGCTTGCTTACGCAATCCCATTTCCAGTACCACCTGTTTAAGCGATCGCCCGTTAGTAAGTTCCTTGGCGACAAAATCCCACCTGAGAACGCAGATAAAGATATCTACGTGCAGGCAGTTGCGGATGAATACCTCCCGAATTTCCAGTGGTTCGCCGCGTACTTGGGCAGTTCGGATAGTACGCTTCTTAGATGCAATTCTAAATGGATGAGAAATGCCGTGTAACTCGCAGCGGGTGATGAGAAACGGTAGGTCAAATTCTGTTCCATTGTAGGTGTAAATTACTTCTGGTTTGCTTGCTTCTAGGTGTTTGAAAAACTCCACGAGAATTTTACTTTCGGCTTGATCCATAAAGATGGCAATATCCCCTATCTCCCTCATACAACCAATTGCATAGATCCGATTTTCTCTTGGGTTTATCCCTGCCGTTTCAATATCGACTACTAGAGTTTTGAGCGCCCCGTAGGTCGGAATATTTACTGTAGGATGCCACTCAGGTATTGGGGTAGTATCTGACCAGAATATGTCCAGTCTTTCCTCATCAACGATAATCTTATTACCAGATTTGGTAATAAAATCTCGGTGGTTATAATTCATAATATCCAAAATTAATTACTCTTTTTTGGCATGAATCCTTGTGGTTTAGTTGGTGGTTTTTTGGGCGATAAAAATACCTCAAAAATCATGTCTAGATTATTAGGAAGTGCGAATATTGAAAGCGGCTGTGTATGTGGTTCTTTTTCTTCTAATAGTGCGGTCATAATCCTGTACCAGGGTATTGCCCAGGGCGAACGCATCTAAAGTACTCTCAATCGGAAACAACATTAATAACCAACGAAAAAATCAATATTTCTGGTTTGATTTATTTCCAAAGCCTCGAAGTGATAGCTTTATTATGTTTACTCCTTCGAGGTGAATGAGTATTCATGCCAGTCACAAATGGGGCGATACCCAATCGCTTGATAAATAGGATTGGCTGTGGGATTGGCTAAATCTGCTATGAGGAAACAATGGCGGCATCCTTGGTCTAGCAGTTTTTGGCTTAACGCTGCGACACAGGCAGTAGCATATCCTTTACGACGATACTCTGGTGGTGTATAAGCTAAATTGATCCGACCAATTGTAGGTAACACTTGTTTACCAGACGCAACCGAAACTGGAGTGCTATCAATCCAAAAATAAGTATTCTGCTGTTTCAACCGATTATCTACTTGGTGTTGGACATCTTCGCCCACCGCCTCATCTATTTCAGATAAAAATGCAGAAAGCCACTCGATCAAAAGAGAGCGATCGCTTTCTTTTGCCAGTCTGAGATATCCTCTAACTGTTGAGACTCTTTGCACTGCCGTTAATTGGTAAATTTTCATTACCACCGACCGTTTATAGAATTGTCCTGTTAGCGCTTGCCAAGTTTGCGAGAATATTTCTACCTCTTTAGCCAGTCCCATACTTCCTGGGAGTTGCTCTTGACGCAAATCTTGAGCAATCAACCGTAAGGCATCCATATTCTGGGCTTTGGATAGGATCAATTTTTGGGGTGGGGTGCGGATGGCAACAGCCAGAATCTCGCCACTTGTTTGGACAATTGCTAAATAAGGCTTACCCAGATAACGTTCTGGGTTATGCAGCAAGCTATGCGAAATACTGAGCAAAACATTATTTTCTACCTGATCCTGGAGTAAGTAAGCCTGAGTGCAGTGCCAGAATTCCTGAATGTTGTCGAATTGATGTAGTTGCATGATTTGCCTTCTTCACGAATCAAGTAAAGAGTTGTGCTATCCACAGTAAACCAAAAAGTTTTTCCCATAGTGCAAGGGTTTGTTTACGATCCAAGGTTTTAGGATGGGAATAGATAACTCCGCTAATTTCTGATTTATCGGGACATTCATTTCCTACGCCTGGAAAATGCCTCCATAATGGTTGCCTTTTTTCACCTTTGGCAAGACATAATTCGCCAAAACATTTGGAGCATCGCGGTAATTCGTCAATATATGTATCAAAATCTGCGATCGCTGCTGGTAATTCAAGTCCTGTACGAAGGCTAATTGCTGCAACTGGCATAATTTTAATCAGATACTTCCAGAATGCCAGTTGTTAAATTTTGTTGTGGTATTACTTGATATCTTAAGTTTTTGCTTCCCAGTCAGCGCAGTTTTTATTAATATTGAGGCTTACTGCACAAGGTAGATATTGCTGTAGATGCAAGGTATTATATTTAATGTAATTTTTGAAGAAGTCTGAAAAAATCTTTCCCCAAAGTTTTTATTGGGGAAAGTAAGTGTTTCTACAAAGTGACGAACATTTGAGTTAGGCAGTTTGTAATTGAGACTTCATCTGAAGCTCTTGTACCAGTTGTACCCACGCAGGTGCTTTTTTACCTTTAATGGGAGTAAGATTGTTCCAATGCCTTTCGAGTTCAGATTGGGATAAATGTGGGAGTTGTTCCTTACCCCAATTGATAGCATCTTGGATTGTTTTCCAATTAGTCCAAGGTTGTTTTTCTCCTTTAATATTACTTAATTCAATGAGTGTGGCTTCCAACCAAAGTTTAGCTGCCTCGGAGTCACGCATTAACTGTTGTCTTGACATTAACAGGGCAATACTTGCCTGAACCTGGGTTAGTTCCCACATCTGAGAAATAGTAACGAGTTCCTGCCAAGTGTCTTCCTCCAGTTGAGTAATTTGTCTATTATCAGGAGCAGTTTTAGCCACTAGCAGGTCTTTGAGAAACCCAGTTAAACTTGAGTATATGACGAATGGGTTTTTGCCATACTCTATTAAGTCTTGGAGGATTTGTAAGTTAGCTGTTACCTCCCCTTTAGCCAGGTTTTCGGTTATGGTAAGTAGGTCGTGTTCGGGAACGACACCTGATAATTCCCAAACCCAGTTTGGTGTTATTTCATCTACTCCCAGGTTGCTCAATTGATCGAGCAACACAAGACAGTTGCGAATAAAACCTCCACAAGATTTGACGATCGCCCAAATACCAGGTGCATTAATGTTGATGTTTTCATTCTGGGCAACTTCTGATAAATACTGAACAAGTGTTTCTAGCCCTACTCTCCTAAAATCAAACTTTTGACACCGCGAGATGATAGTTTCAGGAACCTTGTGTATTTCAGTTGTGCAGAAGATGAAAACTACATGACGGGGTGGATTTTCAATTGTCTTGAGAAGCGCCTGCCACGATTGACTGCTTAGGGCATGACATTCATCAATAATGAAAATTTTGTACCTTCCCTCAACTGCTGCAAACTGGGTAGTGGAAATTAACTCGCGGATTGTTTCTACCCCGCTATTGCTGGCAGCATCTAACTCAGTTACATCCAGGGAAGAAGAGGCTGTAATTCCCTTACATGAATTGCATTCTCCGCAGGGCTTGGTTGTCGGCTCTTGGGTTGACTGACAGTTGAGGGATTTGGCGATGATGCGGGCGGTACTGGTTTTGCCTGTACTTTTGGGGCCGTTGAATAGATAGGCGGGTGCAATCTTCTGGAGTGCGATCGCGGAGTGACTCCCAGGAGGGAGTATCGCATTTATGAGAGTGCGGACGATATGTTCTTGCCCGATAACTTCATTAAGGGTCTGGGGACGGTATTTGAGATGTAGTGGTTGGTACATAATTTTGATGATAAACGGGTGTTTTATTTACTCCCTACCAGTGTGGTTGGTAGGAAGTTTGATTTTTTAGGCAGTCGCCGCTTCTTTTTTCGTTCGTGGCGATCGTGAAGTTGACTTCCCTTTGTTAGTATCTTTCGCTACTACGGTTGGCGCTTCTATTTGAGGAGTTTCACTATCGTCTGTTGCCTGTGCCACATTTGTTACTTCTTCAGTGCCAGACTCAGTTTGAGTGCTAACTTCTGTTACTTCTTCAGTACCAGGCTCACTTTGAGTCTTAACTTTTGCCTTTGTACTTTGGCTATTTACCTTTTCAAACCCCTGCTTGATTTCTACAGGCATTACCAGATACAACTGATTGAGCAGCCCTCCCATAGGGCAGACAATGACTGGTTGCGTGGGTTTGTTGCACCGCACCACGATTTCATCGGTACTGATATGCTTTAATCCTTCGATCAGGTAGTCGATGTTTAATCCAATACTGATGTTTTCTGAATTACTAGTTACTGATTTCATCAGTACCGAGTCAACTGCATCCCCAATATCAGTAGCTTCGGTGTATAGTGTTGCCTGTGTAGCTTCCAATTCCCAGAGGATTTTGACAACCTTTTGCTTGCGTTCGGCTAGATAACTTACCCGTTTCAGCGCGCTCTCAAATCCCTTACGCTCTAATGTAAATTCATACTCAAACGACCGGGGAATCAAGCTATTGATTTTCGGATATTCTCCCTCCAGAAGCCGGGAAATGAGCTTTGTATTAGGAAGGCTAAACTCGATAGTTCTATCTGATAGAAGAATATTGCACACGCTCGTATCGGCGCTTTGAGAGAGAATTTTGTTTAACTCGCCAAGTGACTTACCTGGAACAGTGAAGTTGATTGGGTCAGAATATTCGCTATCAAGTGTTCCTGTTACTAGCGCTAATTTGTGACTATTTGTACTAGCAGCTTGCCACTTGTTGGTATCAATTTTGAAGTTGACACCAGTTAAAACCAACTTTGTTTCGTCGCTGCTGGCGCAATAGAGTGTCCCTTCAAGTGCGGCTTGGAGTTTCTTGGCACTTAAGTTTATCTCTGTTGGATTTTCTGCCTTTGGAAGTGTTGGGAACTCGTCAGATTTTCCCCCAATTAGTCGGCACTTACCGCTATTGTGAGTAATTATGCAGGCTTGGTTTTCTATTTCTAGAGTAATTTCGCCTTTAACATTACTAACAGTATCAGTTAGTAGTTTGGCAGGAAGTGCTACCTGACCTGAAATTTCGACATTAGCGGTGGTTGTAGTATGAATTGTGAGGTTAAGGTTTGTACCTGTTGCTGATACTATCCCGTCTTCGTCTGCAATCAGTAAGATGTTTCCTAAAATTGGGTCAGTGGGTTTAGGACTGATTGCGAGATAAGCGGTTTCTAGAATTTCTGCGAGTTTAGATTGTTCAATGGTTAGTTTCATTTGTTACTTAGTTTTTAGTGGATGATTTCTTAACGGGCGCTATTTCTAGCACCCTTTTCGTTTAGATGAGGTAGTTTGTTTTAGTAAGGCAGTTGTTCCATCTCAGTACTGTATGCTGTATAATCATGACCTCCTGTACTAGGAGGAAGTGCTGCTATTGGCATATCGGCTGCACCTATGAGGCGGTTATGTTCTGCTACAACGGTTGATGTTTTACCGATGCGGTGAGAGAATTCGGGATTTGCCTGCATCGTTGTTTGGATATCGATTTCTTTGCCTTCTGAGAAGAATTCGAGAAAATCGCTGCCATCGGGGTTTGGTGATTTGTAGGAAGTGACAACTGCTACCCAAGATTTATCTCTTTGGTTAACTGCTTCTTTCGGTTCAAGGGATGGTGTGAAGGTGGGTTGAAATGCACCAAGGCGATGAAACTCTGCACGTTTTTCAGCGACAGTTGTATCAGTAAATCGGGCGAATGCAACCTCTAGTTCGCGTTGGAACTGTTTGTAAGCCTCGCCAAATTTTGATGATGCAACGCCTTTGATTGATAAGACAATGGGTACTGAGTGCAGGTTGTTATTATTTTCATCGACAAGTTGCAACAAGTAGAATCGTCTCAATACTGCGGCATCTTTGCCGAGTGCTTGGTACATTTCGTACCCATCAGGTGATTCGTACACCCCCACAATTTTGCCGTCATCGCGCTGTTCAATATATCTGGGAGAAACATCAAGAATGTGCATTCTGGGCGATTGCAACAATACTCCCATTTCTGGCGTGCCACTAGAGAAGGTGTGCTTGTGTGTAGGTTCTTGTCCTTGCCAGTTAATTGCTGCTAAATACTTATCTTTTATAAACAACCCAACTTTTTCTGCTTCCATGTGGTTGATGACTTGGCAGATGCAGATGTTGCTAATCGGCGCATTGTACTCAGGATTAGCAAATTTAGAAATAGCTGATTTACGCTTTTGTATGTTTGCCCCATTCTGAACAGTTTGTTGAGGAGATTCAGACTCTGAAACTGTGCTTTCTTCAGTAGTAGGCTTTGTTTGATTTCTTGCCATAATTTTAATTAATTGAAATCAATCTTTAATGCGTCAAGCAAAAAGCCGTTGTAAAAAATAAAAGTCGTCTGTTATAAAGACAACTTGAAAGATTTATTAATTTTTCGCTATTTAGATACAGTTTTCATCATTTAAACTTTAGAATCTTTAATCGAGAAAACCCCGCAATCGCTTGTGGAGGTAAACCCTCTGGCAGTGCTGCTTTCAATGCACTCTTTCTTTAACTCGGTAAAGTTGTTCATGTAAGTGTCTTCCTGAATAATTCCAGTTTTGGTGTTTAAAAGTGTCTGATATATTTGCTGAAGATTGATGATGATTTGTTTAAGAACAGATGTATTTTCAGTTGTGAAAGTCAGTGACACAGATGTTGTGCTTGAATTGTGAATTGCAACTGTTTGTTCTTCCGGTGCGCCATAAGTTGTTATATGACTATCTTTACCAGGAATAAATCTGTATGAAGCAATAGTTTCAATTGCCATATTTATCTCCTTGTTCGTTGGGGTTTAATTTCAAGCATTTTATTAGTAAGTTTGGTGACATTACTGACTTTCCAACCAGCAAGCTTGCACTTACTCACTGCTAGTTCTAATTCTTGCTGTGTAAGGGTTTTGTATCTCGTATACTTTCCCCATTTAAGGAAGATGTACGTGACATACCTAGTTTCATCAATTTGGCAGTACGCCATGCGCTTGTAGTACACTATGGTTTAATTATTTTGATGATTCTAGTAGCTACATTTGTAGGGTTATTTGAACTCAAAAAGGCATCTTTATCTACCAACTCGACATAGCTCTTATTGCTCTGTAGCCACTCTTTGAAGCTTTGATACTTCCGGTTGAAGAAAACCGATTCAGGGACGACTGAAACTAATACACCACCTGATATAATTAACTTCCAAGCTTGATAGATATGCTCGACAAGTTCACAAAATGGAGGATTCATGATACAGGCATTGTATAAATGACTGGGGTT
The DNA here is from genome assembly GCA_038259325.1 of Chroococcales cyanobacterium. Lineage (GTDB taxonomy): Bacteria > Cyanobacteriota > Cyanobacteriia > Cyanobacteriales > Nostocaceae > Nostoc. The sequence goes on along the minus strand of JBBSOX010000053.1, from coordinate 20,392 downwards.
AAACTCCAGAAAGTTTTTCCCTACGAGATTAAATCCTTTGAGTTCTAAAATTTGTCGTAGGTTGTAATTCACCTCAACTACCTCTATTTGAACATTTGGGTAAGTTTGAGTGATATACTCAGCAATATTTCCGCTACCAGCGCTAGGCTCTAAAATTCGCCAATTTGCTTCAATATCTGCCAGTTGAACAAGTCGTTGACAAACTGGTTTGGGAGTAGGAAAGAAATCTCCAGATTTCATGCCAATGATTTCTAACTCAAGCTTATTAAGTTGCTGCTTGGTAGTATCAATTGCTTCAGGTTTTACTACCTGTTGAATTTCTGTTATTGCTGATATGATTTCGCCTGATGTATTTAACCCTGCGCGACTGAGAGATTTTACCCAGTCTTGGTAATATTCGCCTTCTAGTATTTCTTGAACTTTTTGGCTAGGTTCTCCACTTTGAGAAATCCTAAATAGCACTTCCACCTGTGATTTACGAGATATACCGCGTAGTATTGGTGGGATATTTCCTATTTCCCACATTTGTGCGATCGCAAATAGCCAAGACTGGATAATCTCAAGTTCAATTCCTTCTTGGATTATCCCTTGAGCTATGGTTTTACGGCGCTTGGTTGCCCTTTGATTCCCAATAGCAGGATTTTTCTTTTGGTCAATAGCTGACTGCATTGAAGCAGCTAGCTTGCGGAGAGCTTCTGCTTTTTCTAAGTTAGGAATATTGAAAATATCTAGTGATGAGTTATCCTCGTTGTAAGACAGATTCAGTAGAGATAGTTGCATTGCTAGATTCCTTTAAATCTTTAACGGCGCATTTAAGAATTAGGGAGGTTGGTACATTCCAAGTTTTTACCTCCCATTCAGTAGCTAATCGTTCTGAGTGACGGATCACTGCACTACTACATTTGTTTTTTATGACAAGCCAATCTCTAAACTTTTCGGCTTGTTCTTTGCTATGGAACCCGAAATAGCTGGTTTTCCTATTTCCCAAGGGATCAGTAATAGTTGCTACTCGACGGGAAAGGATATTGAGCGTCCAACCACCGTTAGAAGTGAGTTGGATTTTGGTGATATTTAATTCTGTTGGATTCATAATTCCACTTCAGGAATTGCTGCTAAATATTCCGTAGTTGATATTTCTCTTGCCAGCCATTTGTCATGTGCTTCTTGAGGAGTTATTTTATCGGCTAAATGTTTCTTTTCATTGTCGTCTCCTATAAAAGGAGCGAGTGTTTCTTCTAACCGTTCTTTGAAAGCCAAATGTTTCTTATCAGAGTAAGTAAACTGGTAAATGCTATCAGTGTTGACGAACAAGTAAACTAGGCTAATTTGCTCTAATGGCATTCCAGTTTTTTCGTGTATGAGAAATAACCTCAATTGGGTTTGCCACTTGCTCTCAAGGATTTCAAATTTCAGAGGTTTTTGAATTGTCCAGTCAAATCCAACTACTTGATTTTCACCATAGATAATGAGGTCACACTCACTATAGAGAAGGATATCGTGATATAAATATTGAAGTTGGGCGCTCCATTGTTTGCTTCCAAGGATGTTTAGAAAAGGTTTTACCTTATCGACCCAGTTATTAATTTGGGGGTATTCCTTTAAGAAAGGTTCGACTGCTAGCCCTAAACCAATTTGTTGCATGACGAGATGAAACTGACCTCCAGCAACTTCGGATTCACTTTTTACAGTGAGATTAGAATAATTTATCGTCGATAAACACTCTGGATGATATTCGGCTAACTCAAGTGTTTTGTGATTGAATCGATTCATAAAAATATATCCCAAATTTGTTTTTTGGGATATATATGCGTGAGCTATTTGTGGTGATTTATCTACGGTATATAGTATTTTTTCAGATTGTCGATGCTTGCGTATAAACTTCGGGTTGACATTGCTTTGAGGTCAAAATAACTGGCGAACTTTTTCAACCCTCCGGTGAGGGTTAATTCCAGTAAGTACTGGGCTGCGATCGCACTCGTCATTTTATTGACAAATAGCGACTGATAATTTCGTGCTTGAATTTCTGCACATGAAAGGTTATTGTCTGTGAGTTCTTCCAGTTGAGGAACTAACAATTCCGGGTGAACCAGCCCCGGAGAGGGAAGATGCAACCAGAATTTAGGTTTGTCTGGGTTATTGGCAGCTTGAACTATATCAAAATTAGAGTGCGTTCCAACTACTACTTGGCCGGAGTGGTTGCTGTTTCCACAATCCAGCCAAAATAGCGATGCTGGCTCATTTGCACTGTTTATTTTGAGAACAGAGTGAATTTTGCTCCTGGCGGCGCTGTTATCTACACAACCAATAATTACTGTTAGGGTGTTCCATGAATTGGTAGTGCGAATCATGTCTTCTTCAAACCAGTCACAAATGGCTGTAATCTCAATTCCATACTTGGCGCTGCATCTTGCAGCCAGTGTTTGTACCTTTGGTAGCCCAATTTCAGCTTGTTGATAATTTTGGCGGGTGATATTCTTAAGCTCGACAGTATCGCCATCGACGATCGTAAAGTTAATTTCTTTCCTCGTGCGCTGGAGTTGCAGGATTATTCGACATAAGTCTTCTGCAAGAAACCCGCCTGTTCCTCCTGCTCCCACTAAGATAAAGTTGATACGGGTATGATTGCGAGGTAAGACGGGTAAAGCTTGTTGGTAAGCAGTTAATTCGAGCATTTTACCTGTGGTGGAAGTTCAAATATTTGATTGGGGTTGATGTCGAAAAAGTGATTGTATATCCCGATGCGGGTGTATATTGTGGGAATGGTATTCAGTGTGCCGACGATCGCAAACACTCGAAATTTGCCTTTTTCTTCCTGATTGTCTGCACTTGAAGGGTAAGCAGCTAGAGTTCCATGACTGTGCATTTCCACCAACCCATCTGTATAGTTTTTATCGAGTGCGCTTTCTAGAGATAGGACGTGAGTAGAAGACGCAGTTTGCAGTGGCGTGTGACACCACCATTGGTTGTTTGTCACTCCCAAGTAAAATAGGATTTCCTGTTGGGGGTTGATACTTGCAGCATTGATAATATCAGTGATTACAAGGCTTGGGACTTTTGGGACTTTCAGGCGAAAGTAGGGTTCAAGGGGTTGGAGTCCAGCAACTTGAGTTTGAGTCACTTGCAAGCAAACCTCTAACTCGCGGCGGTGCGATCGCAAGAAAAGCCCATTTGCTGCCAGCCAGTATTCTTGAAGTTTTTGGCTGTAGGGAGGAAAGTTATTACTTGTAGCGAGGTGATAACCGATAAAGGCATTCATGGCTAACTGAACAGGTGGTTAATAATGTCTTCTGGGGTTGTGACTTTCCAGCTATGAACGGAAACAAGGTCACTTGAAGGGTAAGATTTGGGTTTAGACTCGTGCAATTTGATTAGCTGGTTGCAGATATTGTCGGGATGAGTTTTTGACTTGCCTTGGGACAAGTCCTTATTAAAGGGTGATTTCCAGAACAACTCCCAAGTTTGGCTTATATTTGCAGCACTGCACGTATCGGGAGAATTTCCCCCAAAACAAATACCAGAGTCGTCCCAGACGTTAGGTAGAGGTGGCTTGTACAGTTGTGCGTCTGGTTTAAATACCCTTCCTTTAACTGCCCACAGGTAATATTTACTACCGCATCCAGCAAATAGGAATGCAGGCATGGGGACAGTAATTACCTTGGTTTCCTGTCCCATAATTTGAATTTGATATTTTTGGGGAGAGTAAAACTGAATAATTGCCTCTCCCTCTGGATTTTTACCCCACCAAATCGTGTTGCTAGAAAGCCATCCAGATGTAGCAGTTTTACTTGTGAAGGCTTTCTCTACTGCTTCGGGGGAAAGAAATTTGTACTTAGATTGTTTGCCTTCGCGTTCAACTAAGATAAACTGTCCTTTGAGGATAATTAACTGCGCTAGTAAATCATCTTGGGGAATATTGGCAAGCAGGATTTGGGAGACATTTTCTAAGTCAATTATTGGTAAGATATTTGTATCTACATTCATAACTTTGATGCTTGATTCCAAATTTTGACTGCGGCTTTTCGAGCAGGAAGAGATGTTTCTAGCAAGTGGGTAAGCTTATTTGATTTTTCCATCATCGAGATGGCTTCTTTCCACTTTTGACCGAGAAATATGATATTTTCATAAGTCCATTCCAGCCAATCGCTTGTTTCGCACGTAACATCTAGCCAGATATTTTCAGTCGAGTAATCTATAATTCGTATAGCTGCATCTAAATATTGAAGAGGACTTTTGTAACGACGGCATAGCTTGACAAGTGTCTCGAAGTAAATTTCTTCTGCTAGAGCAATGTAATCAGGAGTAAAACCAAAATTTAGTTCCCATTGGCTTATATTGTACCCTTGCCCCATCAACGACAGTAGGAACTTTTCTGAGTATTCTAGTTCCTCGAAATCTTCATACCACCATTCAACTTTTTGTGGTGATACAGGAATACTATTATGTTCGGGACTAAACTCAATCTCATCAATATATTCTATTGGGAAGAGATGATCATTTACCAGTTGAATAAATTCAATTTCTCTATCCATATAGGCGCTTCCTGGATGTGATTGTTTATCAATACGAATGGTTGAGTCTAGCCATTGTTCTGGGAATATTTTTTGATACAGGCTTAAGAGATTTACTCGTTCGGAGAGATTTTCTAGGTAGATAATTGCTGTTAAACAAGTAATGGGTATTTTGAATGATTGTATGTTCGCAAGCATAATTAATCAGCCGCTATAACTCATAGCGGCTATAAATTTGTTATTACAGTACCGGATATTTACTAGTGGCAGCAGGTTGATGCTTAAGGCTTCGAGTTACTTTTTCGATGTAGGTTTCCCAATTTTGACCGAGTTTGATAGCTTTTTCTATCTCAGGTTGTAGGGTAATTAAATTTTCGAGACTAATTTGATTTTTTATCTCCAGAAGCTTTATCTGCCACCCTAACTTTAGTGCAGGATTTATTTCTTCAGAACTATTTTTCAATTCTCTGAATTGACTTCCCTTAGTACCTGCTTTTTTTACCAAACGAATTGAAACGGTATCATCGGTTGTTTCCCGTTCAATTTCGGCATTAGCATATTCTGGAAAGTAGACGCTAATGGCTGTTTTGAGGGTATTGTCATCTTGGGCGATCGCCTCATCAAGAGGAATTTCTTGTCCTTCGATAATCGCAATGTACTTCATAGTAATTAAAATAGTGACAGTTGGTTGTTAGGCGCGGGTGTTTTCTCTTTATCTTCAGACAGGTTACGCTTTTGTACTTGTCTTAATTGTTCCTGTCGATTCTGATGTATAGTCTGCTTTTCCATTCTTTCCTTGCAGATATCTAACATCTCTGGGAGAGATTTTTCTAAATCCTGTAGCAAGTTATTGATGACAGGATGAGATGTTATCTCAGTAAGGTTAATTATCTTAAGAATTGGAGGTGCGCCTTTGATTCCGATTGAGACAATTACTGTTTCAGAATTTGGTATTAGTTGAATGGTTATTAAGGTGGTTTTTGTGTCAGAATTACCTAAATCTATCTCGGTAGATGAATCTTGGTTTATAACTTCAGTGTTTGCTAATTCATCTAATGTTTCTTCTAAATCGCTATTCTCCTGAATATCAGGATTAAAATCTTTACTGCTATAACTGTCCTCAAGGTTAGTTACATTCTCGTCAGGTGATATTTGACTACTCATGATTAAGAGAGATTGGCTAATCTAAATAAGGTGCGGATAGTAATACCTGTCTTGTTAAAAGACTGCCATTTGTAGGCGCATTCGCCTGATTTGTACTTAGGAGAAAGTTGGCTCCAAGTGTCCCATGCTTTAAATAAAATGGGACTAACACTATGAAGTGCCATTCCGACTTGAATCCACGAGTGGTAATCATCTGCAAATCGAGGGTGGATGACTTCAAGTAGTACAAGTGCAGTCTGGATATTTGTTTCGATTGAGGGAATTAAATGAGCGTATCTGTCTACCCCATATCTGCGGTTATATTTTTCTTGGGGTAGGTTAAACTTTCTTGTTTTCTCCTGTTTGGCAAGCATCTGAGCAATTACCCAGTCGGGGGCTATTTCTATTTGACGCTCAGATGGACTACAGCCCGGAAGCCATCTGTAATTTCTGCCCTCTGGGTGAAAGGAAGGGGGAAGGATTGAGGCTAGATTTTTGCCTCGAAACTCCAAGTGTTCATCCTTCCCAGTTTTGATTTTGCGAGATTTTACCTCCCAAGCTTTTGAATTTGGGATAAGGTATAAGCGCTGGCTCCGATATTTCCTTCCAGAGGTAAATGCAATTGTGGGAGGAAGGTATTTTTGAGCGCGATCGTGTAACGACTCCATAGGAGTATCGCGTGCTTCGACAGGTATTACCTGATTAAGTTCTTCTGGTTCTGTATGTTCGTTAATCTGAATAATTCGTCGCCAGGAGGTTTCCCCGTCGCAGTCAATAGCTACTAAATACCCTTGAGGATGATTGGAACCGCATACTAAGGCTACACCAGTGGGGGTGATCGATCTGTTATTTGTCCAAACTTTTAGACGGCGGCGGACGAGTTCGGCTTGTAGTTCTCTGGGAGAGTAAGTATTTTTTTCCCATTCTTTCCCTAGAGGACGTTTACCAAAGGTAGGGACGATTCGCCATTCTTCGGGTAAGTTGTCAAGCGAAGATACCAAATGACGGATTTGGGCGTGCATAAATTCATAAAACTTTTTATTGAATGACTCCTGCACGCTTATTGCGTTAGTTTATGTAGTGGTTTTCATTTCTGTTGGCTCTGGTTCTACTTGAATGATGCGAACTCTACCCATCATTTGTTTTATATTTCTCTTGACGTAGAAATTACCCCCAATTGCCAGTCCGTAATGGCACATATCGCAAAGTTATTTTCGTATTTCACGCCTTTTCTCTCATATTTTCAGTCTTAAAGGCAAATGTGACAATTTTATGTTGAGCATATCTCTTGCCGATAATGCTCCCAGCACCATCCCAGCAACTAGTCGTTTTTGTTGCTGAATATGTAGCATCCCTGCCTTGTTTAGTCTATTTAACTACGGAGCTATACTTAGTCGTGCTTCTTCAACTGCTGTAATATTTTGCTATCTTCATTTGTTTTTTACGTGTTTACCTGACTAGGTGCAATATCTGAGTTTACTTTTGTACTCATTTTGAGTATAATATTTCAAAATGAGTACAAAAAAGAGATTGGTATGATGGCACTTTCACGCCCTCGCTTACAGGTTGTCCAGAATGACGAGATTGCCAAGGCAATTGAGATAATTCGCAAACACCGTCCCGGACTCATCAATGATTCGATGGTGGTTACATCAACCTTGGTGGAATATGCGCTGGCTTTAGAATCAGACAAGCCCCGACAAGCTAACTATCAAACCCCCTACGGCATGACGATTGTGAAAACGGGTACTGTACACGACACCGGAATCTTCTGGTTTCTGATTCGGAACTTCAACCGCATCGCCGCCATTTTCGCGCATATTGACAATGAAGATGATACGTTCATGGATTACATTTCGCGGGGGGAAAAGCCTGTCTATACGTTTGTTTTGAAGGGAAAAGGATTTACTGATTTTGAATTTATCCATATAGCAACTGATGGGGAGCTGTTTGAGGAGTGCTTGACGCTGCTTGTATTAGATTTCAAACAACACCGCGATGATATTCGCTTTAATATTATTTACGCTAACCAGTTTGAGGAGAGATGGGGGCAGAAATCCGTTAATGATTATGTTCCACCCCTTGATGAAATGGCTAGAGCGTTTTTTCAGGATGAAAGCTACTTGTTTGGCGGCGGGGGTGGGAAAACTTCATGTACCTGGGATTTAGACTGGGAAGCTAATACCACCCCATATAAGGGGTTTGAGGTGACAGACACACGGTTTATTGACTATTCTCATGCACTCGTAGGGTTGAAACCGTCTTCCCTTGCAACAAAAAAATATGGTGTAGAAGTCTTAGTCCGTTCTGGTGTGCTAGCTGTCGAGCGAGATTTGCTAGATCATCGGTATCGATGCATGTGTGATGGGTGGACAGAGGAACGACAAGATCTAGATTTTTACGAACTGGGGTGCATCTTTGGTCAACACTTTGGATATAAAGCTATTTTTTCACCTGCAAGATTTCTTGGCGAGATCGCTAGCAGCACGATCAAAACCACACCTAACGCGACTGTGTATGTTGAGAAGGGTAAGCGGATCGAAGTATTGCCCATGAAGTGGGAAGATTCATGGTTTACCTGCACTGTTGACGGGAAAGCCAGCAATCAGGGATGGAGTCTGTTACATGATGACCCTAACCCTTTTAGACTCTACGATATGAATGATTTTTTCTCTGACCATTTAGAGCGGTACAAGCAAAAGAAAAAGAACCCCAAATAATAATCGGCGGGACGCTTAGCTCGACTTTATCCAAATGCTAGAACCCTTACTTAACAATGGCTCTGGTGTACCAGATTTTTTCTAGAATTTTCTGGATGGCGGTCTAACATCACATGTGTGAAAAAGTTTGGCTCCTTGGCTGCAATCCAAACACCGTTGAGAATGGCTCCAACTTCAAATGGATAAAGTCGAGCTTAGGTTGTGTTGACAAATCCAACATTTGCGATCGCACTCTCAGATGATACACAAAACGTCATCTGAACATCTTTTTTATTACTACCAGTAATTTACTGGTAGTAATTGATTTTTTATAATATAAATATTTCAGATGGTGATTATGTTTTAAGCCAACCTTTTGTTCAGGGCATTTTCGACTTGATAAGTCCCAAGAGTACAGTTTGCATTGCAAGGAAAGGTAGGAAAATCCAGATAATTATTCATAGTTTTTGTTACCTTGCACAGTACCATTATCCCGTCCTTACTCTTCTTTTTTTGATTGTGATAGTAGCTGATAACCTCAAACTCATTGTTACCAGCTTCAAATCTGCTTCCTGCATATTGGGAGATAGCCTTTTTCCAGTCTGGCTGCCAGAGCATGAGTGTATCTATTGCCATTGCTCTAACAACTGGGTTATCTAATTTCATTAGAATATCTGGTAAGTAATGGCATTGTTTGGCAATTACTTCTCGTGCGTAATTTATCAACCAATACTCAGCTTCTTTTAAGAGAGCTTTTGATTCGAGATTTTGGCATACTTCATCGTAAACCTTAGACATTAAATATGCCCTTTGTTCAAAAACCATCCCATTAGTTCGCAATTTTAAGTCTGATGGATAATTAATCATCAAGTCAGTAAGTTCACCGCTGATTTTGGGAAGAGGATATTTATCATTTTCTGGCTCTTTGGGATGGGATATTTTTACTTCGTATCCTAGATTGACAGCATGATTGATAATAAAATCGATGCTATTAGACTCAACAAAATCTCCTAACTTAAAATCTGTTTCTAGAAGGAGATATGTTGGTGCATGGAGAATTTGAAACCGTTTAGGATTTTGACTTGAATCGGCTAATAGTTCAATATACATTGCTTATTCTCACAAATTTTCATAAATCTTGTGCGTAAGCGATGTATGTGGTTTAATTACTGAAAAAGTAATCCTACCCATCTTGGGTAGGACTATCTTAATTATTGATTAATGGTTCTTGTTTTTGTAGGATTGATTATTTCCTCCAGTAGAGATAGCCCAACTGATTTAAACAGTGCTTTGTTATCATCAGGGCAGCGTTGAATTGTTGTACAAGATGAGCAGCCGTATTTGCAAGGGCAATTATCTACTAGAAACTTTGCCTTCATAAAAGCAGTTTCTAAATACTTGGTGAGAGTATCGCACATACCTGTACCGTGTTCGCATGTGTCGAAGAAATAGCCTACTATGTTATGATTTGATGGTACTTCGATTAACATGAAATCGATATCTCGACTGTTTGCTCCATGTTCGACAAGTGGTAAACTGAGCATAAGTTGGTGTGCGAGAGTATGAACGCAAATCTGAGTTTCATTGCTTTCAAATAGCTGTTTCTCTTCATTGGAAATATATTTCTGTTTGTTGAATATCTCTTTTCGGAGATTTTTGACAATAGCTGAAAAATATTTTCTTGCATCAGTGTTAATTTCAACCCTAACGCAGAATGTATTGTAGTTAAGAGCAAATGCTTCCTTATATTTATTTTCCTCCAATAGTTCGACAAATTCTCGTTCAATAAGTTGGGTATTGCAAGCAGGACAAGTTTGTATGTGTCCCGGTAAATTTAAATTGAAGTTGCGACATCTGTTATTAGTGCAAGTCCATTTTTGTTCCAGCCTGTACAAGTTGTACCCGTAAATTTCTTCTTTGATTTTGGCTGAAACAGGTGTAAATCTAGCTGCCCCTTGGGAAAGATTGATAATTTTGGCTTCCCCTACAATTTTGATTTCCTCGAAATTTAGGCTTCCTTCGGGACGACTAAATAGGTTGGTTGCCTCAATTGGCTTGAGAATTGCTTTCCCTTCGGTTAAATTTAGCTCTTGTGATTTATACTGTACGGGGTTGCCGTCAAAGTCTTGAGCAAGATATATAGCACCAGGGTAAACTTCTCGTAGCGCAGATGATGCCGAACTTTCCTCAAACTCTTCCGCGCTATCTTGATTGATATAACTGATGTTTTGGTCAGTGTTACCTCTGAATTTAATTTTTGAGTGGACATAACCAAGGTTTCGATTAGTTGTCAGTTTTTGGTTATAACTGAAAATTAGTTGATTATTACCGATTAGCTGTCGTGCAATCGCATCACCAGAACTACCAAAATGTCGAGCAATTTGAGCTTGTGTCGGTTTACTTTCTTTGCAACAGGCGAGAATGTGCTGCTCCAAAATTGTTTCATAATTGTGGTTAAAGTTGATAATTTCTGGAGGATCAGATAAGAGGCGTTCCGGGTGATTGGCGTAGTAAGAATCCATAATCGACCTTTTCGACGGGATAAATACTAATAGCCCTGCTTCTTGCCTACCTGCACGTCCCGCCCTTTGGCGAAAGGCGAGAATTGAGCCTGGGTAACTATGTACAATAGTTGCATCAATAGACCCGATATCCAGACCCGCTTCCAAAGCACTTGTGGATATAATGAACTTGACCTTTCCGCCCTGTATATCTGCAATAATTTTGTTACGCTGATTTGCCTTCATGCTGCCATAAAATGCTGAGATGGTTTCTCCCATGTGGGGCAGTTGCATCTCCACTAAAGCTTTACGAATGGCATTAGTTAAAACCTTTACCAGTTCTCTACTATCGCAGAAACAAATCCCGACTATTCCTTTACTTACAAGCATAGCTGCAACTTGGGCAGTTTGGTAAAGAGTATTGTTTCGTGCTTTGAGGCTAAGGAAAGTAATCTCCGAGCGTTTTGCTCCACTTTGGTCGATAATAGCAAGGTTGCTTTGTTCTACTCGATTGGATATCTTCTGGGCAATTTCGCTGCTGTTACTAATTGTTGCAGAAGCAAATATGTACTGTAAATTAGAAATATTATTGCTAGCAGATTCTATCATTAATTGAGTTCGCCGATTAAGTAGGGCAAAGTGTGAGCCAAAGATGCCTTGATAGAAATGCGCTTCATCACAGACGATGATTGAAATTTTTCTGATTGTTTCTCTAAATCCCCAGTTTGAGTCAAACTGATAGTTGTTCAGTTCGTGGTTCCATACATCGGGTGTCACGCATAAAATCGACGGTTGATGACTATAAAGTTGTTTGCGCTCCTGGGGAGGAATATCACCATTGATATTGAGAATTTTAGGGCGAATTTCTTCATCCAGGTGGCTAACAAACGATCGGATTTTCTCTACCTGATCAAATGCAAGTGCTTTCAAGTTAAAAAATACTAAAGCTGATTTACCTTTTAGGCACTCGTGAACGATTGGAATTAAAAAGGAGATACTTTTACCACTGCTGGTAGGAGTTTGGAGAATGATATCTTCCCCTTTTTTGTAAGCTTCCCATGCTTCGACTTGATGAGAATATAGTTGGGTAATTCCTGACTGACTCAGGGCATATTTAACTAGAGGGTGAATATCATCTGGTATGGGACAAAGTTTAGCTTCTTGAGCAGGAATTATATCGCAACTTTGTAGTTTTCCTGAGCCATCAAGAATAGCTGCTATCTCTTGGTAGAGAATACTTTTACCTGTTGGTGCTTGGTTAAGAGGTAATAGATTACCGCTATTTACCTCCTCCTCCCAGTCAAAAATAATTTGATTTACACTTCCCTTTTTGAAGTAAAGATTTTTCTCGATGATAGCAGCGATATGGATAACACCATGTTCTTTAGAATAAACCTGTTTATTTGCTTGTAACCATTCAAGCTGGGTCATAAAAAGTTACCTACTTGCTGTTTTAGCAAGTAGGCGTTAGTCAAAAGTAGTGGTTTTTGTTATTGCCATAACTGATTAATTAACCACATACACTTCTCACGATTTGTAGAAACTCCCGTAAAACAGGTGTCATATCCTCTTGTCGCCACACTACAGCCGTTTCTACTAATGGTGTTTTTTCTTCTAAAGCGCGATAAACTACACCAGCCCTTTGAAGATTTTGCAAAGAAGATGGTACAATCGCAATCCCCATTCCTGCTGACACTAGCCCGATAATTGTCTGCATTTGGATTGCTTCCTGAGTCACTTTTGGGCTAAAATTCGCTTGCTGGCAAAGACTCAAGATTTGATCGTAAAGTCCAGGCCCCAAATAGCGAGGGAACATAATAAAATTTTCTCTCAAGAGCGATCGCACTGAAATATTTTCTTGTCTAGCTAACAAATGAGTTTCTAGCAAAGCTAAAATTAGCCCTTCTTGCTGAATACATTCTTGATTGAAAGTGTTGTCTTCTAAAGGTGGATGGGCAAAACCTACATGAATGCGGCGATTGAATAGCGCTTGTTCTTGCTGAGTTGTCGTTAATTCTTGCAATACTAACTCCACCTCTGGAAATTGTTCTCGAAACCGTCGCAAAATCACAGGTAGCAAATCGTAAGTTACCAAGGTGGTGAAACCTACTCGTAGTTGTCCTTTCTCACCTCTACCTGTCCGTTGAGTCAGATCAATTGCTTTTTCTAGTTGAGCGAACAATTGATAAGCTTCTTGCAAAAATACTTGTCCGGCTTCCGTTAGCTGCACCTGTCGTTTAGTTTTGCGTTGAAAAAGTTCTACTCCTAGTTCTGATTCTAGCTGCTGAATTTGCTGGCTTAAGGGAGGTTGAGCAATGTGAAGTCGCTCTGCGGCTCTACTAAAGTGCAGTTCCTCGGCTACAGCAATGAAGTAGCGCAGGTGTCGCAGTTCCATAGTTTTGATATTTTATAAGTCTCAATTATTCATAAATATATATTGGACATCTCAAAAGTTGCTACTTATGATACTCATACATGGAAGTCAGAGGATGATGTAACGATGTCGGAGAATTTAAGAAGCCAAATTGTGACGCAAGGAGTGCAGCGATCGCCTAATCGGGCTATGCTACGTGCAGTTGGTTTTAAAGATGAAGATTTCAATAAAGCTATTGTCGGTATTGCCAATGGCTACAGTACAATCACTCCCTGTAACATGGGAATCAATCAACTGGCGCTCATAGCAGAGGCTGGGATTAAAACCGCCGGGGCGATGCCGCAAATGTTCGGCACAATTACCATCAGCGATGGGATTTCGATGGGAACTGAAGGGATGAAATATTCCCTAGTGTCGCGGGAAGTCATCGCCGATTCCATTGAAACCGCCTGTACTGGACAAAGTATGGATGGTGTGCTAGCGATTGGCGGCTGTGATAAAAATATGCCAGGGGCAATGTTAGCGATCGCCCGGATGAATATCCCTGCAATATTCGTTTACGGTGGCACAATTAAACCCGGTCACTACAACGGACGCGATTTAACTGTTGTCAGTTCTTTTGAAGCCGTTGGTCAACACAGTGCTGGAAAAATTGACGACAAGGAACTATTAGAAGTCGAAAGTCGCGCTTGTCCTGGTGCTGGTTCCTGTGGGGGGATGTTCACGGCTAACACCATGTCTTCAGCATTTGAAGCGCTGGGAATGAGTTTACCCTATTCTTCGACAATGGCAGCCGAAGATGCCGAAAAAGCCGACAGCACGGAAAAATCGGCATTTGTGTTAGTCGAAGCTATCCGCAAACAAATCTTACCTCGCCAAATTATCACCCGCAAATCTATAGAGAATGCCATTTCTGTAATTATGGCGGTGGGTGGTTCTACAAATGCGGTATTGCATTTCTTAGCGATCGCCCGCGCCGCTAATGTAGAGTTAACCCTAGATGACTTTGAAACTATCCGCGCCCGTGTTCCCGTTTTGTGTGATTTAAAACCAAGTGGAAAATATGTCGCTACAGATTTGCACAAAGCTGGTGGCATTCCGCAAGTAATGAAGATGCTACTCGTGCATGGTTTATTACATGGTGATAGCCTAACCATCAGTGGTAAAACCATTGCAGAGATATTAGCAGATATCCCAGAAGAACCATCTGCTAACCAAGATGTGATTCGGACTTGGAATAACCCGATGTATGCTCAAGGACATTTAGCCATCCTGAGAGGTAATCTGGCAACGGAAGGGGCTGTCGCCAAAATTACTGGGGTGAAAAAACCAGTAATTACTGGGCCTGCACGGGTATTTGAATCGGAAGAAGCTTCTTTAGATGCAATTTTGGCGGGTAAAATTCAAGCTGGTGATATTTTGGTTATCCGCTACGAAGGGCCCAAGGGTGGCCCTGGAATGCGAGAAATGTTGGCTCCCACTTCGGCAATTATCGGGGCTGGTTTGGGTGATGCGGTGGGATTAATTACCGACGGACGCTTTTCTGGTGGTACTTATGGCATGGTGGTTGGTCACGTTGCACCAGAAGCAGCTGTTGGTGGTGCGATCGCTCTTGTAGAAGAAGGCGATAGTATTACCATTGATGCACCTGCAAGAGGCGTGCAGTTGAATATATCTGAAGAAGAATTAGCCCGTCGTCGTGCTAATTGGCAACCTCCTGCACCACGTTACACTAAAGGCGTGTTGGCGAAGTATGCCAAGTTGGTATCTTCTAGCAGTATTGGTGCTGTCACAGATTTAGACTTGTTCAATAACTAGTTATTAAGCCAATAGCCATTTAAGTTTCACTTTTAAAGTTTTGAGGAGTCAGGAGCCAGAATAAAGATGCCTCCTGACTGAAGAGGCAGGGGAGCAGGGAGCAGGGGGTAAGGGGGAAAATTCTTTCATTTCCCCTGCCAGCAAGGATGCAGAGCAAATAAATTTATTTATGCCAAGGATAAAAATATGTATTTCGATAGCGCAGCGTTAGCGAGTCTTCTCCCAAGGGGAGACGCCAAGGGCGAACGAGCGTCGCGGAAAGTGCCGCAAGAAATACTGCCTCCATTAATCAAGCCCCTACATTTATGTATGGGGTTTTCCCCCTGCCCCCTGCCCCCTGCCCCCTGCCCCTTTTCCTCTTGTTGACTCTCTACTTCAGGCTAGATTCAACGCTGTTGACAAGCTTCTTTAGATTTAAAGAAGTGCAAATGCTTTTGGCGTTAATGAGATTTTTCCTTTAGTACTATAAGTGTTTACAAGCTGCTTTAAACGTTCAACAGCATTGTCCTGAAGGATGAAATAGTTAGCTTGGTTACTGATAATCAGCGATAGCTCAGTTGCCCATTGCTCATAGTTGGAACTACCAATAATACCGATAGAAGACTGAATATAGTTAACAAGAATGCTGTTATTGAGACCAAAGCCACCTTCACCCCAGATGCAAACACATTGCAGCAAATACTCGTAGTCCGCGAATACTTGAAACTGGGGGTTCCATTTAGGAGCATTGCTTAGGTAGTGGACAAAACCATTGCTGTCGAATATCTCTTGTTGCCATAGAAGCTGCTGTAAGGAGCAGCAATTGCTAGGCGAAACAAACGGCTGACCCTGGCGAATAACACTACCATTGCGGATGACATCGCGGCGGCGCTGCTGTCTTGCCATGCTGTATCGGACATTGGGATGTTGTTCAAAGTACTGCCGCATTGAGGCAACGAATTCAGGAGCAATGCTATTGTCATCGTCCAGGTATGAAACAATGTCACCACCAGCTGCATCTAGTCCCAAGTTTCGAGCGTAGCACAAGCCAAAGCCACTGCTCGGTTCAGGGTGTTCCATTTCAATGTAACTGATGGGAAAATCAGCTCTTGCCTTAATGCTGTTGATGATATCTTTGGTATCAGCATTAGCCCCATCATTGATGACGACCCACTCGAAATTGCGGTCAGTTTGACTTTGAATACTTGGCAGTGCAGTAGATGCAAGCTGCATAGGTCTATTGTAGGTTGCAGTGATGATTGATAGTTTCAAAACTCTATACCTCTATCAGTTGATTGCGTTATTGTTGAATCGATCGCAGTTTGAATTTGCTCCCATCTTGCTACGTCCTCGTTTGTTATACCTCTAGCGGTTTCAACTTGATTACTTGCAAGAGTTAGCCGAATCAGCGTTAGCTTTTCATTGGTTCTGGCAACAGTTAAACTTTGCGTGGTGCTATTGAAGCTGATCTGGTAGTTACTGCCTTCTAAGACAAATAGGTTTTCTTTTTCTGTGCGAATGGATTGGGGATAGGCAGTTGCTTGCTGTGCGAAGAACACTCTAGCTATGGGGGCAATTGTAGCAGCGCGTTGCATCTGTTCTTGATGTAATTGCTGGTAGTTCCATTTCCCAAGTTCTACGCCCAAATCCATTTTTACCAAACGTTCTGCTAAAATTGCCATTTCTATAGGCCCAACACCTCCAGGGACGGGCGTAATGTTCTGGGGGATTCTGTAAGCACTGCGGTCTACATCGCCGGCAGCACCAGAAGCAGTAGGTGTAAACCCACCATCGACAACCAAGCGATGAGAGGGGAGTACATAAGGAGTGAAAATTCCTTGTCTTCCGGTGACAGATACCACAATGTCAGCTTCTTGAGTTCTACTCAAGTCATCGCCGTCTTCCAAACAGAAACAACTGATTCTGCTTGCTTCTAAATATTTGATGACACCATTGCCCACAAAGCCACCTCCGCCGACAACTGCAACATTGGAATCCCTTTGTGCGTAGGATTCAACAATTCTGGCGATTCCTTCAGCAGTAGCACAACTTTCAAATAAATTGTTGCTTTGTCTGCGGACTATATCTATATCTTTTTGTGCTTCTAATAGCCCAATTGAGCTTGTAAACTTAGCTGGAATTGGATATTGAACAATAGCAGCAGTGACTTGGGTGTTTTCGTTAATGGATTGAACAATGCGGTCAAATTGCTCTACTGCGATATTAGGTGATAGCACAATATAATTGGGAGTAATGCCAATAGCGTTGAAAATAGCTACTTTTTGTTCTGCTGAGATTCTGGCTGCTTCATATCTAGCTCTTAATTCATTGCTGGCATTTTTTGAAGCTTCAAATCTAATGATTGCTACTTCTTTTTGAGATGCTTGAAATATGGATTTGTATTTTTGACATTCTTGCTTTACGTGTTCTCGTATTAACTGTCCGTCTATGAGCGTCATTTAATATGGCGTTAAATTTGATGAAGAAAATTGTCTGGTACAAACAATTTTCTGAATTTCTACTAGGATTTGTTGCAATTAGGTAGGGCGTTTGGTGATTTCACCAACTTCTTGGCCATTGCAGGAAACCCAGTTAGTGACGTAGCGTTCAGTGTCATGGAAGCCACTAAATTCAATACTGTTATCAGAACACTTCTCTTGGAACCATTGTTGTGCTTCTTGTTCTGTATTGAATGTTCTAGCGGCGACTTCTTCTACTGGAATCTTCCAGTTTGTATTGCCATACAAATCGCAAACATAATGTGTCATATCTGTTACTCCTTTAACAATATCTAAAAACTACTATGACAATTTTAAATCAACAACAGCAGGCTGAATTAATTATCCAACAAGCTTGCAAGGAAAATTTTACTGATAGCGAGAAAGCTATTTACGATGACTTTATTCTGGAAGCGGGAGTAAAAAACCCAGCCAAGATGACTGAGGCTACTGCTGATGCTTTAATTAGATACCTTAATGGCTGTGAAGCATCTAACGAGTTTGTTGCTAATGTAGTAAATCGCCTCGCGCAAGTTGCCCCTGCTCATATCATGACCAAGATTCTCAAGAGTGATAATGACGGTGATGGTGTGCCTTTATACGAGGAATTAAAACTTGGTACAAAGGCTACCGAATTTGATACCTCTTTTGAAATAGCGGCTGCAAGACAAAGGCAATATCAATTTTATCCAACTCGGAATTGCGATATGGAGTTATAAGTATAATTCATCACTAATTAATAATCTGTAGTGGATATGAGATCGTTATTCTCTAAAACGACTGAAAATAGAGATTAACCAGTTGCTACACAGGGGTAGACACTTACTCTTAGCTCGAAGTAAGTGTCTTAGAGGCTTTTCTCAAATATCGCCATCTTTCCCATACTCAAAATTAACCTTCGGATATACTGGGTGTAAAAAATGCGCTTACGATTAACAGTAGCGCATTCCCGATCTTGTACAGCGATCGCAATACTCCCAGCCCAAATAATCAGGCGATTCCCCTGTAAGTTTAACTTTGGAAAATTACCCCAATGTCCTGATCTTCATCCCAAAACCACCAACCTTGGGATAGTTCAGAAAGAACGCGCATTAGTGCTAATTGTTGGTGTGTGATTTCACCACCGCCATAGCTGACGTTGCTAGTGCCATCCCATGATTTAAGAATTGATGCTAAATTGTATCCATTGCCCATAATCCAACTAGCGTAGAAGCAGTATGAGGATATTTCTTCCATGATGGCTAGCAGTTCAAGGGCGGCATCAGGATTGGGTGATTTTAAGGCTTCGATTGCAAGGCGGAGGTTTTCTTCTCTATCTGCAAGAAACTCCGAAAAAGCTGCTCTATTTGATGGTAAATTCTCTTTTTCGAGTGTAATTAATTTTCCATTTACAATCTTGACTGGAGTTATATTTGAGTAGTCAGTTCGGTCATCTTCACTTGCCTTTACTTTTATAGCTAAAGGATGCCAATGGATGCGTTCAATTTTATTGGTCTGAGGATTTGTCCATGTCCAAAATAGTTTGTGAGATGCAGCACCCTTAACTGTAAGATAAGTTCTTTTATGTCGAATGGGATAGTCTACACTTTCCTCTTTTTTGGCTTGAAACAAGGCTTCTATTGATGGATATTCTTCATTAAGATATGCCCTTATACGTGGTGCTGTCGTATATTTATCATCTGATATGCTGCTATCACCATTTTGAAATAGTACCAAATGCCATTTTTCGGTTCTTGGATTGTGTATCCAAAACTCAACTGATATTGTCTGTACAAACTGATCTAAAATTTGAACTACACAAGGATAGTAAAGTGTGAGTTGTTGGTTGCTATTAGTCATTGCTATTCCATCCATTCGATTGGGGATATGGTTTCCTTTTTAGCGGGAAGTATTTTGACTTCGTAGCCATAAAGAATTAATTCGTGCAGAGTTTCTAATAATTGTCTGGGTGATATACTGTCCCATTGCTTGCACTCGAAGATATCTTTCAATACATGATCTGGAGCATTAACCACCCAAAGACTGTGAATTTTTATGTTGCTAAATCCCGCACATAATTGAACAATTGGTTGTAGCTCAACTGTCGTTTTGGGTATGTGAATAATTGCTGAACTTATAAGGATTGTTGGTTTTGCTTCTGGAGTTTTTGGTGATGAAAAATCGGGATCACTATACCATTGTCCGTCGATTTGGTATGCAACCATTAAGTATGGCAATGCTTTAATCGCATTTATAGTTCCCCATCTTGTAGTTTGTCCTGCGTGAAACCAGATGTAAGAGCCGTTGTGTATTATCATGTACAATTTTTATGATTTTTACTTGCCTAGCTAGTTGATAATTTGGTCTATGGTAGAAAATCTAGCTAATTTTTCTAGCTAGAGAATAATTTCGTATTTGTATGAACACTTAGTTAAAACTCGCCATTATTTAGCCATGTGCAGTTAACTTCATGCTCAGATAAAATACTTTGGATTTTATTGATTGCTGAATTACTCCTAATAATTACCTTTATAAGGTGTGTAATAACTGTGGTGATTCATCCATGAACAGATTAATTTTTATTTAAAATATTCAATGACTTATTGAAAATAAAAATTGCGCTATTTTAAGTGATAGCGCAATTTTATTTTTAATAAAATTATGATTAAGCGTGGTGAAGGATAATATTTATTGCGTCTTGAGTGCTAATTTGATATTGTGTAGCAAGTTTATTCATATTGGCTTCACCATTTGCATGAGCTTTGACAATTGCGCGAATAATATTTGGTGAAACATTAATCTCATAATTTGTAACAACTGGTTTGGGTAAAGTTTGAGAAATGAAGAATTCTTTTCTTCTTAAGAAATGTATTTGACGGTAATGCTCTTTTCT
>JBBSOX010000052.1:0-42496 GCA_038259325.1 Chroococcales cyanobacterium | reverse complement strand
ACTAGGTACTGGGGACTGGAAATTTCCTAACCCAATGCCCAATGCCCAATGCCCCATGCTAATTCAAAAGTCTGGTAACTCTTTAAGAATTGTGAACCGGATATGATTTATCGCCAAATCGCCGATAGGGATATCTTCTTTGGTTAGTCGCACACCTTGACTTGTCACGGTTTCAAAAGTAATACCTTTGCCAATTTCAATGTGATACCAGCACAAGCCCATAAAAAAGCGCGTAGGATAAGGGCCACCTTCACCCACATCATCAGGATTTGATTCCATTGGCAACCAGCCAAAATTCGGGACGTAGAACTCCAGCCAAACATGATTAAAGTCTGGTTGTAGCGGTACTCCTATTAAGTCGCTATGTGGAGGACATTTGTACCTACCCACAGTGCGGCAGGGGATACCATTCAAACGGCATAAGGCAAGTAAAACGCCGACATATTCGCCACAGGAACCAACACCTCGTTCTAAAACTACATCTGGCGTGTCAATGTAAGGTTTAATACCGTAAGACAACTCATCATAAACGTAGTTGCGGATGCTGTACATTTTCCGCAGTACATTGGTTTCAGAACCAATTGCTTCTCTAGCAGCACGGCGAACAATGGGAGTATCCATTGCTAAATCGTCGTCATCTACTAGGTAGCGTGTTTGCAATTCTGAGGACAGTTCTGGAACGTCTTCTACATCTCTGGGTGTGATCCGATACTTAATTCCTCGAACTTCCAAAAGTGCTTTCCAGCCAAATATATGCCGTTCTCCTGGGGTAAGAGAATCAAATTTAAAGACTGCTACACGTTGCCCATCTATTACCTCTTCGGTAAAGGGTATACCAATAGGTTCAACATGTTTCACCTTTTGACGCTCAGTTTCCGATGGTAAGGCGATGCGCCATTCTACCTCAGGTAAGTAAACCTCGTCTAAGGGGGCAATTTCCTCTGCATAGGACATCTCAATGAGATAACCGTTAGAGAGGGCGTAGCGCTTATCTGGCTGGTAATGATAGTACAAGGGGTGAATGAAAGTGCGATCGCGGAATGTTAGCTCATGACTCGGATCAGCATTGGGATTATCCCGAATATAAGGCTCCTCTGAGGCATAAGCGACGTAAATACTTTCTTCGCCTGTTTCGCTATTTTTATGGATTGCAATACCTGTGGGGCATTCAAAGGGTGTCAGGACACTAAATTGCAGTTCTCCTGTAGCCCTATCCATCGCGTAAACTGATTGTTCGGTGCGATCGCAAATCCACAGTATTTCCTGGTTAACTGCTAAATTCTCTATCCCAACGCCTGGGGCATAAAACCTGGTAATCTCTTTTCGCGTTTCGCGGTCATAAACCAGAATGTAGCCCAGCCTTTGGCAGCTGACATAAACTGTTGTTTCCCAAACAGCAACGCCGTCAGCCGGATAAGGCAATGTCACAAAATGTTCCAGACCCAAAGCATTGATATTGCACAGGTAAACACTATTTTCTCGGCTCACCCACAGAGTATTTTCCCATACCGCTATACCAGTAACATCGGTAAATTCTTTAACTTGATGGGGATTGAGAATTTTGCTGTTGTCAGAGGTGGGATCAATCTCCAGTAGATGCCCTTTAATACTGTCAATTGCAATCAGTCTATCTTTAATAAAAGTAATGCCACACAGGGTAGCAGCAGTCAACGGTCGAATTGTTTTTGGCCCAAACATCTGGCTTGCGGTCGTGGGGAGTGCAAAACTCATATTAAGCATATTTATTGAATGGTTTAGCACGCCTGGGCAATTCAAAATTAAAAATTCTGCTGGAAAAGTTTACTCAATCAGGAAACCCTCCTGGCACGCCAGTTCACTTGAAGGCGAAAGACACAAATGGCTGGCTCAACTTGAGGCAAAATTAAAAATTAAGAAATGCAATCGTGCCATGCATCCTGGCTCGTAAATGAAAGCAATGGCAGCTAAAATTAATTGTGGCATACACTCTGCAACAAAGCTTCAAAGCTCTATTACTCATAATTATCGGTACAATGTGTTCCGAAAAACTCTTTCGTGAGAAATAATACTATCTCAAAAAAGTATAAATTTACAAATGTTAAGAAATACAGATACACTCGTACAACTGGGCGATCGCCTTAATGTAACTTTAGAAGATGGAATTCCTGCCATCACTAAATTATGATCGAATTTTGTAACTATTTCCTGTGACTTACACGATGTCTGCTAATTCTCTGCCTGAAGGTGCCGCCGTTTGGCATAGTTTAGAAGTTGATAAAGCGTTAGACCTGCTCGATAGTAACGCAGACAGTGGCTTAACACCCCAAGAAATTCAACAGAGGTTGCAAAAGTACGGCCCCAACGAACTCGAAGAAACTGCTGGCCGTAGTACTTGGGAAATTCTGCTGGATCAGTTCAAGAACATTATGTTGTTGATGCTGATTGGCGTAGCTCTGATTTCCGGGATTATAGACCTGATAGGTTTGCAATCGGGCAGTTTGAAGCCTGGTGAAGTGCCATTTAAAGATACGATCGCTATCTTAGCAATTGTGATTCTCAATGGCATACTCGGCTACGTCCAAGAAAGTCGTGCCGAAAAAGCCTTGGCAGCCTTGAAAAAAATGACCTCTCCCTTGGTGCGAGTCATTCGCAACACCAAACTGGTGGAGATAGCAGCTAAGGAACTAGTGCCAGGGGATGTAATGCTGCTGGAAGCTGGGATGCAGATAGCCGCAGATGGACGCTTGATAGAACAGTCGAATTTACAAGTGCGTGAATCGGCACTGACAGGTGAAGCCCAATCTGTGAATAAACAGGCAACATTAAAATTGCCAGAAGAAACAGATTTAGGCGATCGCATCAATTTAGTATTTCAAGGCACCGAAGTAATCCAAGGACGGGCGAAGGTTCTGGTGACTAACACCGGCATGACAACAGAATTAGGCAAAATTGCCACTATGTTGCAGTCGGTGGAAAGTGAGCCTACACCCTTACAGCAACGGATGACTCAACTGGGTAACGTCCTGGTTACGGGTTCTTTGATTCTGGTGGCGATTGTTGTCGTCGGTGGCGTTATCCAGGCAAGAGGTTTTAGCAACATCCAAGAACTCTTGGAAATTTCCTTGAGTATGGCGGTTGCTGTAGTGCCAGAAGGTTTACCAGCCGTAATTACCGTCACTTTGGCATTGGGAACCCAGCGAATGGTGCGCCAGAATGCCTTGATTCGCAAACTGCCAGCAGTGGAAACATTAGGTTCTGTAACCACTATCTGTTCTGATAAAACTGGCACGCTGACTCAAAATAAAATGGTGGTGCAATCGGTTTCCACTAACAACAAAAATTTTCGCATCACTGGAGAAGGTTATACCCCAATAGGGGACTTCCAGTTAAATGGTCAACAAATTTCCCTAGAGGAGTCTCCAGAAATCTCAGCGTTGGCAGTCGCTTGTGCTGTTTGTAATGATTCAGTGTTGCAAAAAGAACAAGGCGAATGGGCAATTTTGGGAGATCCTACGGAAGGGGCGTTAGTCACTTTAGCAGGAAAAGCTGGAATCGAAAAAGACCAGTGGAACAGTAAGTTACCTCGCGTTGCCGAGTTCCCCTTCTCTTCAGAACGGAAGCGGATGAGCGTGATTTCTCAGGTGGAAGGAGTCGCCACAGGTGATGCATCTTCGAGAGACGTTGACCCAGCGATCGCTAATTTCCTCCAATCTGAACCTTACTTAATGTTTACCAAAGGTTCTCCAGAGTTAACCTTGGCCCGTTCGGCTCAAATTTATTTGGGCAATCACTCAGCCCCGTTAACCGAAGCACAACGCCAGAAAATTTTGGCAGAAAATGACCAAATGGCGAGTAAAGGTTTGCGGGTGCTAGGTTTTGCCTACAAACCCCTGGTAGAAATTCCACCGGAAGGTTCAGACGAAGCATCTGAGCAAGGCTTAGTGTGGCTGGGATTAGTGGGAATGCTAGATGCGCCACGCCCAGAAGTGAGGGCAGCAGTGCAAGAGTGTCGGGATGCAGGTATTCGCCCAGTGATGATTACTGGCGACCACCAATTAACAGCACGAGCGATCGCTACTGATTTGGGAATTGCCCAAGAAGGCGATCGCGTCCTCACAGGTCAAGAATTGCAGCGGATGAGTGACCAGGAATTAGAGCAAAATGTTGACTTGGTGAGCATCTACGCCAGGGTTTCTCCAGAACATAAACTGCGAATTGTCCAAGCACTGCAACGCCGGGGTCGATTTGTGGCAATGACAGGCGATGGCGTTAACGATGCCCCAGCCCTCAAACAAGCTGATATCGGTATTGCAATGGGCATTACTGGCACCGATGTCAGTAAGGAAGCTAGTGACATGGTGTTACTTGATGACAACTTCGCCACCATTGTCAGCGCCACCAAGGAAGGCAGAGTTGTTTACACCAATATTCGCCGCTTTATCAAATACATTCTGGGCAGTAACATTGGCGAAGTTTTGACAATTGCCGCTGCACCCTTAATTGGTTTGGGAGGCGTTCCCCTTACCCCCTTACAAATTTTGTGGATGAACTTGGTGACAGACGGTTTACCAGCCTTGGCATTAGCTGTGGAACCTCCAGAACCGGATGTAATGAAACGTCCACCTTTTAGTCCCCGCGAAAGTATTTTTGCCAGGGGATTAGGTTCTTACATGATTCGCATTGGGATCATTTTTGCCATTATCACCATTGCCTTAATGTGGTGGGCTTATCAACATACCCATGCCCCTGAGTATCAGGGAAATCCCGATACTTGGAAAACAATGGTATTTACTACCTTATGTCTTGCCCAAATGGGTCATGCGATCGCCATTCGCTCCAACAACCGACTGGCCATTGAGATGAATCCCTTCTCGAATATATTTGTACTAGCGGCTGTTGTTGTCACCACGATTTTGCAGTTGATGCTAGTTTACGTCCCACCCCTGAGAGATTTCTTTGGTACTCACTACCTCAATCTACAGGAATTGGGGGTTTGTATTGGCTTCAGTTCCTTAATGTTTGTCTGGATTGAAGCGGAGAAGATATTTTTGCGGATTATGGGCAAGAAGGCTGTGTAAATTGGGCATGGGGCATGGGGCATGGGGCATTGGGCAGGGGCATTGGTTATTAATTATTCTCCTTTACCCCTCTGCTCCCTCTGCCTCCCCTGCCTCACCTACTCCCCCTGCTAACACAGCGATGGGACATTTTTTTAGTTGAAAGTCCCTTACTTCCCTCCTCTCCAATGCCCAATCCCCAATGCCCCATGCCCAATCCTCACCATGTACCTCAAAACTCTAAACCTCCGACAATTTCGCAATTATCAAGACCAAAACGTTGAGTTTAATGCTGCCAAAACAATTTTGGTAGGTAATAACGCTCAGGGAAAGTCGAATTTGTTGGAGGCGGTGGAGTTGCTGGCGACATTGCGATCGCACCGGATGGGACGCGATCGTGATTTGGTTCAAGAAGGAGAAGCGATAGCCCAAATTAATGCCACCCTGGAGCGGCAAACAGGTGTTAGTGACCTTAGCTTAACCCTGCGCCGCAATGGCCGTCGTAGTGTGGCTCTCAATGGTGAATTTATCCGCCGTCAAATGGATTTTCTCGGTGTTCTCAATGCAGTCCAATTTTCCAGCCTGGATTTAGACTTAGTACGTGGCGGCCCGGAAGGTCGCCGCAACTGGTTAGATACACTCTTAATTCAACTTGAACCAGTTTATGCTCACATTTTGCAGCAGTATAACCATGTGTTACGCCAGCGCAATGCTTTTTTAAAAAAAACTCAAGACTCAGCATCCAGTAATCAGCCACGCCAGTCACTTCAACTGAGTAAAAATACCCATAGTGCAGACTCCTCAGAATTGGCTGTATGGGATGCACAGTTAGCTACCACGGGAACCAGGGTAATTAGACGACGCGATCGCGCCATCCAAAGATTAGCTCCCATTGCTAGTGCTTGGCACGCCAGCATTAGCGGTAGTACAGAAGTTCTGCAAATCAATTACGTGCCGAATGTCCCTTTAGAGGATAGCCATCCAGAAGAAGTGCAGCAAGCTTTTTTAGCAAAAATTCAGCAACGAGCGATCGCCGAAATGCACCAAGGCACTACTCTTGTTGGCCCCCATCGAGACGAAATAGAATTAACTATTAACCAGACACCCGCTCGTCAATACGGTTCTCAAGGTCAACAACGAACGCTGGTTCTAGCCTTAAAATTAGCCGAATTACAATTAATTGAAGAAGTCGTTAAAGAGCCACCATTACTATTACTTGATGATGTTCTTGCCGAACTCGATTTATCCCGTCAAAATCAATTGCTTGATGCCATTCAAGACCGCTTTCAGACTTTAATTACCACCACTCACTTGGGTTCTTTTGATTCGCAATGGTTGAAGTCCTCCCAAATTCTTTTTGTGAAAGCAGGAGAAATAATCCGACAGTAATGTATATATGAATTATTCTAACCTTTTAAAAATGTTGAGAACTACAAAAGTCAGCAGAGAACCAATTAATCCTAACTGCCATAAACCGCAGCCGGCAGCAATTCCCAAAGCAGCCGAAACCCAAATCGCCGCTGCTGATGTGAGTCCGTGAATTTCAAGTCGCTGTGATTCTTGAGAAGATTGGCGCACAATTTCTCCAGCACCGAGAAATCCTACACCAGTTGCAATCCCCTGAATCACCCGGCTAATTGCATCCTTCTCAATCACGCGACTAAGTTCATCAGGACTGGTTTGTAGTCCTCCTGTTTGCATAATTATCAAAATAAACATGGCTGACCCGAAACTCACCAGCATGTGAGTTCTTAAACCGGCTGGTTTGCGCCTAATTTCGCGCTCTAAGCCGATTATTGCTCCAACAAGCAATGCAATGCATAGCCGGAAGCTTATATTCAGCCAATCATCAGTTGCAAGGTAGTAAGTGTTTGACAATGCTTAGTTTGCTATAGAGTATTCTATATACTAGGTTAACTGGTAATATTAATGGAGTCTAATCCAATAGTCGAATCCAATGGGTATAGTGCAATAGCCTATCTCATCTCTGAATTCTATCAATTCATGAATGCTTTTTAAGCTACTAACTAATAACTTCCATTATTAGGATTATTTTCTAATAATATATTCTTTTTGTCAATAAATTGAGATTTGCATTGTGAAATTATGGCAATGTTCATAATTTGGGCACACTACATGACTTTTAAGTTTATCAAATAGTTTTGGGCTATTTAAAATAACTAATTCTATGAAATTCTACCTTAAATTGCTAGATTTAACCTATACACTTAATAATTAAATATAATACCGCCATGTACAATCTCGATAAAGAACTAAACTCCTGGTTTTAGGGAAGTGAGGCAAATGAAGGCAAAAATTTGATTTCCATAGCTGTGGCTACAAATAGACAACTGACAATTAACAAATTGAGTGGATAAAATCTACTGGCTAGACCAAATTAAACTACAAGACCGCGCCAAAGTAGGTGACAAAGCGTTTTACTTGAGCAAAATTATCCAGCGTGGCTATCCGGTGGTGCCTGGTTTTGTCGTTTCAGCAGAAACTTTACAACAATTTCTCGAAAATCTCAATAGTTCAGAGTCATTAGCGGCTGACTTACCCCACTCTTCATTACACTTGGATGTTACTAATTGGCGTCAACTTCAGCAGGTGGCTAGTCGTTTGCGCCAAGAAATGTTGGCTGCAACTGTGCCACAGCAGTGGGTGAGTACAATTTTCCAAGCAGCTAGAGAATGGCAAACTGGCTGTTTGATTCTTCGACCTACCTTGGGAGTATTAACTGCTACTCCAGGGATGAAGAATATATCGGGTTTGCTGGAGTCGGTATTTTGCGAGTGCGAACCCGAAGCGATCGCTTTTGCCCTAAAGCGTACCTGGAGCCAGATATTTCGGGCCAGAAGTCTACTATATTGGCAGCGGGCAGGAATTAATTTGCAACAAATCAATTTAGCAGTTTTGGTGCAACCTGTTGAAAATGCGATCGCTAGTGGTTTGCTCACAGCCAACCCTTCTGGGTGGGAAATTGAAGCTACTTGGGGGTTAGGAATTGCGATCGCTCTTGGCGAAGTTCAGGCAGATGTTTACTACATTCAACAAGAAACTGGGGTTGTGCTTGAGCAACAGTTGGGCAATAAAATGCTTGCTTATCGTGTAGATGATGCAGCACCCGAAGCTTTTTCGCAAGCTATGCCCAAGTCAGCGCTAACACCAGATCACACTTGTCTGAGTACCTATCTAATTCAGGAAGCCCAACAAAAACAGTACGCTTTACAAGAAGAATACTTACAACAAATAATTGCTTTGGGAACTCAACTGGTGAGTGAACTAGGTAAAAGCTTTACCATTAAATGGACTATCGCCGGGCAAACTCCATCTGGCAAGCTCTACATAACACAAGTTAGTTCTCCCCATGTAATTCACCACCGACATTTCATTAGAGGGCTAGGGGCGGCAGGAGGACGTGTTGTGGCGAATGCCCTAGTAATTATCAATCCGCAACATAAACCCGAACAGCTACCCAAGGGAGTGATTTTAGTAATACCAGCGATCGCGCCTGATTGGTTGCCGTTACTGCAACAAGTTGGCGGTATTATTACTGAACAAGGCGGATTAACCAGCCATGCTGCAATTCTTGCCAGAGAATTAGGTATCGCAGCAGTAGTAAACGCAACATCTGCTACAAGCTTAATTCAAACTGGCGAACGACTGCTGCTCGATGGCGACAGAGGAGAGGTTTATCGAATTAAAGGGAACTCAAAGGAGGAGATGGAAAGAGGTAAAGAGGAGGAAAGTGGGAAACTGGGAGGAGAAAAGTTGCTTTCCTCGAATCAGCACAATCTCAAAGTACCCCATCCTCCTCTTAGTTCTCATCTACCTATGATTGCTACCCAACTGCTGGTTAACTTGAGTCAGTCCAGTTTAATAGAACAAGTGCAAAGCTTTCCTGTGGATGGAGTGGGATTATTGCGCTCAGAATTGATGGTACTAAATATATTGTCCGGGCAAGATCCTAATAGTTGGATTTTAGGCGGGCGGCAAGCAGAATTGTTAGAGCGATGGTCTGAGCAGATTATGCAGTTTGCCCGTGCCTTTGCACCAAGACCAGTTTTTTATCGTTCTTTAGATTGGCCGCAAGATTTAACATCATTGAGTGATAATTTACCATCTTCAACACAATCGATGTTAGGTGAACGTGGTACTTTCAGCTATTTACGAAATCCCGCAGTCTTTGAGTTAGAACTACAAGCTTTGGCAAGTGTTCAGCAAGCTGGCTACAGCAATGTCAATCTACTGTTGCCTTTTGTGCGGACTGTAGAAGAATTTATCTTTTGCCGTCGCAAAGTTGAGCAAGCTCTTTTAACTGAGGTGTCACAGTTTCAATTGTGGATAATGGCAGAAGTGCCAAGCGTCCTGTTTTTACTGCCAGAATATGTCAAAGCCGGTGCAGACGGAATTTCTATTGGTACAAATGATTTGACCCAATTATTGCTCGGAGTGGATCGAGAACAAGGACAGCTAGGAAAAGTATTTAATGAACGTCATCCGGCAGTTATGAGTGCGATCGCTCAACTGATCCAAATGGCTAAAAGTGCCGGTATACCTTGTTCAATCTGCGGTCAAGCACCAGCCCTCTATCCAGAAATCATCGATCAGTTAGTGGAATGGGGGATAACTTCCATTTCCGTGGAACCGGAAGCAGTAGAGCGAACCTATCAGGCGATCGCTCGTGCTGAACAACGCTTAATTTTAGCAGCTGCACGACGTAAATTAAAGTAATCCTATTAAATAGAATCAGTTTCGCGCAAAAACTAACGATATTACAAAATACCCCACCTCAATATACTCATTTGGTGGGGTAGCGATGTCTACGACGGGCTACGCCTACGCGTGCAAAACCGAAATCGTTAATATCGGTAAATCGCCGCAACTGCTGTACTATATGGAATCTCTTCAAAGGGAACGGCGTAAACCGTGCCACCGTTTAATAAAGTATGAGCAGCAACAAAATCCAACAAATCCTCATCACCAGCTTCTTTTTCTGGGTGCAAATAAACCGTTTCTGAGGTTGGATCGAATAAACCCCATTGTTGCTGACCAACTGCAACTAATAAAGAATCCACTCGTTGGTAATAAGCTGCTGAGACAACTTCTTGGAGGTCGTTAGATGCTTTACCAGTATCACCACCAAACAATTCGTGAAATTGCTCCAAAACTCCTTGCTGTGACTTTTGGAAATCAGCCTCGACAATTGGCCAAGCTTGGTCATGCAACTCTTGGGAGCTGAGAATTTCTGGATTACCCGTGATAGCTTCATCCATTAAATGCTGGTAAGTATTTGCTTGTCTATACACAGGTAAGAGATACTCTACCCCAGCCAGCACCAAAGGCGCTTTTTGCAATTTCAGTTTATCGTATAATGCGCGATCGACAATTTGAAAGAATTGGAGGATGTCTTCTTGGCGTCTATCCCTGTCAGGGCTTCCCTGTCCGTGAAAGGTACCTGGTTGCTGAAAAGAATTGGAGGTACCCCCTTTTGATGTGGCGATGCGAAACTGACCTTCTTTAGCAGTATCGTCTCTTTGCAGAGCTTCATCTAGACTTTTAGGGAGATTTTCTACTTCTACCTCTTTGACGCTGTAGCGTGTTCCTTCAAAAAACCTGACATCTTGTTGACTCAAAGCCAGGATATAGAAGCGACCATTGCCATTTAAAATTGGCAGCAGTGGCTTGATGTGAAATCGGTCTGTAACCACGACCAACTCTTGAAAATCAATTGGCAGAGGATAATAACGAAAAATACTGTCAGAAATAAAAATCGCCAGCCCTTGTCCTATTTGCTCCCAAAACTCTTGGGTATCAATTTCATGGGATTTTTCCAACAATGCGATCGCATCTTTCTCCTCCAAACCCGCATCTATTAAACGAGTCTCTGCTTCCTTGACCAAATTTTTAAAGCGAATTGGATCTTGTCGCACTTCTGGCCCGGCTGGGTGCGTTGGCATATAGATTGAAACACAATTTCCTTTTGGCTGTTCTATTAATGTCTTTATTTCCTCTCTAGAGATTAATTGCATATTATACCCCTCCTATCAACGTGACCAGATACATCAGACCAGACCATCGATATTCAATGATCTGATAGGACGTTATTCTGAAATGGTGGCGGTTGAAGTGCAACCATTTGCCTCTGAATCTATTTCATCTCAAGGAGGGTTTAGTTACATCTTTCTTTTGACAGGCAATATTTATCAAGGGGATTACTAATTAAAACCCTAAATTTAAAATCTCAAATCGTCATGAACATCAAATGTTTGGTGTATTAGAGTTAGCGCGTCCTGAATTTATGCCTACTTTACTATCTGGTTGACTCAGACCTAAAGTTACTCGTTTCATAATCCAGTACAAACCTGCAAGTACCACAAAGGTGATAGCAATAATTACTAGGGGCTGTTTCCCTAGAATTTCTTCTACCCCTTTAGTAAGTAAGGCATCGGGTTGAGTAATCAAATCCCAACTGTTGAAACGCAAAAACCGCCCCCAATAGACACCAATAGCACACAGAAAATGGGTAATCAACTCAACGCGCCAAATCCATTGGCTCTTGCCGATGCGATGTAAGTAGTAACCCCAATTAATTAACGAGATTACATAAGCTTCAAATCCACCAAGAATTACTACCACATAGACAGGAATGAGTACTAAAGTAATCATCCAAACTGATTGAATCGTGCGAATATCATCTATTAGGTGAATTACATCAGTCAACAAATATGGTGCATTCGGTAAGAAAGCATAAAAAACTAAGAATCCTAGCCACCAAAGCCAAGAGACACCACGCCTAAAGCGAAATAGCCACACACTCAAAGCTAAAGGTATAAAAGCCAGAAATAAATTCCAAGTCATCCACCTCATATTAATTTGCAAGACCTGCACAACTCTGGCTATCAATTCTTCTTTCATAGGTGCTAACTCAGAAGGCGTTTTATTGTTCTAGATTCACTCTGTAGTGTTAGTCTGACTGATAAATTATTTATAATCCCCAAGAAAACTGATTTCCTCCAATCTCAGACAAAATTTTTGTCTCATTTAAAATAAATGCTCACTATATATGTCTGAAATTTAGAGTTTTTATATATTGTAGACAAGGGAATGAAATTTATCAATCAATCGGCTTAAGCTACTAGTACCGCAAGGCCGAAGTCATAAGTCGCACATCGCGTGATATAGGAATCCGCTTTGATTTCTGAACGAATTTGCATAGACAGGCAATAGGCAACAGTCAAGAAGGCTTCTTAGTTGTACTAAGTGTTTTCAGAAATCAAATATGAGTCAGATAGATTATTCAGGCTGGCTACAGTATTTATTCATCTGATTGACTAACGTATCTGATTGCTTACCAAGCGTTGTAGCTGTTGTTAGTGCTGAGTCAATTTCGGCTCTCGCCTTTTGGATTTTTGCTCTCCCAGATTCTGAGGCTTGTGCTGTCTTGGTTGCACCAAGCGCCCTACCTGCAACGGCGATCGCTTGACTGAGATTCTGGAAAATTTTGGCAAAACTGCTTTGAAATTCTTTCAGCTTAGGATCTGTTAAATTCAGTTCCTTAATAGATTTAGTCACAAATTCTAAATCTTTAGATAGCTGTATGCTGGTGATTACTTGCGTCCCCTTATTTTTATCAATCAGAGAAGTTCCGGCATTCACAACTCGAACCAGTCGCTGGCACTGCGAGACTTTATTTTCGCTACAACTAGTAATCAATAAAGCAATGCTCAGGCTAACAGGAGCAATAACAGTATATTTATGTGAAACAGACATTAACACCCCAATAACAATAAAACCTAGTGGTAGCCGATATTACGAGTAAATAAGGTATTTGGGCATTGGGCATTGGGCATTGGGCATTGGGCATTGGGGACAAGGGGAAAGACTTGTTTCAAGTTCTCAGTTCTCACCTCTTGTCCCCTTGTCCCCTTGTCCCCTTGTCCCCATGTCCCATGCCCAAATTACCAATCTATCGGCAAACCCAACTGGTCTAAAGTAGCACCATTTTGCAAAAGTGGCTGAATATTGCTGTCTATTTGAATACGACCACCAGAAAGTACTAAAGCGCGTTGAGTAACTCTGCCTAGCCAATGTAAGTCATGAGAAGCAATTAACATCACCTGCACAGGTAACTTTAACAACACTTGCGCTAAATGTCGCCGCCATGCTGGATCAAGACCGTTAGTCGGCTCATCCAAAATTAGAATTGTCGGCTCTAGGGCTAAAATCGAGGCTAGGGCGGCCAAGCGTCTTTGTCCACCAGAAAGTTCGTGGGCGGAACGATTAGCGTAGGCTTCGAGGCCGAAATCAGCTAATAACTGCCGGGCGCGATCGCTCGCCTCGGCTGGTGACATTCCATAGTTGCGTGGCCCAAAGGTGATATCTTCTAAGATGGTCGGCATAAATAGTTGGTCGTTGGCATCTTGGAAGCTATAGCCGATTTTGCGTCGTACTTGGGGTAAATTTTTCGGTTCAACAGGGATACCATTAATCGTAATTTTCCCAGTTTGCGGTTGTTTTAAACCGATTAGGTTCTCCAGCAAGGTGCTTTTTCCAGAACCAGTGGCTCCCATCAACGCCACGCGATCGCCCGGATTTAAGGTAAAAGAAATTTCTTGTAATACTGGCTCCTGGCGAGAATAAGCATATACCAGGTTCTCAACTTCGACCACGGCTGCGTGAGGGTTATGGGTTGATGATTGGGGATTAGAAGTTAAAGATTTCAAGATTCACAAGCTCAATATTCACAACTGCGCTAAATTCTGTAAGAGGTTGAGGTAATACCAGCAGCGATCGCCCAAGCTGCTAACAGGGCAAAACGCTCTTTTGGTCTGAGGGTAGAATCTATGGGTAATTGCCCGTTGTAGCCACGAGTTACCATTGCCGCGTAAACTCGCTCTGCCCTGTCCAAGCTACGGAGATACAAGGCTCCAATCATGGCAGCACTGGCGTAGCGCAACCATCCCCCAGTTCCAGTCAGGCCGCGTAATTGAGCGCTACGTTGCATCCGCGTCACTTCTGAGAGCAAAATTTCCATATATTGACCAGCTAATAACAAATTTTCTTTTAAAGGTGCTGGTACGGGTAAGCCTTTGAGGGCGATGCCGAAACTATGGGGTGGTAAGGTTAACAAAAAACTATTCATCGTAACTAGACAAACCAGAGAACGAACTAGCAAAAAACTGGCTCGTTCCCATCCCAAGGGCAATGCCAGCAATGACAAAAAAATCAATTCTGTACCGAGTAATCCTCCCAAGCGGCGAATTGGTACGCGCAACAGCCAAGCCCACAAAAGTGCGATCGCGCCATATACACTTAAGCAATACCAAGCATGATGCTTTAATAAAGCTGCTCCCACTACAACCACTAGTGACAGTTGCAAACGTAACGGCAAGGAAAGTTTAAGCATTCTTCGGTTTCACCACCTTGGCAATCCCAAAGGCCACAGCAAAACAAACCGCAGCTCCCACAAGTCCAGCGATACTTGTGCCAATTGGCCCCAATCCCTCAATACCATAGTCAGCTAAGGGAGTCGGCACAATTACCCTTACTTTATCGGCTAAATCGATGAAGCCCATGTTTTCGGCGACTTTCTCCAAACCATCAGGCCATGCTGAGGCAAAGAGCGAAAGTACTCCCGCAATCAAGAAAATGGCGACAATGGGTATAGACCAACCGCGAAACTCCTGCTGTTCTCCTGGTAATAAATCTGGTCTGGCTGTGGCTAAATAAGTCAGCACACCACCAGTAATTATTCCTTCGCCAATGC
Source organism: Chroococcales cyanobacterium (assembly GCA_038259325.1). Taxonomy (GTDB): domain Bacteria; phylum Cyanobacteriota; class Cyanobacteriia; order Cyanobacteriales; family Nostocaceae; genus Nostoc. Next base: position 27,688 of record JBBSOX010000052.1, on the reverse strand, counting down.
CAATCAGAATATGCACACCAGCCATCCCTGCTAAAACTATGGCTACGGGTGCAGTTCCTGAAAGGGCTAACTCAATGGCACAAGCTATGGCGGCCACCACTACACTCACGCCAGCAGCGATACCAGCAGCCAAAGGTAAGCGCCCTTTAGACCCCCCAAATAGCCGCTGCAACGTTTGGGTTAAAACCCAGCCAACCCAAACACCAACTACTGCCATGTTCAAAATATTCGCTCCCAAGGCTGTAATGCCACCATCAGCAAACAGCACAGCTTGAATAATTAAAACTGTGGCGATACATAATGTTCCTGCCCACGGACTACCCAAAACGATCGCAGCTAAGGTTCCCCCCAACAAGTGACCACTAGTACCCCCTGCTACTGGAAAATTTATCATCTGGGCGGCAAAAATGAAGGCGGTGGTTAGTCCCAGCATGGGCGCACGACGAATACCAAAAGCCTGTTGCGATCGCTTTAAGGCAATAAAGAGTGCTGCTACACTCGCTAAACTAGTAGCCCCTGCCACTGGAACAGAAACAAATCCATCAGGAATATGCATGATCTACCCTGTATTTTAGATGTTCATTTACTCAATACAAGCAATAAAACAAAGGCATTAAATTAATAACAAACAAAATTTTCACCTTTTTTGCAATGCCCTCTTGGGGGATTTTATCCTGTTACTTTCGAGAGATTTACAATCTAATGGCTGCTAAATAGTATACTTATTTTTTAATATATTAAATTTTATTAACTTTATTTTTATATATGTCGCCAAATGTTGATAAAATTCTAGAAAAAGTGGAAAAACTTGACTTTAATCAGCTAATATGCATTGAATTTGCATATTCTCAATCGCCAAAAAGCTGGCTAAAATTGCGTTTCTTCTCTACCAGACGCTACCCAAAAAATTTTAATTTTGAATTGCTTTGTTGCGCTTACGATTGAGATATAGTTATCACTATTTATAGCAATTTTGATTTATCTAACAGGAGTCAGAATACAGGAAAGGTATTTTGAGCGAAAAAGCGGATAGCGAAGCTATGCCGTAGGCTTTACGCTTAGAGCGAGTCTGCGATAGCAAAGCGGTAGCGAGTATTTTCGAGTCGCGTCAAGATTGCTGACTCCTGTTAGCGGATAGCTAAGGTTTAGCCCATTCAGAATAGCTGAATTCTTATTCAATTACTAAATAGTCTTGATATTGTTCTGGATTTAAGAATAATTCCAAAGTTAAAGTTCAGGATTCAGAAATTAATTAGCTCTTGATTCGGATTCACTACTTTCTTGTTTTCCACCAATTTTAAGATTTTGTGAACCAGTACTTAGTCAGTAAGTGCAAATATCTAGAATATGGTGTAGTTAAGGTAACGTACCAAAAACCTCAAATGGCGCGTTACAGTCTCCATAACACATCCTACAACTATTATTTTTTCACGAATGATTACGGATTGGTAAATTAGCCCTACTAAATAAAAAGTCTTGTATATTGGCTGACTTAGCTGACTTAGTGGTACAGTATTGATTGTATAAAAAAATATATAAGCTCTAAAAAAATACTATAAACATAAGTAGTAGAATGTAAAGTTTAGATGAAGTTGAGGAAAATATTTGGAATTGAGGCACGGGAATTACTAAACTTTTTCAGAACAGCTAACTGTAACAAAAATATTCACCAATTTTGACAACCAGGTTCAGTCAATCAAGCCAGCAGATGTTTGGCTATATTTTCCTCGGTCTTTACACATCCTCGTTCTGTAATGTGAAATTATGAAGACAAACTCATCCAACTCGCTGTTAACAGTACCAACTGGCCCACTAAAGATTTCAAAGTTGCCCCCTAACAGTGTCGCTACAAGTGGTGAATGTATCTATCTTTCCCTAGTAATTCCTACTTATAAAGAGCGTGACAACATCAAGAATGTGGTCAACATATTGAGTCAGTTACTGGATGAATCTATTCCAGGAAGTTATGAACTGATTGTGGTAGACGATGATAGCCCAGACCGAACTTGGGAAATAGCACAATCTTTGACAACAGAATACCGCCAGTTGCGGGTGATGCGACGCCAACAGGAACGAGGGCTGTCTTCAGCAGTGATTCGGGGGTGGCAAGTCGCCACAGGGAATGTATTGGGGGTGATTGATGGAGACTTACAGCATCCACCAGAAGTACTGATGCAACTGTTGCATAGTGTTAAGCAGGGAGCAGATTTGGCAGTAGCTAGCCGTCATGTCGAGGGAGGTGGTGTTAGTAGCTGGAGTGTTGTCAGGCGTTTCTTGTCTCGTGGCGCTCAGTTGTTAGGCTTAGTGATTTTACCGGGGGTACTGGGCAGAGTTTCTGACCCCATGAGTGGTTATTTTATGGTGCGGCGGAGTGCGATCGCCAATGCAACACTCAATCCCGTAGGATACAAAATTCTCCTAGAAGTAATTGGGCGGGGAAAAGTAGACCAAGTTGCCGAAGTTGGCTATGTGTTCTGCGAACGCAAAGAGGGTGAGAGTAAAGTGACATGGAAGCAATATATAGATTACATCCACCACTTGGTACGGTTGCGGCTCTCCACAGGACGGGTAGGACGATTGAGTAGAAAAGTCAATTTCCCTATCGGTCGATTTGTCCGTTTTGGGTTTGTTGGCTTAAGTGGTGTGTTTGTGGATTTAACGGTGTTTCACTTGCTGCTTACTGTGATTCATTTAGGTTTAACTCGCAGTACGATTCTTTCGGCCGGAGTGGCAATCGTAAATAATTTTTTATGGAATGATTTATGGACTTTTAGTGATATTTCTCAGAGGCAACCCGATCCACGTCAACGTTTCAAGCGATTCTTGAAGTTCAGTGCGGTCTGTTTAGCAGGAGTTATATTACAAGCTCTAATAATTAACTTTCTCTATAATGTCTTGGAAATAAATGAGTATTTAGCTAAGTTGATAGCGATCGCAGTTGCTACCATCTGGAATTTCTGGATTAACTTGAAACTTAGCTGGCGTGTCACTGACGTGAAATAATCACAACGAGGGATTTGAGATTTTGATTTTTGTTTTTAGATTTCAGAACGAACTTAAATCTCAAACGTCAAATCTACAAATCCATTCCTGTGAGGCCTGGCAATGAGAGTTTTTTTTCAAGGTGCATTTTATTTTTCCAGAAAAATTATCTCGTTGCTACCTGCATCTGCTATCCATTTCCTATCTATGGCAGATACAAACTCTGCCTCACAACACAAGCATTGGTATAACTGGCAAGCTCGTCTCCCTCCTTATTGGGTTAACCCCTTGCTGAACTTGATGTGGTTAATCATCGGTATCAGTTTGCGCCTAGCTAACTTGACTGCAAAGCCTCCTTGGACTGATGAGTTTTCCACCTTGGTGTTTAGTTTGGGGAATACTTTTTTATCAGTACCCCTAGATCAAGCGATCGCACCTGATATCTTATTGCAACCACTGCAAATAAACCCAGTGGCTAATGTTAGTGATGTCATTCATAACTTAGTTACCCAAGATACCCATCCCCCTCTGTATTTTGTGCTGGCTTACCTGTGGATGAAATTATTTCCCAGCGAAGGAGGATTAGTATCGCTGTTTGCGGCGCGATCGCTACCAGCTATAATTGGTGCTGCCTCCATTCCATGTGCTTACGTATTAGGTAAGGTAGCGTTTCGTTCGCCATTAGTGGGACACTTAGCTGCTGCCATGATGGCAGTATCACCCTACGGCATCTTTTTAGCACAAGAAGCACGCCATTACAGTTTGGCAGCCTTATGGGTAACTGCTTCCCTCATCTGCTTAGTAATTGCCACACGTCATATTCAAAACCGTACATCTTTACCCATCTGGATAGCACTTTCCTGGGTAGTAATTAATGCTTTGGGTGTTGCTACCCATTACTTTTTCACCCTCACCCTCTGCACAGAAGCTGTAGTTTTGATTTTTCTTGCTTGGCTTCAATTGCAGACTAGCAGCAAACTTTCTCTCCTCTTCTCTCCTCCGTGGCGGCGCATCTATGCCGTTGCTGTAGGTACTTGTGTGGCGGGTTTAATTTGGCTACCAATCTTTTTAGAGAATAGAAATCGGAGTAATTTAACCGAGTGGATTCGAGGTTCGCGCGTCGGACTAGATTGGTTAAGCCCAATTTTTCAAGCTTTAGGAACATGGATGGCAATGATTACTCTGTTACCAGTTGAATCTTCTCAAGCTTTGGTTGTGATTCCTTCTGGACTGGTGACGCTGATTTTCTTTATTTGGGCAATACCAATTTTGCTGCGTGGGTTTAAGGTGCAACTACAGCACCCAGAAACCCGGATTATGATTCAGGTGCTTGCAGGAGTAGTTATCAGTGCGATCGCTTTATTCTTTATCTTTACGTACTTTCTCGGCATTGACCTAACTAGGGGTGCTAGATATAACTTTGTTTACTTTCCCGCGATCGTTGTTTTACTAGGCGCAAGTCTCGCAGTTTGTTGGCATTCCCCCAAAGAATGGATAGGAACAGAACAAGGGAAAAATGGAATAAAAACCATAGGCAGATGGGGAATAAACGGGAAAAAAGCCGTGATGTTAATTTGGCTAATGGGATTTGCCAGTGCAGTTACAGTAATCTGCAATCTCGGTTATCAAAAATATTATCGCCCTGACCTGTTTGTGCAACTAATTCAACAAACATCTCCAACACCAGTACTGATTGCCACTACCCACAAAACTTATGTACACACTGGGGAAATGATGGGAGTTGCTAGGGAGTTTAAACTTGCAAATTCACCCCAAAATCCTTTGTTTCTCCTTGCCCATCAAGGCCAAGACCCAAATACTTCTACCATTGCTCTAGAAAATACTTTAAAGAAATTACCACGACCTTTTGACTTGTGGCTGGTAAACTTTCACGCACCCGTCGCAGAAGCAGTCAAAACATGCGTTATGTCTGATGCTCAATCTTTGCCAAGGGTAGATGGCTACGAATATGAACTTTATCATTGCCAGGAGAGTTAATTTTCTCATAAACAAACCTCAAACCCTTATTAGACCGTCAGGAATCACCGTTCTCGATCTTAGGTTTGGGAATATGTTCATAAGCTATGGTGTCGGCTAAAAGTAAAGGCTTAGAAACTTTACAGATTTTATTTACCAGTTGTAGTAAATTAATGCTATGGGAGTTCTAAATGGTATGTGAAAAATTTTAAGTAGTGTAGGGTGCGCTTTGACCACCCTACGTATATTCTAAAAATCAAATAGGAGTCCTATATTGTCTAGTAAATCACTTATAAGTGTACAAATAATTTGTTTTTGTATCCAAAAAGCAAAGAATGACATATTCAAAACATTTCCCACCAGATGACTGCCCTCCATCACAATCTGATATTGCATCAGGGCAGTTTTACAGGTTTATTAAAAAGGCTCATGAAAGACCGCACCCAAAAGATTTTCTATCTTGGCGGCAAGAATTTCCAGACAAGGAATGTCCTGCGGGTCTATGCGAGTGTCAAGCCTGTGGAGTATCTATTCATTCGTCATTGGATGATGCCAAAAATCTATCTCTTAGAATCCCACGTTTTAAGAATATGAAAATTGCAAAGGGTATGTTGAGTGGCGGACTGGGAAGGACAAAACATACTCCATCAAGGCATGAAAAATCTCACCATACTTGGTGGATACCAGAGGATAGCGAACCTTTTAAGGTTTTTGAACTGATTGATGCGAACAAAGAAGATTCTACTAAAACATAAACAGTTATAAACATGAGTTTTTTGCCGGAAAGGACAATACTAGGACAGCTTGAAATCATAGAAGTTTATGACTTTTATGATAAGCCCGTATTGTTTTCCTGTAAAAATAAATCTGGATTAATTTTTACTGTACTTTGTGTAGATAGTTCAGATTCGGCGGAGATATGGTTATATGCTCCCATGTCTTCATCTAAATTTCAGAGAGTAGTCCAGGCCGGAGTTGAGCTTAGAGATGTATTTATTGATACAGAAGATGCTTTTGTCTATCAGGTAGAAATTCCTTATGAAGATGATCTGAATGTTGTTGTTAAAACTGTTGATTGCAATGAAATACCAGATGAATATTTGCCAGCATTAGGGCAAGTAATTGAATCTCAAGAAAATCGTGATGATACTAATATTGAAAAAGTTTCTACACAAAAAAGAAGAGAAATTATAGACTTTGTTTTACAGTTTCCAGGAAAAGAGATTGCAGAAGCTCCTGTAGGTGATCTAGGGTTAATATTATATACATTACAAGAAACAATTGATGCTATAGGACAAATAAAGCTAGGGAAATCAGAAAGCCATATAATACAACCAGAAGTAAAACAAAAAACTCAAGTGGTTATGTCTGGTGTATTTAGTGGTTCATTTGGGATGCGCCTGGAAGGAACTGTATATGAAGAAGATAGTTTAGGCTTAGGAGAGTCTTTCTTAGGGCAATGCTTAAAAGAATTTATACAGTTAATAAATCTTGGTGCAAACACAGAGGAATTGCCAGCCAAATTAAATGTATTAAAAAGGAAAACTGCCTTTAAATATACTGAGTTTTTAAAAGCTTTAACTAGAATTGGAATAAGTAAATTACACATAGATTGGGCTTCTCCTGGTATAAAGGTACAAACCGGAGAAATAGAACTAGAAACTGTGTTTAAGGTTCTTGATGTCATCAAAAATACCAAGATAAGAGCAGAAACAGAAATTTATGTAAATGTAAAACTGACTCAGATTAATTACAGTAGTAGAACAACAACTTTACAAGAAGTAGGTTCTAGAAAAAAATACAAATGCTTTATAGCAGACTCTGCTATTAAAGACGTAGAAACAATTAGTAAAACACTAGTGTATGTGGCAACTATTCAAGACTATGTAATATTATCTCCAGTTGTTGACAAGGAAAAACACGAATATGAATTATTAAGTTTAAAATTACAAACAAACTCAGAAAATATCCAAATTAATTTTTAATTGAATTTTTTTCTTGATGTTAGCTTTTGTTATCTTTAGCTAAAACAACATCAATCTGGGTAATGACTTTACTATGTGGATATATAAATAAAGTCTTGCATCCCGAACTAACGCTCTACAAAGTTGTAACCTCTACTCTACTTGGGGAAACCTGGTAGAGCAAATACTAGTGTAGATTAATTACAGAATCCCCGTGCGTTAACACCGGGGAGTGTCAACCGTAGATGCATCTTGTGGAAGTTCCTCAAATACCGATATCCATAGGAGACTAGAGAAAGAAAAACAAAATATATCTGACGCGTTTTCAAGCAGCGAAGGCTGTAAATAGCTAAGGAGGATTTATGCGTGCAGTACTGATGGCAGGCGGTTCGGGAACGCGGCTTCGCCCGTTAACTTGCGATCTGCCCAAACCGATGGTGCCGATCCTAAATCGGCCAATTGCCGAACATATTATCAATCTCCTCAAACGACACCAAATTACAGAAGTTATTGCGACATTACATTATTTACCTGATGTCTTGCGAGACTATTTTCAAGATGGCAGCGATTTTGGCGTTCAGATGACCTATGCCGTCGAAGAAGATCAGCCTTTGGGTACAGCAGGCTGTGTAAAAAACATTGCCGAACTTCTTGATGAAACCTTTTTAGTGATTAGCGGGGATAGCATAACAGATTTTGACCTCACCGCAGCGATCGCATTTCATAAACAAAATAAGTCGAAAGCTACTTTGATTTTGACCAGGGTTCCCAACCCCATTGAATTTGGAGTGGTGATTACCGATGAGGAAGCACGGATTCGGCGATTTTTAGAAAAACCCTCTAGTAGTGAAATTTTTTCTGATACCGTCAACACTGGTACTTACATTCTCGAACCAGAAGTTTTGGAATATCTGCCAGCAAACGTTGAATGTGACTTTTCCAAAGACTTATTCCCCTTGCTACTAGCAAAAGATGAGCCAATGTATGGTTACATCGCTCAAGGTTACTGGTGTGATGTTGGTCACTTAGATGCCTATCGTGAGGCTCAATATGACGCATTAGATCGGAAGGTAAATCTCGATTATGCCTACAAAGAGGTTTCTCATGAGTTATGGGTGGGTCAAAATACTTACATCGATCAGACGGCTGTGATTGAAACCCCAACAGTGATTGGTGATAACTGCCGCATCGGTGCAAGAGTACAGATTGAGGCAGGAACCGTAATTGGTGATAACGTCACTATTGGCGCTGATGCAAATCTCAAACGTCCGATAGTGTGGAATGGGGCATTCATTGGCGATGAAGCGCATCTTTCCGCCTGTGTAATTTCCCGTGGCGCTCGTGTAGATCGCCGCGCCCATGTGTTAGAAGCTGCTGTTGTAGGTTCGCTTTCTACGGTGGGAGAAGAGGCCCAAATTAGCCCAGGCGTGCGCGTTTGGCCCAGTAAAAAGATTGAGTCAGGGGCAGTTTTAAACATTAACTTGATTTGGGGGAACACCGCCCAACGGAATTTATTTGGTCAACGTGGTGTCCAAGGATTAGCTAATATCGACATCACCCCAGAATTCGCCGTGAAATTGGGATCTGCTTACGGTTCAACCTTGAAACCTGGTTCTAAGGTAACGGTTTCCCGTGATCAGCGTAATGTCTCGCGGATGGTGACGCGATCGCTTATTGCTGGTTTGATGTCAGTAAGTATTGATATTCAAAACCTTGATGCTACAGCTATCCCCATTGCCCGCACGGTTATACCCACAATGTCAGTAGTTGGTGGTATCCATGTGCGGGTACACCCCGATCGCCCTGACTACATTTTGATTGAATTCATGGATGCCAAGGGCATTAATATCACCAAAGCCCTGGAAAAGAAAATTGAAGGTGCTTACTTTAAGGAGGATATGCGGCGGGCGCTAATTCATGAAATTGGCGATGTATCTTATCCTAGCCAAGTCATGGAGCGGTACTGCACTGCTTTTGAGAAATTGTTGCATGTTCATACACTCCGCAACAGCCGTGCCAAAGTGGTGATTGACTATGTTTATGCAGTATCGGGGGCAGTTTTACCCCAAATGTTAGATAAATTTGGCGCTGATGCCGTGGTATTGAATGCCAGTGTCAATAAAAGTGCGATGTCAATCACCGATCGCGAAGGATTGCTGACTCAGTTAGGTCATGTAGTGGAAGCATTAAAAGCTAACTTTGGTGTGCAAGTATCCGCTAATGGAGAACAGCTAATTTTAGTTGATGAATCAGGCTACCCAATTCGTGGAGAAACTTTAACTGCACTGATGGTAGACATGATTTTGACGGCTAACCCCAGAGGAACAGTAGTTGTACCAGTTCATGCTTCCAGTGCTATTGAACAAGTCGCCCGTCGCCATGATGGCAGAGTCATTCGCACCAAAGCCAACCCCACAGCTTTAATGGAGGCTTGCCAGAAAAACCCAAATGTGGTAATAGGAGGTAGTGGAGAGACTGGTTTTATTTTCCCGCAACTGCATCCGGGATTTGATTCCATGTTCTGCATTGCCAAGATAATTGAGATGTTGACTATACAGGAGCGATCGCTTGCGGCTGCGCGATCGGAATTGCCTCGTGTAATTCACAAAACTTATACAGTCCGCTGTCCGTGGACAGCTAAGGGTGCTTTGATGCGTTACTTGGTCGAAACTCACCCAGCCCAAAACCTAGAACTCATCGATGGAGTGAAAATTTGTCAACCCTACGATGACAGTTGGCTGTTAGTTTTACCAGATGCTAGCGAACCACTGGTGCATTTGTATGCAAATAGCAACGATCGCGAATGGGTAGATGAGACTGTGAGAAACTACCGCACCCGTGTTCAGACTTTTGTGGAAAGACAACAGGAATATCAACCCGCAGAAGTGTAATTCGTAACTCGTAATTCGTAATTGAATTTTTTAATTACGAATTACGAATTAGCAATTACGAATTATTTTGAGGGGGGTTCAAAATTATCATTGGGAACATTCGGGTAAATTTCTACCAGCGTAATTGCAATCAAAATAAATTAAAGCTTCCCTACTAGAATCAAATCCTCTAGTTGTAGTACGTGGGCTACTTGTTGGACTTGCTTCATATAGCCAAACTTTCAAATAGTAACTGCTATTATCATCGCTAGACCATAATTCATAACGGTAATTACCTCCTGAACCCTGACTATTTAAGTAGTCGGCTAGTGCTATGTTTGATGCAGACACCAAGCTAAATACAGTCAAAACAGGAATTACAGCTACTTTTAGTATTTGAATTAATTTCATAAATGCACAAAAAACTTACTTCCTCTAGCTTCCTTTACCGAAGTATTTTTTGAAACCAGTAATCATCAGGAACATTTTGTGAGGATATCGTAAGGCACTTAGTTTGAGTCGATCTGACTTTTCACGGTATCTGGAAAACCTCTCTCTAAATCTCTCTCCTAAAAGGAGAGAGACTTTGAATATTCCCCCTTCCCTCGTAGGGAAGGGGGTTAGGGGGTTAGGTTTTTCGTGGCTTTTCCACATAACGTGAAAAGTCAGGGAGTCGATGGAGTGCTTTCAAGAAAATATACTTAAAATAGTTATTGATTAATATTGACGGACAACATCGCGTACATGACGCGATTTGTCTCAGGTTTAATAATGATATCGACAAGAAATAATCGTTAGATAGACATCCTCCACCGCATAAACCAAACGATTGGTATCATCAATTCGCCGCGACCAAAAGCCAGCTAAATTTTCCCGTAGAGGTTCTGCCTTACCTATACCCTCAAAAGGTATCCGCATCGTCTCCTGAATCAGTTTATTGATTCTTTTGAGTGTCTTCTTGTCTTGCCCTTGCCAGTAAAGATAATCAGCCCAAGCTTCATCCGTCCATACCAGCATTCTAGTCATTGAGCAAATCTCGTTCCACCACTTTTCCCTGCTTAAATTGAGCAATAGAACGTTCCAAATGGGCTGCATTTGTCGGAGACTTCAGCAAATGCACAGTCTCCATCAGACTATTGAAAAACTCTAGCGACATCACCACCGCATCATCCGCATCCCGTCTCGTGATGATCGTATAGTCGGCATCTTCCGTCACCCGATCTAAAACCGTCTTCAGGCTATTTCTCGCCTCGCTAAAAGAGATAACTTTCATCTTATTGCGTGAACTTGTACTGCTTATTGTACAAGTATAGCGGTTTCTTCAATTTGCTTCCTGAAGTACTTCACAAAACTTTATTATTTATAGATGAAAAATCTTGTCAATAAGTCTGGTAGGATATCCTTAAAATTATTGAGATAGATACTCATTAAGCTAATTGTCTATTTCAGCGATTTGAAAACTTTCTCAGGAGATAACGCCATGACAAGGATGGCTATTCAAACACCGGAGTCGATTCCCTGGTGGGCAGGGAACGCCCGGTTAACCAACCTCTCAGGGCGACTTTTGGGCGCTCACGTTGCTCATGCAGGGTTAATTGTTCTCTGGGCTGGTGCAACAACCCTATTTGAACTTGCCCACTTCAATAGAGTGCAGCCAATGTACGAACAGGGGTTGATTCTACTGCCTCATTTAGCAACCCTCGGCTGGGGTGTTGGAACTGGTGGACAGATAGTAGATACATATCCTTACTTCGTCATTGGAGTATTGCACCTAATTAGCTCCGCCTTCCTGGGACTTGGCGGCATCTTTCATGCTCTACGTGGCCCCGCCATCTTAGAAGAGAGATTTTCCTTCTTTGGCTATCGCTGGTCAGATGCTAATAAAATGACCACTATTCTGGGTATTCACCTAGTATTGCTGGGTCTGGGAGCCGGCTTACTAGTTGCCAAAGCTATGTTCTTTGGCGGCTTGTACGATTCTACGGTGGGTGAGGTGCGCGTAGTTTCTAGTCCCACCTGGAACTCTGCCGTAATTTTTGGTTACTTGTTTGGTGGCGGTGGCAAACACTGGATTGCTGGAGTCAATAACCTAGAAGACTTGGTTGGTGGTCACATTTGGGTCAGCATTCTCTGCATTGCCGGCGGTATCTGGCACATTACGACTCAACCTTTCGGCTGGGCAAAGCAGCTTTTTATCTGGTCAGGAGAAGCATACCTTTCTTACAGTTTGGGTGCTTTAGCTCTCATGGGTTTGATTGCCGCCTATTTTGTCTCGGTTAACACATTAGCTTACCCACCGGAATTTTATGGGCCAGCCCTGAGTATTGGGTTTGACCGTTTTCCTTACTTCCAGAGTGGAAATTTACTATCCTCTCGCGTTTGGCTGGCGAATGCTCACTTCTGGCTAGGTTTCTTCTTTCTTCAAGGGCATCTCTGGCACGCTTTACGCGCTGCTGGATTTGACTTTTCAAAGGGTAGAGTCATCCATTCAACTCGTGGGGAGGCAATCTAAGAATGGCAACTGCAACGATAACAACCCAGGAATCGGGTTGGTGGGCTGGCAATGCCCGGTTTATTAACCTGTCGGGTAGGCTTTTAGGCGCTCATGTTGCCCATGCTGGGTTGATTGTGCTTTGGGCAGGAGCAATGACTCTGTTTGAAATTACCAAATACAACCCCGGACAACCGATGTATGAACAGGGGTTAATCTTACTGCCTCATCTAGCAACCTTGGGATTTGGTGTTGGTGACGGTGGTCAAATTATTGATACTTATCCTTATTTTGTCATTGGTGTTTTACATCTGATTAGTTCCGCTGTATTGGGTGCTGGCGGAATTTACCACGCCCTTTTAGGCCCGGAAGTCTTAAGTGAAAACCCCTTTTTTCCTGGCTTCTTTGGCTACGACTGGAAAGATGAAGACAAGATGACCACTATCATCGGCATTCATCTGCTGTTGTTGGGGTTCGGGGCGTGGTTATTGGTGGCAAAGGCGCTGTTTTGGGGTGGTCTTTATGATCCGGCAGTGGCATCTGTACGAGTAATTACTGAACCAACTATTAACCCTGGTCGCATCTTTGGCTATCTCTTTGGTGCTTTTGGCAAACAGGGGATGGCAGCAGTTAATAATCTAGAGGATGTCATCGGTGGACATATTTGGGTAGGAATACTCTGTATTGTCGGGGGATTTTGGCACATTCTCACCAAGCCTTTTGCTTGGGCGAAAAAGGTACTATTTTGGTCTGGTGAAGCTTACCTATCCTATAGTCTAGGCGCTCTGGCTTACATGGGTTTGTTGGCAGCATATTTTGTAACGGTCAATGATACCGTTTATCCCACAGTTTTCTATGGCCCGTTGGGATTGAGTACTACTGCATCGGGAGTAATTACGGTTCGCACTTGGCTAGCAACTAGTCACTTTGCTCTGGCGGTTGTATTTTTAGCTGGTCATATCTGGCACGCTTTGAGGGTACGTGTCATAGCGGCTGGACTTGATTTTCAGCAGGGAGTTGTCAATCCTGCCGGAATGCCGGAAATTGGGAATCTCTATACCCCAGTCAATGCTTCGGATATCACGCTGAAGTTTTTGGCGAATCTGCCTATTTACCGTCAAGGCTTGTCTCCTTTTTCACGGGGGCTGGAAATTGGTATGGCCCACGGCTACTTTTTGATTGGCCCATTTGTCAAGTTAGGCCCGTTGCGGGATACGGAATTGGCGAATCAAGCAGGGTTACTGGCCACAATCGGTTTGCTATTAATTTTATCGATTTGTTTGTGGCTGTACGGAAGCGTATCGTTCCAAGGACGCAAACCTGCCCAAGGGGAGCTACCGGAAAACATGAAAACAGCTAAGTCTTGGAGTGAATTCAATGCTGGGTGGACAGTAGGTAGCTGTGGAGGAGCTTTGTTTGCTTTCTTGGTGTTAACCAATAGCAGTTTGTTTTTCTGAGTTGCACGAACTATAAGAATCCGGTTTGATTACTGAAATTATTTGCGTAGGCTGGGAGTGGGGAGTAGGAAAAAAGACTTTTTGAGTGTACGGAGTTTTTTCAAAAATCAAATATGAGTTTTATAGTAGTCTATTGCATTAATTTTGATGGGTTTGTAGTGAGCGATTTATCGCTCAAATCAAGGACTAAACTCCTTACTACAAACTTTTATAACCCTTCAGAATTAATGAGACAGACCACTCGGTAAATAAGTATCCTTGCGTCAATTATTGCGATCGCCTCTGGCGGGTGTTTTGCACCATCGCGCAGCGTCTCCAAAGAAGAATTGCAAATCTATATATCAGGTGGAAATATGTCGAAAAAAATCGGTCTATTTTACGGTACTCAAACTGGTAACACTGAATCTGATGCTGAAAAAATTCGGGATGAGTTTGGTGGTGATCTTGTAACATTACATCCCATTTATGAGGCGGATACTACCACTTTTGATGAGTATGAATTGCTAATTATTGGCTCTCCCACTTGGGATATTGGTCAACTTCAGAGCGATTGGGAAAGCTTTTTCCCTGATCTGGATGAAATAGATTTTAGTGGTAAGTTGGTTGCTTATTTTGGTGATGGCGATCAATATGGCTATGCCGATAATTTCCAGGATGCAATGGGAATTTTGGAAGAAAAGATTTCCCAGCGGGGTGGTAAAACTGTTGGCTATTGGCCAACTGAGGGTTATGACTTTGAGAATTCTAGAGCTTTGAAAAATGGCAAGTTTGTCGGATTGGCACTTGATGAAGGTAGTCAATCTGATTTAACAGATGAGCGAATTAAAACTTGGGTTGCTCAGTTGAAGACAGAATTTGGTTTGTAGAAAGCATTGGGTGCGGGAGATCCCCGACTTCTTATAGAAGTCGGGGATCTGACAACTAGTGAAATTGATAATTTAGAAGTTATAGGTATTTATGTCTGATTCATTTGATGTTCTGTGGTTAAGTGCCAGTACTGCTTTACAGCGTTTTGATAAACCATTACTTGAATATTTATCTGGGTATATAAGCGTCGCCCAGTGGGAATACCAGCAAACCAAAGATGAAGCCAGTTCCATAGATCAAGCTGTAGACTTGCTATATGACTTTTTAGAATTGTGCGATCGCCCCGTCCATTTAGTCGGACATGGGATGGGTGGTGCGATCGCCTTAACCTTTGCGCGGCGATTTCCCCAAAAAGTGCGATCGCTAACTCTGCTGGCTGTAGCTGCTCAACCTGCAAACAATTGGCACGCTCACTATTACTTTCAACGACAACTTTTTAGCATCAGCCGTGAGCTAGTCTTAGCAAGCAACGTTCGCAGTCTATTTGGGAATCAACCGCCTCATACTACTAAGAAGTTAGTAGCTGCCTTAGATAAAGATTTAGAACAATCTCCCTCACCACACTCTTTATTTAAGTTGGTTTATTTACCCAAGGGTGGAGTTTCTATGCCAATGATGGTGTGTGGTAGTAAGAGTGATCCGGTAGTCAACTCAACTGTATTGCATGACTGGTTGAATTGGTTGAAGCCAGAAGATAAACTTTGGGAATGCCCAGAAGGATATCATTTTTTTCACTACTTCTATCCTCAACAGGTTGGTGAACAAATTTTGAGTTTTTGGCAACACCACCATCCCCATTTACTGGAATCATCTGCACTATCTTTTAGCACTTCTACAAGTTATTCATGAAGGCAGAAAGCAGAATAACCCACGCTTAAAAAGAATATTTCCTTAATAGTTCGAGCGGTGATAGTTAGTATTGTCGCTCCGCTTGCGTTGCCCATTTTTCCTCCAGTTTTAATGATTACATTTTGTAAAGAGTCGCTCTAAATAAGAATTATTTTCAATAGACTAAATTTGTAATCTCAATAATTGGTAATTAGCTGTCAATAAGCAGAGCGGATGGCAAGAAGTGATCTCTGAGGACAATCGGTAACGCCTGCGGTGAATTGGAATAATCTTTCTTTCCTTAGATAAAAGCTTCGCATCTACTTTCGCATCTACTGTGGTAGCACTCACATCACATTTAACTGCTGAAATCAGAACCAATTAATTGAATATTATTAGCAACAACTACTAATTGCTTAACAATGCAGACATACGGCAATCCCAACCTCAAATTTGATTGGTGGACTGGTAACGCCCGCTTCGCCAATCTCTCTGGCTTATTTATCGGCGCTCATGTAGCACAAGCAGCGCTGACGACGCTGTGGGCTGGGGCGTTTACATGGTTTGAAATCTCTCGCTACAATCCCGAAATACCTATGGGCGAACAGGGGTTGATTTTGCTTCCCCACTTAGCCACCTTGGGTTTTGGTGTGGGCGCAGGTGGTCAGGTAGTCGATACTTACCCTTATTTCGTTATCGGCGCTTTACACTTAATTTCTTCTGCTGTGCTTGGTGCAGGGGCACTTTTCCACACCTTCAAAGCTCCAAAAAACTTAAAAGACGCTACCGGTCGCGCTCGGAAATTTCACTTTACATGGGACGACCCGAAAAAACTTGGCTTCATCTTAGGACATCACCTGATTTTCTTGGGAATAGGTGCTTTACTCCTGGTAGGAAAAGCCATGTGCTGGGGAGGATTGTACGACTCAACAATTCACGATGTTCGAGTTGTCACCGACCCCACCCTCAACCCCTTGGTTATTTATGGCTATCAAACCCACTTTGCGAGTGTTAACAACTTAGAAGATTTAGTCGGCGGTCATATCTATGTAGGTTTGTTACTCATTGGCGGCGGTATTTGGCACATCCTCATAGAGCCTTTACCTTGGGCGAAAAAGCTTTTAATTTTCTCCGGTGAAGCCATCCTTTCCTACTCTTTGGGCGGTATTGCTTTAGCGGGATTTGTTGCAGCTTACTTTTGTGCGGTGAATACTTTAGCTTATCCCGTGGAATTTTATGGCTCTACTTTGGAAGTAAAACTTGGAGTTAGCCCTTATTTTGCCGACAGCATTAAGTTAGCTAACGGTGGTTATACTTCCAGAGCATGGTTAGCAAATGCTCATTTCTTCTTAGCTTTCTTCTTCTTGCAAGGTCATCTTTGGCACGCGCTACGAGCAATTGGCGTTGACTTTAGCCGAATTGAAAAGGCAATAAATGCCATCGGTAGCGAATCGTAACAACTGCTGAGTTAGGAGTTAGGAGTTAATAGTTAGAAGTTAGGAATTCTTCTCCCACTCCCTGTCAGGGTTTAGCAATGCTAAACCCCTACTCCCTACTCCCTACTCCCTACTCCCTACTCCCTACTCCCTACTCCCTACTCCCTACTCCCTACTCCCTACTCCCTACTCCCTACTCCCTACTAAGCACTTTTAAAGGTATTTAATTATGACAATTACAACTGATAGAACCTTAGCCGCAGACACAAATTTATCGTGGTTAGTGGGTAATGCTCGTTTAATTGATTTATCTGGTCAATTATTAGGCGCTCACATTGCTCACGCAGGGTTAATTATGTTTTGGGTAGGAGCAATCACAATATCTGAAGTTACACGTTTTGTTCCTAGCATACCAATGTATGAACAGGGATTGACTTTGTTACCCCACTTAGCAACTTTGGGCTGGGGTGTAGGTGCTGGAGGTAAAGTAGTCGATACCTATCCCTATTTTGTAATTGGCATTTTGCACTTAGTTGCTTCTGCTGTATTGGGTGCAGGTGGACTTTTTCATGTTTTTCGCGCTCCGGCAATTTTATATAATGCCGGTGGACAGACGGCAAGATTTCACTATGAATGGAATGACCCCAAGCAATTGGGTTTAATTTTAGGTCATCACTTAATTATTCTGGGTTTGGGAGCATTTTTGTTAGTGCTAAAGGCAATGATTTTTGGCGGAATTTATGACACTAACTTCGGAAATGTCCGTCTAATTAGCAATCCTAATTTAAATCCAGAAATAATTTTTGGCTACTTAGTTGGTCTGAAAGATGGTAATTGGACTCCTTTGGGGATGGCAAGTGTTGATAATTTAGAAGATGTCATTGGTGGTCACATTTGGATTGGCTTCATCTTAATTGCTGGCGGCGTGTGGCATATTCTTGTACAACCTTTTACCTGGGTAAGACGAATTTTACCAATTGAAAATGGTGAAGAAATTCTCTCTTATAGCTTGCTAGGTTTGGCTTTGATGGCTTGGATTTCTGCCGCGTTTGTAGGATATAACACGACAGTTTTTCCAAGAGAGTTTTACGGTTCAGAACGTTTAGGATTGGCAGATATTCAGTTCTTTCTTGGTGTGGTAGCCTTCTTAGGTTATGTTTGGCACTCTTGGCGATCGTCGCGTCTTTATTTATCGCGTCAAGTAGAGACGCGATGAATCGCGTCTCTACAAATGATTGGTATTACCTTAATTAAGTTTCGCTCAACACTAGCTAAATGAAGTCTTATGCCTGTGGTTAACAGCAGTGGATTACGGGCATTTTTTTAGAAATTTTATGAGGATGACTAATGTTAAGTATGATTTTGTGTGCATTTTGCACTTGGACAATAATTATTCTATTTATTGGTAGTTTCTGGTTAACCTTGAAAAAAGGAATAATTCATTTAAAAACGCTGCATGAAATTCCTTGCTCTGGTTGTGAATATTTCACCAACGACTACCGCCTCAAATGTACTGTACACCCAAAAAAAGCTTGTTCTGAGGATGCGATCGCTTGTATTGATTTTGAGCCTAAAACCTCTGCCTGTAATGCTTGCCAGAAGGGACGACGAAAGCTTTATTGAATTTATTTGATTAATTGTTGAGTGAGATACACGACATCTATGAAGCATTTGCCTACGCTGCATGGAGAGCTGAAGAAATTGAAGTGCCTTTTAGAAGTGCATGAAAATTTTGATTGATATGAACCTTTTCCCTATTAAGTTGCGGTTTTGAGAAGTACAATATTTCTGCTGCCCACTGGTCTATGGTTGGCGACTCCTGTCAGAAAGATTCAATAAGTATGGACTTACATAAAAAGAGTTTTTACTCTTGTTTGGGTGCAAAGATGTAAGAGTTTTGAGTACTATTTAAATTAAATCATCATTCATCAGATATATTGTCAATATCTTCTAATTCTGGTTTCTTCCAAAATTCAGAATATCGATTTTTTGTTTCTTGATCCCAAAAGATTAATCTATCTTTATCAAATGTCCCAATTATTTCTTTGTAAACATTGGTAATTTCTTCTGAAAGAGCAATAATCAATATACTTGATGTGCGAGTTAAGATTGTATAAACAATCTCTTCTGCTTCATTGTCATGATCAATCTTCGTCCTGACAGACCATAAAACACATTCCTTTTCTAAACCCTTTATTCTCAGAATAGTGTCAGTCTCAGAATCAATTTTCAGTTTTCTCAGAGCATAACAAAGTTTTGGATCTTTTTCTAAGATAGTAATTTTATTCAAGCTATAAGCTTCTCTGTAAGTTTCAAATATCTCCTGAATTTTTTTGCTGATTGCATCCACAGTAGTTGCAAATACTACAATTGGTCTAGCTCCAAGTGGAGAATTTTTGTATGGTATAATTTCATTTGGGGATACATCTGTCTTTTTATTTTTATGCTTGTAGATAATTCTCTTTGATAGTTCTCTGATACATTCGCTAATTCTGTAAGGTAGCCTGTATGAACTCTCTAAACGAAAGATTTCTCGCTTTAACATATCAGCTTGTTTAGGAATAGAGGCAGATATTCCAAGGTTTACAGCCTGAGCAAAATCTCCAGCAATTAATAAATTGTCTGGCTTCTGTAGCAAACGATAAAAAATTTCAAAGTCGGCTTCTGTACAATCTTGGAATTCATCAACAAATATATGTGTAAATATTTTTTGTTTTTGGTTTGCTCTTAATTGATCTAAAAATTTAAGTCTGATTCTTGTAAATTCATGAATATCATGTTTTTCTAGCATATTGTAATAGCTTTCTAGGCAATTCCAAACTATTTCTTTTTTCCTATCCACTAAGCGCGGTTTTCCACCTCGACCTCTCCTGATACCGCCGAGATAAGTTTCTTTTTTTCTATAGTCAAGTCCATAAAATATTCTATGAAATTCATCTAGAAGGAAATCTGGCTTAAGTACATCTTCATCTCCTCCCTTCAGGGTATTATCAGTCTTTTTAACTTCATTGATAATATTAAGCATCGTGTTTGTTTCAAACCCTTGATAAGGGTTTCTTCCGAATATTTTTCCTAATCGAGTAGGAAGTACATCAAAGTGCATTAGTTCAATATTAGGTTGATTAAGGGGTAAAAACTCAAATTTACTTGTCTCTTGTCGTTCACCTTGATTACAACTATCAACTATTCTTTTACACCTATTAGAATCAAGAATTTCTTGTAACCAATCGCCTAATTGTCCTATCAACTCCTTATTGAATGTAGTTAAAAGTATCCTCAATGAGGGATCATATTCATTTTGTTCTACTAAGTTTTTTATTCTCTCAGTAATTACAATACTTTTACCACTTCCAGCAGAACCAGTTATTATAGTTGGTCTGTCAGAGTGTCTAGCTGCCTTTTTTTGAGTATCACTTAACTCAATTTCTCTTCGTTGCTTGGTTGGTGGACTATATATATCTATACTTTGAATACTTTGTCTATTATCAAGTATATGAATCAGCGTCATTTGCTCTATAATTTCTCTTTTAAAAACCTTTCCTGTAAAACTATGATCGTTCCACTGAGATTGACCAGTTAATCCATGAATATCAAGCTCTCTTCTATATTGCTCTCTACGCTGGCTAACAGCACTCATCACACCATCAAACAAATTACTTTTTAAGTGATTTTCCTCAACTTTGTATCCACAATTTCTAATTTTTGCTGATAGCTATTCTAAATATTTTTTCTTGCATGGCTGATTTGATGTTAGTAAAATTAGCGTCTTTGGATCATACATCTGAATTAATTCAATAAAATCATTGGCAATAGCCTCTTGATTTTCAGTGCTGTCAAATAAATAACTTGCACATATCCAAGATGTTTTATTATCCGAAGTTTCAGAATTATTCCAAGAATTAATTTTATATTCCCAACTAATATCTGAGCATTCGCTATAGTGACTTACAAACTGCTCCCAAAGCAATTGATGATACTGAAGCATAAATGGACTATTATCTATATTGATAATCTTCAATTTCGGACTGGGAATATTTAATGATTTCATTCCTGCATAAATCACGCCCAATGCCCACTGTATAGCCCCAGTTCCGGCTCCTAAATCAAAAATTTTAATCTCCTCTTCTGTAGTTTCAGAAAAAACTTTTACGAGATAGTTCAGGAAGGTATTTACTCTCCGCCCGTGATACCATAAAGAGTAAGCAAAACCTACAGATGGTCTGTCATAAAATAAATCTTTTCCCTTGCATAAAGCAATTTGTTCTTGATTAGCTTCTTGTATATCAAAAATAAAATTACTGCGACTATTTTTATCTTTTTCTAAATAAGCATCAGCCGTTTTAGCAATAATTTCATCTAGATGATTTTGCTGTTTAGAGATCCAGTTCAAGAGGTCTTGTTGCATATAATTAATTAAATTTGGTGATAATTGGATAAAAGAAGCTTATGAAAAAGCAATCAACTGGAGATGGGGAACAACTTTCGTTGTTTTCTTTGCAAGATTTCAGCATTAATACTGACAGTAATTTAACTGAATCTTCTTTAAACGAAGCAGAACATCTAAGTATAAATAAACTTACAAACCTCAAATATTGGTGCTGCTAAAGTTGAGTATGTCAACAGTAAGAGTCTACTAAACTCTCCATCTGGCTTTATTGGCTTGTATAAGTTTACTCTAAATCAATATAGTGGGTGTAGTTTTGGTTGTGATTATTGCTACGCACGTTTTTTTGCTCCAACTTTTGACCAGCAAAACACCTGGGGTGATTGGGTGAAAGTTAAAGAAAATGCTGTTGACTTGCTGCGCCGTGCGCGTCGTGCAAGATCAGTACAAAGACGACTTGAGGAAGGTGACACAATCTATATGTCTAGCGTCACCGATCCATATCAGCCTATAGAACATAAAATAGGTTTAACTAGAAGAATTCTTGAAGAACTTGTGGAAGTTCAGCCTCGTATTACTATTCAAACACGTAGCCCAATTGCTTTACGAGACATTGATTTATTTCAGAAGTTCAAACACATCCGCATCAACTTAACTATTACTACTGACTCTGAAGATGTTCGCTCTCGTTATGAGCCTCACTGCCCTGCAATTGAGGTACGTCTTAAAGCTGCTCAAAAACTTGTAGATGCTGGTGTTTCTATTGGTATCTCAATTAGCCCTATGCTACCAATTAAAGATCCTAAAACGTTTGGTCGGCGCATAGCTGATTTAAATGCTGCTGAGTACGTTACACAGTTTTTTAAACCTACTCGTTCTCGCTTTAGTGCTGGCAGTTCTCCAGAGTCTCTCAAGAAAATGAGGGAAGATGACTGGACGGAGGAAAAGTACAAAGAGGTGAGAAAAACTCTAGTGGATATTCTGGGTTCAGAACACCAACTACTTGAAGGTAATGAAGGCTATGCTCCTGTATAGAAATTAAAATTGGAGATTAATTCTAAGGAAATATTGCCAACTCAGTTTCCTGACTTTTCACGGTATCTGAAAAACCTCTCTCTAAATCTCTCTCCTAAAAGTAGAGAGACTTTGAATTTTCCTCCTTCCCGTGTCGGGAAACTGACTTTTCACGGTATGTGGAAAAGGTCATTTTGATGGTTTCCCAAGCCCTGATTTCTCCGTTAGCTATTTTCATTAACTCAGAGTTATTGAGAATTGGACTGTGGAAAAAGCCGCGCTTTTTGGGGGCTTGAGGACTTCCCGTGAAAAGTCAGAAAAGCTTTGGTAGTTGAAAAAGTCTCACAAAATGGTCGTCTAGGCAGACTCAGTTACAACGGAGAAAATTTTCGTACTCCTCTTGTGTTCCCAGTGGTATCTTTAATGCATTCGGCTATAACCCAAAGATGCTGTGCAAGTAAAGATTTAAACGAATTCAGAGGTTAGTTCATGGATTTTCTCTCGGACACCGTTGCCCTCTCACGGATGCAGTTTGCACTGACGGCGATCTTTCACATGCTATGGCCTGTTCTCACTACTGGGATGGGGATTTATCTGGTCATCGTCGAAGGAATGTGGCTCAAAACACGCAATCCTGATTACTACTATCATGCTCGTTTCTGGGCAAAGTTATATGTGTTGAACTTCGGTATTGGTGTAGCATCCGGTTTGCCGATGGAGTTTCAATTTGGCACGAACTGGGCACCGTTTTCCGAAGCGGTAGGCGACTTTTTTGGCAGCATTTTAGGCTTTGAGGCTTCGATGGCATTCATGCTCGAAGCTGGATTTCTGGGTATTATGCTGTTTGGTTGGGAACGAGTAAACCCAGTGATTCACTATTTCGCCACGATTATGGTTGCCTTTGGCGCAAACTTATCTACCTTCTGGATTTTAGCGGCAAACTCTTGGTTACAGACCCCAGCCGGCGGGAAAATGGTCAACGGAAAGTTTGTTGTTGATGATTACTTTCAGGCAATTTTAAATCCTTTCATGCTCAACAGCGTGTCACACATGTTTTTGGCGACGCTGGAAACTTCGCTGTTTGTGATTGGGGGAATTAGCGCTTGGTATATTCTCAATCACCGTCATGAGGCTTTCTTTGCGCGATCGCTTAAAATTGTCTTAGCAACTGCGATCGCAGTCACCCCATTACAAATCTATGTCGGACACCTCAGCGCCGAGCAAGTAGCAGATTATCAGCCTACCAAACTCGCCGCAATGGAAGCTAAGTGGGAAACCTCTCCAGCCGGACAGCCCGCGCCTTGGAGTGTGGTGGCATTACCTAATAATCAGACTGAGCAAAATGATTGGGAAATCTCAATTCCCAACGGCTTAGGCTATATTTTGGAATTTAAAAAGAACCTCTCTAAACCCGTTCTCGGACTGAAACATTGGAAGCCTGAAGATCGCCCCCGGATGGTGGGTTTGATTTATTATTCCTTCCGTATTATGAGCGGCATTGGCTTCTTCTTAGCTGGATTGATGGGACTCAGTGTGATTCAGTGGTTGCGGGGCAAACTCTCACCAGAAGCGATCGCCGCGCAGAAATGGCTACTGCGAATCTGGATTTTGGCGGCTCCATTGGGCTACATCGCCGTCGAATCAGGCTGGATTGTGCGTTGTGTTGGGCGGCAACCTTGGGTGCTTTATGGGCAAATTCGCACCGCAGACGGAGTTTCTCACCTACCTGCTAGTGAGGTGTTAACATCCTTGGTGCTTTTTGCTGGAATTTATACAGCCCTGTTTATTTGTGCTTTATTCTTTGGTAGTCGCATCATTCGTCAAGGCCCCAATCTGGAACTTCCGGTTCCAGGCATTGACACCAAACCTGCCGCAGAAACTACTCCGGCTGAATTTGTTCCAGATCAACGTCCTGTAGAAGCAGAGCAATGAAACCAATTCGCAATTCGCAATTCGCAATTCACAATTTGCAATGAAGATTGCTGTTAGCGGATAGCTAAGGTTTAGCCCGTGCTGAGTATGGTAAATCAACAGGGCTATTTCATTCTCATCTAGCCCACCTCAGAATAAATTCTGAGGCTAATAGCAAAAGTCGTCTAAAGACGACTAATAAAGACTTTTAGTCCAATTTAGTGGAGTTGGGCTATGAGCCAGGAACTTTAGTTCTGGGCGGTTTATGTCTAGAACGAAACAGCCCTGGGTAAATCAATAGGTAACTGTATGGAGAATTTAGAACACTTTTTAGCGCAGGTTTGGTTTGTCATTTTGGCTCTGTTTTTATTTCTCTACGTCATGTTAGACGGGTTTGATCTAGGCGTAGGCATCCTATCACTAACAAGTTCCAATGACGACCGACGCGACATCTTAATGACGAGTTTGGGTAATGTTTGGGATGCAAATGAAACCTGGTTGGTGTTGATGGGGGGTGCGTTATTTGGGGCATTTCCTCTTGCTTATGGCACCATTTTAAATGCGCTCTACATTCCTATTTTTGGGATGATATTTGGCTTGATTTTTCGGGCTGTGGCCTTTGAGTTTCGAGAGCATTCTACAAACAAAGTGTTTTGGAATGTGGCGTTTGGAGTCGGTAGTTTCATGGCGGCGCTATTTCAAGGATTCGCCTTGGGCACGATTTTGGAAGGCATTAAGGTGGATGAAGCAGGTCACTTTATCGGCGGTATGTGGGATTGGTTCGATTGGCGATCGCTCCTGGTTGCCTTGACATTAATCCAGGGTTATGTATTGATTGGCTCCACCTATCTCATCTTAAAAACTGAGGGAGAACTGCAAACGTCTCATTACCGCACAGCCAAACTCGCTGCTTGGACAACGCTCTTAGGTGCAATTTTTATCACGATTGCCACCCCTGTTGTATATGAAAATGCCAGAGCAAAGTTATTTCACCAGCCAGAAGTTTATCTATTTTCAATCATTCCAGTGTTAGGTGTGCTGCTGATTTGGTTATTAATTCAAAGCCTGAACCGCAAAGCAGAAACTACTCCCCTCGTTTGGACAGTGCTGCTTTTCCTACTTACCTTTGTCGGGTTAGGATTAGTTGTTTTTCCCTATATCATCCCCCCTGGTATTACCATTTATCAGGCAGCAGCAGCACCTAGTGCATTAGTTTTCATGATTATCTTCATTGGATTTCTTATTCCTATTATGTTGTTCTACAACATCTACAATTACATTGTGTTTCGAGGGAAAGTCGCAGGCACACATTATGGGGAATAGGTTATACAATTTTGGATTTTAGATTTTAGATTATTGTAGAGACGGCGATTCATCGCGTCTCTGGTTTAGTGCAGCCTCACAAAAAAATAGTGTCTATCCAAAATTAAAAATTTGGTAAATTTGTGTTTCCCTGTCGATTAATTTTAGGGAAAGATTGCTAACTCAGTTTCCGGGTCAAAAAAGTGAATTTTTTCTGGAGTTAGCGATAACCAAAGTTGCTCACCAGGTTGTACAAATCGGTCTGGTGGGATTCGCACTTGTAGGGAATTAGCTGTAGCAGCAGGTTGAGATCCTGGTTCGGCAATCTTAACAGTGAGAAAGGAATCGTTGCCGAGATTCTCTACCAAATCTACCTGCACTGGTAGATTTTTAGTTGCAGGCATACTCAAATTCAAGTGTTCTGGACGAATGCCTAAAATTAGAGTTTTCCGATCATATTTTTGTAGAGCTTTTCCCCAAACTTCGGGGAGAGTAAAACGAAGCTGGGAATGAGTAATCAACTGTGGGGCATGAAATTCTACAGGAATAAAATTCATCGGTGGTGAACCAATGAACTCTGCCACAAAAAGATTGGCAGGACGGTTGTAGAGTTCTAGGGGAGAAGCAACTTGCTGAATTTTACCCTCAGACATAATTGCAATGCGATCGCCCATTGTCATCGCTTCTGTTTGATCGTGGGTGACGTAAATTGTCGTTGTTCCCAGTTGGCGCTGCAATTTGACAATTTGGGCGCGGGTTTCCGCCCGGAGTTTGGCATCTAAGTTAGAAAGCGGTTCATCCATTAAGAATACTTGGGGGTCACGTGCGATCGCTCTTCCCAATGCAACCCGTTGTCTTTGTCCCCCAGATAGCTGTTTGGGTAAGCGATTCAGCAATTTTTCGATTTGCAACAGTTGGGCAACACTACGCACCTGCTCATCCACCGCCCGTTCTTTGTCAGAAATGTATCGCAGTCCTTTAGGTAACTTTCTGGTCGTCCCCACAAAAAGATTTTCCGCCCAGGTGGGGAGTGGGGAGTGGGGAGTGGGGAGTGGAGAATGCTGATTTTCCCTATTCCCTAATTCCCTGCGGCGTAACCCAAAGGCGATGTTGTCATACACCGTCATGTGGGGATAGAGGGCGTAGTTTTGAAACACCATTGCGATGTCGCGTTCCTTGGGTGGTAGGTCATTGATTAAGCGATCGCCTATCCAGATATTGCCTCCAGTCATCACTTCTAACCCAGCGATTAATCGCAGCAAGGTGCTTTTACCACAACCAGAAGGGCCTACCAGCACCATAAATTCGCCATCTGCGATCGTCAGGTTAATCCGCCGCAAAACATTGACACTTCCCGCACGCTCTTGCGCTGCATCATTTTCCCCAGATGTGAGAGGAGATTGGGCTTGTGAGCCAACACTTTCCCCTTTACGTGGGGAAAAACTTTTATAAACGTTTTCTAAAATAACTTGGGACACAACTGTTAATTATTAATTATTGTCATTGGGCATGGGGCAAAAAAAGTTTTGAGTTCCGAGTTCCGTTAGCCGTAGCAGGGCGTTGAGCCAGTTCTGAGTAAAGACACTCCTAAAGGGCATTTGGGGAGAATCACTAATAATCAATGACTAATCCCACTTTAGCGCTCATAATAATACACTTCAGGGTAACTAAAACTTTGGCAGATTTCACAACCCTTTATACAAATAAAGGAAAGTGTGAACAGGTCATGAGTGTTACAGGCTGCTACTTATTTGGGAATACTTTTATAGGAGTGATAAAGAAGGCGATCGCGCTAACACTTTCAATTCAAATGTACTACGTTACCTTACAATCACTCCTATTTTACAAAAAATACGTATCAATAATCACTAATCTACCAGGAGTAACTAAGATGGGATTCACTGAAGATATTGTCAAGCTGTCTGAACAAGTGCGAAAGCGATTTGACCAAGTTGTTGGCGAAGAAGCTACTAAGATGGCGTTGATTGTTCCTTTTTTAAGCGCTCTTGGCTATGATGTCTATGATCCTAGCGAAGTCATGCCAGAATATGTAGCAGATTTTGCTACTAACCCAAGTTGCGGGTAATAAAATGCCGGATTGTGCGTAGAGATTCAATAGGGAAGAAAGGCATCAAAAATTTACGATGGCGATGTAGAAGCAACCATCAGTGATAGATAAATCATTTGTATTAATATTAACTTGTT
>JBBSOX010000051.1:0-43321 GCA_038259325.1 Chroococcales cyanobacterium | reverse complement strand
TTCTCATAAAATTTTGAATAACAAGATACATCCTTGATTATTGTTAGTAATTCGAGTAAAGCCAATCAAACACATTCTCGCTAATTAAATACGTATGTACTACTATCTAGCGATCGCACTGTGCCAGTTGCGTAAGTCCTGACTATATTACGTAGATTACCTTGTAAAGAATTGCTTGAGTTTAACATTTGCTAGATGCTACCTTCTACAAAATGGAACAGATGTTGAAGGGGTTTTTTAACCATGAAGGGTAGACACAAAGTAGCTTTTAGTTTGACATCGCTGATCAGTCTCAACTTAATATCTAGTTTAGTTGCATTTGATTTTGCGATCGCCACAGTACCGAGAACCCCAGATAAAAGCGTCAACTGCGAGATTTTAGTTGTGGGTGGTGGACTATCTGGCGTCGCCACAGCTTACGAGGGGTTACTAGCAGGACGAACGGTTTGTCTCACGGAAATTACTGACTGGCTGGGAGGCCAAATTTCTTCTCAAGGGACATCTGCGTTAGACGAACGCCCAACCCAACGAGCTCTCAAATTCTATTCTCGCGGCTATCTGGAATTGCGAAACCGGATTAAGCGCAAATACGGTGAACTTAACCCCGGTGACTGTTGGGTAAGTGACTCCTGCTTTCTTCCCCGCGATGCTCACACTATTTTGGTGCAGATGCTCAAAGATGCCGAGAAGCAAGGCAGAGGGAAGTTGCAATGGTTTCCCAACACGGTAATTAAAGACTTAGAAATTGCTGCTGATGGCAAAATAATTAATAGTGCGATCGCTATCCAACATCAACCACCAAAAGGCGCACCACCCCTCAATACTTTTACTTTATCTCAAGTTATTGAAGATGCTTATCGCTACGAAAACTCATCTCGATTTACCAAAACTATTCTCCGTTTCCTTCCCAAGGAAGTGAAAGGGGATGCTCCTAAGTGGTATGTCGTAGACGCCAGTGAAACTGGAGAAATTATCGCCCTTGCTGATGTCCCCTACCGATTAGGCATTGATGCCATTTCCTACCTGGAACCTTCGGCTTCCAGCGCCAACAATGATCCTTATTGCCCTCAAGGCTTTACCTACACCTTTGCAATGGAGGCAACCAAGGAATCGCAACCGCAAACGATGCCTCCATTTTATTTACAATACGCACCATATTTCAGCTATGAATTAACGCGACTGGCTAACTTTGACTTAGTTTTCACCTATCGTCGCATTTGGAGTCCAAAAAAAGGAACACCAACAAAATTCGGCGGTGTAAGTTTTACTGCTGCGACACCAGGGGATATCTCCATGCAAAACTGGACTTGGGGTAACGACTACCGCCCTGGAACAACCAAGGATAACTTAGTTTACAGTCGCCAACAGTTACAAGGGACTGGGCAGTTACAACCAGGGGGATGGATGGGAGGACTGCGAACAGAAACTCTCCGCAAAGGTGAGGAAAATGCCATCTCTTTCTATTACTGGTTGGTAGCTGGAACTACAGATTCCCAACTGGGGGAGGGTGTTAAGCAGCAGCGAACTAATAACCGCTTTGTTTCCGGGTTAAATTCGCCAATGGGAACGGTGCATGGCTTATCAAAATATCCTTATATGCGAGAAGGACGCCGCATTATTGGGCGTCCCAGTTGGGGACAACCTGGTGGCTTTACTATTTGGGAAATTGATATTTCTCGCCGAAATTATAATGACGAATATTATCGCAAAACTCTGCCAGCAGATATGTATCGGCAGTTAAGAGCCGCACTATCAGGATTGGAAGCCACATCTGTAATTAGCGGTGGGATTTCACCAGACAAAGCAATGCGGCGGAGTCGTTCTACCATCTTTCCTGATTCTGTTGGTATTGGTCACTACGCGATAGATTTTCATCCTTGCATGTTGAATAGTCCCCCAGAAGCTCCTGGTAATATAGAACGCCCAGGTGAAAGGCGTGGTGCAGGTCAAGCTTATCCCTTTCAAATTGCTCTGAGGGCAATGATTCCCCAGAAAATTGATAATTTGCTGGTAGGAGGCAAAAGCATTGGTACTAGTCATATTGCTGCTGCTGCCTATCGAGTTCATTCCTTTGAATGGTCGGCTGGCGCGGCTGCGGGAACTGTTGCTAGTTTTGCCATCAAAAATGCGATCGCACCCTACCAACTAGTCGATGACTTACCCAAACAAGAGCCACAACTAGAAGCGCTCAAACGGCTTTTGCAAAAAAACGGGAACCCCACAGCCTTCCCCGACACATCCATTTTTAACGAAAACTGGGATAATTGGCGGTAGATAGTCATTGGTCATTAGTCATTAGTCATTTGTTAAGGACAACGGACAAATACTTCGGCTTCTTTGCGAGACGCTACGCGTTAGCAGAGCTTTCGCTTTAGCGATACGCTCAGTACAAGTGACTAATGACAATGAACTAAACTAGTTACTTGTAGTGTAGTTTTGTAAAATGTTCTTGACTAATTGTTCTATGATTACGATATTCTCAGCAGATGTTTACGGGATGGCCACAGCACCAACTGTAGCTCCTAAACAGTCTGATCAAGTTACCCGTAAGACTTATCCGAATTACAAAGTGATTGTATTAAACGATGATTTTAATACATTCCAACATGTGAGTGAATGTTTGATGAAATATATTCCAGGGATGACTGGCGATCGCGCGTGGGATCTGACTAATCAGGTACACTATGAAGGTCAAGCGATCGTTTGGGTTGGCCCCCAAGAACCTGCGGAACTCTATCATCAGCAGCTGCGCCGAGCAGGTTTGACAATGGCACCTCTAGAAGCAGCTTAATTATTATGGGCAAACCCACCGCAGATTCCCTCCGAGCGGCTTCTCTACGAGACGCTACGCGAACGCAAAAAGCTGGCAGACTGGTTTGGAATCACTCGACACACCTTGATGGTCTGATCCCCATTTTAGAACGTCTTTGTCAGCACGATGGCATCCAAACTGTGACGCCGGGAGTCATTGGGCGGGTAAAAGGCCATTGTCCAAAAATGCAACTGCGGGTTTCAGTACCTATTCGCGGCGGCTATAAAGTAATTGCTCGGCAGGGAAAGACGGTACAAGAGGTGTTTATTTTGACACCTTTGGCGCAGTCAGAATTGGAAATGGCATTAGCGATCGCTATGAGATAATCATACCCAATGCCCTATCCGCCATGACTATTCCTCTACACGGTGTACTGCAAATTTGTGTAGTGGCAGACTAACGATGCAAGAAAAAGTTAAGAAATATGACAGAGCCGTAGTTATTCTCAAACTCATGAGTACAGATTCTGAGTCGGGTAAAACTATTTTTTCTATACCAAAGGCTACACAGTAAACTAGCCAGTAAGTAAAGCTCATTCTAAATAAAATCCGCTCTGTTTCTTCTACATCATTTTTTTGCTGCTTACTGTCCCACAGTAAAACCAGCCCAATAATGCAAGCTACAAAGGAAACAGCAACTACAAATTCGTGACAAAATATATTTAACGAATGCATTTGTGTTTATCCCCACATTTTTCAGTTGAAGATCAGTCTAAAGGAATATTCCTGGTAGAAATACAAAATATTTACAAACCTCAATAGAGTCATGCAGTTTATGTAAACAAATGCAAAAAAATTGTGTTTTTGCAAAAATAAATATTTTTAATAAAAATTATATATTTCTGTTAAGTAAACGTTTGAGAATTAGAGATTACTAATTAGTTAAGATTTTGGACAAATAAAAAAATGCGTATTTTTTACGCAAATCAAGAAATATATCACAAATTGCCTCAGTTCGTTTTTGAACTGTAATTCAACAATTGTCTCCTGATGTTTCGCAAGCAGCAATACTTACCCAACAGCTAGAACCATCTTCCCAGTGTTCTTTCTTCCAAATTGGGGCATTGTGTTTGAGAGTATCAATAGCATACTGGCAAGCTTCAAACGCCTCGCTCCGATGAGGACAACCTACTGCTACTAAAACGCTAATTTCTCCAACTTGCAAACGTCCAGTGCGATGATGAATCACTACTCGATTCACATCAGGCATAGATAAGCGAATATCAGCAGCAATTTGATAAAATATCTGCAATGCCATAGGTTCATAAGCTTGATACTCTAGAGCAATTACAGGTTTACCATCAGTTTGATTGCGAACCATGCCACTCATCACAACCACAGCACCGTTGGCTGGATCGTCAGACAAGGCATAGATTTCTTCAAGAGACAATGGTGCAAAGGTAATAGCAAAACTATCTTCGGCTCTTGGTTTAACAGCAGAGGTAAGTGTAGTCGTCATAACTGCGTTGATATTATGTGGGCTTTTTCTATTGTCTCTGAACAAAACAGATAAATATACGGCTTTTTTAACCAAACCCTACACAACGCAAGAATTATTGAAAACCCTACATGCAGTTATTCAATAGCCTAATCTGCATTATCTAGACGATCGCAGCCATATATACCTTTAATCTCTTGATTGTAAAAGCTGCCAATTGAGTCAGAGGACTGTAAATCTTCCCAAGTATCCTCGTCTACGCCTAAGTACTGATAAACCGCTCCACTTTGAAACTTAACTTGCAAAATTTGTTCGTCGCGATCATAACCTACAGCGATCGCCATTGATGAGCTAACTGGTAACATAGCAATTGGTTCTTCTTCAAAAGGCAGTGCAGGCGTTTCGGCGATAACCTCGTTCAGTTCTTGCAATCCTTCATAAGCTTGTACAGGTGCCGGAATTTCCAAAAACTCTAGTTCGTTACCTCGATCGAGCAACAACTGCAAATATCCATCAGAGTGAGCGATCGCTACTAAACTGCTCAAGTCTACCTTAGATAGCTTCATTAATTTTTTACTCTCCTGTTGGCTTAGTCGGGAGTGCTAAAGTTTTATGTAACACTTAAGTGCTTTTATAATACAAATGTACTAACAAAGCACTTTGATGTCAAGTTTTTTTGTCAAGGGAGAATTTTAGGTGTGTAGAGAGTTCAATTTTGCATCTCTACCGAGTTTATCGGTAAGTGCATTTCTGATCTGAACTGTATTTCGCCTAATGAAAAAGACCTCTCCCTGATTTTACTACGCAAAACCGTCCCTCTCCGATTCGGAGAGGGAAAGATTTGAACTTTAGTTCAAGTTAGGGAGAGGTTAATCGTGGCTATCAACGATTCATGGCTGTATCAAAAACGCATCAGAATCTACCCAGATACAACAGCAGGGTTCATCTCATCAAAATGGGATCTCTCACTTTGCAAGTAACGATAAAGACGATTCAAGGCGTTTATATGGGCGTAAGCTGCGGCTACCACAATATCAGTATCAGATGCTTGCCCAGAGAATATCCGCTCTTGATGCTTCAAGCGAACTGTAACTGTTCCCAGTGCATCAATTCCTCCAGTCACAGATTGGACGGAAAATTCAATTAGTTGATTGGGTATTTCCACTAATTTATTGATTGCTTGATACACCGCATCCACTGGGCCAGTGCCTACACTCGCATCCGTGAGGATTTTACCATCTGGGGTAACAATTGTAATGGTTGCAGTTGGGCAAGTGCAGTCACCACAAATTACCTGGACGTGTTCGATTTGGAAGCCACTTTCTACTTGAATCTGCGTTTCATCTCGAACGATCGCTTCTAAATCCCAATCTGAGATTTCTTTTTTCTTATCCGC
The DNA here is from genome assembly GCA_038259325.1 of Chroococcales cyanobacterium. Taxonomy (GTDB): domain Bacteria; phylum Cyanobacteriota; class Cyanobacteriia; order Cyanobacteriales; family Nostocaceae; genus Nostoc. The sequence continues at coordinate 37,676 of JBBSOX010000051.1, read as the reverse complement.
GACATCTTTGAACCGATTGAAGGCTTTATTCAAATCTGCCTCGTTCAATTCAAACCCCAATTCCTTCAGCCTGGTACGAAAAGCATTTCGTCCAGAGTGCTTGCCCAAAACAATGCGATTTTCTGGCAAACCGATCGCAGCAGCTTCCATAATTTCATAAGTCTCGCGGTGCTTGATGATTCCATCTTGGTGAATACCAGACTCATGGGCGAAAGCGTTTGCTCCCACGATCGCTTTATTGGGTTGAATCAACATCCCAGTTAATTGGGAAACTAAGGATGAGGTTTTATAAATCTCCTGAGTCTTAATATTAGTCAGGGGTATATCGGCATCAACCGGACGACCAAAGTAAGGATTGAAAAAAGGTTTGCGAACCTGCAACGCCATTACAATCTCTTCCAATGCTGCATTCCCAGCCCGTTCCCCAATGCCATTAATGGTACATTCCACCTGACGCACACCGTATTCAATTGCTGCCAAAGCGTTAGCTGTTGCTAAACCCAAATCATTTTGGGTATGAATGGATAGAATCACCCTATCAATATTAGGAACGTGTTCTCGAATTCCCTGAATTAAAGTTCCGATTTCCTTGGGTGTGCAGTAACCAACGGTATCAGGAATATTAATTGTAGTTGCACCTGCTGCGATCGCTGCCTCCAAAACTTGATACAGAAACTCTGGTTCAGTGCGGCTGGCATCCATTGGTGAAAATTCTACATCGTCTACAAACGACTTAGCATAAGCAATCATTTCTGATGCGATCGCTAATACTTCGCTACGAGACTTTTTCAACTGATATTGCAGGTGAATATCAGAGGTAGAAATCATCGTGTGGATTCTGGGACGAGCCGCGCCCTTCAATGCTTCTGCGGTGGCGTGAATATCTTGGCGAATGGCTCTCGCTAAACTGCAAATAATCGGCCCACCGGGTATTCCGACTTGTTCAGCAATGGTTTTAACAGCTTGAAAATCTCCCGGACTAGCAACGGCAAAACCGGCTTCAATCACATCGACACCAAGGAGAGCTAGTTGATGAGCGATCGCTAATTTCTCTTCTACATTGAGGGTTGCGCCCGGTGACTGTTCGCCATCCCGTAGCGTGGTGTCGAAGATGATAATTCGGTCTGGTTGAGATGCGATGCTCATAACTGTCTCCCGTGATATTGAAGGGATGTTTAAAAAACTTACTTTGGATATTGTATACAATTTCTCAAAATTTGTATACAATATCCAATATGAACTTAAATGACCTGGCAGCGAATGTGCTGCAACAACAACGCAGTACCCCAGATTTAATTGCCGATGCTTTGCGAGAAGCGATTCTGCGGGGCATTTTTCAGGAAGGACAATCGCTGAGACAGGATGAAATCGCCACTCAGTTTGGAGTTAGTCGTATTCCCGTGCGTGAAGCCTTGAAGCAGCTAGAAGCAGAAGGATTAGTGACACTGCATTTAAATCGTGGTGCGATCGTATCGGTGTTAACAGCACAAGAGGCGCAAGAAATTTGTGAAATTCGCAGCGCTTTAGAAGTGAAAGCGATGCAGTTAGCAATACCCAAGTTCAGGGAAACAGATATAGAAAAAGCTGCTGTGATTTTAGAAGCGACAGATCAAGCAACTGATGCAGGTGTGTTGGCAAAACTCAACTGGGAATTTCATGCGACGCTGTACGCCACTGCTGAACGTCCCCGGTTGCTGACAATGATTAAAACTTTACACGTGAATTGCGATCGCTATGTTCGGGTACAATTGGCGCAGATGGATTACCAAGAGCGATCGCAAAAAGAACACTATCAACTCCTAGATGCTTGTCAAAAGCAAGATACAAAAGCTGCTGTCAGATTACTAAAACGACACATTGACACTGCTGGAGAACAGCTAATTGCATACTTACAGCAAATTGCTCACAAACGCTGATTCTTGTTGGAACTAGATGATCTACCAGAACAGATTAAACGGGAAAATTACACTATCCTGTTCAACAAACCTCTTTCAGCCTTTAACTCAAGTTCAACTCTATCCCTCTCCGCCTCGGAGAGGGACGGTTTTACGTAGTAAAACCAGGGAGAGGTCTTTTTAAGTTGTTCAGAGAAATAAATCGGATCGTCCATGAAAAAACTGATCCAACGTATTAAAAGATTGCTCCAACGTAGTTTCAAAAAGTTTGCATCGAATTCTCAGCAGACATCACCCTTAATAAATTCTCGCCCATTAGACACTTCTATTCCCAGTGTTTCACCTCGATGGGAGTCTGGTTTAGTGCTTGTGTGTTCACAATGTGCAAACGAGCAATCAGGCTCAACGGCTTCCGAAAACTTAGAGAATTGGTTGAAATCCCGTCTGAAATCGGAGGGATTATGGGGTGAATTTCGAGTAGTTAACACCAGTTGTTTAGGAGTTTGTCCAAAATCCGGCATTACTGTCGTTATTGTAAGTAATGGAAGTGGCGGTAATAGTCCATGCTTAATTGTAAATCCTCACAGCGAGCGCGAACTTCTCTACTCACGGATTAAACAGAAAAAAGGTTGATTTTGCAGCTTTGCCAAACCTTAAATTAGGTTATTTTTCTCACAAAAAATTGAATGTAAAAAGGTATTTTGTATTGCGCTATAGTTCAGTGAAATTGCAAAATAAAAAGGAGTGAATTAAAATATTCACTCCTGACTTTTTTACCAAACCACTTCATCTCTGAACAATTACTACTTTAAGTGAGGTATATTTGGCCTTACCAAGGTACTTGAGGAATTAGCACTTCGGGCATTAGTGCTTGAGGAAGCAGTAGTCGGGGAACTGAGATTTAAGAAATCGATGAGTTTAAGGGTACGATTACGAATTTTCCAGCGCCCATTTATCTTAACGACTTGATCTTCATAAGTGCCATTAGCGACATCAATGCTGGTTTCCGAGCGTTTGTGAGTCGCATGGAGGTAAGAGGTCATTGTTGCTTGATTATTTTGAACTGAAATGTTGATTGTACCTATCAAGTGTTGGGTAGCTTGATATCCATTTCCTTGGAATACGGAATAGACAAAATCAGCCCAAGAATCCGTCCCATAACGTTTTTCACTTGCCCCATCAGGAAAAATGGCAGTGAGGACTGCATCTTGAGTAAAACAATTCCGATAAATATTCTTTCCCTCTAGAAGATTTCCTTTACCAATAGCATCAGTTCCTAGCGCGTAACAGGATGTTAGTTTTTGAATTTCTAATTCTGCATTAGGTTGAGCTGCACTTGCTAGTTCAAACCTACCTCCAATAAACAGCACAAGAGTGACTGCAAGCACAAGCAATGTGATCCGATTTAACAAAAACGAAATAGCTTTTGGAACTATTCGCCCACTTTCTCTTCTTTTTTCCACAGGATAACCACCTTAATTTTTATAACTTTCGCATCTTGTAATTTGCTGTAAAATCAAATTCTTGCTGAAATTTTTAGTTCATAAAAACCTAGCTAAAATCCTTTCAATCTAGCTAAAGCTTACTTTTATATCAGCTAGAAAATCAATTTACTACTAAATAAAAAAGATACTACAAGATTTGATGTGTGTAATCAATTATAACAGATGAATAATAAAATTTTGAGTGCCAATTAGCACTAAATTTGTGTTGATTTGATTAAGTAATTAAGTTGTTATTTATATAGTTTTTTAAACAGCAAAATAACCTTTATCTTAAAAGGTTTTAAAACTTTAATAAAATTACTATAGCAATATTGAAACTTTCGTGATATTAAAAATACCCGACTTATTTGAAAAGTCGGGTATCTGCGGATATAGCTTTGCTAATGCGCCTCTAGTATGAGAAATTATTCTCCCGAAACAGGGATAGAAATTATAAATTCTGTTCCTTGTCCCAAGATTGATTCACAAATCAAACTTCCGCCATGATTTTCTACTATAATTTGACGACTAATAGATAATCCTAATCCCGTACCTTTTCCTACACATTTAGTAGTAAATAAATTTTCAAATATACAGGCTTTAACCTCTTCTGGCATTCCTTTAGCATTATCTTGAATATTGATGATCAGATTATTCTCTTCGTCTATCTTAGTTAAAATAGTAATAGTATTAGGATAATTGTCTTTAATTTCCATAAAACTACGACCAATATTTGCTTCTTCTAAAGCATCAATTGCATTTGCGATAATATTCATAAACACCTGATTCAACTGCCCTAAGTAGCACTTTACTAATGGAATATTTCCATATTTTTTAATGATTTGAATTGCCGGACGATTATGATCAGCTTTTAGACGATGCTGTAAAATTAACAAAGTACTATCAATGCCTTCATGGATATTAGCTAATACCTTAGAGGTAGTATCAGCCCGTGAAAAAGTACGTAGGGAAGTACTAATATTACGAATGCGCTGTGTCCCTACTGACATACCGTCAATCATTTTAGGTAAATCTTCTAGCAAGAAATCTATATCTATTTCTTCGGCTCTTTCTTCAATTTCAGCACCAGGATTTGGGAATTTTTCTCGGTACAGTTGCAGATACTCTATTAAATCCTTAATAGTATCTTTTGCTTGGACTATACTACCTGTAATAAAACCAACTGGATTGTTTATTTCGTGTGCTACACCTGCAACTAAATTACCCAAAGAAGACATTTTTTCACTTTGGATAAGTTGTAGTTGTGCCTCTTGCAAATCTTTTATGGACTGTTCTAATTCTCTAGATTTGTCTTGTTCTCTTGTGTACAATCGGGCATTTTGTATGGCAATAGCCATTTGAGAAACTAAGACTTTTAATACCTCTACCCTTTCTGGAACAAAAGCTCCTGATGATAACTGATTTTCTAAATAAATAATGCCCGTAAGCTGTGATTGGTAAATAATGGGTAAGCAAAAGATTGATTTTGTTTGAGATTCATGAATATAAATATCAAGGTTAAAGGGTTCTGTAATTATCGCATCATTTAATACAAGATATTGCTGAGTGCGAAAAACGTAATTAATCACAGAAAGCGGTAAATCCTGATAGGTTTCAACAGGAATAGAACTTAAAACTGTCACCACACCATCAGCAGCATTTCCAGAAGCTTCGATGTATAGTTGATTATCTTTAAGTAGAAGTAGTACTGCTTTGTGTGCAGCAGCATTTTCTAGTAAGATTTTGATTAGCTTGCTCAACAAATTTTCTAAAATAATTTCATTGGTAATCGCTTGCGAAAACTTGATAAATGCATTAAAATCCAAAAAATCACTCAAACTGCTATTAGTAGTCGTGGTAGTGGTAAAGTGAATTGTATCTATTTTTGAAGTAGTAGTTTCTATAGTATTAGTTTGTCCTACTAGAAAAACATACTTTGATTCTAAGTATTTAACTTTAGCGATCGCACCCCAACGAATATAGGCATAATAGGCTTTAGTTATATACGTTTGATGAATTAACTCTTTGCCTAGAGACTGATAAAATTTTCCTGCTAACTCATAAGCTAAAGCTTCTTCTTGAAGAAAACCGTTTTCTTGAGATTTGGCAATAGAATTTTCATAGTAGTCCATTGCTTCCAGCTTTTGACCTAAAATCTGATACCGTTCTGCCTCCACGAGATAAAATCTGTGTAAGTGATTCGTTGGAGCATGGGTAGCCCAGAGTTCCATCTTTTGCTGATTAGATTGGACTTTTTCTAAAATAGCTTGCTTCTCACACTCTTTAGCAGTATGATATATTGCCAAGTGGGCTAAAGAATCGTAGAAATAGAACAGTGGAACAACAAACAATCCTGTAACACCACCTAAAGATTTTTCTGCGATCGCAGCGTTTTCTACAGCTTTAAAATACTCCCCAAATATGTAAGAGAGCATAAGTTTATTAACAAATAAATGGTTAATTGTGTAAAGGTCATTTACTTGCTGATGAATTGGTAGCATAGTTTGCTCGTCGTAGGCTTCTCCAATTAAACAGTCTGCATTTTCAAAATTTCCTTTCAAGTTCAAAACTGTTTGCAAATATACTGAGTTCCAAGTTAAAGCTACTTGTTGGTTGATTTTTTTCAGCGAATCACAATAAGCTACTAGTTCTTTTTCCAGAACCCAAAGTTCCTTACCCAGCCAAAATGAATGATAAGGATAAATGTAACCACAATAACCAGCATATTCTAAATCTCCAGTTTCTAGACCGCTAGAATATCCTGCCATTGATGATGTTAATGTTTCCCTAACATGCTCTTTCCAATGCATAACATGAGCGCTAACAACTGTCAGAATCTTAGCCTTGAGTTCTTGAGAATCAAATTGTGATACCAGACTTGAAGCCAACTTACCAAATTCATAGCCAGAATCAATTTCTCCTTGAGCTCCACAAAGAATTAATCCATAAAGACTATAACCATAGGCAGATACAGCCGTATTGCCATATTTTAAGGACAAATTGACCATTTTACAGGCAATAATTGGCATCATTATAGGAGCAGTTTGAAAAGCCGCAGGGAGAACTCCCATTAAGATTTTCATAGCTGCAATCTTGTAAGGGTCGGTCATTAATGGTAAGTTAATTAAATCTGCAATGGCTTTCTCTTTTAAAGAAGCAGCAATTTCATCCATTCCCTGCTGAATATCAGCTGATGTTGGTTCATCTGGAAAATTTATTCCTAACAATTGTAGAACTGATACTGCTATTTTGATGGCTTCCAGTTGTTTGCTTTGAATAATAGAAGCTATGATCTGTACTTCATAGACTTTCACTTTATCTAAAAGGATTTTGGCTTCTTGCTGCACCACCTCAACCCATTGTTGCATCTGTTCAAAATTACCCCCCAGGTAGGCTGCCTCTGCGGCTCCTTCATATAAACCTATGGTTAAGGTATATTCAGTTTGCCAAGCATCTATATTTAAAAGTTCTATCCCATTTGTGAAGTACTTAAGAGCAGCTTCGTAAGCTGTAGAAGCTTTAGCTTTTCGCCCTGCGATTAAATTTAATCGTGCCAATTCAGTTTTCTCCGATTGCTCTATCAGATTAACAATACCTACATTCAACTGATTGACAATATCAAAAATATTAGCTTCTATTTCCTCTTTAGGTATATTTTGCAGAAGCAATTGCCCAATTTTCAAGTGAGTAGATTTCTTTTGTTCTTCTGGAATCAACGAGTATGCTGCTTGTTGCACTCTGTCATGCAAGAACTTGTAACTCACCCGTGAAGTGTCGAAATTTAAATTAACCGCTTCTTCTTGATTAAAAACTAAAGGAATGCGGTAAGCTTCACTTAAAGGCAGAATTAATCCCGCTTGCAAAGCTGAGTGTAAATCATTTGCTGTCAAAGAAGCCGATTTTTCATTGACTATTGATAAAACATCCAAGCTAAATCTGTCACCTACGCAAGCCGCTAGTTTTAAAACATTTTGGGTGAACTTTGGTAGCTTTTGAACTCGACTTGCAACCAGTTCAACTACATTTTTATCGGTAATTCCAATTGATTGGATATCCTCTAGGCTCCACTGCCATTTAGCATTAATAAAATCAAAGGTTAAAAGATTTTCTTGATGAAGTGCTTGAATTAGTTGGGTTATAAAAAATGGGTTGCCGCCTGTTTTATTAGAAATTAATTCAGCTAGTTGGATAATTTGATTATCAAATATCCCATTTTGCGTATCATGCTTAACTTCTGTTTCTTGTAAAGTCTCTGCAACTAGCTGAGTCACATTCTCTAAATTTAAGGGTTGCAAAACAACATTATTGACAACCGTGCCAGTATTTTTAATTTCTTCTATTTTTTGGATTAAAGGATGTGCTGGACTAACTTCATTATCTCTATATGCCCCAATAAATAACAAATATTTGCTATCCGTATCAGTAATGAGCAATTGAATTAAATTCAATGTGGCTGAGTCTGCCCATTGCAAATCATCTAGAAAGATGACTAAGGGGTGTTCTTTTTGGGTAAAAACTTGGATAAATTCTTTAAAAACCCGGTTAAAGCGATTTTGTGATTCTGTTGCACCAATTTGGGTAATTTCAGGTTGTGTACCAATGATTAATTCTACTTCTGGAATTACGTCAGTAATAACTTTTCCATTTGTTCCTAAAGCTGATAGGATCTTATTACGCCATATTTCTATTTTTTCATTATTTTCAGTTAGTAAATATCGCATTAAATAAGCAAAAGCTTGAATTAAAGAAGCATAAGGTATATTTCGCTTTAATTGGTCAAATTTGCCAGAAATAAAGTATCCTTGTCTGCGAGTAATGGGTTTATTAACTTCGTTGACCAGAACTGATTTGCCAATACCAGAATAACCAGAGACTAGCATCATTTCACTATTTCCAGATGTAACGCGCTCAAATGCAGCTAATAGTTCATTAACTTGCTTTTCACGACCATATAATTTTTGAGGGATTAATAACTGGCTTAAGACATCTAAACGACCTGGCACAAAGTCAGTAATTGTACCCTTAGTTTCTAACTGGTTGAGACATACTTCTAAGTCTGCTAATAATCCTGTGGAACTTTGATATCTGTCTTCCGCATTTTTCGCCATCAGCTTCATAATAATTTCTGAGACGACAGCAGGAATTTTTGGATTTAATAACTGCGGTTTTATTGGTTGAACAGCAATGTGACTATAAACTATTTCTAGGGTATCTTGGCTAAAAAATGGTGTTTTCTTGGTGAGCATTTCATACAAAGTCACACCAAGAGAATAAAAATCAGTGCGATAATCGAGAATGCGATTCATTCTCCCAGTTTGTTCAGGAGACATATAGGCAAGTGTGCCTTCAACGCAGTTAGGGTTAGTAAACTGAGGATTTTCTTTATTGAGGCGGGAGGCTATACCAAAGTCAGTGAGTTTAACAATACCTGTCTGGGAGTTAATAATGATGTTACTAGGTTTGATATCTTTATGAATAATCTGGTGTTTATGCAAATAAGCTAGAGCTTTGGTCAGTTGAATAGCAATGTTTAAATACTTAATTAAGTCAATATTTTCTGTCGGTAAAAGTTGGTCTAAGGACTGACCACCAAAGTCTTCTAACAACAGTCCTGCACGATTTTCAAAGGTTTCTAGACTGATGGCTTTAACTATGTTGGGATGGTCTAAACTTTGCTGAATTTGATACTCATTTTTAAGACGAGTAAAGGCTTCGAGGGTAGGATATTTATTTTTAAGCAACTTGAGGATAACTCGCTGTTGCGTCTTTGGCATTTGTGTTTGATAAATAATTGTTTGGATTCCTTCGTGGAGAGTCGAGTTGATTTGGTATCCAGTATGATTTGGCATTGATTTTTGACTATAAAGTTACAAAATTAGCATCACCCCTCGTCTTGTCATGAAAGGGGTTCTATTTTAATTATTCCCAGTACTTAGAAAATTATTAACATTGCGATTCCGTATCCAAGGGTTGTAAATTAAAAAGCTGATTTCCCTTGTAACGAAAACCAAGGGCTACAGCCCGACTGTAATTTTTATGCCAACCGCAGATAATGGCACTTCTGTAAAAACCCAGAAGCTTTATTGTGAGCATCTAAGTTATGAGTATGTGCTGGAGTAGGTCGAATAATGCCACCAAAAAGGTCATCTAACCCGTAGGGAGTAAAAAATTGCCATTGGCCTTGTGCATCTAGTCGAACTCCTACAGCAGTAGCAGTGTGCAGCCAATGTCTGATGCCATCCTCTGTACTAGTGTAGAGTCTGCTACCAAGCCGCCAACGAGCAAAACTGGCTTGATTTTTGACATCAAACTCGTCATGAGGAAATTGTTCTGTGAGAGTCGCCTTTGCTGCTAGTTCCTGAGAACGGTTTCCCTCTATATCAAAGAATGCAATATCAAAATCTTTAATACCTAACCCACACTCATTACCAAAAATTGAAGACCAAACTGTGTTTCGGACTGCACCCCCGGCTAACCACCAGTTAGGTAAATTTAGTTGTGCGATCGCAGGTAATACTGTATCAATAGGTGTATCCGCTAAAATCATCTGTAGACGAGTGTTACTATTCATATCAAATTCCTGGGATTGTCAAGTAGAAGGTGAAAATATTATCATTTACATCTCATTAAGCTTACGGTCTTGATAGACCTACTGCGACACTTGGCAAGAACCAGGTTTATTAGGGTAACTGCTGAAGTCATAGTATAAAGAGAACAGGGTTTTACGGAAGGTTAAATTGTGAATTTAGAATTTAAAATTTTTATTTATGGAAGATTTATTTGCGCGGCTAGAACGCACACTCAATCCTGAACTGCCTTCCTTAACAGAGTCACAACAAAAACTCCTAGAAGAACTCAGCATTGATGAAAATCAACCCGGTACGATTTTGAATGACTTCCAAACCCTGATAGATTTCTTGCAACCAAATGGAGTGGAAGTTAGTAGTGTTAATAACCTTCTACCACTGAAAGTACTATCGGAAGTTAATTCTCGGTTAAGTTACCCAATTGAAATTAAACTAAAACGTCCCGTACAGAAATCATACCCCTACATTAATGGGCTATATCTGTTATTACGCAGTTCTGGGATAGCCCAAATTAGATCCCACGGTAAGAAGCAAATTTTAGTATTAGACGCGGCAACCTTAGAATCATGGTCAAATCTTAACCCAACAGAACGCTATTTCAACTTATTAGAAGCTTGGTTGATTTGGGGAAATAACGAAATTTTGGGTGAGCATCAAGACTCATTCGGTAATTTATTTAGATGTATTCAACTTTGGCCCCGCGTTCCAGATAAAGGTTTAAAGTTTCCTAAATATGAAGACCAACACAATATTAGTTATTACCCTGGGTTGCATAACGTTGCCCTGTTAGAATTATTTGGATTGTTATCTATCAAACAAGGAAAACCACAAGAAGGCAAGGGGTGGCGCATTACTAGTTTACAACGCTTGCCCTTTGGTGATGCTCTGTTGCAATTACTATTTCCGCTGGGGATACGAGGAGAATTACAAGATGATGTCAATGTGAATTTTGGAAAATGGCAGTCACATTTACAACCATTTTTTCCAGAATGGGAGAATAATTTATTTGTTCCACAGCAAGGCTTCACTGATGGTATTTATATTTTTAAAGTATCTATTTCTCAGGCTTGGAGACGCATTGCCATACCAGCGAAAAAACCATTAGGCTGGCTAGCAGAGACAATTCTTGATGCTTTTGATTTTGACTATGACCACTTGTATGAGTTTAGTTATAAAGACCGTTTTGGTCGTACTATCAAAATAAGTCATCCGTACCTGGAAACCCCTCCATTTGCCGACCAAGTGCAGATTGGTGATTTGTCTCTAGAACCAGGTGCTAAAATTACCTATCTTTATGATTTTGGTGATAACTGGAAATTTGATGTGCAGTTAGAAGCAATTAATCCGCCTGATAATAAAATCAAAAAACCAAAGATTTTAGAAGTTCACGGAAATGCACCTCAACAGTATTGGAGTGAAGATGATGAATCAGATAAAGATGAAGAATGAGGAAATAATGGTATGAGATAGCTTTAGTTATAATCAGGTAATACCAAATTGTAAAAGAGATGAAACCTGTGAGTCTTCCATATACTGGAGGTTGTCAATGTGGACAGATTCGTTACGAAATTCATGCTGAACCTTTAACCCTCTATGTATGCCACTGTAAAGAGTGTCAAAAACAATCGTCTAGTGCCTTTGGAATGTCTTTTACAGTACCACGAGATGCTGTTGTAATTGTTCAGGGACAACCGAAAGCTTGGACTCGCAAAGCTGATAGCGGACGCGAAATAAATAATTTCTTCTCCGGTGATTGCGGAACGCGATTGTTCCATGAACGGACTTATAACCCAAATACTATCAACGTTAAACCCGGAACCTTAGATAATACAAGTTGGTTACGCCCAGTTGGGAACGTTTGGACACGCAATGCCCAATCATGGGTGATAATTTCAGACCAATTGCTCAATTATGATGGGCAACCAGAGGATATGCGCCCTCTGTGGGAAAAATGGACACAACAGCATCCATAAACACATAACACTCTACAGCACTACCGCAACAACTCCTAAGATAATACTCTATAAATAAATAGTTAAACTAAATAGCACAGGTAACGCATTTCCAAGGCTGCAATCGCGTCCTCACCCAACCCAGGCGAGTACCCTCGGTTGGTAGTGTAACTCATGACTATATTAAACAAGATAATGACAAAATTTTCCTGGTAAAGTGCCTTAATTAACATGTTAAATTATTTAAAACAGTAATAGTAAACTAAAATTATAAGTTCAGTTTGTATATCATAGGATTTTCTATACTTGTCTGCAAATCATGTTAAAAACAGGTAACACAGTATTAATATTTCATATGAAAATTATTGGACATTTTCAATCAATTTATTTAAGTAAAATTTGATAAAAAACAATATTTTGGTTCATTCTCAACACTTTTAACAGTTATTTCTAAACAAGATTGATGAAAAACGATACACCACAAGAATTAAACACAGACCAAGAGATTGGGCGCTTGATTGATGAAGTCATGTCTTCATCTTTAACTGATGAACAGTACCGCAAAAAGATGCAGCGGCGCAAAGAAGTGCAGGATCAACGCATAGCGCAAGCTGTGCCAGAAAAAGGATTAATTATTGTAAATACTGGTAACGGAAAAGGTAAAACTACTGCGGCTTTAGGGATGGTATTACGATCGCTTGGTCACGGGTATAAAGTTGCGATCGTCCAATTTATCAAAGGTAGTTGGGAACCTTCAGAAAAAAGGGTTTTCAGTTATTGGGAAGACCAGATAGAATTTCACGCAATGGGCGAAGGCTTTACTTGGGAAACTCAAGACCGCGATCGCGATCTTGATAAAGCTAGTGCTGCGTGGGAGAAATCATTAGAATACATCCGCAATCCAGACTTTCATCTGGTGTTGTTGGATGAAATCAATATTGCCCTGAAAATGTCTTATTTAGAAGTAGATGATGTTTTAGCAGGTTTGGCACAAAAACCAGCTAATAAGCACGTTATTCTCACAGGTAGAGGCGCACCAGCTGCTTTAATTGAGCGTGCTGACCTTGTAACCGAAATGACGCTAGTTAAGCACCCTTTCCGCGATCAAGGCGTTAAAGCACAACCAGGAATTGAGTATTAACTTGGAGATTATTTGCACATTTGCAACGTGCGGCGATCGCTAGCTGTGATGGAATTTAACTGATGAAAGTCTTGCAGAGCCACCGAGTAAGGATAACTGCTGAACTCATCTTCACCGACTTTTGGTAGTCTATTGCTTGCAGCTACCTGATTCGACTGAGCATAACTGGCTTCATTTGACGAACCATTAACCGTCATCGCCAACTCTCCTGATGGGTTGAGTGTACCCTGAAAACAATTAAACTCTGATTGGGGCATATACAATGCACCTGTTACCTTGTCCTGCTGCTTTTGAAATATGATGTAACCTTGACCAAGCTGGTTTGATTTTGGGGATTGACCATAGAGGTAAACCCCATCTTTTACAGGAAAAGTCACTTTTGGTAAAGCTTTTGCCCCTCTTGTAGTTCCGCCAGAACCTGGAACCAAGGCTGTAGTTGTAGGTAATATTTTTCCGCTCTTATGGTCAAAAAGCCCTCTATCTCCAGAAGCTGAATTGAGTTGACTTCTCTGCTCTCTAACTCTTCTTAGCTGCGACAAAAGAGAATTTTCAGAGGGCTTCTGAATCTGAGCCGATGATAGTGGAGAATTTGTAACTGGTACTACTTGAGTCTGCTTGGCTATAAAGCCCAAACCGAGAAGTAAGCCTAAGCCCGCGAGGGAAATTCCCCACTGACGGGGAGATAAGAACTGATGAAGGTTGTTAAGCACCCTACTTCTCCTGTTAAAAAACTAACTAAGTTCTCTAGAACTTACTTGAATCATCACCAAGTCTTAATTGTCAAAGACTTTGTTAACGACTTATATTACTATTGTCCAAAAAAGAAAACTGTCAAAAACTAAAGTTTTTATTTAATTTAGTTCAACAATCCTTAGATTACCATCACTTAGAGCCTTTATTCTTCATCCAATAGGTTCATCCTATTGGGTGAGGTTAATCTTGAAGAAGAATTCAGAAGTCAGAATGGTAAACCTTAGCTATCCCCTAACAGGAGTCAGCAATTATAAATTAACCACTCTCAATTAACCTCGGTTTTTTGACATCTTGATTTTTACTTTTTAATAAATGAAAATTACTGTCATTATTTTCTCAAATCTATCCCCGTAAAACTACAGTGGAAAATCCAAATATTTTTCCTAGTTATTAACAAAAAAATCGCCCCCTGAATTCAGGAGGCGCATCACCAAGGTGTGTAGAGACGCGGTATTTCGCTCGCGTCTCTCGTTTTAACTAGCAACGTATTCCTGGACATTAGCACGACGGCGACGCAGATGAGCCAAAGCTTGATGCTCTAACTGGCGGACGCGTTCCCGGCTGAGATTCAATCTCTCACCAACTTTCGCCAATGACATTTCGTTACCATCTTCTAAACCAAAGCGTAGGACTAAAACTTCTCGCTGTTGCGGGGTTAGTTCTGCTAGCAGGTTGTTCAAGTCTTGGCGCAAGAATTCCTGGTTAGTGTAATACTCTGGCGATGGGCCGCTATCTTCGAGCATTTCTTGCAACTCAGTATCCTGGTTATCGCCAACTTTAACATCCAAAGACACTGGTTGACGCGCCATGTTCAGGTACTCGCGGATCTGAGCAGGTTCTAGTTCCAGTTCTTTGGCAATTTCCGCTGGAGTAGGCGATCGCCCCAAGGTTTGAGCCAACTCGCGCTGCACTTTCTTGATTTTATTCAGTTTCTCGGTAATGTGGATCGGTAATCGGATGGTGCGACCTTGTTGAGCGATCGCTCGGGTAATGGCTTGGCGAATCCACCAGTAAGCGTAAGTCGAGAACTTATAACCCCTCATCGGATCAAATTTCTCTACACCCCGCTCTAATCCTAGTGTTCCTTCCTGGATTAAATCCAGAAACTCCATATTCCGCTTTTGATATTTCTTGGCAATAGCAACGACCAAGCGCAAATTCGCTTCGATCATTTTTTGCTTTGCCCGCTTACCTTGCGCCACCGTTTGTTGTACCTCGGTTTCCGATTGGTGAACGTGGTCAGCCCACTCTGACATATCGGGTTCGCGGTGCAGTTTCTTTGCCAAAACCTCTTTGGCATCTACAAGCGTCATCATTTGTTGCACCTGCTTCCCATAGACAATCTCTTGTTCACGGGTTAGCAGTGGTACACGACCAATTTCTCGCAGATAGGTTCGCACCATATCAGCGGTGAATCTGGTATTGAGGTTTTCCGTTTGGGTGTTGACAGTAGGCATTAGTGCGTTTTCCTCTACTCCGTAAACACAATGTATGTTTTCTTACTAAAATGAATGGAGGAAGGTAGTACATCTATCACGAAATATCGGGAGCTATCAAAAGTAATTATCAATTGATCTAGCCGTCGTTCAGACGGTTAGCCCCCAACGATAGGTTCCCCTACCTTCCCTAAATTTTCAATCTTTATATAAGCACGCTGGTTGTTTTTGAGAATTCTTCTTTTAGGCAGTTACTGACAGTAACTGGAAATCCGAAGTCGGTATGAGTTCCACTTATCTTTATAGTACGATAGATCAGGCAGATAGTAAAGTATCTTAAGATAAAGGCTCTAATTATAATTCAAAATTGCCCGTTTGCAAAAAAAATAAACTTCCTTGAAATTACTGACTATATCTATAGTGACGCCAAAAACTCCTCTTCTGTTGCCAAAAACTAGCCGGATAACCGAACTCAATTTGCTGCGAGGATGGAGGGATGTTACGAATTGGGCATGGGGCATTGGGCATTGGGCATTGGTTATGACTCATTGATTTGACCAATAACTAATGACCAATGACAAATGACTATTTAAAATCCCAGGTCAGCTTTGGCTAGTTCAGCGGCAGCGAATACTTCTGCGTCAGGTTTTTCTTCCCAGGCTGGTTCACCAATTTCTTCGTAAAATGTTGCGTCGTAAGGACGGGTACGTACTACTACTGGCATAGGAACGGCATGACCCAAAATTAAAGCTTGTTGCTTAGAGTCTAACTTTGCCAATACCGATCGCAGTCCGCTACCACCAGATACACCCGTGAAAATCGCGTCAATGTCTTTTTCGTCATTAAGCAAAGCGGTAATGCGAGTCCCAATCTGGGACATGACTTCATTATCTATTCCTGATGGGCGTTGATCAACTACCAAAAGTGTGACAAAATACTTCCGCAATTCCCGGGCAATAGTCCCAAAGATAGTACTTTGGACGATAGCCGGGTCTAGGAAACGGTGCGCTTCTTCAATGGTAATCATCAATGGCGTCGGGCGATCGCTCGGGTTTTTGCTTTGCAGGAATTTATCTGCTTTCTTGACGTAATGCTCGTGAATACGTCGGGTGATCATATTTGTCACCAACATATAAGAGAGCATATTAGACTGGGAACCAAATTCTATCACAACATTCTTCCCAGATTCCAGACACTGGACAATTTTACTAATGTAATTCTGGGGGCAAACTGCTCGCATGTACTTCAAGCTATCCATCCGCAAGAGTTTGCGCTGCAATGCCATAATCGAGCCTTTGTGTCCGCGCTTCTCGTCGCAGAACATCTCGATTTCTTCGTTAGTCATGTTCAGTAACTGGACAATCCAAGACTTGCCAAACTCACTATATAAAATATTGGCGTTATCTAAGGCTGCATCAGAGAGTCCTAAATCTCGGCTACATAACTTAATATCTTCAACTTCAATTTGCTCGTAACTCAGATAGAGTTCTTGAGCATCACGCACACCCCGGCGCTTTGTCGATTCGGGGTCGAGGGTATAAACTTCTACTTTACTGGGGAAAAGTTGCTTTAAACCCTTAACAGTATTGACGTTTTTCCCTTCTGCAACAGCTTCCCAGCCATACTCAGAGTGCATATCAAAAATCAAGTTTACTGCCGCACTTTTACGGATAACCCCAGCTAAAAGTAGCCGCGTTAAAAAGGATTTACCAGTACCAGATTTTCCAAAAACCCCATTACTCCGTTCTACAAAGCGATTTAAATCTATGCAAACGGGCACATCCATATCCAAAGGTTTGCCGATGGAAAAATTGCGCCTTTGGGGGTCATCTTCCCAACCAAATACCCGGCGAAAATCGTCAACACTTGCTTCGTAAACTTGGCTAAAGTGACTAGGAATAGTTTTAACAGGCAACAATTCCATCGTAGTACTGGTTTGGGGCACAAATGAAGCCAAACCCGTCACTGATGGGAGGAAGGGGTTTGTCGATTTGCCATTTGTGGGGGAGAAAGATTCTTCAGTTTCGGGAGTGAACATCAACATCGGCGCGAGGTTGATAGTACCGTATGTTCCACTTCCGGCTAAAACATCTCGCAAAAAAGTGTCTTCCCAACTAGGGGGATTAGCAATAATTCGGGCATTAGCAGCTCCCAATGCTACATCTGTCAGCATACAAAAAAAGCGCGATCGCATCCCTTGCACAACAAGAAACTTACCCACCCGCATATCTTCCACAGAAATGTCAGGATGCAATCGTACTTCTAAACCTTCAGTTAAAGAACCTTGAATAACCGAACCTAATGGCTGTCCTGAATTCATTTTATTAGTCATTAGTCATTAGTCATTAGTCATTTGTCATTTGTCATTTTCTTCATGCCCAATGCCCAATGTCCAATGCCCAATATCCCTGCCCAATGCCCCATGCCCCATGCCCCATGCCCATTACCTAGTCAATCTGAATCGAAGTTGGCGCACTTCCTGTTGGTGGAGTGGTAGTGATTAATGGTTTGCGGAATTGGGCGTAAAGGCGATCGCGCCAGGTAAAGAATGGTTCATAATCTATATTCTCGGCAAAGATTGGCAATCCTTTACCTCTAATAGAAGCTGGTAAATCCAAATAAGGGCCAGACGGGAACTTGAGCAATATCGATAAGCCAGCCACAGATAAGTCAGCTAAAGTTGGCTCATCTCCTGTTAAATAAGGACTATCTGCCAATAATAACGTTACCGCTTCCAAGTCTTGTTTTAAGGATGCGATCGCAGACTGTATCACATCTGGGCTGTAACCAACGCCAAAACCGAACAGTGCCAAGAAATCACTAGGTACTCCTCCAACCAGACTTTTAAATATATCTGGTGTCGAGGTGGGTAATAAAGACTTGCGGAAATTTTGATCTTGACTTATGGCTGCAAATAGTGCTTTGCGACCTTTGATGCCTATGGACTCATCAGCCCATTCTTCTATTAATAAAGTTAAACCCCGTTTTTTGGGATCTTGCGGTATTATTGGGCGATCGGGATACTCTAAGTCTAAATACTTAGCTATTTCCGTAGAATCCACAATATACTTGTTCCGATCTTTTAATACCGGAACTTGTCTTTGACCAGTCAACCGGAACAATTCTACCTGTCCAATCCCAGGCGTAACCTCTATTTTGCGGTAATCTAGTCCTTTAAAATCTAGAATTAGGCGCACTTTTTCTGAGTATTGAGATAGTTCCCATTGGTATAATTCCAGCATTTTGTATACCTTGTAACTGGTCAACTTCTGAACTTTACAATTGTATCTTTAGTTCAAGTAATTTTTCTTGACATTAGTTGTTTGTTCTCAATCTAACTCACATTAGGATTGAATTCATACATGATTTTTGGCAAAATAAATCGATTAAAAAAATATTATTTTTTCAGAGATTAAAATATCAAATGATTAAATAATTTAATTGCTCAGTCGTGATTATTCAGCAGGTACTTTAATTTCCGTAACTCTTAGCCTACGTTCAAGATATCTAGGTATTTGACTACTGTAATTTTTCCTGTGTTACCAATGGTTGATTTAGACCCTAGAACCTTTACACCACAAAGAATTCAATATTTTTTAATCAACCATTAAGTCACTTACCTATAGTATAAAAGTTTACCTTATAACAGATTCTTTATCAAATCTTGTTGTAAATCATAACTCGTAAATATAAGATTTTTCCACTTTCTTAGAGTTAAGCTACACCAAGGGAGGCTTTTTAACTCCTTTTGGTGTGATAGAGAAAATATACTCCATTTACATGAAATATATGGTAAGTATATTTCGTACTTGTTAAGCCTGAGCCGAAGTTAGATATTTAACCTCTTCAACATAAAGCCTTCGTAAAAATAATTTTACTTCCCTCTTCGGTTAGATTTTGTGCATAGCAAAATGTTATAAATCTTTATGTAATGTGTGGACAAAAAGACAAACGAAATTTATGAAGACAAATTACAGCAAATTGCTGACCACGTTGGCAGGCATAGCAGGATTTACTAGTTTCAACCTTCTGATTACCTTACCATCTGATGCGAAATCCGCACTAAATCCTAATTCCAGTATTTTCAACGAAGCCCCTTATAACCAGGGTCAACGCCTTCAAGCAAACGCTTCCCCAATAGAAAAAGGCAATACCAAACGCCAAGAAGTAGCGCAGCAAAGTGGTGGAGTGCTAAATCCCAGACCAAGTATTTTCAACGAGCCTCCTTATAACCGGGGTGATAGTGTTACACCTAGTGAACCAACACCCCGCACTCCACGCACTACCCCGGCACTTCCTACAACTCCACCAGCACCAGGGGCAACCGACAATCAAGGTAAGAACTTGTTAGCGTTGGCAGAGTCAAATGCTTCTTTTACCACCTTAACTAAGGCTTTAAAAGCAGCAGGCTTGACTGGAGCTTTGCAAGGCAAAGATAACTTAACTATTTTTGCACCCACTGATGCAGCTTTTGCTAAGTTGCCACAAGATGCTTTGCAAGAATTGTTAAACCCAGCTAACAAAGAAGTATTGCTCAAGATTTTAACTTACCATGTGGTACCTGGTAAGGTATTGTCCACTGATTTGAAGTCTGGCGAAGTTAAAAGCCTTGAAGGTGGCGCAATCAACGTTAAGGTTGATCCTGCTACCGGTGTAACTGTCAATGATGCTAGAGTGACACAGGCAAATATCACAGGCAGCAACGGTGTAATCCACGCAATTGATCAGGTTATTTTACCTCCTGACTTGTAGTTTTTCGGTATCAGTACAACCTGTAGCGGACTAGGTTGGCATAAAATATTAATAGGAAAAAATTCCGTTCAGATGTTATTTTGGACGGTTTTTTGTAATAAAATCAAAATCTTTTTGCGTGCCCTTGCTCTCGCCTCAGCCTAAATAATAAGTCTTTATATGACGCATACCAGACAGAAACAATTCATGTATTGTTAAAGTAATCTCAACAGGAAATGGAGAAAGTTATGACAACCGTAACCCAAATGAAATGCGCCTGTCCGACTTGCCTGTGTATCGTTTCACTTGAGGATGCTATTAAAGAAGACGGCAAACACTATTGCTCCCAAGGCTGTGCTGAAGGTCATAAAACTATTAAAGGCTGTAGTCACGGAGGCTGTGGCTGTTGATATGTAGAGTGCGTTAGCTGAAAGCGTGACGCACCATTCAAGGTGCGTACTTTCAGCTAACATAACGCTAGTTGCTATAGCAAAGAAACAAGCTAAACCTCTGGTAGAGAAGGGAAGAGAAGTTTTGAGCAGAGGAAGCCTCGGCTCACAGTTTTCTAGTCAACGCATTGGCTCCCCTACTTTGACTAGGTTCGTATTACAGACTAGACATTACATCCCGTGCAACTGCTAAAGTTTGCTCAATGTCTTCTTCAGTGTGAGCAAAAGACGTAAACCCAGCTTCAAATTGAGAAGGTGCTAAGTAAACACCACGCTCTAGCATACCGCGATGGAAGCGTCCGAATTTGGCTGTATCAGACTTTTTCGCATCTTCGTAGTTATGAACTGGGCCAGAGGTAAAGAATAATCCAAACATTGCGCTGATTTGACCACCGCAAGCCGCATGACCAGTTTCTTTGGCAATTTGCAGCAAACCATCTGCTAGCTTTTTAGTAATCCGGTCAAGATACTCGTAAGTACCTGGCTTTTGCAGCAATTCTAAAGTCTTTATACCAGCAGTCATCGCCAAGGGATTACCAGAAAGAGTCCCAGCCTGATATACGGGGCCTGCGGGCGCAACCATTGACATAATATCTCGACGACCACCATAGGCTCCTACTGGCAAACCACCACCAATCACCTTACCCAAGGTCGTTAAATCGGGAGTAACACCAAATTTTTCTTGAGCGCCACCGTAAGCAATGCGGAAGCCTGTCATCACCTCGTCAAATACCAATAACGCTCCATGCTCGTGAGTCAGTTCCCGTAATCCTTCTAAGAAGCCAGCGTCAGGTGTAATAAACCCAGCATTGCCGACAACTGGCTCAAGAATGACACCAGCAATCTCGTCGCGGTTTTCTTCAAACAAAGCTTTGACAGATTCTAGGTCATTAAAAGGTGCGGTTAGAGTGGTGCTAGTTGCCGCTTTCGGAACTCCTGGTGAGTCTGGCAAGCCAAGTGTCGCAACACCAGAACCTGCTTTCACTAAAAACGTGTCAGCGTGTCCGTGGTAGCAGCCTTCAAACTTGATAATTTTGTCTCGGTTGGTGAAAGCCCGCATCAGCCGCAAAACTCCCATACAGGCTTCAGTTCCAGAGTTAACAAATCTGACCATTTCGATGCTAGGAACAGCATCGATAACCATTTCTGCCAAAACATTTTCTAGTACTGAGGGAGCACCGAAACTCGTGCCTTTTTCTAAAGCTTCATGCAAAGCTGCAATTACTTCTGGATGAGCATGACCGCAAATAGCTGGGCCCCAAGTGCCTACATAGTCTATGTATTGGTTGCCATCTACATCCCAAATATATGCGCCTTTAACACGGTCAAAAACGATGGGTTGACCACCTACAGATTTAAAGGCACGAACAGGAGAACTGACTCCTCCGGGCATGAGGTTTTGAGCAGCAGCGAAGACTTCTTGTGATTTTGTTGTTTTAATTGTGGTATTTACCAAGGTTCTCTCCTAACAGTGGGCAATAAAAAGCTCTATCTTAGGATAGTGTCAAAAATTACTTAGAATTTCTATCCTATATAAATAGCTGAACCAAAAAATAATAATATGTTATACAACTCAAATAAAGACTTACCTCTAGATATTCAAACTCGATTATCTGAAGCATACCAGGATCTTTACCGAGCAGCTTTTAATTCGGCGATTCATTGGTATGGTGAAGCCTCAAAAGCTCACAAAGTCGCGTTGAGTGCTGTAAAGATGCAGTCTGCTATGGAACGGAATGCTTTTGTTTAGAGATAGATAAGATAGTTCAATTGAAAAAAACATGCTAGTTGCCCTAATCAGAATGGTATCGTGAATCCATGAATTATTCTCATTAGAGCAAACTAGCTGGTATGTCTTCTAACGATTCGCACTCACTGCATTATGCTATCCCTGTTGAGGAAATCCGCTACGATGAACGGGGTCTAGTGCCTGCAATTGTCCAAGATTATTTGGATGGTACTGTCCTGATGATGGCGTGGATGAATCAGGAGTCGTTACAAAAAACTTTAGAAACTCAAGAAACTTGGTTTTGGAGCCGTTCTCGGCAAGAATTCTGGCACAAAGGTGCGACTTCTGGACATATCCAAAAAGTGCAGAGTATCCGTTATGACTGTGATAGTGATGCGCTGCTCATAGGTGTAGAGCAATTAGGAGATATTGCCTGCCATACTGGAGAACGTAGTTGCTTTCACCAAATAGAAGGGAAAATTGCCCCACCACCTGGGGATACATTGTCGCAATTATTTCAAATAATATGCGATCGCCGCGATAATCCGACAGAAAGTTCTTATACCTGTAAGTTATTCGCAGGTGGCGATAACAAAATATTGAAAAAGATTGGTGAAGAAACCGCCGAGGTGGTAATGGCCTTTAAAGATGATGAAGCAGATGCGATCGCAGGTGAAGTGGCTGATTTGCTATATCATACTTTGGTTGCCTTAGCTCACCATCAAGTTGATTTAAAATCGGTGTATCGCAAGTTGCAAGAACGTCGCAAATAAAGAATATAGGCAAATAAATGAGCGAGTCGGGGAAGTAAATACAAAACTTTCTTCCCTAACTTCGCCAGGCTTTAAAATTAAACAAGTGTGCCGTTTTTTCTTGGCTATGCTGGGTTAACTTAAGCGTGTACCCAAAGGTTGAACCTCTCTGGCGAAAAAGGAATATTCATAGTAGATTATGACACCATGACAACAAACAAAAAATCATAATTTATCGGACTTTTAGCCCGATCGCAGCGATTTAAATGATTTTCCTGTTTGTTGTATCAACGTACCACTATGATTTAACTCCCTAAAAAATCGCTAAACATAAGCATAATACCATTTTGGTGATTACTCAGCCAAAATTCGATTGAGAAACTGTAAAATTGCCACAGCGATCGCTACACTCAAGATGAAGCATAGCCAGTAACTATTGGTAATAATTTGCGGATGATCTAATGCCCATCCACCCAAGGGATGACCAATAAAAGAGCCAACAGCCCAGCATAAAGCGTTGGTGGAAAAATAAACGCCGCGTTGATTTTCCGGGGCTAACTCAGTCACTAAAGAAGCAGCAGATGGCGTATAGGAGACAATCGCCACAGCAAATACTCCTAATGCCAATATTGCCCAAACTAAATGATGAGATGGAGCAGCGCCGCTTACCCAAATAAGGGCAAAACCAATTGTCCAGAAAATAGCGGAAACAGTCAGCGCGAGTGTATGTGAGCAACGTTTTAGGATGCTAGTGACAGGCAACTGACAGATGATGGCGAACACCAGATGCCAAGCAAATAAAACGCTAATCGTAGTTTGAGCAAATCCTTCAGTAGTACTTTTTATAACAAAGTTTTTGAAGAAAAGCGGCAAGGTGCTGTGGATTTGAGAAATATAGATTGTAAAGAATATATTAACTGCTATGTAGACCAGGAAACGGCGATCTCTTAATACTGCTAACCAAGAAGCAATATATTTTGTCTTTTCAGATTCCCCCCAAGAAGCAATATATTCTGTCTTTTCAGATTCCCCCATCTGCTGTTGTTCAGTTTCACTAATTCCCACATAAACAACCCCAAAAAATACCAAAAAAGAGATGGCATCAATGACAAATAGCCATCGATAACTCCCAATTATTGCGATCAAAAATCCTGCCAGCATAATTCCGATCGCTAACCCAAGATTATCAGCTAGTCGGGCGATTGCAAAAGTTTCGCGGCGATTGTCAATCTGGCTAGCGTCAGCAACAACAGCTTCAGCAGCCGGCCAATAGAAACCTATCCCTAAACCGCTAATCAAGCTACCAATTACCAAAATAGTAAAATTATTGGTTGCAGCTAAAACTAGAGAACCAATTGCTGAAATCGCCGTAGCTAGCAACAAAGTACGGCGGCGTCCCCAATATTCAGAATCAGCCAAAGAACCACCTACAATCCTCCCCACAATGCCGGAAATCGAGGCGCTACCCAAGGCTACCCCAACACTGGTTGCAGATAAACCAAGTTGATTCACAAAAAAGATGGGGGCGTAAAACAGGGTAAAGCCGGTGCCAACTTCTGAGAGAAATCTACCAACTGCGAAAATCCATATCTGGGAATGTATCGAGGGCAGCCACGATGATGATTGAGATTGAGAAGCTAATTTCATGAGTTTAAATGTCATGATTTAGTGACATTTTTGTAATTCTTATCATTGGCTGCTATTTTTCTCACTCATTCCACAGGGTTTCCACAGAGATTTTAGCAGTTTTCCACAGGTGCTCTACGAGTCAATAGGCTGTTGCCGTCTTACTGGGGATTGTTAATTAACAGTGGTAAGGAACTTCAAGGACTGAGTTTTTGTAAAGGAACGTAACGAAAAATAGCCTTTAACACTGATTATTTCGTTCGTATTTATTTTTTATACATTCGTTTTTAACATTTCGCAGCATTGACAAACCCACCCCCTCTTGGCGCACAATGATTCGGCTTGCTTTTATAGTTCGTTCAACCGTTGGCATCAATTGTGTAAAATATATTACCGCCAGATGTAAGCGTAGATTGTCCGGCTAGCGAAAGAGCGTGTGAGGTGGCCTGATTGCCGTTTCACCGCAAGCAACTTGTCCCTCTTGATTGTCCTCATAGGAGGAAAATCTCATGAAAGCAACGGTTAGCATCTTTACAGAAATTCCTGAAACACTCCACGAATCCTTAAAAAACTACTTAGAATCTCATCCCGATTGGGATGAAAACAGAGTATTGACGGCGGCACTATCATTGTTTTTACTCCAAAATGGAGATAGCGATCGCCGTGCTGCCCGAGTTTATCTGGAAACTTTGTTCCACCACTCCACAGTAGAAATGCCCAGCATCGATTCACCCGCAACAGCTAATCTACTAGACACCCCATAGGTACTGGATGAACGGCGTTATTTTGGATCATGCCTGAATATGGGCACGGTTTGCCGTGCCCCATCAATGGGATTTTGCTCCAAAGCGATCGCTCATAATCGAGGCAATATTACAATAAATAAAGATCAGGAGATTCTGATTTTTAGTTTCTCCTGGTGCTAAAACTAGGAGGCAAGACTTAAATATATTAGTTAACCGTTAGTACTTGTTGTATAACGGTTTTATTTTGAATACAAACACGCTAGTGGGGCGCACATGTGTGCGCCCCACTAACTCCAAAATAAGCATCGTTATATCTACCAAAACGGCCAGATGCAAAAAAGAAATATTTTCCAGTGCACTCTCTCCCCTGTCCACTGTCTTAAACGGACAAACAAATATCTCAAATAACTCCCTGGTCTGTATTTGAGGAATATATATTTATTTTGACTGTCTAAATTTGTCTTTTACTAAAAAAGCCCAAGAAATTCACTAAATTACTCCCCCAATAATTTATAGTCAAGAGTTAAAAAACTCTAGACTATAAACTCAGGACTTGGCTTCCAATTGCTGGGGATGAGCAGGAGATTCAAACTTATACCCAACACCACGTACAGTTTGAATTAATGCTGGCTGACTAGCATCAATTTCAATCTTCTTGCGAATTTGGCCGATATGGACATCTACAACCCGTTGGTCGCCGACATATTCATAGTCCCATACCTCTTGAATTAGCTCCGCACGCCGCCAAACTCGACCTGGATGACTGGCTAAAAAATGCAACAAATCAAATTCCAGAGCAGTTAAAGGTACTGCTTGGTTATTAAGTGCCACCTCCCGTCGCACTGGGTCAATCATAAGTTTTTCAAATACCAAGCGTTTCTGCTCGGCTGTAGTTATCACTCGTTGACGCCTCAAAATAGCTCCGACTCTGACTTCTAACTCTCCTAGCCCAAAAGGCTTGGTGAGATAGTCGTCAGCACCTTTAGCAAAGCCGCGAATTTTGTCAGCTTCGTCAGCACGGCTAGTCAACATCAGAACAAAAACACCATTACGACTTTGCATCTCTTGGCAGAGGTTAAACCCAGTTACATCTGGTAAATTCACATCTAGAATTACCAAATCAGGGTTAAATTGCTCAAATAGAGTTAAGGCTGTCTTTCCATCTTCGGCAGCCTCTACCTGATAGTTCTGCTTAATCAGAAAGCGTTGGATTAAATTCCGAACCGCAGGATCGTCGTCAACTACAAGAATCTTGGCAGGAGCCATGACCATTTCTTTGCACAAAAATTCGTAAGATTAACAAAAGGGTTGCGTAAAAACGCAGTTGCCACTTAGGGACTAACTAAGAATCTACATAACTACGGTATAAGATTCCTGATTATTCCAAAATAAATACTCTAATCAGGATTGTGGGCAACGAGAACGCTAAACTTATGTTAGCCACAGTATATAAGCGCTCTGACTTTAGCCGCAACAGCTCTTGACACCAAGACACGTTCTTGATCCCAGTTAAGTGGTAACTTAAAACGTTTCAATTTTAAATCGATATGCGGATATATACCACAAGCGATTATTCAGTATAATTAAAAAAATCCTATTAAGGCACTGTAAGTTGCCAAATTTGAAACAGTAAAGTTGATTTTTTCATAAAAACTATGTGTTTTAGGTACTCTCCGTTCAAATTCTAGATTAGAGCCAGAATTAGGCAACGACATGAGGGTATACACGGAGTTATAGCGATATGTTAAAGTGACTATAGTTGAAATTACAAAGTCGATCAAACTAACCCGTGCTACTATTGTCCTGGTAGGGCATAAAATAGGTCGAGACTTTAGTTTCGATCAAAATAAAACCTAAAGCTGTTTTTTCTTCGACAAAAAACTGCCGCTGACTGAGGCTGAAGTAATAAACTCCCATGAGCGATCAAAATCCCTACGAAAAACTTGGGGTATCAGAAGAGGCTAGCTTCGATGAAATTCAGGATGCTCGTAATCGCCTATTCGAGCAACATAGTAGCGATGCCAAGCATTTAGAAGTAATTGAAGCGGCTTACGATGCGATTTTAATGGATCGCTTACGGATGCGCCAGGAAGGTAAAATTAAAGTCCCTGAGCGTATCCGGTTTCCAGAGTTGCGAGTGCAATCGGTTCCTAAAGAAAGTCCAACCCCTCGTGAGCAGTCTCCTGCATGGCTGCAACGAATGCTGGATAAGCCTTCACCTGCGGATATATTCTTACCAGGAGCTTGGTTTCTTGGTTTGAGTTCTATCAGTGTGTTTTACCCAGAGGGAGGCGATCAGGTTTTGCAGTTAGCATTGGTGGTTGGGGTAGGCACTAGTATTTACTTCCTCAATCGCAAGGAAAGCAAATTTGGTCGAGCAGTTTTGTTCACCCTGCTCAGTTTAATAATTGGCTTAATCGCTGGGGGGCTAATTGCTAGCTGGCTTTCACCACAAATATCATTCCTCAATTTGTCATCGAATCAGTTCTCTACTGTACTAACTTTTATATTGTTGTGGTTGGTTAGTAGCTTTCTACGCTAAATCAATAATCGTAAGGAAGTTTCTATAAAGAAAACGTGCTTGATACGTGTTCTTTTTAAATAAGAGAGTCAGGAGTCAGAATAGGTATTCTGGCTCCTACTTTGATTTATAACCGGAATGTTGATTATGTGATCAAATTAATGCAAAAGGTAAGTTACCTAAAGTTAATTAACTTTATATTACGTAATATAATTTATTCTTACCCACTTACCTAAAACAATAAACGAATGCCGATTAATTCAATCTGTTGCTGCTAAAGAGCTTTTTTAGATAAGGTGTTTAGATTTTAAGACTAAATCTACAGCAGCGCTGAAATCCTTAATGATTAAGTCGGGGTGGTAAAGTTCCAATTGGGTGCGATCGCGGATGCCACATTCCACAGCCATTACCTTAATCCCATAATTTTTAGCTGCGGTGATGTCAGCTTCTGTATCTCCCACCATCCAGGTATCAGCTGCGGGGGGCAGTTCTTCTAAAGCCCTAGCCATTAACAAGGGCTTATCTTCAATATCACGAGTCTTTACATAATCGTTACTCAAGCAATAACAACGATTTTTTGGGAAAAATCTGCCTAAATCGTGCTTTTTGAAAGCATAATCTAGTTCCCGAACTCGGCGCATGGTCATAACTGCTAAATCAATTCCAGCTTCTTGAATTTTTAACAGTGCATCCACAGCACCAGGCGCGAGGGTGTCGTAGTCAAAGTAGGGTTCCGTATGCACCGTTTGCCGCCGCAACTGGGCAAATTCTTGGGCTTGAGCTTCATCTAACCTAGAATTCAACGCAATTTGTTTTTCGGGAACACGCGATCGCTTTAACTGCCAAAATTCCGCTTTCGGAAGTTCTTGCACTACTTGGCCTCGGCGACGGGTTTTCTCTAAGCAGAATTGATAAGCACGGTAGTAACGTTCGGAAACATCAATAATTGGGCCGTCGAAGTCAGTAATAAGTCTTAGCATCGCCGGAAAATGTTAATTTTTATTAAAATTATCTCAGATGTATGGCTATTTTTCGAGACTATCAAGTTTAGCTAAGGGTTTTTTGTAAATTCTTTTTAAGAAAGTATCGACGATGACCCGGAGGAAAATCCGTTAACTCTCCAAAAACTTCATACCCCAAGTGCTGATAAAATTCAGGAGCTTGGAAGCTATAAGTAAAAACATATACGTTTAAGCAGCCACGATTCACAGCTTCTTCTTCTGCCGCCAAAAGAAGTGCTTTTCCATATCCATCACCTCTTAACTCCTCTGCAATCCAGAGAGTACCGATATGAAGCCATCCCAAGCCGATAAAACCCTCCAAGCCACCCACTATATTTTCTTTTGAATCACGAAGCAATAGACATAGTGGCGTATATTGGTAATCTCCAATTTTACTTGTATTAAATTTATGAAGTTGCTTGTCTACAAAATCAACTTGTTTGGAGTCTGGTTGAATTTCAATTGATATTTTGTACTTAGGCATCATTGCAAAGTACCGCGTTTGATTTGTTCGCTTTCAATGGCTTCAAATAAGGCGCGAAAGTTACCTTCGCCAAAACCTTTAGCTTGGAAACGGCGCTCAATAAACTCAAAGAAAAATGTTGGCTGTTCAAATATTGGCTGGGTAAAAATTTGTAGTAATAAGGGCGCGATATTTCCTCCCTCTAAAGGAGTATGTTCTTGCCAATCCACCAGAATTTCCTGTTGAGCGATCGCTTCCAGTTCTAAGGGTGATAAAGGCAATCCTGGACGTTGTTTTAATTGCGTGTAATAGCTTTGAGGAACCGAGAGTAAGGATAAACCACTAGCACGAAATTTAGCGATCGCACTCACAAGATTAGTCATCCGCAAGGCAATATGTTGAATTCCCGGCCCCCGATTAACATCTAAAAATTCCTGAATTTGAGAATTCTTGGTAGCCGGTTCATTAATTGGCAATTGGACGCTACCGTTGCGCGAAACCATGACTTGACTATGTAAAGCAGAGCGATTAGTTTTAATTTTAAATGCCTGCTGGGGTTGAAAATCTAGGATATTTTCGTACCAAGCCACAGCATTTTCCAATTCACCAACTGCCACGTTTAACACTACGTGATCTATGGCGGTAAAACTGTTGTCATTTGTCTTTTGTCCTTTGTCATTGGTGTTAGTTACAAATGACGACGGACAAATGACCAATGACCTTTCTATCAATGTATGAACCAGTCCACCCCAGGCGGCAATTTTACCACACTTGAGGAATTCCGTACCTACCTGGCGTTCCTGGGTGGGTTGTAGGATTGTAGCACCGTGTTTTTGAGCTAGTGCGATCGCGCTTTCTACATTTTCTACAGCAAAAGCAACATCTGCTACACCAGGCGGATATTGACGCAAAAACTCAGCTACTGGACTTGTGGGTAACAGTGGTGAAGACAGGAAAAAACAGACGGCACCACTTTTTACTACTTCTGTACAAGTGTGAAATGAACTAATGCGATCGGCTACTGCTTGAAAACCAAGATGGTGTACAAACCAATCCCGCCATACTTTGGCGTCTTCTACATAGAAATGAACGTGATCAATTTTCATAGATACTGAAAATCCAGCATAACAGCTTATATCTCTGTAAATTTTGCCTTTTTTGCTAAATTTTCAAGTCTTTCCCAGGCAAGAGATATGTAGGCTGACTCCCACTTTAAAAGAACAGATGACTATCAGGCTGAATATTAATTTCCATTGGCACAGCTTGCGGTTCGGCAGAAAGGGCAAAGAAAATCGCATTGGCAGCAGTTTCAGCACTAAGCATTTTTTTCCGGTCTACTTTTAGGTTGACGTTATCCCAGAAAGGAGAATCTACCCCACCAAAGTAGAATAGCGTGAACTTGATACCAAAACGCTTGAGTTCTTCTGCCATGCACTTGCTAAAACCGACAACACCAAACTTAGAAGCAGAATAAGCCGCTGCCATCCCCATCGAATGCTTACCCAGAATTCCAACCACATTACAAATGTGACCAGACTTGCGCTTTTGCATCTCTTCAGCAGCCGCCTGAGTGGTGTAAAAGCTGCCTTTTAAGTTGACATCTAACATCTTGTCTAAATCAGCGGGTTCCAGGCTGTTGTAGGGCTTGAGTATACCAGCACCAGCTGCATTCACTAAAATATCGATTTGACCAAACTCAGTGATGGTCTTTTCTATCAAAGTATCTACTTGTTGGGGGTCAGTAATATCGGTGGGAACACTCAAAACTTGCCCTGGTAAATCATTTGCCAGTGTTGTTAAACGAACCGCATCTCTGGCAGCCAGTACTAACCGGACTCCCGTAGGCGCAAGTTTTTGTGTTAAAGCTGAACCAATACCACCAGTAGCACCGACAATAACAACGACTTTATCTTGCATTGTATTATTTACATTTCTTTATATCTGTTTACATAATACAATACTGAATTACAGGCTCAAGGTGTACGTTGACATCTAGAAAATATCTCTTTGCAGAGTAGTGCTGTTACCTCGTATTCCTTGCCACTCATCTTTAATGTAAATGTGGGAGATGATTCTAAATATTTAAGAAAACTAGAACCTAACTTTAATTTTTTAATAATCGAATTAGGAGATTCTCCGGTTATCTTCTGTAACTCTGAACCTAGCTTAGGCAAACATAATTTAGCTTTAGGAGATTTTTTTTGTATATCTTGAATAATCTTTAATAGTAATTTATCTAATGCTTCTTTATTAGAAACTTTCGCAAAACTCCCTTTTTTAAATTCTGGAATAGATTGTGTAAAAGTGTTATCTAAAACAGGGACTATTTTTTCATTTTCTGGTTTATTTGGATTATTGTTAAAATTGATATCGCATTTTTCTTGAAATAAAGTTGCAACAGCCACTAAACTGTTTAATCGAGCATTGATTGATTCCTGTTCAGTTTTAATTAAATCTTGAATTGTATCAACCACTTTTTCAAAGGATGGAACTTGTGTTGCCAGTGGTAAGGAATAATGAGTTAATTTGCCAGTATTCAAATTTTCTATATGCAAATCTTGTGCTTGTCTACGTACCCAGTGAACGATTAACCCCTGATTTTGGAGTTCGTTACAGAGGTGGCTCAAAATTCCATCGCCAGAACAGACCAAGATTTCTTTAACTGTTGGGTAAGAGCGTAAGACACAAGCACCAAATGCGATCATTTTTGCATCAGCGCTGTCCTTACCTCCAGGTACATGGATAAGTTGATACCCACGGTTATATAGTTCAACATCTTGCTTTCCAATACTTGGATTTCTCCAGTTAGCAAATGCAATTTTAACTTGGAGAGGATACTTACAGACATTAGCTAAAAATAATTCTGAATTAACATCTAATTTTAAGTTTTCTGCATCTAAAAGTAGAAGTGAGATTCCTGTTTGTAATGGATGTTTAATTTCAGTTTGTTGTTGAAATTTTTGAATAAGTTGACTGAACACAGCAGATTCTAGGCAATCAGACGATAATATAGTTTGCAGCAGTTCTTCAGTTAAGATAAAATTAAAAGAGCCAAGATTTTTCTCTGTGACTTTTTCTTCTAGCAGGCTTTTCACTAAAGAAAGTTCCATCGCTTCAGTCATAGATACTTTACTGTGCCCGTTGCTGTTAGCAAGCAAGTCACTTTCCAAGGAACGAGGAGATGCAGGCTCAAGGAATTGTTTACCACAATTTTTGCAGAGGTAATTCTGCTTGTCAATCCGACGACCATTTTGACGATATGAAGTAGATTCGCACTGAGGACATTTCATCTTGTGATTTAGGTGGTCTAGAACAGATACCTGTCTTTAAGTATATAGTATAAAAAAAGACTGTCAACGTCAGTTCATATTGCCTAATTGCCTAACACAAGAAAAACCAAAGCAAGCGGAAATTAAATTTAACTCTTCATTTCCGCTTGCACTATGTCATAGCTCTCTGAATAGCTAGAATTTTAGAAACACCTTAAATGACGCGAGCGAAAATGTAGTCACGGGTGCGAGAATCCATAGGGTTAGTAAATATTTTATTTGTAGTACCAAATTCAACCATTTGAGTAATACGATTTTCATTATTATGAAAGAAAGCCGTAAAATCAGATAGGCGAGTAACTTGCTGCATATTGTGAGTAACAATCACAATTGTCAACTCAGAGCGTAAGTTATGGATCAAATGCTCTATTTTCGTA
The DNA here is from genome assembly GCA_038259325.1 of Chroococcales cyanobacterium. GTDB lineage: Bacteria > Cyanobacteriota > Cyanobacteriia > Cyanobacteriales > Nostocaceae > Nostoc. Next base: position 4,704 of record JBBSOX010000051.1, on the reverse strand, counting down.
CTACCGGCAGGATCAAGACCTGAACAAGGTTCATCCATCAATAAAACGTTAGGTTTGACTGCTAAAGCACGGGCAATGCATAATCTTTGTTGTTGACCACCAGAAAGCTCTAAAGCAGATTTTTGCAGCTTATTTTTCACTTCATCCCAAAGTTCGGCAGCTTTGATGGCAGATTCAACGATTCCATCTAATTCTACTTTCGGATGCCACCCAACTAATTTCACCCCATAAGCAACATTATCGTAAACGCTCATGGGAAAAAGATTTGGCTTGGGAAAAACCATACTAACTTGACGACGTAAGCGATTGATATTTACACGACGCTCATAAATACTCTGTCCATAAAATTCTACTCTTCCTTCAACCCTCACATCTCCTTCTAATTCAGTCATGCGATTTAACGATTTAAGAAAGGTAGACTTGCCACAACCACTAGAACCAATAATTGCCGTGACTTGGTTTTGGTAAATATCCATTGACACGCCTTCAACTATCTTTTGAGCGTCGTAACAGAAGCTGAAGTTTTTGACTCTGATGGCTGGAATTAGTTTACTCATATTCCCAAAACGCGTGAAATAAAACTTGATTTAGTAAAACTGTACAAATTAGCAATGCTGTTTCACTATGTTACTCCCAAAATGAGATATTCCTTTCCTGGAAATTACGTAGCTATACAGTACTCATGCAGCAGATAAGTGGTTAGTAGATATTTACATAATGCTGTGTCTGAAAATTTATTTTTTACAGGCTATTTTCTACTCACCTTTCCTACACTGAGTAATACTTTTGGTTAAGGAGAGAAGGAGAAAAATTTCTTATCTTTACTCGTCATGTCTTAATGAATTAACCTTGATAACGATTACATTTAGTGTAGCCCCATCAAAAAGTTTAGTGGCTAAAATTAGTACTTCATGACTTTGTTATATCTTCAACCCTACAGACTCACTAGATAGCTAAAAACTCCAATGATGATTAAATTTACTACAAAAATAAAAAAATAAAGCGCCTGTCGATGGCAAGCGCTCTTTTTCAACTTTTAAGTGATTATCATTCTTAGCTAAAGTTTTTCGATTTTGCAAATTTTTGCCAAGTGCGTTGGCTTTGCCCGCACTTCTCTACGATCTGTCCGTTCGCTGATTTTCACCTCAGAAAAAGGAATTAAGTCTTGCAGAGTAATGGTTCTAGCAAATAAAGAGCAGATTTTCTGATGATTACCTGTTGCTTTCATGATTCACGCTAAAACTGGTTATATCTGTGCGTGCGATTTTTGTTGGTAATTCGTAGGCTCGAATCATTTGTCTTCCCAACTTGATTTTCTGCGTAATAAGCATAACCGAAGTAACCAAGATTGCTTCATTTTCAGAAAGACATAATTAATAATAAGTAGTTAGTAATCAGTCAGTGGAAACTACTGACTGATTACTAACTACTCATTAATGACTTAAAAATCTAAAATCGGCCAGTTTGGTTCACGATAATAGCGTGTCATATTGTCAAACTTTCGCAATTCGACGCGATTGATCAAAAATTCTGGCAAATTTAACAGCCATTGTTCATTCAATTGAGAAAGCATTGTACTGAAACTTGTGCGGTCTAAGTCAGATGAAACCTCCCCAAAATAGCCTAATGTAACATGGGCTGTGAAGTGATAATGTTGCTCAATACCCAAAGCAATTAACTTGGGATTTTGATAAACTGTTCGGCGAAATTTAATAATTTCCTCGTAGCAGCGTTCATCTTGAGGTACTAAACAAACGGCTACCGCTCTTGGCATCAGTATCAATCCCAGCATTTGCCATTTAATCGGATGACTCTTGTTTGTCATCAATTGTTGATATTGCTGAAAAATGTCGGCTAAGCAAGAGTGTAACTCCTCGTCAAATTTGGGATTTTTTTCGCAGGCGTCAAGGTAAGCATTGTCCCAAATTAAATCCGCTAAAGTCACGTGGAAGCTAGCAGGAGTTAGAGGCACAATCAAATCACGGCTTACAGGCAACTGCAAAAGTTCCTGTTGGTAAGTCTGTAATTTGGCATAGAAAGCAGAGTTTTGTGATTCTTCTTCTGCTGGCGGGGTAATTAGCGTATAGCCAGGAAAGGATGCTGCTTGTCTCAACCCAGAATGTGGCTGAAATTTAGAAGATTCCTGGATATGCTGGACTTGGGATCTGTAGGCTTCTGGCAGCGTTAGCCGTGCTAACCGATTTAAGTAAGTTTGATAGTTGTCGTCCAATCTTCATAGCCTCATGCTCTCACTTGATAGATTTTAGGGAAAATTACCTTAATTAACAGAATGATTTCAAAAGTATTTAATTTTGGAGGGGAGCAGGGAGCAGGGGGAGATGAGGGAGATGAGGGGGATGAGGGGGACAAGGGGACAAGGAGAATAAATAACCCATGCCTAATATCCAATACTTCGACGTCGCTCAGTACAAGTGCCCAATGCCCCATTCCCTAATATACGAGGTTAATCTATGCCAATCTATGTTTACTGGGGTGAGGATGATTTTGCTATAGAAAAGGCGATCGCTATGCTGCGCGATCGCGTTCTCGATCCCCAATGGATAAGTTTTAATTACACTTCATTTACCCCAGATCAGGCTGATGCTGCTATCGAGGCGTTAAATCAGGTCATGACACCCACTTTTGGCGCTGGTGGACGCTTGGTATGGCTGATAAACACTACTCTTTGCCAGCACTGTCCAGAGAATGTGTTAGCAGAACTGGTGCGATCGCTACCAGTCATTCCCGAAAACTCATTTTTATTGCTCACCAGCCGGAACAAGCCAGATGAACGTCTTAAATCCACGAAATTGTTAAAACAATTTGCTACCGAGTTCCGAGAATTTTCCCTCATTCCCCCTTGGAAAACCGAATTGCTGGTGCAATCTGTTAATCAAGCAGCTCAGACTGTAGGTGTGAAATTAACTGCCAATACTGCCCAGTTATTAGCAGATTCTGTAGGAAATGATACACGATTGCTCTACAATGAGTTAGAGAAATTGCGGCTATATACCCAAAGTAGCAATAAGCCTTTAGACGTATATACTGTTACCAAGTTAGTAAGAAATACTACTCAAAATAGCTTACAATTAGCAGCAGCAATCAGAACAGGAGATACATCTAAAGCTTTGACAACCTTGGCAGATTTGAATAATGCTTCCGAGCCTGGATTACGGATAATTGCCACGCTGATAGGGCAATTTCGCACCTGGCTGTGGGTGAAGATTATGATAGAAAGTGGGGAGCGCAATCAACAAGCGATCGCCCAAGCTGCTGATATCGGTAATCCCAAACGGATCTACTTCTTACAGCAAGAAATCAAGCTTCTTTCTGTGCAACAGTTAATTTCTTGCTTACCCCTACTATTGGAGTTAGAAGTGAGTCTCAAGCAAGGAGCATCAGAAATGCTAGCACTCCAGACTAAAGTAATCGAACTTTGTCAAGTCTGCCGAGGGAATCGACCATAAGATATAAAATCTTGAAGTATTGAACAGTTGCTGGAACTTCCAACTCTAAAAATAATTCAGAGTCCTTATAATATCCCTGATCTAGTTCTGTGTTACACACTATATGAAGAAAAATTCTGATTTATTGCCCCGAACTAGCCGAAATAAAATCCTTTCCCAATCATTGTTTTTCGGCGCGATCGCTACTGTGAGTGTAATTTACAACGCTTTTTCATTGAGTTCAAAAGCTTATGGTCAAACTCTACCACCAATAGTTAACAATACTGAAATCAACAGCTATGCTCAAGCCGTGCTAGCAATGGAACCAGCACGTCAAAATGCTTTTGAAGAAATTAAAAAACTTATTGGCAATGGAGAAATTCCCAAAATTGTTTGTAATGATACTAACAGCATAAATGGTCTTCCTAGAAAGGCTCAAGATATTGCAGTTAATTACTGTAGTCGCTCTCAAAAAATTGTTCAAGATAATGGTTTGAGCATTGATCAGTTCAACAAAATTACTATAGAACTACAAAATAACGATATTTTAAAACAGCAGGTTTACAATACCTTATTACGCCTGCAAAAAAGTCCTGATTCTCCGTAGTTAAAATTTGCATAAAAGTTGGAGAGGATGGTTTTAAAAATCAATCCACCCGCATGAAAAGGATAGCTAGTAAGGCCAGCATTGCTTTGCTAGAAAATTCTGTGAGTATTGATTTGTGAAATACTTATTTGTGCATAATAAGTAGGTAGACATAATTAAATATAAAATAAACTCTTAGTTTGTAGTGAGCGATTTATCGCTCAGAGCAAGGATTATCAGGACTAAAGTCCTTACTACAAACTTTAAATTTATTTATGCCTAGATACTTAGTACGATTAGTATCAATACGCTTGGGTTAAGGGTTATTGGTGTAGATAATTGGTATTTTAAGACGCGATTTATCGCGTCTCTACATGAGGTTTTTGTTGCTCATTCTGAAATAAACAAAAAAGTGTCTGAATTCATAGCTCTAAGACCTCCGCTAAATCTGCATCTTTAGTGGTCTTCTCTACGAGACGCTTTGGAATTTCCCACTCATTGATTCTGAATTATTTTTCTAGGCAATACTACTATCCCACATTCCGCACTTCATTTTGTAATACATATACTAGTAGCAAGAAATACAAGCTTAATTAAATATAAATACATAAACTGCTTGGTAATTAATATAAGCAGTAGCAGAAAAATACCAACTGTTTGAAATTCTCATGG
>JBBSOX010000050.1:0-43630 GCA_038259325.1 Chroococcales cyanobacterium | reverse complement strand
TGCATCTTTGAATGTAAATTTGATCGTGTCGGTGAGCATGAATAAAGCAATTCCAATTCTAAAAATTTCGAGCAGGCGCGGGTATATCTGCCCTTCCTCATCTTCTAGAATGCCTGGTATTTTATTTATCCGCAAGTCCCTAACCGCAAAAGCAACCAAAACTAGAGCGAATACATGCGTCAGTCGTCAGAATACAGAAAAGGTATTTTGACCGAAAAAGCGGTACTTTGTAGCGTAAAGCCTGCGGCATAACAACTCTTAGAGAGGCTGCGATAGCAAAGCGGTAGCGAGTATTTTCGAGTCGCGTCAAGATTGCTGACTCCTGTTAGCGGATAGCTAAGGTTTAGCCCATTCTGAATTCTGAATTCTGAATTCTGACTTCTTCTTCATTTCCGCACCCACTGTAATAGACTGCAACAACGCCAAAAAAGCGCGTTTTTGCAGAACTGCTGCTCATTCATTAGAATGTTGTGCAGGGGATAGCGTAACTTTGAATTTCCACAGAAAGATACTTGAATCTAAATTTAGAGATAGAAACTGTCACAGAAGTTACATTCCACACAAATTTACACTTAGTTTTGCAAGTCAGACAATTTTGTGGCTATAGCGCACCCATCTGCAAGTCTTTGACAATTACTATTGGCAGCAAAAGAATAAATGTTTATCTGGAGTGAGATTTATTTAAAAATAAAAATCTCATTAGCAAATAGTTGATGTAAATTAAACCGACTAAAAACAACAAAGGTTTTAGTTCAAGCGATTTACAGCCATACGGACAATCCAAAATCTAAAATCGCTTGTCAATGTTGAAGAAAATACTCTGTATTAGGCAGTAATACAAATTTGATGTCTTTGCCAAGTTGTGTTCAGTATGACAGAATTACGTTGAAATGCAGTAGTGCTGTTAAAATTTTTAATTTATCTGACAAAATACATGAAATTAGTATGAGCGCCAATAAAGTGTACCGGAAGCAGCTTTATCGTCAAGGTGTTAGAGGTTAGAAGCTAATGGGGCGATTCGAGAAGCAACCAGAAAACCCGAGAGTCAGAGGCGAGCTATCCAGAGCAGCAGAAAATGCTCTTTGGGCTGTAGTTGAAGACTTAGAAAATCTTCAGCAGAATGTCCTCAGAGGATTGCAGGAAGACGTAAAGCGGCTTCAGTCAGAAAAAAATCGGTTATCTGATGACATTCAAAGCTTGCTAGAGGAAAAAGAGCATTTACAACAAGTGCGCCAAATTACTGAGCAGCAAGTGTTAATTCGGCAACTGGCAGAAGTTCTGGCAAAACATATATCTTCACAACTGCAATCCTCTCTGGCAACTTTAGCTAACCAAAATATAGAGGGCAAGTCTTATGAGCAAGCTGCGCTTAAGTCTGCTGAAGTAAGTAGCAATGTAGTCGGTGAAATCAATGAAAAAGTCGAACACATGTTTGACAGCTTGGATGACACCGTTACTGTTACCTTTAACTCGCTGCAACAGGAGCTGAAGAACTATCAAAGTAATCTTTCCCAGCAGTTGTCACGGATGTACAGCCAGCAGCAACAAGGGGAAACGATTTTAACGGAGTTTGTTAATCGCCTGCATGGAGAGCTAGAAAAAACTATAGAAGAAGCTTCGCGTAAACCAGCAACAGCAGGTACACCTACTGTTTTGCAATTTACCGAGCCAGAAAAAAACAGTTCTTTTGAGACATCCCCGCCACAGGTTGGCGACGTAGTAAGAAATTCCTCTGAGCCAATTTCCCCGATCGCTAATAAATTTTCACCAACGGAAACGACATCAGAGCCGAACGTTGTTAAAGAAAACGCCGCGAACCCAATTTCTGCTCCCAACAAAGACTTGTCCCAAAGGGAAACAACATCACAGCCGCCGATTCTTAGAGAAAACGTCGCTAACCTAATTTCTATTTCTGTCCCCAATAAAGACTTGTCCCAAAGGGAAACGACATCAGAGCCGAATGTTGTTAAAGAAAACGTTGCGAATCCAATTTCTGCTCCCAACAAAGACTTGTCCCAAAGGGAAACTAAATCAGAGCCGACTGTTGTTAAAGAAAACGCTGCGAATCCAATTTCTGCTCCCAACAAAGACTTGTCCCAAAGGGAAACTAAATCAGAGCCGAATGCTGCTGTAGTTCCGCCACCAAAGGAAAACGCTGCTGAACCAATTTCTGTCCTCAATAAGGACTTGCCGGAAAACGAAACGACATCAGAGCCTCCTAATGTATCGGTGTCACAGCCGGAAGCAATACAACCTTCACGAAGGAGAAACGCTGCTGAATCAATTTCTCTCCTCCGCAAGAATGTATCGCAGAGCAAAGTTAAATCCTCACCGACTACTGCGCCAGAGCCGCAGCCGCCTGCAAAACCTCCGCAATCGCGATCGCGCAATTCTTCTGGTTTATCAACGCTCCAAGTCGGTTTCTTATTGATTGTCTTATCGGCAGTGTTATCGTCGCTTTATAACGTAGCCATTAAGATAATTTTCGGCGAAGGTTCCCAGATTTTTGGAGTATTAGAGGTAGAGCGCTTGCTGCCGCCCACCTTGGGCAATACTTTCTTAATTTTGACCCTACGGTTTATGGTGGTAGTACCACTGATGGTATTGTTGTCTCCAATACTGCATCCAAGTTTGTGGCAAGACTTGGAAAACTTAGCTAACTCAGTCCGAGGAAATCGCACATCTGCTAATGCAGCTACCAAGCAGATTTTGCTGTTGTCGGTTGTGAGTGGATGCTTTTTGTTTTTATCTCAGGTGCTCATATACACTGCGATCGCTCAAATCACAACTGGAATGGCGATCGCACTGTTCTTTATCTATCCAATGGTTAGTGGTCTATTCTCATGGCTTCTGTTTGGCGATCGCTTTGGCATATTTCGCATCGGTGCGATCGCCGCTATTTGCTGTGGTGAATTGTTGGTTTTGGGAGGTTCTCCCATAGGTATGAATAATACTTCAATGGGAAGCAGCACCGCCATTCTCTCAGGCGTGGCTTTTGCTGCCTACATAATTCTGACACGGCATTGTGCTAGCAAACTGCATCCTGTGACTCTTACTTTAATTAACTTCACTACCATGTTGTTGTTGAGCTTTATCTGCTTGATGCTACCTTTACCAAGTGATTGGAACTTGGATGTTAACCCCTCTAAGATGCTGGAACTGGTTTTAAGTGCATTTATTTTGGGTGTGTTGACTCTTGCAGGCTATCTGCTAAACAATGTTGGTATCAGTAAACTAGGTGCCTCTCGATCGGCGCTCATCGGTGGTAGCATCCCAGTTTTAACCGTGATTTTCGCTGGCTTAATTATTCAAGAAAATTTGGATATTGTGCAAATCTTAGGAGTGTTGTTAGTAACCTTTGGCGCGGCTGCTTTCAGCTTTGAAACAATGCGAAATCAGGCTAAACCCTCTAGTCCCACGAATTAAATGGCGAGTTCAATTAGTTTAGGTGTAGTGGGAGCTACTTTACCTTCCATCACTCTCAGCACCAATCCTGACGTGAATACGCTTAGTTGTAACTTCTCTAAATCATCTGTGACAAACAAGATCCCCGACTTCTCAAAGAAGTCGGGGATCTAAGTTTTCATGAATAATTTAGGACTGCTGTATAGGTGGAGATAACGCTGAATAGATAAGCGAGCAGTAATCAGAATAACTTGACTTGTAATATATTTTTAGAGATTTAGCCTGATACAGGTAGGGAAAACACGTATATATAAGCAGTACGAGTAGTACTGACTCAAGCAATTGAGCAGGAGTACTTGCTCACAGAGGAGATTTGCAAGGAGTTGAAACCATTGCAGTACGTTTTGGAACTGGAAGATAAAGAAGTAATAGAAGTGTTTAGAGTAACCAGGTTTTTAAGCGTGGTAGACTCACTAAGTAGGCAAGATTAAATTAAACTATGTTACGTAATGTAAAATGAGTTAAATTGCCTATTAGTAAGGCCTTGAGGACTTAAAATAGGGCTAGAGCCGCTTACTACAAACCTTTAATTATTCACACCCAGTTACTTATTGTGTTTGGTGAGACAGGATCTTTATTTCTGTCGGTCTGTAGTAGTCCATTTGGTTTGCGTAGGCGTAGCCCACCGCAGGTATCGCCCAGATCCCTAGAGAAAGAAGTTTATGTCGTAACCTGCTACGGATTATCCTTCTTTTATAGCAACAAACTATCTACGCAATTCAAGTCTCTCAAATATATAAAACAGCGAGGTAGAAAATACTTGAAACAAGTCAATAAATTAGTTAAATCATGAAATTTTTAAATTCTTTCATGAAAAAAATATAAATTCATTGAAAAAGGATCGTGAAATAATTATCAGATGGAACCGAATATGTTTTATTATGTATATGGCTAGTAACTAATCTTTCGGTTATTAAAATGAGCAACAAAGCCTGATGCTTATGCGATTGAGTCTTTAATAATTGCGGCTTTCTGTTTTAATTTATCAACACAAAAGGATAAATTAAAGTTGGATTTAGGAGTAAAGAAAAAATATCATCAAATCTTGACTTAACAAGAATGAAACATATTTATATCCGCGTCATTTTTAAAGTTAAAGATAGAAAAGTGTACTCCAAATTCCAAAAACAATGATATGATAAGGAACGATATTTGAAAAAACAACAGGTATTTTTGAAATTGGAATTAATTGCTCTACTTGATGTCTACTATCTTCCCCCAAGTCAACGGCTTATAGTGGCGAGACATCACTGGAGGTTGTAAACAAGATGGTAATTCACAAGGAACCGTGTGGGTCAACTTCTGAATATTGCTACACCTTGTAAGCAATTTATTTTTAGATTACTCCCAATGATCTCTAGCCATCTGTGTACTACAAATAATTCGCTAAAGCTGAATAAAAATCATCTTTTTCGAGTAACAGATATCCCAGACGAACCGCGCAAACTAGTTTTTACTCTAAATCGGCATAGTGCCATAACTAGGTGTAAACAGCTTGACGTTGTTGCTCTTGAAAGATGAGAAAAAGGCAGAGAACTTAAAGGCTTTATAGATTACTTGCAACACAGTTGATTTTTGGGATGGGAACCGCCGTCAAGCTGGACTTGTGACGTTTTGAATTTTCTGGTCAAATGCAGAGACAGTTATAGTGATAACCATCGAATCTGCCTGTATACCAGAGAATATGCGAGAATGGTAGTTTAAACTACCACCGATTTCATAGTTATCGCATACTAATATAGTCTGAAGTAAAAACATTCCCTTCAGCCAGGTGTATACTACCTATTTTCACTCGATTAAAAATTGTGTAAACGTGCTATTCAATTGTCTGTAATATGAGTAACGACATAGATCTGATCAAACGTCTTGACCCCAGTGCGATGGATCAGATCATGCTTTATCTGGCTTTTAGTGCCATGCGGACGAGTGGGCACAGGCATGGGGCATTTTTAGACGCAGCCGCAACAGCAGCAAAGTGTGCAATTTACATGACCTATCTGGAGCAGGGGCAAAACCTGCGGATGACAGGGCATCTGCACCACCTGGAGCCGAAACGGGTAAAAATTATTGTAGAAGAAGTCAGACAAGCGCTAACAGAAGGCAAACTGTTAAAGATGCTGGGTTCTCAGGAACCGCGCTATTTGATTCAATTGCCTTACGTCTGGCTAGAAAAGTATCCTTGGCAACCGGGGCGATCGCGCGTTCCTGGTACTAGTTTGACAAGTGAAGAAAAAAGACAAATTGAGCAAAAACTTCCCAGTAATTTACCTGACGCCCAGTTAGTTAGCTCTTTTGAGTTTTTGGATTTGATTGAGTTTTTGCACAGGCGATCGCAAGAAGACTTGCCACCCGAACACCAAATGCCTTTGAGTGAAGCCTTGGGTGAACATATCAAGCGTCGTCTCCTCTACTCAGGAACGGTAACACGCATTGATTCTCCTTGGGGAATGCCCTTCTACGCGCTTACCCGTCTTTCTTATACCCCAACAGACGATGAAGAACGTACACACATCACCGTAGAAGATACCGCTCGGTACTTCCGCATGATGAAAAATTGGGCAGAACGGCGGCGAAATGCCATGCGCTTGCTGGAAGAACTTGATATCCTTCCAGAAAAAATGGAGCAGGCTATGGAAGAATTGGATGAAGTTATCCGTGCCTGGGCAGATAAATATCACCAAGACGGGGGTATTCCAGTAATTTTACAGACAGTTTTTGGTGAAAGAGAAGACTAGCAGCGCAAGGCGGAAGTCAAAAATCAAAAGTCAAATGTCAAAAGGCTTTAATTTTGGGCTTTCTGGTTGTAATGAAATGGTAGTTTATTTCCACGCCCACTGTACTAGTAGCGCTACACAAAATTCAAAAAGCTTAATTTATAAGCTTTTCACTAATTTTTTCCGTTGCTTAATAGTAGAAAGATGGTTGGTCTATTTAGATTTTAACACTGTACTAGTAATAATAGTACAAAAGTCACAAGCGATTTTGTGACTTTTGTGTTGTAAGTGTTTAGTTTGCATAATTTGCAAGCAGAGGACAATTATACGCCGAAGTCCTGTTCGCCCAGTATATGCAATTTAACGTATCGCGGAAGTCCCCACCTTCAATGTACCCATCTCTGTGGGGATTGTGAGCGGGGGATAAGGATTACATCTGGAATTGATTTAAAACATCAGTAAAAACTCTATAAATGGATGTATGACGAATCCCCAAAATTTTCTGGTAAGATAACTAATGTCTTGACCATCAATGCCGCAAGCGAAAACCAAGCTAATAGGTATATGTTGCAAGAGAAAAATTTGGGTCTTGGGAACCAGGACTCCTGCCCTTGGAGGGAATGTAAGACTTGTCTTTTACTACGAAGTTGTGGAAGCTATTCCCGATGAATTGGGAAGCCCCGTCCGTCTTACGGCGGGGTAGTTCACATGTGGAACATTACCCATCAATTTAAACGTGACAGATTAGCAGGGTGGACATTTTAATATCCACCCTACTAATTAACCTGTATTCTCAGTCAACTACAAAGGATTGTAATTAATTTGTCGTGCCGGGTTGCATTGGAATAACCGGTTGCGTTGGAAATGGGGTAGTCTCCAAACTTGGACTTGATCCCGCAGGTATTATAGTTGACGGTGTAGACGAAGATGAAGCACCGAGAACACTATCATCAGCACTAATACAAGTATCTAACGCCTGTACCGGGAGAAAGTCAATTTGACTACGTAAGCCAACCACACACTGCCCAAAGCGCACGGGTAACAAACTACGTCCACAGTAATCTAATACTGCCGGATTAGTTTCTTCCTTAGTACTTAAGCTAACGCCAACTACACAGGTAGCTAACTCCTCAGGACGGCGGGCCTTTCCACAAGAAGAAAGGGCATTTGTCGCGGGAATTTGGGTTTCCTTATCAATTTTAACCACGCAAGCAGCCAAATCCCTTGGACGCAGTGCTGCTGCACAAGCTTGTGATGCCGCTTCTGCCGTTACACCCACGCTCAAAAGGCGACCCGCACAGACACTATAATCATTGCGATAGGAAGCAGCGATCGCTGTATTGGGTAAGATCGTTGCCAAGCATCCAGCTATAGCCAAAACTGGTACTGTTAAAATCCTGGAGGTGGAACTTGCTTGTTTGTTCTTACCTCTATTAACCGCTTTATTTCTCATTGACGTTGCCATTCTCCAAACACCCAAAGTTATGCTAACTTAAATATTTTAAAAATCCTCTGCAATTAAAGAATTTCAGCGGGAGCAAGGTATAGACATAATTAATTATGGCGGAAATTGTGTTACTATAACTGTTTGAAAGATAAGTAGGCAACGTAAAAAGTATTTCAAAGTTAAGAATACTACGTAAATCAATCTGATGATTGAGTAGCCTACGAAACTAAATAAACACAAAAAAGTTATGGGCAGGAGTACGGCGTGACAGGTCGGAATTCAGGCTTGGAGGCTAGTTTGTCGGGTTTACCGATTAAAAGCAACTGGCGCAAAAATCGATGCGTCTACCTTGGTGAGATACGTCTTACCTCGGTAAGCAGCTTCAAAAAACCAAGAATCCCCTGATTAAAAATTAGGGGAGTGTCAAAATTGAATGTTTCGGTAAAGTTTAAACAGGATTAGATTAAGGAAACTCATGTCCCGATATAGAGGGCCCCGCCTCAGAATTGTACGCCGCTTGGGCGATTTACCAGGATTGACTCGTAAAAGCGCTAGACGCGCTTACCCACCTGGTCAGCATGGTCAGAACCGTAAGAAGCGCTCTGAGTATGCTATCCGTTTAGAAGAAAAGCAAAAGCTCCGCTTCAACTACGGTTTGACTGAAAAGCAATTACTGCGCTATGTGCGGAAAGCCAGACGTGTTACTGGTTCTACCGGACAAGTGCTGTTGCAATTGCTAGAAATGCGCTTGGATAATACCGTTTTCCGCTTGGGTATAGCCCCGACTATCCCAGCAGCGCGTCAACTGGTAAATCACGGTCACGTAACTGTTAACGGTCGTGTCGTGAATATTGCCAGCTACCAATGCCGTCCTGGTGAAACAATTGCAGTCAGGGATCGGGCACAATCACGGAAGTTGGTGGAAGCTAACTTGCAATATCCCGGTTTGGCAAACCTCCCCAGTCATTTGGAGTTTGACAAAAATAAGTTGGTTGGTAAAGTCAACAGCGTTATTGAACGCGAGTGGGTGGCACTACAAGTTAACGAACTACTTGTGGTGGAATACTACTCACGACAAGCGTAATAGTCATTTGTCTTTAGTCATTTGTCCTTAGTTAATTTGCAAAGGGCAAATGACCAATGACTATCCGCCAATTTGCGACATGGTGCGGGTATATGTACCTGAAATGCCAGAATCGCGCCCTTTAAAGTTAATTTCTGGCTTGATATTTAGTAAATGCCTTACTTGCTCTTGTAATTGAGCGGTGCTAATACCAGAACGCAGAGCAGTTTTTAAATCTATTTGACCAGTTTCATTCAATAAACAGGGACGCAGCCAGCCATCGGCACTCAGACGCATCCTGTTACAACGATCGCAAAAACATTCCGACATTTGACTAATAAATCCTAGTGTCCCCTTCGCACCGGGAATTTGAAAGACATCAGCAGGGCCAGCACCACGAACTTGTGATTCTGTCAAGCCCCAGCGATCGCGAATACGCCCTCGTAAATCGGCTGAAGATACCCAACCGCGATCGCCAAACAAATTTACATTACCAATAGGCATAAATTCAATAAATCGAACGTGCCACTGTTTTTCAATTGTCAGGGCAGCTAAGTCTAGAACTTCGTGGTCATTAACGCCAGGAATCACCACCACATTCAGCTTCAGTGGGTCAAATCCGACGTTATGGGCAGCTTGAATGCCATGCCAAACTTGTTGCCAACGAGAACGCCCCTGATTACCGATAATTTGATCAAAAATGTCGGGATCAAGAGAGTCCAGACTAATATTAATTCGTCGCAAACCTGCATTGTAGAGGTTTTGTGCCATCGGAGCCAGCAAAAAACCGTTGGTGGTCATTGAGAGGTCTTGAGTTTGGGGGAAAGAAGCGATCGCGCTTACCAAATCTACCACGCGCGGACGCAATAGGGGTTCACCCCCAGTCAACCGAAACCGATTAAAGCCTACTGGAATAAAAACTTCTTTAATTAAAGTGAGTAGTTCCTCATCAGTCAATAACTGTTGCTTGAGAATATAATCCAGTTCTACTCCCTCTGGCATACAGTATTGACAGCGAAAATTACAGCGATCGATTAAGCTAATGCGGAGGTAGTCTACCTGGTTCATCGTTTTATTTTTATTCTCTTCGAGCAATTAAGTACCTCACTGAGGTGGGTTCCCCCTTCTCTCTATTGTGTGGTATTTCAAGATACCGCACCACCTCTTAAGTCAGAGTCTACAGATTGTGGCATAATAAGCCGATCGCATCCACTAGTTAGTCATCAATCGTGCAAGATACCGACTCTATAAACGACCTTGCTGCTGCTTTACTACAGCCAGCAGATATCAGCTTTGAACTACCTGATCCAGAAGATGAACAGATTCTAGAGTCAGATTTTCAACAGCAGCTAGAAATAGCTTGGCAGGTATGCGATCGCTTTGATTTGCAAACTGAAATCTGGCGGGGGCGAATTTTACGGGCTATCCGCGACAGAGAGAAAGTCGGTGGCGACGGACGCGGTACTGGCTTTCTGCGATGGCTAAAAGAGCGAGAAATCAGCAAAAGTCAAGCTTATGCCTGGATTCAACTGGCGAATAGTGCCGATACTCTCATCGAAGACGGTAAACTTGACCCCGCAACTGTGAATAACTTCAGCAAACGGGCTTTTGTTGAAACCTCCAAAGCAGTCCCAGAAGTGCAACAGATGGTGAGCGAAGCCGCACAAAAAGGCGATCGCATCACTAGGCGCGAAGTACGTCAACTCAGCGATGAATGGACAGCCATGTCCTCAGATTTATTACCCGAATCAGTTAGAGAAAAAGCAGCAGATAACACCCTTCCCCCGCGCTACATCGCCCCATTGGTGAAGGAAATGGAAAAACTGCCAGAATCGCACCAAAAGTTTATCCAAAAGGAAATTGCTGCCAATCCTGATGTGGATACCCTGAAACAGGTAACTACTGAAGCGCGTAACTTAGCCAAATATCTGAAAGGGGCGGCTCAAGTTCAGGCGTTAACGCAGGAAAATATTGATATTGAAACAGCCTTAGAAGAAGCGCAAAGAGTCGGCTGTTTGAGCATTGCTGCTGACTTGGTAAATCAAGCATCGCAAATTGAACAAACGATCGCTAAACTCTACATGACTTGGAAACGCATTGGTAATTTAGCAGATAGATTATATGTAGATACTGGCGCAAGTACACCCAACTTGCGATCGCTCCTCACTTGCTTGGAACCTCTGGGTGGTGAAATCATGGAATTGCAACTTAGTGGCGCGACTGAACACACTGTACGTCTGCAAATTCAGGAGACGAGTTAATTAGCAGTGCAAGATGTAGCGACGAGTGAGGACTTATGGGGCGAGGCAGTGGGTACTTGAGCAACCAGAACTACGTTCCCATTGGCATCCCTTACCCACCCTTGGGCTTCCACAATTTGAGTGGATTCATTGACAGAATTAACTTTGTGTGATTTTTTTTCTGCGTTTCGCTGCGCCTGAACAACCGCTCTTTTCTGAATACCGCCAGTACGATTCTGACTCTCTGGAGGGAGCGCGATCCAATCTGCTAGTACTGCATCAGCCATCAATGGCTCTGTAGGATCAGGTGCTAGCCCTCCACGCCCAGTAGCAATAAATGAACTCCTGGCTGTTTTTACACCAGAATTACAACCAGCAACAATTTGCTCAGAAGTATCAACCAAATTTACAGGCAGTTCGACTAACCCTTTACTGGGGTCAGCATCTGGTGAGTTGATTTGGACTGTGCCACTTAATGAAGGGTTTTGCTGAGAAAATGCGGTGATGTCACTTGTTGGCAAGTTATTCGGGTTTATTTCTTCTGGATCAAGCCCCTCTACGTCTGCACGAGTCCGCGGCACGAAACCAAAGATGTTCTTAGCAGTGATTGGGATTTTACCACCAGAGCCAGAGAAAGCATTGGCAGTGATATCGTTATTTTCAGAGGGAGGCGCGACAATGAAGCCATTGGGTACTTTGATGGTGATATTACCGCCATCTCCACCAAGCCCTATCGTACCTGCGTTGGCGGTTATTTTACTTTCACGGCGCATCAATAATAAGTCTCGCACCTGTAGCGTAATATTCCCGCCTCGACCTGACTCACTGTTGGATGTGAGTTTCCCTTTGTTGTCCAGAAATATGGAGCGAGCGGTTATATTTAAATCGCCAGCATTCCCTAAATTAGTGGGATCTCCGATATAAATTACATTTTTTCGAGCTTGGCTGCTCACAGTTATTGCAGCCCCATCCTTGATAATCAATCGTCCTGTAGTTAGGGTCAAGTTTCCACCATCTCCAGGCCCTTCAGTTCCAGAAAACAAGCCACTGATTCTAGAACCATTAGGTGAGGTTCCTGTTAGTTCTACCGACTCAGAGGCGTTCACCGTCAAGTTCCCTGCTTTTCCTGTAGCTGTTGTAAGCTGATTAAAAATAGACCTATATGTGGCCTCAGAACTTGTTGATATTCTTGCCCCTCCTTGGATACGCAACTTCCCAGTATTAATTGTTATGTTGCCAGCGTTTTGATCGCCATAAGTTGCACTAAATAATCCACTGGATATTAAATCACTACCATCTCGCAAGAGGGGAATAGAAGTGCCGCCGATTAGTTCCACGGAATCTGAGGCGTTTATAGTCAATTGCCCCTGCAATTGTGCTCCACCTCTGACCATCAACTTCTTAGTAGTGACATTAATGTTTCCAGAGTTTCCGGTGGAGAAACTTTGAGTAAACAGTTGTGCATCTTGTTCAACTACTACAGATTCTGAGGCGTTCACTGTCAAATTCCCTCCTGGCTGCTCTTCCAAGGGATTAACTAGAATTAGGTAACTGCCAGCTATTCGCACAAGCCTACCTTGCATGTGGATATTGCCGCGGCCCTCCCCATTAGTCTCTACAGTAGATGGAATTTTAGTTAACTCAATTAGTTCGATGTTTTGGAAATTTTGAACCCCTTCATATCCAAATGCCCAACCTTGGTTCGTTGGACTTAAACTGACTAGACTATTAGCAGCGACGCTTCCTAACTCAACTCTTCCGTCCTTGGCTGTGATATTTCCCCCCTCTAGCGTTATATCACCGCCTAGAAGTGCCAAGGTTTTGTCTTGCTGCACCTGTAGACCAACGCCTTGTCCAACGATATTAACTGCGCCATCTGGTTTTGCTTGAGATTGATTACGGATGGGAGCCGCAGTTGTTCCAAATTGTAAGCCAATGGGAACACTGACTGTCAGCAGAGGTGTAGTTTGAGGAGATGTAGCACTAAACTTTGTACCATCAGCAAAGTTCAAGCTACTCGCCGTACTTGCCACAAATGAACCGCCGATATTTAAAGAAGCATTGGGCCCAAAAACAATGCCGTTAGGATTAATTAGAAACAGGTTAGCTGTGCCGTTAGCTTTCAGAATGCCATCTATATTAGAAATCGAATTACCTGTCACCCGACTAATGATGTTTTGAATATCTATTGCATTGTTAAAGTAGGCTGTTTTTCCCGCAGGGACAGAAAACTGTTCAAAGCTGTGGAATAAGTTTGTACCACGAACTGCTCCACCATCAATCTCGTCTATAGGCTGACCATCGATTACTTTTGGTGGAATGATGATTGAACTTTCAGAGCCAAGCGTACCATCTTTTTGTATTTGGGCTAAGGCAAAACTCTCAAAGAAAGTGAGCACTCCAGCGACTGCTAAAGTACTCACTATCCCTAATTGCCAGCACCAGCTGCTTTGGTATCGAGACATCACAAACTTGCACCCAAAAAATAAGAGTATATTGAAATATTACTCTTTGCTAATTAGGTATGGTGATACTTGAGATTATCTCTGTAGCCTAAGTAGTAAATGCAAAGTTCAGCATTTTTATACTTACTAGAATAAACTCTTTACAGTGCCAAGACTAAATTATTTAGCAGTTACAGCCAAGAGGGCTTCCAGTTGACGGGCAAGGG
This sequence comes from Chroococcales cyanobacterium, assembly GCA_038259325.1. Classification (GTDB taxonomy): domain Bacteria; phylum Cyanobacteriota; class Cyanobacteriia; order Cyanobacteriales; family Nostocaceae; genus Nostoc. The sequence continues at coordinate 30,030 of JBBSOX010000050.1, read as the reverse complement.
ATACACCATGACTCTTGCCCTACCACAATTTCCTGTTCATCAACTGCATCACCAGATTTGATTTTATTTGGGTCAATATTGAACTGCCACTGAACTGTCAAAGCTCTAGCATCTGGTACTCCATACTTTTCAAGCACGCTGTATAAGCCAGCATTATTAACGCTTTCAAGCAGTTTCTGTTGAACTTCGTCTTTTAATTGCTGTAGTGTTTCAGGGTTCATAACTGTTTTCGTTTATTACAGGATGTGTCTAATTCCAGCTTTACTAGTAGGAATTACGCTTAATGTTACAAAACTTTATGTTCTACTGCCGCATGTATTTTAAGTATTGATGAAACATAAGAGCGTACAACTTTAGTTACGTTTCTATTTAGGTACTGAGGATGACAAAAAAGCATCCCTTTACTGTGGAACGCTATACGTAGCTTACTGAAGAGAATAAGTACGGTAAGTTATGCCAATGCACCAACAGGTTAAACATAAGATGGGCTTCCACTCGCCGCCCCTACTCAATTCTTAATTCCCGTCGCAGCAATACCCTGAATAAACTGACGCTGACCAATAAGAAATAATACCATTACTGGAACTGTCGCTATTGTCACCGCCGCCATCATCAAGGGCCAATTATTCGTAAATTGCTCTTGAAACTCTGCCAACGCCAATTGCACCGTCCTTAATTCTGGTCGTGTCGTAAACACCAGAGGCTTAAACAAATCATTCCATTCGCCGATGAAGGTGAACAAAAACAGGGTTACTAAGGCCGGACGGGCTAAAGGTAACATCACCCGCCACAAAATTTGTAGTCGGTTCGCCCCATCTATCGCTGCGGCTTCTTCTAACTCCACGGGAATTGTCTGGAAATACTGACGTAGCAAGAAAATGCCAAACCCGTTGACAGCAGTGGGTAAAATCAGTGCTCCGTATGTATTTATCAAGTGTCCCCACTTCAAAACCAAAAAGATGGGAATCACTAATAACTGAAAAGGAATCACTAAAGTTGCTAAAACGACCAATAGCAGTGCTTGGCGTCCCCGAAACTTCAGTCGTGCTAAGGCGTAACCAGCTAAAGCAGAAGTGACAATCTGAAACGCCGTCACAGCGATCGCTACCAAGGTAGAATTAGCAAACGCCAGTAAAAATTTTCCCTGTTGCCATGCAACGCGGTAATTAGCTAAAGACCAGTTATTTTTGGACAAATTTTCTGGGCTGGCGGCCGTCGATTCTAAGGAGGTGAGAAAGACCACAAACAGAGGTAGGAGAACGATAAATGCCCCTAGCAGTAAGACTACTAGGCTCAAAAAATCGCCAGATTTCAGATTCGGGTTTGGTTTAAACATAACTTGATCTGCAAAGCATTTGTTTCGCTAGTACTACATCTCCCCCGGCAACAGTTAATCTATAAAGATAGTCTACTTGTTAAGTTAAATTAAACCACAGTGATTACTACCCTCAGTTCATGGGGTAAATTGAATCCTGGTGTCAAATAATTAGGTTTACAGGAGTAAAGATACCATGCAGCAGCTTACAGACCAATCTAAAGAATTAGATTTCAAAAGTGAAACATACAAAGATGCTTATAGCCGGATTAATGCGATCGTGATTGAAGGGGAACAAGAAGCCCATGAAAATTACATCACACTAGCCCAATTGCTGCCAGACTCTCATGATGAATTGATTCGCCTATCCAAGATGGAAAGTCGTCACAAGAAAGGATTTGAAGCTTGTGGGCGCAATTTGCAAGTAACCCCAGATTTGCAATTTGCCAAGGAATTTTTCTCTGGACTACACCAAAATTTCCAAACAGCCGCCGCAGAAGGAAAGGTAGTTACTTGCTTGTTGATTCAGTCTTTGATTATTGAATGTTTTGCGATCGCAGCATATAACATTTACATTCCCGTTGCTGACGATTTCGCCCGCAAAATTACCGAGGGAGTAGTAAAAGAAGAATATAGCCACCTCAACTTTGGAGAAGTTTGGTTGAAAGAGCATTTTACCGAATCCAAAGCTGAACTTGAACTTGCAAATCGCCAAAACCTACCCATTGTCTGGAAAATGCTCAATCAAGTAGAGGGCGATGCCCACACAATGGCAATGGAAAAAGATGCTTTGGTAGAAGACTTTATGATTCAGTACGGTGAAGCATTAAGTAACATCGGTTTTACGACTCGCGATATTATGCGCTTGTCAGCCTACGGACTCATAGCCGCCTAACAAAGTGCCCAGTAACGAGTGCTGAGTGCTGAGTAGTTTAAATTCAGAACTCAGAACTCAGAACTCCTAACTCTACTAAATTCCACGCCTCAAGACAGCATAAGCCTAATAATCACTACATGTTTGGTCTAATTGGACATCTGACTAGTTTGGAACACGCTCAATCGGTAGCTCAAGAATTGGGATACCCAGAATATGCCGATCAAGGGCTAGACTTTTGGTGTAGCGCCCCGCCGCAAATTGTTGATAGCATTATTGTCACCAGTGTAACTGGGCAACAAATTGAAGGACGGTATGTAGAATCTTGCTTTTTGCCGGAAATGCTAGCTAGCCGTCGCATCAAAGCTGCAACGCGCAAAATCCTCAACGCCATGGCCCATGCACAGAAGCATGGCATTAATATCACAGCTTTAGGCGGATTTTCCTCAATTATTTTTGAAAACTTTAAGTTAGAGCAGTTTAGCCAAGTCCGCAATATTAAACTAGAGTTTGAACGGTTCACCACAGGAAACACACATACTGCCTACATTATTTGTAAGCAGGTGGAAGAAGCGTCAAAACAACTGGGAATTAATCTATCAAACGCGACTGTTGCAGTATGTGGAGCAACTGGGGATATTGGTAGTGCAGTTACACGCTGGCTAGATGCGAAAACAGATGTCCAAGAACTTTTGTTGATCGCCCGCGATCAAGAACGTCTCAAAGAGTTGCAAGGCGAACTGGGACGAGGAAAAATCATGGGTTTGACAGAAGCACTACCCCTAGCCGACGTTGTGGTTTGGGTTGCCAGTATGCCCAAAGGCGTGGAAATTGACCCCACCACTTTAAAACAACCCTGTTTGTTGATTGATGGTGGTTATCCGAAAAACTTAGGGACGAAAATTCAGCATCCTGGGGTACACGTGCTAAATGGTGGAATTGTAGAGCATTCTCTGGATATTGACTGGAAAATTATGAAAATAGTCAATATGGACGTGCCAGCCCGCCAATTGTTTGCTTGTTTTGCTGAATCAATGCTACTGGAATTTGAGAAGTTATACACGAACTTTTCGTGGGGGCGGAATCAGATTACCGTAGATAAAATGGAGCAGATTGGCCGAGTATCAGTAAAACATGGATTTAGGCCACTGCTGGTTTAATCATTAGTCATTAGTCATTTGTCCTTGGTCATTGGTCATTTGTTATTTGCAAAGGACAAAGGACAAAAGGCAAAAGGACAGAGGACAAAGGATAGATAACTTATAACTCGTAATTGATAACCCCTACGATGGCAACTACCGAGCGTAAACCGCTACTGTTAGATTTTGAAAAGCCCTTAGCAGAACTCGCAACCCGGATTGATCAAATTCGGCAACTTGCAGAAGAAAACGGCGTCGATGTTTCTGGTCAAATTCGTCAACTAGAAGCACGCGCTATGCAACTGCGTGAGGAAATTTTCAGTAGTCTATCCCCGTCCCAGCGATTGCAAGTCGCTCGTCATCCGCGTCGTCCCAGTACTCTCGATTACATTCAGGCTATTAGTGATGAATGGATGGACTTGCATGGCGATCGCTGTGGTGGTGACGATCCGGCTTTAGTTGGTGGTGTCGGTCGTCTGAGTGGGCAACCTGTGGTGATGTTAGGTCATCAAAAAGGTCGTGATACCAAAGACAATATTGCCCGTAACTTTGGAATGCCTTACCCTGGCGGCTACCGCAAAGCGATGCGGTTGATGGAACACGCCAACAAGTTTAGTATGCCAATACTAACTTTTATCGACACACCAGGAGCTTGGTCTGGCGTAGAAGCAGAACACCAAGGTCAAGGAGAAGCGATCGCTTACAACTTGCGAGAAATGTTTTGCTTAGATGTACCAATTATCTGCACAGTCATCGGTGAAGGTGGTTCCGGTGGCGCACTCGGTATTGGTGTAGGCGATCGCCTACTCATGTTTGAACACTCAGTTTATACTGTCGCAACTCCCGAAGCCTGCGCTGCCATTCTGTGGAAAGATGCTGCTAAGGCTCCTCAAGCAGCTGTGGCTCTAAAAATTATTTCCCACGACCTGAAAAAGTTGGGAATTATTGACCAAATACTGCCTGAACCCACTGGTGGCGCTCATTCTGATCCTTTAAAAGCCGCTACCATTCTCAAGCAAGTACTGTTGGAAAATTTGGACGAACTCAATCGTTTAACCGCTCCAGAACGCCGTCAGCTGCGCTATGAAAAATTCCGCAAAATTGGTGTTTTTACAGAAGTTGCCCACTAACAGCACTGCATAATGATTGATTAGCCGAGCAGCAATGCTATAATTGCCTATGTGCTTAAAGATTTTTAACAATCTAGCCATAGGCATTTGCATGTTTGGTAAATCTATTCAGTTTGATTGAGTAGCTTTTGTATTATCAAGTAATCTAATTTGAGTGTACAGCGTGGTTTTCCAGGCGATGATTTGTTGTCTTCACTGGTAAAACCCAAAATACACCTACTATTGCACTGCATCATAGCAGTTGTTTAATGGAAATCATCAGATTTTTAGATTCCTTTAATCTATCCAAACCGAGAAATATAAATAATTGGATGGTAATAGGCTTTGGGAATTGCCAAAAAATTGGGAGACACCATGAGTGTTGAGCAAAAACGACGTGCCCTGATTACTGGGGCAAGTAGTGGAATTGGAAAAGCAACGGCTTTAGCCTTTGCGAAAGCGGGAATAGATGTTGCTTTAGTCAGCCGTTCTTTGGATAAATTGGAGGCGGTAAAAGAAGCTGTAGAGCATACTGGGGTGGAAGCGAAAGCTTACGCTGTAGATTTAGCGCGGATATCTGAAGTAAAAGAAAAGATTCAAGCGATCGCTCTTGACTTTGGTGATATAGACATTCTGGTAAACAATGCTGGTATGGCCTATACAGCTACTTTGAGCGAAACTCCCCTAGAGGACTGGCAGCAGGTAATTGACTTGAATCTTACCAGCGTGTTTCAGTGCATTGTGGGGGTTTTGCCTTCAATGCGCGATCGGGGCACAGGCACAATTATCAACGTCGCCTCAATTGCCGCCAAGCAGCCGTTTCCAGGTTGGGGAGCATACAGCGTTAGCAAAGCTGGTTTGATTGCCCTCTCCCAAACCCTGGCACAAGAAGAACGCACCCACGGCATTCGTGTCACAGCTATTTGTCCTGGCGCAGTCAATACCGAACTTTGGGACACAGAAACAGTCCATGCCAACTTAGACCGTTCTAAAATGTTAACCCGAGAAATTGTCGCTCAGTCAATTCTCTATGCAGTTCTCTTACCACAACAGGCAGTTATTGATGAATTGACCCTGATGCCCAGTGCTGGCGCACTCTAATTAGTCCTTTGTCCCTTGTCCTTTGTTCTTTGTCCTTTGTATAAAGCAAATGACCAATGACTAATGACTAATAACTAATGACAAAACCATAACCAAAATTGAATCATGACTATCGCTAGCTCCAACGGTTCCAATTTCTCTCAATCACCTCTGATTCCTGATTTAGCAGAAGCCATAACCCCTAGACCCGATCGCAACACCCACAACGGGCGACAAGCGGATGTGTCCCCGCCAAAAGAGGAACATCTGGAGGAAATGAAGGACGCCGTGCGGACACTAATATTGGGAGTTGGGGAAGACCCCGAACGCGAAGGACTCCTCAAAACACCCAAGCGAGTGGCCGAGGCAATGCGGTTTCTTACCAGCGGCTACACCCAATCCCTTGAAGAACTCGTTAACGATGCCATCTTTGATGAAGGGCATAACGAGATGGTACTAGTTAGGGATATTAATTTCTTTAGTCTGTGCGAACACCATATGCTGCCGTTTATGGGTAGAGCACACGTTGCTTATATCCCCAACCAAAAAGTTGTAGGACTGAGTAAGCTGGCCCGCATTGTTGAGATGTATTCCCGTCGCTTGCAAGTGCAGGAGAGGTTAACCCGCCAAATTGCCGAAGCAATTCAGACCATTCTCGAACCTCAAGGGGTAGCTGTTGTGATGGAAGCTAGCCACATGTGTATGGTGATGCGGGGCGTTCAAAAACCAGGCTCTTGGACTGTCACTAGTGCAATGGTTGGTGCGTTCCAAGACGAACACAAAACCCGCGAAGAATTTTTTAACTTGATTCGCCATCAACCAGCATTCTTTTAGGGAATTGGGCATGGGGCATTGGGCATTGGGCACTTGTACTGAGCGTAGTCGAAGTATTGGGCATGGGGAAAGACTTGTTTCAGGTTCTCACCCCTTGCCCCCTTGTCTTCCCTGCCTCCCCTGCTCCCCCTGCCCCCTCATCCCCCACTCCCCACTCCCCACTCCCTACTCCCTACTCCCTACTCCCCAATTTCTCAAACAACTTGGCTACTTTATCTAAATCCTTATCTCCAGGTGAACGTTCCACACCACTAGATAAATCAACACCACTGGGATTAACCTGACTTAAAGCTTCGACAATATTATCTGCTGTTAATCCCCCAGCTAAAAACCAAGGGCAATTGGGGTTAAATTGCTCTAGCATTGTCCAATCTAAGGTTTTGCCTGTACCACCCAGTTGTTCGGGATGGTAAGCGTCAAGTAGTAAAGTATCTACGTATTTTGTATAATCAGCCGCTGTATCAAGATGCTCAAGGCTCCGAACTCTAAGTGCTTTAATAATTTCGACATTGGGTAAAGCTTGACGTAATTGGTAGCAGAAATCTAGTGATTCATCTCCGTGTAACTGGACACCACTCAACCCAGAATCAATAACTATCTGACTGATTTCGGGAATACTAGCGTTGGCAAAAACACCAATTGTGTCAATATTAGCCGGGAGTTCTGCTACTGCTGCCCGGATTTGGGATGTAGTCACGTAGCGAGGTGAGGTTGGCACACAAATAAATCCGAGTGCCGTTGCGCCCAGAGAGGCGATCGCTATAGACTGCTGTGGTTGAGTAATGCCGCAAATTTTAACGCGCATGAAAATTTAACAAATTTAAACTAATCATCAAGAAAGTCTAAACTATCCGAAAAACTTTTGTGCCTTGGTAATTTTATAATTTTGTAGGTCTACATTTTAGGAGACAAAAGCTTGATTTCATCTATTTTACTAGCAGCCCAGCCAACTGTTCCCACAACACCTGCGTGGAATCCTACAGTAGGCATCATCATCAGCATCACTTGCTTAGTAATTGTTTTACTAAGTACTAGGATTGAAAAACCCTTAGTTGGCCCCAAGTTCCCCATCCTGCCGATTAGTATTCCAACATTTGTTGCAGCAATGGCTTTTGGTCATATTATCGGCGTTGGCATCGTTTTAGGACTGACTAACATTGGTCGTCTGTAGTTTTGCGATGATCGCGGCGTTACTTATAACGCCGCGCTCAATACAAAACTTCTAAAAGCGATTTTGGTTCTTTCTCCAGCAAAATAACTCATGAGCATTAGCCCTTCAGCTTTCGTGGAGTCACTCTATCTGAAGAGGGAGGGATTAACCTTACCTTCGATAGAGGATTCAACTACTCCATCAGCGACCATTTACGTGGCTTTAGAGAGAGGATTAATCCCCTTTGTGGGACTCAATAAGTTAATTCATGCAGGAGAAAGAACCATTAACTTATCAATCTTATAAATCCTAAAACAATAGCAGCAGGAACACCAGAAGATTTACAGACCTACTTTACCCTCAAAATGGGGTAACTTATGGCGGATAAATGAGGGTAAATTTCTTAGGAGCGAAGCGATATTTGGAAAGATTCTGGATATTACGCTTAATTGGGAGGTTATTTCCTGGTAATCAAAATTACAGATTAACTTTTGTGTTTTTTAGCGTAATTTCATAGTTCAAGAACGGAGAGGTAATAGAACAGAGATTTCCAAATTCTAATTTTCTGGAAAATTTACTAAATGACTATCCTCAACATTAATGATTTGGCCTTAAAACTTGTTGCCAAAGATTTTAGTGGCGACCGTAAACCAAATAATGCTGGACCAACTAAGACCTCTCGCGCTTTAGCGATTATTCATCTCGCAGCCCACGATGCTTACGCAAAAGTTACGGGGAAGCTTAATCCGCAACTTGAAACCCTACCGCATCCACCTAAAGGAATAAGCAATGACGAAGCAACGGGCAATGCCGCACTAGTGAGTGCTGGTATCTATGCGGCAGAGCAACTTTATCCCGACTTCGTTGAATTTATATCCGCTGAAACTGTGCAGCTTAACGCAGGTGTTGACTCTGGAGCACTAAACTATGGCAAGCAAGTTGCATTGGCTTGGTTGAATGCTCGTAAAAATGATAATTCAGGCTTGCCAGATATGGATAGTAACTATAGTCTAGAGCCTGGTCGCCATCGCCCCGATCCTCTCAACCCTAAACAAATGACTCTTGGCCGTACATGGGGACTAGTTAATCCCTTTGTGCTTAAGGATGTAGTAACTGATGCACCCCTATGTAAACAGCCAGATTTAGATAGCGAGGAATATGCTGTTGCTTTTGATGAGGTAATTGAATGTGGGAAAAGTGACATTACTCAGCGCAATGACGATTTTCGCCGTAAGGCTGTAATTGGTATTTTTTGGGGTTACGATGGCGCTAACCTGCTTGGAACTCCACCACGTCTTTACAATCAGGTTGTACTTGAAATTCCAGAATTTAAAGCACTTCCTAATTCCGGCAAGATCAAACTATTAACTGCAATTAATGTGGCGATGGCTGACGCTGGAATTGCAGCATGGCACTGGAAATATGTTTATGACTTCTGGCGACCTGTTGTAGGCATTCGTGAGGCAGAACCGGGTTGGGGTCCCTCACCTGGTCAGGATAGCGATGGAAATGCCCTTCCTGCTAAGGGAGACGGAAATATTCTTCGTAGTAAAAAAGGCGATCCTTTTTGGCTCCCATTGGGTGCGCCCAAGAGTAATCCTATTACTAAGCCTGTAAACAATTTCACGCCAAACTTCCCAGCCTATCCATCAGGACATGCTACTTTCGGTTCAGCTTGTTTTGAGGTTGCTGCCGCTCTTCTTTGCAAGACACCTGAAGAAATTTTTGTCAAGTTTGTTTCTGATGAGTTTAACGGCAAGACAACAGATAATACTGGCGTTGCCCGTCCGCGATATGAAGTAACTTTTACGCTTCGAGAAGCCATCGAAGAAAATAAGAGCAGTCGCATTTATCTGGGTGTGCATTGGTGCTTTGATGCTACTGGTGGTGAAATAGTTGGCAAAGCCATAGCCGATAAAGTCGTTGCTGCTTTTAAGTAAATTGTTGATGAGCAGATTTTGTCAATGGGATAAATTTTATTTTTTCAATCTGACAAACTCAAGATGAGGAGAATGAGGGGATGAGGAAGTAGATTTCTCCCCCTGTTTCCCTCTCCAGAAGTTTGTTTACAGGCATTAATTGTCTATTCTAGAAATAAGAGCATTTCGTAACTCGGCACTACCGAATTGATGCTCAGAAGTATATTTACAAGTATATACGCAAGTATTGCAGTATAAAAACTACTGGCGATATCTAGTTTTAGGACAATGTAATGCAAACAAATTGGAAAATTGGGTCTTTATTTGGAATTCCCCTGTTTTTAGACCCGTTATGGTTTGTGATTTTAGGGTTGGCAACTCTTAACTTTGGGGTAGCTTATCAGGAATGGGGGACTGTTATAGCTTGGAGTGCTGGAATAGTTATGGCACTGTTGCTATTTGGTTCGGTGTTGCTACATGAGTTGGGTCACAGCTTAGTAGCCCGATCGCAAGGCATTAAAGTTAATTCAATTACTTTGTTTCTGTTTGGCGGGATTGCTGCTATTGAAGAAGAGTCTAAAACTCCTTTCAAAGCTTTTCAAGTAGCGATCGCTGGGCCCTTGGTGAGTATTGGACTATTTTTACTGCTCCGGGTGGGAGCTATTGTGATACACGATACTAGTCCACTCAGTGTTATGGTCGGAGATTTAGCGAGAATCAACTTGGTAGTGGCGCTATTTAACCTGATTCCTGGCTTACCTCTAGATGGAGGGCAAGTATTAAAAGCAGCACTGTGGCAAATAACAGGTAATCGTTTTCAAGCCGTACACTGGGCTGCAAGGGCTGGGCAAATTTTGGGTTACAGTGCGATCGCTTTAGGATTTGTTGTAGATTTTTTGACCAGAGAATTAGTACTTGGTTTGTGGATTGCGCTGTTAGGTTGGTTTGCTGTCCGCAACGCCAGCAGTTATGACAACGTAACGACATTGCAAGAAAGCCTACTCAAAGTTGTGGCGGCCGATGCAATGACCCGTGATTTTCGAGTCATTGATGCTGATCAGACATTGCGATCGTTTGCCGATTCATACCTGTTAGAAACCAATCCCTCACAGGTTTATTTTGCTGCTTCTGATGGACGTTACCGGGGTCTAGTTTCCATTGACGATTTTCGTTTAACCCAAAGAAGTGAATGGGAAACCCAAACCTTACACAGCATTGTGCATCCGCTAACAGAAATACCCACTGTTACCGAAACAACATCGATAGCTGAGGTAATTAACAAGCTAGAAAATGAGCAATTACCTAGAATTACCGTGCTGTCTCCGGCTGGTGCTGTCGCTGGTGTAATTGACCGGGGAGATATTGTACGGGCGTTGGGACAAAAATTAAATTTGCGGGTTACAGATGCTGAAATTAAACGGATCAAGGAAGAAGGAAGTTATTCGCCTGGGTTGCAACTAGCAGCATTAGCGAAGTCAATTACAGATTAAACGTCATACCCTTGTCATAGTTTTGCAACAGATTTGTCAAAAGCTTGTGTGATATTTAATTTGGTATTTGGTTACAAAATGCTTTTTTTGGGTAAAAGGTAGGATTTCCTACCTTTTTTATTTTTTAAATTACCGTGAATTCGATAAACCTCTCCCTGCCTTGAACTAAAGTTCAAGTCTTTCCCTCTCCGATTCGGAGAGGGACGGTTTTACGTAGTAAAAGCAGGGAGAGGTTTCTTTGACATCGCCTCAGATGATTGGGAAATTATTAAAACTTCAAGTTTAAAGCGAGTAAAATGTAAGTACGTGATATACTACGTCTCTCACTTACCCTGGTTTTATGGCACTGCCAATTGTTGCAATTATCGGACGCCCAAATGTGGGCAAATCCACCCTGGTTAATCGACTCGCCGGGGAACAAACGGCGATTGTCCATGATGAACCGGGAGTGACACGCGATCGCACTTATCTACCAGCTTTCTGGAATGGTCGTGAATTTTTAGTGGTAGACACTGGTGGTTTAGTTTTTAATGATGATACCGAATTTTTACCACTGATTCGCCAACAGGCAATGACAGCCCTTGCAGAAGCATGTGGCGCTATTTTTGTTGTAGATGGTCAAACAGGCCCCACATCGGCAGATTTAGAAATTGCCGAATGGATGCGCCAACAAACTGTACCTGTGCTACTAGCTGTAAATAAATGTGAATCACCAGAACAAGGCTTAATGCAAGCTGCCGAATTTTGGGAATTGGGATTGGGCGAACCTTACCCCATCTCCGCGATTCATGGCAGTGGCACAGGAGAATTACTCGACGAGTTAGTTAACCACATCCCTGCTATTGAAGACATTCCAGACACGAATGAAATCAAAGTAGCAATTGTGGGCCGCCCGAATGTGGGCAAATCGAGCTTACTCAATGCTTTTGTTGGGGAAGAAAGGGCCATTGTCAGCCCAATTTCCGGTACTACCCGCGATGCTATTGATACCGTCATTGAACGAGATGGGCAAACCTACCGTTTGATTGACACCGCCGGGATTCGCAAAAAGAAACACATCGAATACGGCACAGAATTCTTTAGTATTAACCGTGCTTTCAAAGCGATTCGCCGCGCTGACGTGGTTTTATTAGTAATAGATGCCGTCGATGGAGTCACAGAGCAAGACCAAAAATTAGCTGGGCGGATTATCGAAGAAGGTCGAGCTTGCATCATCGTCGTTAATAAGTGGGATGCTGTCGAAAAAGATTCTTACACAATCTACGACTACGAAAAAACTCTGCAATCACGGTTACATTTTACCGAATGGGCAGAAACAATTTTTGTGAGTGCCTTATCAGGGCAACGGGTAGAAAAGATTCTCGAATTGGTGAAAACTGCGGCTGAATCACACAAACGCCGTGTCAGCACATCAGTAATTAACGAAGTCTTAACAGATGCCGTCAGTTGGCATTCACCGCCAGCATCGCGTGGTGGACGGCAGGGCAAGATTTATTATGGTACACAAGTAAGTAGCCAACCACCAACGATCGCACTATTTGTCAATGATTCCAAACGATTCAACGACAACTACCGCCGCTACATTGAACGCCAATTCCGGCAACAGCTAGGATTTAAAGGCACGCCAATTATTTTACTGTGGCGGAGCAAAAAAGTTCGTGATGCTGAAATTGGTAATGTTAATAGAGCAACTCGCGTCAAAATAAGTTAGGAGACAAGAGAGACGCGATTCATCGCGTCTTTATAGGAGTTATGAGTTAAAGCCAAAATTGCTATTTTTAAGCCTATGTCAACATAATAGGTTAACCCAGAAGTCAAAACTCCTAACTCCTAACTTTCAAATGGATTTATTACGATCGCTGCCACTTGGACTTTATTTAGAACAACCCCAAACTTGGCTACATAAAATCGATCCGCGAGTCAAGTTCGCCTGGTTGATGAGCTTTTTAACCAGCTATGTTTTAGCTAACAACTTTTGGCGAGTGCTGCTGGTAGTGATATTGATTCTTGCCACCTTGATTGCTAGGATTCCCCGCCGAGTATGGCAGCAGCAAATGGGTTGGCTGTTAATGCTATCATTTTTTGTCTTAGCGATCGGAGCCATCAGTCCTGATGCAATGGGTGTAGATTATCAGCCACGCTTGCCAGCTAATGAACAAATATTAACCCAGCAAGCATTCTCTAACAATCTTGTTCAAGAGCCAGCAGGTAATAACAAAAAATACAGCTATGTTCTGTTTCACAAAGGCCCAGTCAAAGTAACTCGCCGCTCCTTGGATTTGGCTATACGTCTGAGTACAATTATATTTACCGTAATTTACAGTACCAACCTGTATCTGCTGACAACCGCGCCAGAAGAAATTACATCTGGCATAGAAAGCCTAATGCAACCCCTGCGACGCTTCAAGTTGCCTGTCACCGAAATTGCTTTAACTTTAACCTTGTCCTTGCGCTTTATTCCCCTGGTTTTAGAAGAAGTGCAAAATTTATTTCGCTCCGTGATGACAAGGGCAATTAATTGGAAAAAGCTGGGATTGAAAGGAGGATTCAAAGTTTGGATGACAGTCGCAGAGAGACTGTTAGAAAATCTCCTCTTACGAGCTGATCAAATGGCGAATGCAATGATGGTGCGGGGTTTTACCAGCCCCAACGAGCATAGAGTGCAGTGGCATGACTTACGATTTAAAGGGCGTGACTGGCTTGCGATCGCAACTTTAATTTTATTCTGGGGAATACGGCTAGCTATAGGAACTCAGGTCTAATGCTTCTCCATTTTCCCTTCATCGGCGCTGATTAGATTAGCTAGTGGTTTAGGGACTTCCAAATAAAATAAATATACCATCGCTATAGAGGCAGGGGGCAGGGAGCTTCTTAGCTGGGGGAGGGAAAGTCGTAGTGAAGTCCAGAAATTGGATAATTTATTTTTTGGAGTTCCCTTATCGTATTAATTTTGATGGGCTATGAGATCCCCGACTTCTTTAAGAAGTCGGGGATCTGACCACCGCTAACCACTCATAACTAATGCGACAGACTACTAGACTATGATGTGGCATGGAAAATTGAATAGTGACTCCATAATAAAATTGATCCCCTACCATTTATCGTAGCTTTTTAGTATTAATCAGATGGTTTGGCAGTTTTGGATCGCGCTCAACCAATTTATGAACTCCTTACTGGGCACAAGTTCGTGCAAGAATTATCGCAGACAGCGATCCTGAGAAAAAATGGTATGAATCTCTGCACAAAGCCCAGACACAATTGGCAACGCTGAAAATGTTTCTTTCTAGCCCCCAATCCCCACTCACTTATTCCCTCAGCTATTTTGTGCCATTTAGCCACAGTTGTGGCAGTATGGAAAGGAGTTGAAAAATTCGCTGTTGGCGTTGGGAACTTCAAAGGGTGTTTTCCCTTGCCACGCAGAACTTCCAACCAGAGGCTCAGGACTATTTTGTGCCTTGTCCTTACAAATTGGTTGGTAAATTGAAGTCACCAAAGCAGATGGTGATGTTTATCAACCAGCGTCTACTCTCTGAATCTACGCTTCGCGGCTTCTGTTGTACCATTTCGCTTCACTACCACTAGCTTCATCTGCCAATTAGAAACTAGATCAAGGTCTTCATAACCGCAGTTTTGCATTTTAAGCAAATATTCTGACGAATGTTGGTATTATCGTCTGAATGTTTGGAATTCACTGCGAAAAGATATATATACTCCCACCTTGACTACACCTTGACTCTTAAATGAATCCAGAAAACGCAGAAACTTACATAAACCATCCAACTTGGGGTTTACTCTACAAAATCTGTATGGTTGATGAGAACCAGGATTTGTTCACCACACTTTATGCCCAGCGCCTGTTTTTTTTGGTCGCAAATGACGTTAAAGGTGTTAAATTCCAGTCTTTAGGACGGACTGAGGCTAGAATGATGTTGGAAAATCGCTTACGTACCCTGCGGCGCAGTGGGCATTCTCAGGAGTACGATCAGCTTCAGAGTGTTTTCCAACGCACCTTCCAATGAATAGTTCGATTTCCGAACGTATTGTTACCATTCGCTCCTCACTACCAACTTCAGTCCGATTGATTGGTGTTAGCAAGCAAGCTTCTGCCCAGGCCATTCGGTCTGCCTATGCCGCAGGAATTCGTGATTTTGGGGAGAGTCGTATCCAAGAAGCCGCCAGCAAACAAGCCGAGTTGCAAGACTTACCGGATATTACCTGGCACTTTATTGGACATTTGCAAAGTAATAAAGCTAAAAAAGCCATCGAGCAATTCCACTGGATTCACTCCGTCGATAATTTGAAGCTGGCACAGCGTTTAGATCAATTGGCGCAACAGCTAGGAGTGAGTCCCCAGGTTTGCCTGCAAGTGAAAATTCTCCCCGATCCCAACAAGTCTGGTTGGAGTGTGCCAGAACTTTTGGCTGATTTACCCACACTCAATCAATACAAAAGTTTACAAATTCAAGGTTTGATGACAATTCCCCCTTCAGGATTAAATGATCCCGAAATTCTAAGCGTGTTTAATCTCAATCGGGAACTAGCAAAGAAAATCCAGGAACAAAACTGGTCGCACATTAAAATGCAACACTTGTCTATGGGTATGTCAGGCGACTACGAACTAGCAGTGCAAGCAGGCGCAACGATGGTACGATTAGGAACAATATTGTTTGGCGATCGCTCTTAGCTGATTGGTCATCAATCTTGTAAGTCAGTATTAATACAGATCAGAATTTGATGACAACAATTTTGTAACAGACTGGTGCAATTGGAAACAAAGGATATAGTATTGACAAGAGCAATCGCCAAGGGAAAATAGGGTACAAAGAGGTTTCCTTCGGACAAACCTTAGGATATAATCTTGACTCATTATTATGTTTAGGCGATGCACAGACCTTTCCAAGAAGTGTCAGTTCATCGCCAAAACTAGTAGTATAGGTTACAAATAGCAAGAGCCTTGCTAGAGTATCCACCGATGTAGCGTAGTTTACCGCCTTAGGCATCATTCTTAGCTCAATCAATCCTCAGCCAAGTCAATACAGGCTATTCGCACCAGGAGAGTACACACACAATGAACAATATATTTTCCAAACTCAGAGACTTTGTGGGTCTAAATGAGCAAGTGGAATACGAGTATTACGAAGAAGAACCAGAAACAGATAATAATTACCAAAACCTGTATCAGCAAGAAAATCCCCAACCACCGGCACCACAGGAGAGCGCAACTGCTCAAAATCGACGCTGGCGGGAACCAGTGCCTACAATGGGAGATGATATAGCAGCAGGTTCAAAGCCAATGGGGAATGTGATTGGTATGCCAGGAGCAATTAACGGAATTTCGGAAGTTTTAGTACTCGAACCACGCACCTTTGAAGAAATGCCCCAGGCAATTCAAGCGTTGCGAGAACGCAAGTCAGTAGTATTAAATCTGACAATCATGGACCCAGATCAAGCTCAACGAGCAGTAGATTTTGTTGCAGGTGGTACTTACGCACTAGATGGACATCAAGAGCGCATCGGTGAGAGCATCTTTTTGTTTACACCAAGCTGTGTCCAAGTTAGTACCCAAGGTGGCGTTCTTCATGAAGTACCACAACCGCCAGCACGTCCCTCTCGTCCTACAGGTTCTCCAAATCAAACTTGGGGCAACGAAACTAACCGGATGGCACAATAAAGTTAAATTAGTATTTAGTCCTTTGTCCTTTCTCCTTTGTCATTTGTCCTGGGTTTTGCTCATGGTGACAAATGACAAACGACTAATGACTAATGACCAATGACTAACGACTAATGACTAATGACTATAAAATTTGGCTTAATTGGTGGTGGGGTAATGGGAGAAGCGCTCTTATCCCGCCTTATCGCGCGTGGAATTTATCAATCCTCAGAAGTCATAGTTAGCGAACCGCTATCTTCACGGCTAGATTTTTTAAAACAGCAATACGATGTTGCAGTGACGACGGATAATAGCCAGGTTTTCGCCGAAGTCAAAGAAGTTATCTTTTTGGCAGTGAAACCGCAGGTGTTTAGCGCGATCGCTCAAGAATTAGCAAATATTGATATTCTTAATAAAGAACAATCACCCCTAATTATTTCGATCTTAGCGGGTGTAACCTTAAGCCAGATCGAAGCTGCATTTGTGCAATTGCCAGTTATTAGAGCAATGCCCAACACCCCGGCAACAGTGGGAGCGGGAATGACTGCGATTTGTTCAGGTGCATATACGAATGCCAAGCATCACCAAATAGCACAGCAAGTTTTTTCTGCTGTGGGCGAAGTTGTGGAAGTGTCAGAAGGGCTAATGGATGCAGTCACAGGGTTATCTGGTAGCGGTCCGGCTTACGTGGCGCTCTTGGTAGAAGCACTTGCTGATGGCGGAGTATCCGCAGGTTTACCTAGAACAATTGCCAATCAACTAGCCTTGCAAACCGTACTGGGAACAGCGAAACTGTTGCAAGAAACCAAAATGCACCCAGCAGAACTCAAAGATCGCGTTACCAGTCCCGGTGGTACAACCATTGCGGGAATTGCCAAGCTAGAACAGGCAGGATTTCGTTCAGCTTTAATTGAAGCAGTAAAAGCTGCCACACAGCGATCGCAAGAGCTGGGAAAATGAGAGACTAGGGAATGGGGCATTGGGCATAGCGCATGGGGTAATGAACACTAAGTAAGAGTTTTGCAATACCCAATACCCAATACCCAATGCCCAATGCCCAATGCCCAACGTTAGTATAGTAAACAATCTGGTTGCAAATGTGATTGAGTGAATTATCCTGCACCGTCTCCAGAACTTGACTTAGGGACTATATTCCCCTTTGAACTGGATCAGTTTCAAAAAGAAGCGATCGCGTCCCTGAACGCCGGACGCTCAGTTGTCGTATGTGCCCCCACAGGTTCGGGCAAAACATTAGTTGGAGAATACGCTATTTATCGCGCCCTAGCGCGAGGAAAACGTGTATTTTACACTACTCCCCTGAAGGCGCTGTCGAATCAAAAATTACGCGACTTTCGAGAAAAATTCGGGTTTGATCAAGTCGGACTGTTAACTGGAGATGCATCCATTAACAGAGATGCACCGATTTTGGTGATGACCACAGAAATTTTCCGAAATATGCTTTATGGCACACCCATTGGGCAAATCGGCATCTCATTAGTAGACGTTGAAGCAGTGATACTTGATGAGTGTCACTACATGAACGATCGCCAGCGCGGTACAGTTTGGGAAGAATCCATCATTTATTGTCCCCGTGAAGTGCAACTGGCAGCCCTCTCAGCAACAGTTGCCAATAGCGATCAACTTACCGACTGGCTAAATCGCGTTCATGGCCCAACAGACCTGATTTACTCCGATTTTCGCCCAGTTCCCTTGGAATTTCACTTTTGCAATCCCAAAGGGTTATTTCCCCTCCTGAATGATAGCAAAACCAAAATCAACCCCCGTCTTCTTCAGAAAAAGAAGGGGAGAGGGGGAGAAAGGGAGAAAGGGAGAAGTGGTAGGCCGGAGGCTCCTGGAATAATTTATACCTTGAGCCAGTTAGAGCAACGGGATATGCTACCAGCCATTTACTTCATCTTCAGCCGCCGGGGATGTGATAAAGCCGTGGCAGAAGTGGGTGATTTATGGCTGGTAAATAATGAAGAGTCCCAAATTTTACGGCAACAAATTGATGACTTTTTAGCCCGCAATCCCGAAGCAGGGCGTTCTGGACAAATTGCACCCCTGTACCGGGGAATTGCTGCCCACCACGCCGGAATTTTGCCTGCTTGGAAAGCGCTAGTAGAAGAACTATTTCAGCAGGGGTTGATTAAAGTTGTATTCGCCACTGAGACGCTAGCAGCGGGAATTAATATGCCCGCCCGGACAACCGTGATTTCCACCCTTTCCAAGCGGACTGACACCGGACACCGCCTGTTAAATGCTTCCGAATTCTTGCAGATGGCGGGACGAGCAGGCCGCCGAGGGATGGATAAACAAGGTCATGTGGTAACAGTCCAAACTCCCTTTGAAGGAGCCAAAGAAGCCGCGTATTTGGGAACCTCCAAGCCAGACCCCCTTGTAAGCCAGTTTACGCCCAGTTATGGCATGGTACTCAACTTGCTGCAAACCCACACCCTAGAGCAAACTAGGGAACTCATAGAACGCAGTTTTGGGCAGTACATGGCCACGCTGCATTTACGACCAGAATACGATGAGATGGCGGAACTGCAAACCCAATTAGCTCAACTTCATGAGCAAATCGCCGCAGTTGATGAAAATGAACTGGCTATTTATGAGAAATTGCGGCAACGCCTGAAAGTAGAACGCCAGATATTGAAAACCTTGCAAGAACAAGCCCAGGAAGACAGACAAGAAGAATTGGGGATGATGTTGGGCTTTGCAGTCTCAGGAACTCTGTTGAGTCTCAAAGGCAAAAACATCACAGTGTCTACACCTGTAACCGCAGTTTTAGTAGGGAAATCACCGGGTTCTGGTCAAGCTCCTTACTTGGTATGCTTGGGGCACGATAATCGCTGGTATGTGGCAACGACAGGGGATGTAGTGGATTTGTATGCCGAACTACCGCGAATTGAAGTGCCACCTGATGTATTACCACCGCCAGAGATGCCTTTGAAGCCAGGGCAGTCGCGCCGTGGTAACGAGCAAACATTTGCGATCGCAGTGCGTATTCCCGATCCGATAGAATCATTGCATCTGGCACCAGAAGTAGCAGAACAACTCAGTCGCACTGCTGCCGTCCAAGAGCAATTAGAAGCTCATCCCCTACATCAATCAGGCAATGCTGCGACGCTTTTCAAGCGCCGGGCCCGCTATGTTGAACTAGAAGCTGAACTCGAACAGTTGCAAGGGCAAGTAGAGCAACAGTCACAACGTCATTGGGAAGAATTTCTCAATTTAATCTCAATTCTGCAACACTTTGGTGCTTTAGATAACTTAGTGCCCACAGAATTAGGGCGAATCGCTGCCGCCATTCGGGGCGAGAATGAATTGTGGCTGGGTTTAGTATTCGCTAGTGGTGAATTGGACAACTTAGATCCGCACCATTTAGCCGCCGCCGCCGCCGCTTTGGTGATGGAAACGCCCCGCCCAGATAGCAAGGTTAATTTTGAGCTTAGTAATGAAGTGACAGAAGCCTTAGCAAAATTGCGGGGAATTCGTCGCCAAATGTTCCAACTACAACGGCGGTATAACGTAGCGCTGCCGATATGGTTGGAATTTGAGTTAATTGCGATCGTGGAACAATGGGCGCTAGGAATGGAGTGGATAGAACTTTGCGAAAACACCACCTTGGATGAAGGCGATGTAGTAAGAATTCTGCGGCGGACGTTGGATTTATTATCGCAAATACCCCACGTTCCGCATTTGCCAGACACTTTCTTGCGTAATGCCTATCGGGCGATGCAGTTGATTGATAGATTCCCTGTGAATGAGGTGGTTGAATAAACTGCGTCTGTCTATCTCCACGTCTTTTTCTCTTTGTGCGTCCTCTTCGTCAAGATTAATTTGAGGGGTTTGGAGTAGTACTAAAAACCCCTCAGAAATGAATTTACATTTTGCCGAATATTAGTAATGGTATCTAGTTAAAAATGCTTTTTTAGTTTCGTATATCTTCTATACGTGATTAATCATGTGTATCTAACAGAATTTATAGTCGCTATCAGCGCTATTCAATCTTAGTACACTAAGTTTCCAGTACCGCGCAACTGACGCAAAGAATTTACACAGTATGGACAGTCACAACCAAATGTCTGAATTGCAGCATCACTTTCCTCTTCAGTAAAGTTCAACATAGCAATATTCTCATCTGATACTGATGTGACAATGGTTGATGAACGTGTAGAGGTATACGATTGCGTTCTCTCTGAATCTCGAATGCACACAAAATCTTTTCCACCATGTGGGTTAGTGATACAGGTACGACCATCTTGTGTGTGCATTAATCGCTGAGTAATACTAGCATGGGCAGGATTCAATACCGCCAACGTAGACATCAGCGATACAAAAATTGAGGAACTGGAAAGCAAATTCAAGATAATCTTTTTGTTCATAAATTCCTTGAGAAAATGGTTATGGAATTAGAGCCAACGTTGAAAATAGAGTAGTGATAGCAGGAAGCGATCGCTTATTATATAGAGAGAATATTGCTCATGATAATTGCCAGTTAGAGGGAACAGTTATTCATTTAGCAGTAGATAATATTTACGCTGGGTATATTGTCATTGCTGATGAACTGAAAGAAGATGCCAAACAGGCTATTCATGCACTCAAGCGACTGGGTGTAGAAAGAACAGTAATGTTGACAGGAGATAATCAAGCGATCGCATCCCGCATTGCTCAACAGCTAGATATAGATGCTTACGAGGCAGAGTTATTACCAGAAGAAAAAGTTAATGCCATTGAGAAGTTACTCAGCACCGTTGGCAAACATAGTAAAATTGCCTTTGTTGGGGATGGCATTAATGATGCACCAGTAATTGCTAGAGCAGACGTTGGCATAGCAATGGGCGGTTTAGGCTCAGATGCAGCGATAGAAACTGCCGATATTGTCATCATGACAGATGCACCCTTAAAAGTGGCAGAAGCAATACAAATCGCCAGAAAAACAAGGCAAATTGTTTGGCAAAATATTGGTTTTGCCCTAGTAATTAAAGGTGTATTTATTGGATTGGGTATTTTTGGCGTAGCAACAATGTGGGAAGCTGTATTTGCAGATGTGGGAGTAGCGTTACTAGCAATTTTCAACGCAACTAGAGTGATGAATTGAAGAAGAATTCAGCTATTCTGAATGGGCTAAACCTTAGCTATCCGCTAACAGGAGTCAGCAATCTTGACGCGACTCGAAAATACTCGCTACCACTCCGCTATCGATGACTCGCTCTAAGCGTACTCCTAGGTCGAAGCAAGCTACGCGGTAACGCTCAATGTCGCTAGAAATTTATCTGTCATTTTATGATATACCAAATACCATTATTGCTTTGACGTAAAATCTGGTATTTCTGCTCAACAAATTCCAGCATTTTAGGGGAATTTTTTTTGATTATAGCCAGGGGAACATAATCAATAAAAATATAAGGAGGCTTTGATGAATCTAACTGTTCTATAAGTGTTGACCATTGCTCAGGCAGAAAATATTCAAGTGCCCAACCACGTAGTATTGTTGCTTGAGTCCGACCAGAAAAATAGTAAATCGATGGATCACCAGCTACATAAATCTCACCAGCAAGACTTCCTGGTTGAGATATCAAATTAGCCTCTGAGTGAAGGGATGAATATTTTTTCCGAAAGACAGTTTGATATTGCAATCGTGTATCTTCAGTTAAAGCAAAGTTATTATTAACCAGAGTTACACTCCTTTTTATAAGAGTGGATGATAAAGGTAAGAATAATAAAAATATGAGCAGAATTGTTGGGATTGGGGAACTTAATTCTTTTAAATAGCTCCATAATATATCTAATCCTTTAGTGGCTAAAATACCTATGGGTACAAATAATAGTAAAAAATGGTATTCCCACAATGCTTTGTATTGTAAAGCAATAACACTTAAACCAAAAATGCACCACACAACAAGTAGCAAAGTTAATATATTCTTAGACTTACGCAAAGATGTATCTACTGCAATAATAGCTATTAAAATTAAAGGATAAAAACTCTTTAAAAACCATTTGATTCCCGAAATAAAATCACTTTGAGTCAATGCAGAATTAGCAATGATCAGAGGTGGATATACAAAAAACGTCTGATATACTATTGAAAAGCTATTCAACCAGACAAAGTAGCTGGCAACTGCTAAAAGAGGAAAGATACTTCCTATAAAAATTGGCAAACAAATTTCAATAAATATTTTTTTAATGCTCTGCCGTTTTATTAATACGGAATACATTAATATAGTTACCAAAAAAGAAAGCAAGATCAGCAAAAATATTAATTTAAATAAGATGACAATTCCACCAATAAAGCCTGACATCAAAAGCAGGATAAATCTTTGCTTTCCTTCGGTTTTAAAAGATTGAAAAGTTAGCCAAAGACAAACGAATAAAGGAAAACCAACCAGCGCTTCAACTTGAGTAAGATGCCAAGCGCCTGAAACAACGTAGTAAACGCCAACAGTTAACAAAGGTACTAAACTTGCAATTATCTGATGCCGAAAATAGCTTTTTAAAGTCAGCAGCAATATTATCGAAAAAAATACCATGTAAATAAGTTCAAAGGCATGGATGCCAATCTCATCAAAACCAAACAAAGTTCCCGCCAAATAATAAAAGCAGAAAATCCCCGGTTGCTTAATATCCCAAAAATCACGATATAGTACCTTTCCTTGTTGCATTTCCCAAGCACCTAGCCTAAAAAATGCTTGATCTCCGTCAAATGGAAAAGGTAAATGTAACAGACCAATCATGATAATACCAATCACAACTAGAAAGTCAGTTTTATTTAATTTAGTAATACGAATCATGACACTTTAAATTTAAATTTAAGTCACTATCCCGCACTAGCAAATATCCTAGTGAGATAACAGTAAGTATGTAGCTTATGTGTCACTAATAATATTTAGATAATGTTTATAAACTGTAAAGAAACTGTAAGAGTAAGTGGCGATAAGCCTCTTGATACTTAACTGTAATCTTAACTTGGCTAGGTTCTGCCACACTTTTTAGAGTTTGCAAATGTTTGTAGTGTAAGCAAAACTCTATATTCATATATTGCTTTACTAAATACGCTAGGCACGAAAAAAGTAACCTATGTAAAGATAAACGAGGGACTTCCAGTTAAAAAATATCCCTCGTAGGGGCGTAAGGCCTTCATACGTGTCAACTTAACTTAAAAGCCATGTCCCGCAAGGAACTAAAGTTCCTTGCTAATAGCTCAAGTCATCTAAAGATGACTAAATAAGAAGAAAAATCCTTAGTCTACTTCAGTGGACTTTAGCTAAAAACCAAAGAACTTTAGTTCTAGGTGGGTGAGAAAGCTTTCAGTTAAGCTACTTTTAGCTTAAGTTGACACCAATGCAAGACCTTGCGCCTCTACAAATCTATAAATAGTTCCCCGTTCCCCGCGCTGCACTGAGCTTGTCCTAAAGCCTGCGGCTAGGGCGCAGCCTCTCGTACAGAAGTGTTTTCTGTCTCTACAAGGTTTCTGGATAATGCATATTTAATTTCTGGAGATGTCTAGTATTAATGTGGATATTAATGTGGATATAGACACAGCACAATAAGTTGCATTAAAAGAAATACTGATGAATAGTTCAAAATTAGTTGCCATTATTACAGGTGCGATTTCGATCATTTTAGCGATCGCTTACCTCATCTTAGTCCAACTGCTGGACTACCGGGACATGAAACCCGCCCCCATCAGCCAATTTGACCAAGCGCCTGCAATTATTTCTGTTTGTTGGCAGATTGACAAAATTACTGAAGTGTAGATTAAATTTAGCTGACTTGTAGAGAGACGCTATCAATTGCGTCTCTTGTCGTTGATGTCAATAAGTAAAAACTCATAATAATTGATTAAGCCAACGAATCCATAGATAAAAGACAATAGTTATTATTGATCACTTCAATGATCGATTATATAAGTTTTATTTAGAGTAAATATCTCAGATTTATTTAGGTCAAGTAATTCCATTTGGGCAAATATAACGGTAAGCTATTTTTAATAGGATTCAATAAAGATAAATTTATCTTATCTACATTGCTTGGCTAACTGGGATCAACGCAATTTGATTCAAAACCCCAAATTTTTCATGAGAATATAGAGGTAAGTTGATGGCTCAGTTTCTACTTGAGACTGTTTGGCTAGTTCCGTGCTATGCCTTAATAGGTGGTTTGTTAGCCGTACCTTGGTCGCCGGGGATCATTCGGAAAACGGGGCCCAGACCGGCGGGTTATATAAACTTAGTGATGACATTTTTGGCGTTTTTGCATAGTGCGATCGCCCTACAAGCAACTTTGAATCAGCCAGCCCAAGAAGTATTTATTCCTTGGTTATCTACAGCTGGTTTAGACCTCACCATTGCTTTAGAAATATCCTCGGTGAGTGTCGGCGCTTTGGCTCTGATTACTGGCTTGAACTTGCTGGCGCAGATTTATGCGATCGGTTACATGGAAATGGATTGGGGTTGGGGACGCTTCTATTCCTTATTAGGGTTGTTTGAAGCGGGACTATCTGCCCTTGTTCTGTGTAATAACTTGTTCTTCAGCTATGTAATATTGGAAATCCTTACACTGGGAACCTACCTGCTAGTTGGCTTATGGTTTAGCCAGCCGTTAGTAGTCTCAGGTGCGAGAGATGCTTTCTTAACCAAGCGGGTGGGAGACTTATTCTTGCTGATGGGCGTGTTGGCATTATGGCCTCTAGCCGGAACTTGGAATTATCCAGAACTAGCCCAGTGGGCGGCTACTGCTAACGTCAACCCGACAACAATGACACTGGTAGGTTTAGCCTTGATTGCCGGGCCGATGGGTAAATGTGCCCAATTCCCCTTGCATCTGTGGTTGGATGAAGCGATGGAAGGCCCTGTTCCCAGTACGATTTTGCGGAACTCGGTAGTAGTCGCTAGTGGTGCATGGGTGCTGATTAAACTGCAACCAGTGTTAAGCCTTTCACCCATAGTTTCCTCAGCTATGGTGGCGATTGGGGTAGTAACAGCGGTGGGTGCTTCTTTAATTGCGATCGCTCAAATTGATCTTAAACGCTGTCAATCCTATTCTGTCAGTGCATACATGGGTTTAGTATTCATCGCCGTGGGAGTGCAACAAGACGAAGCGGCACTGTTGTTAGTACTCACCCATGCCATATCAGCAGCATTATTGGTGATGAGTACCGGGGGAATTATCTGGAATAGCATCACCCAAGATGTAACTCAATTAGGCGGATTGTGGACACGCCGCCCGATTTCAGCAATAGCCTTTATCGTCGGGACTTTGGGATTAATTGGTTTTCCACCACTGGGTAGTTTCTGGGCGTTGGTGAAACTAGCAGATGGGTTGTGGGAAACGCAACCTTGGTTAGTGGGAGTATTGATAACGGTAAACGCTTTGACAGCCGTGAGTTTAACCAGAGAATTTGCTTTAATTTTTGGCGGTAAAGCTACACAAATGAGTCAGCGATCGCCTGAAGCACACTGGCCAATGATTCTGCCAATGAT
Source organism: Chroococcales cyanobacterium (assembly GCA_038259325.1). Classification (GTDB taxonomy): domain Bacteria; phylum Cyanobacteriota; class Cyanobacteriia; order Cyanobacteriales; family Nostocaceae; genus Nostoc. The sequence goes on along the minus strand of JBBSOX010000050.1, from coordinate 3,982 downwards.
GATTTTACTTGGCTTCAGTCTACACCTTCCTTTAGTGTTGCAAAGCTTATCACTTCTACCAGATTGGGCAACTCTCAATAAAGATGTTGCACTACTTTTAATTTGGTCGAGTATTTTCGGTTGCAGCATCACTGGCGTGATTTATTTAGGCAACATTCCTAAACCGATTCGCCTTCCTTGGCAAGGCTTGCAGGATTTATTTGCATACGACTTTTACACCCCCAAACTCTATAAAATGACCATTATTTTTGGAGTTGCCAAAATTTCCCAACTTGCCGATATGATTGACCGCTTTGTAGTCGATGGCATCGTTAATTTCGTTGGTTTATTTTCGCTATTGAGTGGTGAAGGACTTAAATACAGCACCTCTGGTCAAACCCAGTTTTATGCTTTCACAGTCCTTTTAGGAGTGAGTGCTTTAGGAATGTGGGTAACTTGGCCATTCTGGGGGGTACAGTTTTTAAATTCGATTTTCTAAATCACTACATCCGGTAGTTGATCATCGTTTTATTACAGTAAAGCAAATATTTTGGCGCAAGTTGAAAAATTGAAATCATCATCAGTTTTATCTCAATACAGTTCAGATAAGACCAAAACACTTGTAGAGACGGCGATTTATCGCGTCTCTAAAACCCAAAATTTTGTACAATTAGCCCTTAATTGAACCGTATTGAGTTTTATCTGACTTAATCAAGGCAGAAATACTGAAAATAGTTGGTGGCTATTACGATTTAGATACTGGCATAATCAGTCTAGTTAGTTAAATTTTTTAAATCTCGTTTCCAGGTGTAACCTGAAAATGTATTTGATTAAGCTGCTACCGTGAATTCATAGACATTTATAACAATTATCAATTTTATCAAATCCCAAATTGCCATGTTAAGTGTTTTGATTTGGTTGCCGATTTTAGCCGCTGCTCTCATAACAATATTACCTGTAAGTTTCCCTAAAGATCGTATCCGTTTAACAGCATTAATTTTTTCTGCGATAGTTCTATTCTGGAACCTTTTTATCCTGCTAAAATTTGATATCAGCAATCCAGGGATGCAATTTAAAGAGTATTTGCCCTGGAATGAAACCCTTGGTTTGAGCTATCAAATAGGTGTTGATGGGCTTTCTATATTAATGTTGGTGTTAAATAGCCTGCTCACCTGGATTTCTATTTACAGCAGCAATAAAGAAACTGAACGCCCCCGGTTATTCTACTCCCTGATTTTATTAGTGAGTGGAGGAGTTGCGGGTGCTTTCCTAGCAGAGAACTTACTGCTATTCTTCCTATTCTACGAACTAGAATTAATCCCCTTCTATTTACTAATTTCCATTTGGGGAGGAGAGAAACGGGGTTATGCCGGGATTAAATTCCTGATTTATACTGCTGTTTCTGGAGCATTCATTCTGGCGACATTCTTGGGTATGGTGTGGCTGAGTGGTTCTACCAATTTTGCTTTTGATGCAGTCTCTACAGAAAATCTATCAACAGCAAAACAAATCCTTTTACTAGCAGGGATAGTATTAGGTTTTGGGATTAAAATTCCCTTAGTTCCCTTTCATACTTGGCTACCGGATGCTTACGTTGAAGCTTCAGCACCAATTGCCATTCTTCTCGGTGGCGTGTTAGCCAAGCTGGGAACCTATGGACTGCTGCGGTTTGGGTTGGGGATGTTTCCCCATGCTTGGAGTATTATTGCACCGACTTTAGCAATTTGGGGAGCAATCAGCGCTATCTATGGAGCAGTAATTGCGATCGCTCAAAAAGATATCAAGCGCATGGTAGCATACAGTTCCGTCGGTCACATGGGCTATATCTTGCTAGCTGGTGCTGCTAGTACTCCCTTAGCACTCGTTGGTGCAGTCGCCCAAATGTTTAGCCACGGCATCATCCTGGCGATTCTCTTCCACTTGGTGGGAGTCGTAGAAGCTAAAGTTGGCACACGCGAGTTAGATAAACTCAATGGTTTGATGAGTCCCATACGCGGCTTACCTCTAATTAGTGCCTTACTAGTTTTAAGTGGGATGGCTAGTGCTGGTATTCCCGGTTTAACAGGATTTATTGCCGAATTTATTGTCTTTCAAGGTAGTTTCTCTGTCTTTCCCATTCCAACAATTTTGTGTGTAGTAGCTAGTGGATTAACCGCAGTTTATTTTGTCATCCTCCTCAACCGCACCTGTTTTGGCAAACTAGATAACTTCGCCTACTATCCCAAAGTTCTTTGGGCTGAGAAAATACCAGCTTTAGTTTTGGCAGCTTTCATCATCTTTTTGGGAGTACAACCCACTTGGTTAGTGCGTTGGAGTGAATCCACAACTACAACAATGGTGGCTGCAATTCCCGCCTTAGAAAAAATCGTAATCTCTGAAGTAGCGCTGAAATAGAAAATCCATCAAATCACTTGTAGAGACGGCGATTTATCGCGTCTCAAAACCTATCCCCCCAGACGCAATTTATCGCGTCTTAAAATCTATCCCTCAGACGCAATTTATCGCGTCTCTACAAATTTACGATTACCATGACAGCAATTAAAACAGCAATTAAATTACCTCCTTCAAAACACGAATTTGCTGAAGTAATTCACCGCTTAGAAGCAGGTGGTGCAATGTTACCCGATACTCCAGAAAATTTGATGCAAATCATCGGTTTATATAAAGCTTATGCTGTACCGATGGATTTTTACTGGCGTGACCTACTTTATATTGCCGAACGCGAATTTTTAAACCCGCTTCCCTTCTTTAAATACTTCTTACCCAAAGAGTATTTAGAACTGCATAATCATTACGCCGGCGATGATGCTGATTTAAGAATTTGGCGTGGCGAAGCTACTGCACATCCAGAACTTTTGGCATTTATTGAAAAGGGTGAAACCTTCAAAATGCCAAAGTTGTTGCATCACTTGTTGCACGATCGCATTAACATGGAATTTGCAGAAGCTTGTATGCGGGCGATGTTGTGGCACAGAGGGATGGGTGGGCAATTTGACCCTTACCTAGATTCAGACGAATACAAAGCCAACGCTGACAGGGCAATTAAAGCTTACTTCCAAGGGAACCCCGTAATGCTGGGGCTTTACAACCTGTTTCCCGATATGTTTTTGGAACAGTGTCGCCAGATGTCATACTACGCTAATCTGGGCTTATTCTGGGAAATCATGGCCCCAGTGTTCTTTGAAATGTCCGATCGCTATGACGAAGGTACCATTAGCAGCGTCCCAGAGGCGATGAATTTTTTAGTTAATGGTATATTTGCGATCGCAGGTCGTCCGATTTACCATCACGTTTATATTCGTGGCGAATGCTACGAAATTATCCCCAAATCCAAGGGTTTCATGTGGCTATATGAAGCAGCATTACCCTATGTAGAAGCAGTTTTCTACCGTACTGCACCCTTCCGAGGGACAAAATCTTATAATGCTCAAGCGCGTCAAGTACCAGCAGACCAGAAAGACTTTCACTATGGTATTCTTTACGCTGATGTATTCCCAGTGGGTACTGCTGGCATTCCCCCCACATTATTAATGCAAGATATGTTGCACTTTTTGCCTCCATATCTTGTTGATTACTACAGCCAACATTGCCGGGGTGAAGAAGATATGTTGATTCAGTTGGGAGTTAGTTTTCAACGGTCAATGTACTGTGTTACTTCTGCGGTAATTCAAGCCTTGCGAACTGCTCTTTTATATCCTTTAGATGACCCAAATCCCAAGCATTTGCAAGCCAATAGAGATTTTTTTGAGATGCAGCTAAATCGCTTTACTCGACCCGATTACAATATTCGTGATGCTGCTCGTTTGGGGAGTATTCAAAAGCAAGATTATCGATAAGAGATCCCCCCAACCCCCCCCTTAAAAAGCTACGGTGTACACACAAGTAGACCTAGAGCAAGTTTCCAGCCAAGATGTGTACCATCTAATTACACAGAGTGCTTGTTCTAAACAAACGACTTGGTGGGTGGTTAGCAATCGCCAATGAATCGGTTCTTGGCCTTTTG
>JBBSOX010000049.1:0-44083 GCA_038259325.1 Chroococcales cyanobacterium | reverse complement strand
TTCTCTTCTTTACAAGCTTTACGCGAGCGCATCCAAGAAATATTTGACCAACTTACATTTGAGCAGGTAATTTCTGTCTCTTCTTATAACTTTATCCTGGAAGCTCTTTTCTATGCAGCTTCATATTAAATTGGTATAACATCTTAATTAATACGAAGAAATACAGTTTTCAAAAGGCCATATTTTTGTTTTAATGTACAAGAAAAAAGTCCTCTAAAATTTCAGGAAATTTACTGTGTACAAGCCAACATCATTTGTGCTGAGTGTGGTGTTCTTAGGATGTTTTGCCTTCACTATACCTTCAGTAGCTCAGGCTCAGGTATTGGTGGCGCAAGCCAAAAACCCACAATTAAAGCAACTACTAGAAGAAGGACGGAGGTTAGTTGATACAGGTGATTATGGTGGTGCGATCGCAGTTTATCAACAAGCAGCTAGGCTAGCTCCCAAAAATGCTAAAATTCACTCAGGTATTGGGTATTTATACGCTCAACAGGGAAATTACCAGGCGGCATTAACAGCTTATCGTCGTGCGATCGCTATCAATCCTAACAATAGTGATTTTTACTACGCCGTGGCTTACATCAAAGCGAATTTGGGCGACACACCTGGGGCAAAAGAAGGCTACCGTCGTGCCATACAGCTGAACCGTAACAATGTTAACGCCTATTTAGGATTGGCAGTGACGCAATCTCGGATGGGAGACTATACTGCTGCTACCTGGGCATACGACCAAGCAATTAGCTTGGACAAGAACAACGCCCAGACTTATGAGTTAATGGGTTCAATGTATAAACAGCGACGACAAACCAAACAAGCCAACAGCTTGCTTCAGAAAGCCCGCAACTTGTACAAGCAGCGCAATGACTTACAAGGGGTGGACAGAGTAGAAGCCATGCTCCGGCAGTTAGGAGGATGAGGTTAATCTAACTGGCGTCCCGTTAATTCCACAAAAATATCTTCCAGGTTAGAGGGACGCACCATCATTCCGGTTTTATCAGGCTGTTCATTCAAGTAGATATTTGCTGCTTCTAAGGATGGGAAAAACAGATATTCCCAACTACGTGCACTATCGCTTCCCACTTCAGATACACCCAATTGTTTCATCACTAAACCTTCACCGTGAGCAGAACGTAGCTGTTGTAAAGTTCCTAAAGAAATCAGCTTACCGCTATCCATAATACCGATGCGTCCTGGCTTGGTAGAACCAAAAGCATCGCACAAAAATTCGACCTCATCCATATAATGGGTCGTTAGTAGCATCGTCATTCCCTGCTTATTCAAATCCCGAATAATTTCCCAGAGGCGTCGCCTGGTTTGGGGGTCTAGTCCTACGGTTGGTTCATCCAAAAAAAGAATTTGCGGTTGATGTAATAAAGCTCTCGCAATCTGCAATCGTCGTTTCATACCCCCAGACAGGGTTTTTACCAAATCATCACGTTTTTCTGCTAGCTCAACATACTCTAGCCATTGATTAATTAGTTTTTGTCGCTGTGGGTTGCTAATGTGATGTAGCCTCCCATGCAGTTCCATATTTTCCCAAACGCTTAAATCGTTATCTACACTTACTTGCTGCAAGACTACGCCAATACTCTGTTTTGCCAACATTGCTTGGCTCATAACATCATATCCACCTACTTCTATCCTTCCTTGGGAGGGTTTCGTTAGTGTAGTCAGCATCCGAATCGTGGTTGATTTACCCGCACCGTTTGGACCGAGTAGAGCAAATATTTCCCCCGCTTCAATTTGGAATGATAGGTCATTGACTACAGGTACATTGTTGTAAAACTTGTAGACGTTTTCTATAAAGACAGCAGCAGTCATAGTCAATTTGCTCCAATATATTAAAAAATTAAAATCACTACTGCCCCCTGCCCCCTGCCCCCTTGCCTCTTCTTCAATTTCTCTTGGCGATTATATCTAGAATGACTGCAATTAATGTGTCTGGGTCTATTGGCTTGGCAACGTGCTGCTGAAATCCTGCGGCTAAAGCTTGTTGGCGATTAACTTCTCCAGCATAAGCCGAGATGGCCAAAGCCAAAATTTGCCCACCTTGTTTGGGTGGCATGGCTCGAATTTGTCGAATCAGCATATAGCCATCCATCTCTGGCATCCCAATATCACTCAACAAAATATCTGGTGGTGATTGCTCTACCGCTTGCAGTGCTTCTATTCCCGATGTCGCAATCCTAACCTCTGCTCCCGCCTGCTCAAGGACAAAACCTAAAAAATCACGGATATCTAGATCATCATCAACGATTAGTAACCGTATCCCTGTTAGAGGTGAGGTGTTAAAAGTCAAAAATGAAGAGTCAGCTTCTGCTTGATGGCTAGAACCTTGTACTTTCATCAAGGGAAACCTGACATTAAAGATGGCTCCTTGCTCTTCTCCAGGACTGTCTACTTGAACAGTACCTCCATGCAGTTCAACTAGATGACGGACGATCGCCAGCCCCAACCCTAGCCCGCCAAACTTCCTAGTTGTTGTCGCATCCGCCTGACGAAAGGATTCAAACACGTAGGGTAAAAAGTCAGGATTAATACCTTTACCCGTGTCGCTAACAGTAATTTGAGCCTGCGCTTCTTGGCACTCTAACCGAATTTCAACCCGTCCACCAGCAGAACTAAATTTGACAGCGTTAGTAAGCAAATTCCAAATCACTTGCTGTAAACGAGCAGAATCTCCCAAAACCTGCACAATATTTGGGTCAAATACTCTCTGAATTTCAATTGACTTTGCTTCTGCTGCTAAACGCACGGTTTCAATAGCCGCTTCAATCGTCGATACCAAGTTAACAGGAGCCATTTCTAAATTGAGTTTGCCAGACAAAATGCGAGAGACATCTAACAAATCTTCAATTAATTGTGCCTGGAGTTTGGCATTGCGCTCGATTGTTTCCAAAGCAATAGCCGTTTTTGCGGCATTTAATGTCCCATTGCGAAGCAACTTAGACCAACCCAGAATAGGATTAAGGGGCGATCGCAATTCATGTGATAGCACTGCCAAAAACTCATCTTTAATCCGATTCGCTGTCTGAGCTTGTTCACGCGCAGTTTTTTCACGCAAAAAAAGTTGTTCGCGTTCAGCTTCCACTTGCTTTTGCTTTGTAATATCGCGTGAGACGACTAAGAGTTGTGCAATAATTCCTGATGCATTTCGGACGGAAGTAACAATCACATCCCACCACTTCGGCTTACCCTTTGCAGTGGGGCAATAACCCTGAAATTGACCGACATTACCTATTTTGGCAGCAGCGATCGCCGAAGCGGCATTTTCTTGGTCTTCGCCTTGCCACAAACTAATCCACTCGGCGTTAAGAAAGGACGCAGGATCATCAATATCTAGAAGATGCAGCCCCCCTTTATTCAAGTAGAGTACCCGCCCATCTAACGTTAAAACTTTGATGCAATCATAACTGCTGTCCAAAATTCGTTGCTTTAACTCTTCACTTTCTCGCAGGGCTGCTTCGGCAAGTTTGCGATCGCTGATATCCTTGAAAAGGACGGCGATTTGTCGCTGCTGCGGCTGCCCAATACGGAATGCATAAACGTCGAACCAACGTTGTAGGGCAACAGCGCGATTCTCAAAGCGAATCGGTTCGCCCGACATGGCGACTTTGCCGTAAATTTCAAACCAATACTTTTCATGATTCGGAACTAGATCGCGTATCCTTTTGCCTTGTACGTCTTTGAGTCCCGTTTGTTTCTCAAAGGACGGATTGATTTCTAAAAAGCGGTAATCGTTCGGCGTGTCGTTTTCATCAAACAGTATTTCGATCGCGCAAAATCCTTCGTCAATGGACTCAAACAGCGTTCGATAGCGTTCCTCAGATCGGCGTAAGGCTGATTCTGCAAGTTTTCGTTTGCTGATATCTGTGCAGGTGCCATACCAGCGTATAATTTGACTGTTTTCATTGAGCATCGGTAAAGCACGGGTGAGATGCCAACGATAGGTTCCATCTGCCTGTCTCAAGCGATGTTCAACCTCGTAGCTCGTGCCCATTTGAGCGGCTTGAGTCCACACATAAATAGTGTGTTCTCGCTCCTCTGGATGGATGATATTCTGCCAACCGAACCCTTGGATTTGCTCTAGCGTCAACCCAGTGTAGTCAAGGCAGCGGGGGCTGTAATAATCTACCCGACCAATTGCATCAGCCGTCCACACCATTTGGGGAATGGATTCAGCCAGAAAACGAAAACGTTGCTGACTCGCAGCAAGGCGCACTCGTCCTAACTCTAGATTGGTGGCAACTCGTGCCAGTAATTCCCGTCGGCTGAATGGCTTCACCAAATAATCATCTGCCCCAGACTCCAATCCTTCGACTGCCGATTCTTCTCCAGCCCGGGCAGACAGTAGCAGAATAGGAATTTCGCGCGTTCTTAAATCAGCCCTTAACTGCCGCAGCAACTCAATGCCATCCATTCCTGGCATCATGACATCGCTGAGGATCAAATCAGGTGGGTCGTTGTATGCGTTAGCTAAAGCAGTTTCACCATCAATTGCCACGTCCACTTTGTAGTACTCGCTAAGAATCCGTCGCAAATAATTCCGCATATCGGTGTTGTCATCCACCAATAGAATCCGGGCAGAAGAAACAGGGGAGAATTCTTCCTCTTCAAGAGTTTCTTTCGGGAGCCACCCTAAAGCTTCCTCAACATAAGACATGGCTCCAGAAAGAGTAGAAGCACTGCTTTGACTAGCGTTGAGGCAATCTAGGGGTAAGTGAGCCGTTCCAGTTGGCAATTGGACAGTAAAAGTACTGCCTTGACCTAAGGAGCTGTCAACGGTAATTGTCCCACCATGCATCTGGACTAATTCTTGCACTAACGACAGCCCAATGCCCGTACCCTCAAAGGTGCGACCTTTGACACCCTTAACTCGATAAAACCGCTCAAATAACCGGGGAACCTCATCTGCCGGAATCCCAGTACCTGTATCTCGTACTGCCAATGACACCATCATGCCAACCGGGCGCAAAGAAACTGCAATCTCTCCAAAAAAGGTAAACTTCAATGCATTGGAGAGCAGATTGAATACAATCTTCTCCCACATTTCGCGATCTACGTAAACCGGTTCTGCTAGGGGAGGACAATCCACAATTAATTGCAGTCTTGCTGAGTCAGCGGCAGACTGGAAAATACTTGCCAATTCTGCGGTATACGTGGCTAAATCGATTGGCTCATAGCTAGCTGTCGCGCGTCCAGCTTCAATACGCGAGAAATCTAACAGTGTATTGACTAGCTTCAGCAACCGTGTGCCATTGCGCTGCACCATCTCCAATTGTGCTTGCGCTTTGGCTGGAAGAATTCCGTTTAATTCGGTTAACGTCTCTTTGAGTGGCGATAGCATCAGCGTTAAGGGAGTGCGAAATTCGTGGCTGACGTTGTTGAAGAAGGTCGTTTTAGCTCGATCCAGTTCTGCTAATGCCTCCAACCGCTTGCGTTCTTCTTCATAAGCACAGGCATTAGCGATCGCAGTCGTTACGTTACCTACCAGCAAATCGAAGAACTTTCGGTACTCCTGCTCAAAAGCTCGGTGGGGATTGATGCCCAATACCAGCAATCCAACGATTTGTTGTTGTCCACTTGGAATCAGTGGGACAACCCAAGCAGCACACGGAGGCTTGTCCCAAGCTCCTGTGGGCATCCCAAACCGAGTTGTCAAATCTTCGACTATCGTTGCTTCCCGCTTTTCATAAACTTGTCCGAGTTTCCATGTATCGCTCTGTTGAGTTAAATTCACTCTCGATGGAGTTGCTCCTGTTTGCTCGATTGGAGTAGTTCCAACCAGCTTTGCACTGCTGCCGTTTGCCTCTACCTGATATAGCATGGCAAACGGGATGTCATGAGAATTGGTTGCTAAGGCTTGAATTGCAGACAGGCAAGCTGCTTCCACGGTCTTTGCTTTAGCTGTTTCGCTACTTAGTAAGCTCAGGGTTTGTAAGCGGCGATCGCCTAGCACTCGTCCTGTTGTTTCACTAACAATGCAAAAAACTCCGCCAACATTCCCGCTTTCATCTCGCACGGGATCGTAGGAGACATCGAAGTAAGTTTCCTCAATGTAACCGTATCGATTCAGGAAAAATAAATAATCTTGCGCCCAGAATGCAACTCCTGTTGTCACAACTCCCTTGAGCAAAGGTTCTATAATATTCCAGACTTCGCTCCACACTTCATGGGCAGGGCGGCCAAGCGCCCAGGGATGTTTTGACGCAAGGGCAGGGCGATAGGCATCGTTATAAAGCGTGATTAATTCCGAACCCCAGAAGAGGCAAATCTGAGCTTTAGAAGCCAGCAAGATGCTAATGGCACTCCGTAAGCTCTGGGGCCAATCAGCCACATCACCTAAGGAAGTCTGCGACCAATCGAGCGATCGCATCAGGCTGCCAATTTCGCCACCTTCAATAAAAACACTGTTAACAGCTATACCTTCTCCTTTAGGTGCCATCGCTGCTAGTCCTGATTCCTAAAGTATTTGGTTAACAGGTTTTCACCTGGTTCTCCCATATCATGTAACAATCTTTCAACCTGCTTCACTGCTAGGGGAATTGGTCTGTTTCGTCCATTCTCCCATCGATTGACACTCTGAAATGACACACCGATTTTGCTGGCCAACTCAACTTGAGACAGTTGCAATAGCTGCCGAGCTTCCCAAATCAACGCTGCAATTTTTACATCTCCCAAGGGTGTCATCGAGTTGGGCTTCTTCAATTAAACTGTCTAGACTATAACAGATGTGATAAATGCAAAAATATCTGTAAATAGAGTATGGTTGCGAATGGTATCCAAACCAAATCAACAGTAGCAAGACCGATTGCATGGTTGTAATGCTCCGTAAGAAGTTTACATAACTCTACTTAGTCATGCGTGAACAACAAAATTCCCGACTTCTTTAAAAAATCGGGAATTTAAGGTTTCAATTTTTACAAATCAAATAGGATTCATATAGCGATTTTGATAGTAAGCCAAAATTTGGTTCACTCGTTGCCGACTTTCTGAACCAGAGTTTGCTGCCCACGAGATACACAAGCCACCAATTTGACTTTGATTGTAATCAAACTGTTGGGATGACTGGGGAATTAAATCAACTTCTACCCCTTCGACTTGATGTAAATGAGCTGCTATCTCTCTATAGACAGCTAAAGGCAAACCAGCAAATTCAATTTTTTCCTTAGTCTCCATCTTTATGAAGCTCCAAAATTAAAAGGATTTGAGGGGGGCGTTGTCACTGAAATAGTATTGCCGGTAGCAGATGCAGCTGACGGCGTTGAATTGACAGCCCCTTCCCCTACCATTTTGGCAACTTCAATACCATATTGTTCCAGAATTACTATCGGGTTGTAGCCCTGATTCATTTCAATACGTTTAACCAGTACGCCATTTGCTAATCGCTGTCCCGCTTCCACATAGCGACTCGTCGGCTCATCCGGCACTTTGATAATTGCCTGTGGTTCTTTACTAATTAGAACTACACCAGTCACAAGAACTGCTCTTGCTAACTCAGGTTGTGGTGGCGGTGGCAATACAGATACTAAAGCGGGGTTGGGGACAACTTGAGGCAAAACTTGAGGCAAAACTGAAGTCAAGGTAGGATTGAGCTTTTTTGGTACAGAAGCAATGTTATTTTTCTTCTGATTTAAAGCTATGCTGCGTGTTGGAAGTTTTCGTCCTACTAGCGATGCAGTAGGAAGCTTAGGCACCACGGGAACAGGCCTTCCAGATGTTTGAGGTATTCCGTAAACCGTCTGCCCGAAAATTTGTGCAAACGGGTCACTTCGCTCTTTTGATACCTGAAGTAACCGTGTTCGCTCTGTAGCATTAGTAGATTGAATTAAGTTAGCAGATGCAGGAGTAAATTGTGAAACTTGTTTGCCAAGTATCACTGGATTTTTAAAGGTTTGAGCCGCTGGTGGCGACTTTGCTTCTATTTTGGGAATCGGCGTCGGATTGATGGCTTGTGGTGTATCTTCAGAAGCACATCCAGCGATCGCTAAGGTTAAAATAGCTGCAATTGTAATTTTTGAATTTCTGCCCATGAGCTGTTCTCAAAAGCCATTAGAAAATTGGAAAGTGGAAATAAACATGCCTGAAATTTGTATCAAAGGCAAAGTATGTTCCCTTTATAACCTAACTTTTTAAATTTTGAGGGTTATTTTTAGCACTGCCTCCTGGGCATAACTACGGCTTGGTATTTATTTGCCGTCAATCTTCTGCCACACCCATAAGCTGTTTCATTAAATCCAGACCTTTTTTAACTCTACGGGAAACTGTTACAACACTAATTCCCAAATGTTCTGCAACTTGTTTTTGTGTCAAATCTTGCAAAAACACACATTCCAACACATCGCGAGTGCGTTGTTCTAGCTGAACCAATGCTTGTTGCAAACGAAGTTGGTCTTCTTGTGCCAATTGAAAGCTGCGATAGTGAGGATCTGGAACCAATTCTCCTAAACAGGTAGAGCCTTCTTCTCCATCTTGGATTGGCACATCAAGGCTCAAAGGAGCACGATTTACCCATGCTAATTTAATTTCTTGCCATTCGTTTGGAGAAATTTCCAGTGCTGTTGCTAATTCGGAGTCTGTTGGTTGGCGATTATGCTTTTCACGCCAAGAACGTGACACTCCTATTGCTTGCTGTTGCAGTGCTAACCACTTCCGAGGAATTCGCACAGTGACACCTTTATCTCGGAGATAGTGTTGAATTTCACCCCGAATATAAGGAAGAGCATAGGAACTAAAGGCATGTCCCTTAGAAATTTCAAATTTTTCAATCGCCCTAATTAAACCCAAACATCCAACCTGGAGCAAATCATCGTAGGTTTCATGACATTGATTTGTCCAGTAGTGAGCTTCTTTTCTCACAAGTCCAAAATTGAGTTGTACCAGCTTATTGCGAACATTTTCTGACCGAGATTGCTGATATTCTCGCAACAACTGCCAAATTTCATGTTTTAGTTCATTGGTGACTGTGGTAGGCATAGCACCGTATTTATTGAGTAAATCAACAATCAATTACTCACTTTTAAACTCAGCTGCGATCGCACAATATCAAAGACAATATCATGCTATATGCCCTAGCAAATTCTATGGTAGATAACAACATTTTTATAGATAAAAATCCATAGATTTGCTTGACAAAAGAGCAAAGTTTAAAGGGGCGAAATCGTTATTTAGTTTGTTATTGCTCTTTGATATGATCTGTAGCTGTTTTTATAACTACATAGAAATAAAATATAAAATTAATTACTAAATATCAAACCGAGATTGTACTTAATTTTAAGTAATTAATGGTGAAGCTAGTTTCTAGAAAAAAAACAACATTAGTCGAAATCTTCTTAGATAAGTAAAAGTTTAATTCACAGTAAAATTACGTGTATATTCAACCGAAATTCATCCAATAATTAAAAACTACTAATAATCATTAGAGAATAGTGCGTAAATTTACGCAAGCCAATAAAAAAAGGCGACCTGCCCTTTGTTGTATTTAAGTCCATAGTCTGTTAATGAAAGGGAAAAGGTTAAATGGTACGTAGTAAATGGCTTTAACCTTTCTCCCTTTTGTAAAAAACCTATTTACCTCCCTAAAAAAAGGCAGGGCTGTTTCATTCTTTCAAAGCCTCTTGAAAAGCTGGGTATAAGGGAAGCAAGAATTTTCCTGTTATCTCCCCTTGAACCTTTGTCTCTTTTCGCGTTTGTAATGCTTTTATAGGAATGAAACAGCCCTGAAAATGGGGGCAAAGAAGTTAGCTTTGCTATGAAACCTGATGCTTACAGAATTGTAGTTCTGAATGCCAGCCAGTTACCTAACTCCAGAAAGTTTAGCCACGAGTCGGTTCAACCCGTGCAAAGAATAGACCGCGAATCTTAACTTCTTTAGGTTCGCCAGCACCTAAATCTGTATCAGATGGCTGTTCGCTCTCGAAAGTACCAGCAATTTCACCACTAGAGCTATCTACTTTAGCGATTTGCAGAGAAATCTTACCGTTAAGATTTTCAGCACGCTTGACGTTAGTACGGGTAAGTTCTTCATCATCCGCTTGAGCAGGGAGAGCTACGGCATTATCGTAGCCACTGACGACACCACGACCTTTGGGATCTAGGAAAGCAGCACCACGGTAGGAAGGAACTTTGAAGGCACCTTCAAAGTCCGTAGAGGTGTTAATACTGGTCAAATTGGGTTGGGTTTGAGCAACCAAGTCTTTGATTGTGAACAGGAAAGGTACTCGCTCACCACCAGGAAGTTGCACAGTAATGGCTTGAAAGTCAAGACCATCAGTTTCTACAAAGGTCAGGCTATTATCTGGGTTGATTTTTAGGTCGCCTTGTACCTGGTCAATGGTGGAAGTGTATCTGGTCAACAATTTACCAGCAACAAATTCTGCTTGTTGGCGTTTATTAGCAGGTTCTTCTTTGATGAAGAAGCTAGTTGGTTCTAAGCAAAGTTCTTTGATGGCATAGGACTGGCTAGAATCAATGGAAATGGAGCCACGGCTTGTTTCTGCTAGTTGGGGGCATTTGTTAGCCAAGCCAGTGCCGCGAATTTGATCGTAAGTGAGTACATCTCTACCACTAGTAGTAGCAGTAGAAGCATCACTGCAAGCAGTTATTAGCCCCAGGCACAAAGCCAAAAATGCAACAATTAAAGCGCGATACCTCATGGTCAACCTCAATCTCAAAAATTAATATCTAAGTTGTAAAACTGCATCGAAGCTTTGATCTCTGACGAGAAGCCATCCTTTATCAGACACTGCGTTGCTCTGATTGCAAGAGTTGAAACAAGTGTCCGGGCGTATAGGTTGGAAGTCGCCACTCAAAATTTTCTCTGCTAAACGTAGTTAAACGTGTCGCTCTCTTGAGCTTGGAGTGTAAGAAGCCCCAGACTAAGTACACTGCATCCATTTTGGATGTGTGTTATTAGGGGAGCAAAAAACCAGCAGTTTTACTGTTGGTAGCATTTGTTAGAGTTGGGCGGGTGGATGAGTAAGCCCCACACAGAGCAGCATAAGTGCTTGCCTCAAAGAATGCGAAGAGGGGTGTCTACTTCGCACTTTGCTTTTGCTCTAGGCAAAAGCAGCGTCGCCCAAGTCTTTTTGTATCATGTATGTGACGCTACTACATACAGCCCATTGTTTGATGGGTAAATCAGCCAGATCATACGATTTTTTTTAACTCAAAATCAAAGTACTCAAAATCAAAGAAACTCTCGTCCCGATCGCATCTAGTTGCTGTGGAGGCTATGCTAAAGGTTACTACGCTCTTTTACGAGCGATCGCAATTGCCTTTGATAAAGATACAAATCTAGTTATATTTATCTTTCGCTCACACAATTGAGCGGATGCAGGACATGGAAATTCTAGAAAAAACCCATCTAGAATCCGATAGAAGCTTTATTATCTAGAGTAACTGTTGCCAAACTAGGGAAAATTAAAAATCTCCGGTAAATTTGAGTTGGCCTCATTTATACGGAAAGGGTGGCATGAACGATAACAAAAATCTTGAATCAGGGGAGTTGTCCTCTAAACTGCAAGCGATCGCAACTGTGGTTTATGATGCAGTTCAAGGTTGTCAAGGCGATAGTGTAGCTCTTTTGGCAATGCTTAGGCAATTGGAGCATTTACACCGAGAGATCCGGGATGGAGTTTTTCAAGAGAGTTTGCCTGTTAACCGTCGGCAACTCTACTCACTACTGAAAGATATTGAGTCTGAGGGAGGCTGGCCTTATATTGAGCGTATGAGACTACAAGCCTTTTTAGCAAATTTGCCACAAGAGGCTCCCACAGAGAATAATCATGAAGTTTTGGAGAGCGATCGCTCATGCGGCTGATCAACTCAAAATAAGTTTCTAGCTTTGAATTAACAACTCTGATCGCCTCATCAACCGCTAAACCAAGAGCGGTTGCTCATTGAGGCTTTAAGCTAATTCGTAATTAATTTGTACTGGTTATGCCATCACAAAGAATGCGATCGTGCTTTTCAAGATTGCGGTTGTGCTTGAGATAATTGCCCACCCAGTTGCAACCACGAACAAGCAGATCATCGAGATTTAAATTCCACAAAATAATCGTGTTGTCATCACTAGCTGATGCTAGTGTTTGACCATCTGGGCTAAAACTGACACTTAATACCGCAGCGCGATGCCCATTAAGACTTTTAATTAATTTGCCTTCACGGCTCCAGAGTTTCACTGTACTATCCCAACTGGCGGCGGCGAGCAATTCACCATTGGGGCTGAAAGTCACGGCATTAAGGCTATCGCTGTACCCCTTTAACAAGGTTTTTAACAACGTACCATCGCGTCGCCACAGTTTTACAGTGTTATCCCAGCTAGCAGAAGCCAACAACTCATCAGTGGGGCTAAAGCTGATACCTAACACCCAGCTGTCATGGGGCGAAAAAGTTTTGAGCAAAGTACCATCCCGACTCCACAGTTTCACAGTTTGGTCATCACTAGCAGAAGCTATAACCTGGCTATCAGGACTAAAATTCACGCTATTTACCCAACCCTGATGCCCCACTAAGGTTTTGAGCAACTTTCCTTCACGGTTCCAAAGTTTTACTGTTTTATCTTTGCTAGCTGATGCCAAAAACTGACCATCGGGGCTGAAATTCACGCTCATCACACTATCGTTATGCCCGTAGAGAGTCATGATTAAAGTACCGTCAAGCCGCCAAAGTTTCACAGTTTTGTCATAACTTCCTGAGGCCAGCATTTCACCTTTGGGGTCAAAACTGACACTGCGAACTTCATTTGTGTGCCCCATTAAAGTTTTGTAAAGTCGAGTTTTGGTCTCCCCACTACTGGTGTATCGTTGCCAGAGTCTGACAGTGCGATCGCGGCTACCAGAAGCTAGCATCTGACCGTCGGGACTCCAGGCAACACTCAAAACTCGTTTCTGATGCCCTTGAAGAATAGACGGTGTTGGGGCATCTAAACTCCATAGCTTCACGTTTTTGTCGAAACTTCCTGAAGCCAGCAATTTATTATTTGGGCTGAAAGCGATGCTGACAACAGCATCGCTGTGTCCCTTGAAGGTTTTGAGTAAAGTACCAGTGATACTCCAGAGATTTATGGTATTGTCTTCACCTGCGGAAGCTAACTTTTTACTATCGGAACTAAAGCTCAAACTCCATACTGTACCGCTATGCTGCCGTAAAGTTTGGTAAGGACGAAAGTCAAAACCATCTTTAGTGCTGTTAATCTCCCGCCGCCAAAGTTTTACTGTCTTGTCTCGACCTGTTGACGCCAAGAATTTACCGTCCGGGCTGAAAACAGCTACAATCACACCCTGCTGATGTCCCTGCAAAGTTGTAACGAGGCTACCATCACGTCGCCAGATTTTCACTCTTTTGTCGTCGCTGGCCGAGGCGATGAATTGACCATCAGGGCTGAAGTTTACCCAGTTAACCCACCCTTGATGTCCCCTCAGGATTTTTACTAGACTACCGTCTTTACGCCAGAGTTTTACCGTTTTATCCTTACTAGCAGTAGCTAATAACTCGCCATCAGGACTGAAATTAACGCTATAAACCCAATCTTCATTTCCTTTAAGAGTTTTATATGGCTTGGGGTCAAATTCACCTGTAACCGGGTTTTTGTGCCAGATTTGTACTGTTTTGTCGAGGCTGGCGGAGGCTAAGGTCTGACCATCTGGGCTGAAACTTAAACAGGTAACAGCATCAGTATGACCTTTGAGCGTTTGGAGTAAGGTACCGTCAGGATGCCAAATTTTTACAGTTTGATCTCGGCTACCTGATGCTAGCAACTGACCATCTGGGCTGAAAGTTACTCCCCAGACAATATCAGTGTGCCTTTCCAGACGGTTAACCTCTGTTACCCCATAAACTGCCTGTTGCAAGGCTGTCACCACCCGCATTCGGGTATCTGGTTGCACGATCTCTGCGTGCTTAAGCCCTCTCCAAGCCCGTAAACCTTCTAATAGGGCATCAAACTCTTTATTAGAGGCAAATAGAGCTTCGCTAGCAGCAGTGATCGCACTAATTTTCAAGTTGCTTTCACTGCTTTCAGCTCGTAGAGTTTGGCGGATTGCTGCTCTTTTTTGCAAGTCGGCTTGCCACCATAATGCTGCTATTGTTCCCCCCATGATTGCCAGCACTGCGCCTGCTATCCGTGCTTCCCGCAGTCGGCGTTGCAATATCAAATTTAGTTGCTTTTGACTAAGTTGTTGGGCTACTTCAGCTTTAGTTTTTTCAAGTTTGATTTTTTCCAATTCCGCGAGCATACCATAATTGTTCTTTTGGCGAATTGGTTCAACTAAATAATCGTGAACTAATTGGTAGCGATCGCCTAACTCTTCTCTGAATCGCAACACCAACCCCGAACCCACCAATATTTCTATAATCAGTTCCCCAACTGTATCAAAGTCTGATTTTTTATCTAGTTCTAGATGATTAGATAATGCAGCTGCTAAATCAGCTTTAGTTTTTAACGGTCGCGTCCCCTTTTCATCAGTTAACTCAAATAATAATTTCCAACTTAACTCTTCGTTTTCCGGGCCGCAGTCTTTGATAACTTCTTCAAGCCAGCGTTCCACCAATTTTGCCGAGCCGCCGCAAAGCTTATATTGTCCAAGTGTGGTAATATTTTCTATTTGGAGTTGAGCGCCGACTATTTGTAATTCAATTGGATGTACTTCGTCTAGTTCTCCTGTCAAATCCTGGACTAATCGGTTAATTAGTTCATCACTCAGTTCATAATGTGAACGTTGGGTAAGACTATGAATTATAGCTTTAGCATCCTGGCTAGAGAATTTTCCTAAATAGTAGCGAATGTCCTTATCAAGTATATTTTTATTAATTACTCCTAAATCATACAAACCAGTATTATTTTTGTGGCTTAAACGTTCAAATTCTAATAAATGATGTAAATAGTCTTCTCTTAATGAAAGAATAATTTTTACAAATGAAATGTTTAAGCATCCACTGAAAAATTTGTAAAATTCTATTCTTTGTGCAGGAGTATTACTAACAAAGAAAAATTCTTCAAATTGGTCTAAAACAATAATTATTGTATAATTGGACTCGACTGCTAATCGGATTTTTTCGAGTAATATATTAGGTGTAGAATTTAAATCAAGCGATATTCCTGTATGTGCCAGCGCTTGGTTTATAATGCTGACGAAGACTGTAATCCAATCAGTGTAAACAGACAAAACAATAGGTATAGGAATGCGTTCACCGATAGCTTTTCCCATAAGTGCTGGGACTAAACCAGCTTTGAGAATTGAACTTTTGCCCACACCTGATGGCCCATAAATTACTGTGAGTTTGTAATCAGCACGGGTAATTCTTTCAATTAAGCGAATGACATCTTGCTGCCGTCCAGAAGCAGATATTTCTTGGGCAACTCCCTCAGGAATAAACGGTATTTTTTGAGGTTCCAATGCTGGGTTAATTCTAGAGCGTTGCGGTTGCAATTGGCTTGCACCAATGAAAGCACGAAAGCCATACTGATGTTCTATTTGAATTTTTTCTTGCTTGAGTTTAAAGGCTTCTGTATAGTCATGACGCTCAAAAAAGTAAAGCGATCGCAGTTCCTCTAAAATCTCTAAGTAAAGTGATGGCTGATGTTGTAGCTCACAAACAACCCTCGCCCATTCCAGATTATTGATAGCCTCTTCCCACTCACCCAGATGCCGTTGTGTACGTGCTAACAATAGAAGATACCAACTTTCTTGCCGTCGTCTTTGCAAAGCATCTCGCAGAGAAACTTGTACTACTTCTTCAGAGATAGAAAGTGCTGTATTTGCTAATTCATGAGCTAGTACCCAATTCGACTCAGAAGCTGCCACGCTTGCCAAAAAGCCATAATTTTGAGCAACTTGTGCGGGAGTTCCATAGTTTTTATGTAGATGTAATGACTTTTGAGCTAATTCTTTTAAGTCATCCCAGGCTTGTAAACGTTGGAGCATTTCACAAGCAGGCAAAATAAATTTAGCAACTAAGTCTTCTCTTTGTACTTCTTCCAATATTTCTAGGCATTGTTTAAACCACAACAGAGCATGTTGGCAATAGCTACTATTAGTATTCTGGTATAAATCTGCCATTCGGTGATAGCACAGCCCCAGATGAAATAGTACTATCGCTTGCTTGAGTAAAGACGAGGGAGGAGTAGGACGAGGACATGAGAGAGGCAAAGGAGCATTACTCTCCCACCCTGCTACTCTCTTCGTTTCCTGCTGCCACAACGCTAGGCTTCTTTGATAATTGGCTAAAGCACTATTAATTTGATCATTGGCGTATTTATCTCGCCCCAACACAAATTCTAAACTAGCTTCTAATCCTGGTGTTAATTGAACGCCATACAAGCGCAGCAAATCATTACGGGCTGATTCTATTTCGTGGCGGTGTTGTGATTTAGGATCTAAATCTAAGGAAGCATTAGATAAAAATGTTTCAGCACCTGCTTCTAAAACTTTAGCAAATAGAGATTCTGCTTCTTGGTGGATCAAAGCAATTAAATCTGATTTTGCCATTTCAAATTTAATAGTGGTTGCAGCCCAGCTTTTGAAATCAGGCGCTAATCTTGACAGCAATGATGCTACTTCATCTTGTAGCCATAACACGACTGGAAATGGAAAACTTGTGGCATAGATATCTCGCGCTTGGTTGATGCCTGTAAGTAAGTTTTCCAAGTCGATAACTGACTCAATACCGAAAACCATAACAGCGGATGGCAAAGAGTCTGTAAGGACGGCAGGATTATCTAAAGAGAGTTCTGAGACGATTGTGCTGTGTAAAGAAGTAGTTGATGGATTGAGAAAGATTTCTCTGATATTGATATCTTTGGTGGTGGAGCGAATATTCTCTAACATTTGCTCACGTAATCTCACATAGTTGCACCGAACTAAAATTAGGGCAAATTGACCTTCGGAGAGCGCGATCGCTCTAATCAGTCTTTGCAAAGTATGCTGATTTTCTTTGGTGTAGAAGCGTAGCTGCTTGTTATTAGTCATTGGGCATTGGGCATTGGGCATTGGGCATTGGGGCATTGGGCATGGGGCATTGGGGATTAGTTATTAGTCCAATGGCAAAAGATAAAAGACTAATAACTAATTGGCTCACCCAGCCAGCACTGTTACTTGTTTTGTTGCCAAGCAACGACTTTTTCTGTTTCTGCTAAGGCTGGACTGATGCCAAACCAGCGCCCCAGAGGATCACGATATTCAAACAGATACATACTTCGTAGTAAGTTCTGGTAGTCAGACTCACCTTTAACTCTCTGCTGCTGCACTACTTCAAACAATAATTCCCACTGGGATTCATCAATGGCTAATAGCAGATCGTCGCGGTAGTCCTTAATCACGGCTTCTAAGCAGTCCCTAGAAAAAGGTGGATCTTGTCGTTGCAGGCAACTATAAAGTAAACCCAATAAATTACGAATATGGCCACCACTAACACGACATAAACGATCCAAGGTTTCGGGATGATCGAATAATTCTGTAATTAATAAAAGCCTTCCATTCAAAGGAACTTCTGGAAAAGCTCTTGCTAGAACTAACTGGCGCACTAGTGACATCCCTGGCTCGTAGTCACTGCCATCTCTTTGCCGCACCAATACCATCGGCAGTACTTTTGGTGCAATCCCTCCCCCCAGACGATTTTTTAGTGTCTCGTACTCATTGGAGAAAATTAACGTCAGAGGAATTGTATAAACTAGGTGGCATTTGAGTCGGCGTAACTGTTCGCCTCGGTCGATGAAAAGATATTCTGGTTGCGATCGCCCCGATGCTAAGGGACGCATATCCACTCGATCCAAATTATCTACAATCACTACCAGCCCTTTTTGACCCCGCAGCTTTAACTGTTCAACAGCTTTTTCTAAAATTTCTTCGTTAATCGCTTGCAAAATACTATTGGTACGTGGCTCCAAATATTGCCTCAGTTGATTCCGCATCTGGGAGCTATCTTTGGTTTTGGCGGTAATTTTGGCAATGCCCAAGGACAATTCTGCTTGTCCAGAAAGCTCTATGGGGCTTTGCAAAAAATCGCCTACTTCTTTAAACAAATTGGTAAAGTAACCAGGTTTGAATTTGATGCTAATCCCTTCTAAACTGGCACTGACTTGACGAGCTACACTCAGGAGAATATCGCTAACATCAATATCTGCCATATCTAAGTCTTGACTGGACTCAAAATAAACGACATGAAATCCCGCTAATTCTAGTTCTGTCTTGAGGCGCTGCAATTCCGTTGACTTACCGCAGCCAATGTGACCTGTAAATAACTGGCAGGTTGGCTCATCAGGAGAAATCCGAACGATAGTCCGTTGCAATTCTTCGACAATCTTGCAACCACGGACATCAGCAAAATCTATATAATACTGACGATCTAGCGCATTACTTATATTGAGTGTGTAACTTGGGTTACATGCTTTATAAAAACGTGACAAATTTAATGTCGTTCTCATGTTATGTAAAGGTGTATGTAGATGTGTGTGTAGATGCAGTTGAATTCGTATTTTTTATACAAAAATCTCTAGTCTGGATGTAAGCACACGACTAATTTGCAAGTTGGTAGGATCTTGCAAAAGACAACATTTGTCACAGGAACACTGTCAGTAGCCGTCAGTAATATGGTAGAGATTTAATTGACCCTAATAACCTTAAGCATATCTGTCCTTTTTACACCTGCTACTGAGGATTTGACAATCTCTAGCTCTTGTTTGACCTAGTACAAACCGTTATGGCTGAATAAATCAGTAAAAAAAGCTACAGAGAGCATGGTTCTCAGTTTGTATAGCTGATGAGTAGAACTGGTATGAATTATAGCAAGGTATACAGAGATTCAGGAATATTTGTCCTATCATTTTTCATATCTATTTGTCAAGATCACAAAATCATAAATATCTAAATTAATATTTTGTAACCTTTAGGCAAGAAATCTTTGAGGATCACTTGTCGAAAAGACTACACTCAGTTAAAAATGGACACCGGGAACTTTAATTGGAATGATGATTAGCGCCACGATTTTTGTGTAGTTACTGTAAAGTATTACTAAAAATAAAAAAAGTCTTGAGGAGAGCGGCTAACAGATGCCAACAGTGTCTACTGAAATTAAGAATGATATGAGGGCATCAAGGAATTTGGACTGCAATCAGAAAGGAGTTTGAATGGCTGGCATAATATCAGTTTCCCGCACGGTTCTAGCCCAGCGTCGTAAAAAATTACGTCGGCAGCGACAGATGAGAATTATTCAGGCTATTTGGCGAACTTTTGCCATTACAGGTTTGGCAGGTGGATTGCTGTGGGTGGCAGTCCAACCAGTGTGGGTGCTAAAAAATCCCAAACAAGTAGTGATGAAATCGGGCAATCAATTGCTGTCGGATGAAACAACTCAATCACTGTTGGTGCTATCTTACCCGCAATCTTTGTGGCGGATTGAACCAGCAGCGATCGCTAACTCTCTAAAAAAACAACCAACTATTGCCCAAGCGATCGTGAGACGCCGCCTTTTTCCTCCTGGATTAAACATCGAAATCCAAGAACGAGTCCCTGTAGCGGTGACTCAAACACCAAGTGGGCAAAATCAGACCACTGGCAACACAAAAGTCACAATTGGTTTACTGGATGCAAGTGGAACCTGGATACCTTTAGAAAAATACATATCACTGAATCCTAATAGAAAATTACCCAATCTTAGAGTAATTGGATTGCCCAAACAATACTGTCTCGACTGGACTCAACTTCATCAAGCTGTCAGTCAAAGTCTTGTGAAAGTTATGGAAATTGATTGCCAAAATCCAGCGAATTTAATTTTGAAAACAGAACTAGGAAATGTGCATCTTGGTGTTCCAGGTCCCCAGTTGTCTGAACAAATCAAGGTACTCGCCCAAATGCGCCATTTAACAGCAAAACTTAATTCCGGTCAAATAGAGTATATTGATCTGAAAAATCCCGAATTTCCTTTAGTACAAATGAACCAAAAAGACCAGAAAGTAACTCCTACAATCCCTAAAAATATCTAGCGTGTTTCATGTATTGATAGCTCCTAGTAAATTAAGAAGCTTTATGCTGATAAATATATTTATTATTTTCACTTTTCCAGCAAACCGCACGAAAATCGGCATTAACTTCTAATTAAAATGAGAAGATCAATCATAAAATCTTCATTGCGAGTAAGACACTTTCAACTATGACCCCTAACATTTAATAGTAGGTGCAAGATGTTGGGCCATCCAATGGTGGTCTATGGTTTATAGGTTCTTCGACTGAACCCAATGCATAAAATAGAAAAATGCTTGAGTTTTTTACTAAAATTTGACTCAGGAGTAAAGGATACTGGTGAAAACGGTTTACGCCGCAATCCAAGTGCAGAGCCAAAAACACTCTAACTTTGGTCTGTTGAGGACACTTCCAAAAACAGTTTACCGAATTTTATTTTGTAACTTAACATACTGCTAAAAGTTACGTAAACCTTGCCTTTGGGCAATTAGTTTGGAGTATTCTGTGCCGTAATTCCTATTAGGTTACGAAACCTATAGGAAAATCTTGATTTTTTGACCACACTAGTGAAGGTTCTCGTAAGATAGACTATTGCTGCAACAAAGTGTCCATTAAGACTGCCCAAACAACAAATTAATCAGGTATAGTCTGACAAGTAAATTCTTGCTTACTTCAACCTTAAGAATAAGTAAGTATAAGGTAAAGTTTGTGTCTAAAGTTGCAATTATCCCTAATGGTGAAACCTATTAACAATAATATTGAGGCAGATAAGATGCGCTGTGGTGTGTCTTTACAAGGAACGACCTATGTTGAGAAGAATGAAGAGATTAATGTCTGGTTGAAGTTATACAAAGCACTTTTAGATAAATGTAGGTATACTTCTCTAGAATTGGCTGTGCGATCGGCTGCGTTAAAAGCTTATCCCATAGCAAATTTTCGCACTGTCAATTCTGTTAGGCTTGGCAGTAGTGAAAACAATAAAGAACAGTGTCATAGTATTGTGGCACTGTCAAACTATAGTTGACTCTTAGGTGAATAACACCTGAAAAAGTCGTTTATCTACCCTTTCACAAATCCAATGACACTTGATAATAACCAAGGACTCACCTATAAAAATTCCCAATCTACGGGACAGCCGGGCTTCTCTCTGGCAGTTAACTCGACTAATCCCTTTAATAACTCTGGGTTGAACTTCGGACAAAATCACGAGAATAAGAAAATTTCTACAGAAAATAACCGAATTGGCGAGATTGTTCCTGGTCGGGTTGCCAACATCAAAGTGATTGGTGTAGGCGGCGGTGGTGGCAATGCCGTTAACCGCATGATTGAATCTGATGTCTCTGGCGTAGAGTTTTGGTCAATTAACACTGATGCCCAAGCTCTTACCCTAGCTGGCGCTCCAAGTAGATTGCAAATTGGCCAGAAGCTAACGCGGGGTTTAGGAGCAGGTGGTAATCCTGCGATCGGTCAAAAGGCAGCTGAAGAATCGAGAGACGAAATTGCTACAGCTTTAGAGGGTGCAGACCTAGTATTTATCACCGCTGGTATGGGGGGTGGCACTGGCACAGGTGCAGCCCCGATTGTGGCAGAAGTAGCAAAAGAAATGGGCGCTCTGACTGTTGGTGTGGTTACACGTCCATTTGTCTTTGAGGGACGCCGCCGCACCAGCCAAGCGGAACAAGGTATTGAAGGACTAAAAAGTAGAGTAGATACACTGATCATTATCCCCAACAACAAACTGCTGGAAGTGATCCCCGAACAAACGCCTGTGCAAGAAGCTTTTCGCTATGCAGATGATGTATTGCGTCAAGGGGTGCAAGGCATTTCTGATATCATCACGATTCCCGGCTTGGTAAACGTTGACTTTGCTGATGTTCGAGCTGTAATGGCAGATGCAGGATCGGCATTGATGGGAATTGGCGTTAGCTCTGGAAAATCTAGAGCTAGAGAAGCTGCGATCGCAGCTATTTCTTCACCATTACTAGAATGTTCTATTGAAGGTGCCAGAGGGGTAGTCTTTAATATTACAGGTGGTACTGACCTTACTTTGCATGAAGTGAATGCAGCCGCAGAAGCAATTTATGAAGTAGTTGATCCCAACGCCAATATTATTTTTGGGGCTGTAATTGATGATAGACTCCAAGGTGAAGTAAGAATTACTGTAATTGCTACTGGATTTACAGGTGAAGTGCAAGCTGCCGTACAACAGAGCGTAGCTAACGTTCGAGTAGCACCTAACACCTCGAAGCGACCAGCAACACAGCAACCCACAGTTAATCCCCCAACCTCAACTCCAAGTTCAACTCCAACTCCAACTCCAATTCCAGAACCAAAAGAAAAACCTGGATTGGATATACCTGACTTCTTGAGAAACCGACGAACACCACGGAATTAAAAGATTTTGGATTTGAGATTTAGATTAAATTAGCAGTCTCAGGTTAGGCTGAGTGCTGTATAAAATCTGCTAGTTCCAGGGTTTTACCAAAAGCAGGGGTAAGCAATCCGTTGCCATCCCTAGTTTTGTCAATTGGTAAAGAAACTCGTTAACGCTACTTAATAGAATGAAATTGGGCAGGAGTCTGCTGGCTCAGATGTCTAGCTGTGCTTTTGGAATAAAAAACCGCGCAAGACATGTCCGGCTAAGAATATCTAGGCGTAGCCCGTCATAGATACCGCTACATCTACCCTTGCGATTCATTAAACTCATAAAATACCTCGGTATATGGGAAACAAAGTCGCGTGGGCGAATTCCCCACGCAAGCGACCCAAGGAAGTCTATTTTCTTGAGAATAGGATACCAAGCAAAGAATAATTTAGGGCGTTGCTGATTAGATGTAGAGACGTTGCAATGCAACGTCTCTACAAAGGTTTTGAAATCATACAAAATCACTTTCATTCTTGAATTCAGCAACGCCTAATTTAGATTTATTTTTTGGTTTTTAGTGTCTGCTCAATCCATTGAATAACCTGATGACCAAGGCGAGTACCATCTAGGCGATCAATCTCACGAATTCCCGTAGGACTGGTGACATTAACTTCAGTTAGGTAGCCACCAATAACATCAATACCCACAAAAATTAAGCCGTCTTGGCGTAACCGTTCGGCTATTTGGGTACAAATTTCATGCTCTCTTGGGGTAATTTCCGTTGGAGCGACTGTACCACCAGTTGCCATATTATTGCGAAAATCAGTTCCGCTAGAGAGGCGATTGAGCGCACCAATTGGTTCGCCATTAAGGAGGATAATTCGCTTATCTCCTTCTTTTGCCTCCGGTAAATAGGTTTGTACCATTACTGGGACTCGACCTTGGAGGGTACTAAGTTCGACAATAGAGTTAAAATTGCGATCGCCTGATTGTAAAAATAAAATTCCTTCCCCAGCTTTGTTACCTAGTGGTTTGAGAACCGTAGCTCCCTTGGCTTCCACAAATTGCCGAATAAATTGCTTATCAGCACTGACAATCGTTTCTGGAATCGCTTTGGTAAACTGGAGGGCATACATTTTTTCATTTGCCCCTCGGATGCCGTTAGGACTGTTAATCACCAGGGTTTTATTTTGATCAATGTAATCCAAAATGTAGGTGGCATAGAGGTAGGAATCATTGACTGGTGGATCTGTCCGCATAAATACGGCGTCCATTGTCTCTAAAGAAGTTAAGCAGGAATCGCTCAACTTATACCAAGGATTCGCCGCTACCCAGCGTCCCTCCACCAACTTCACTGGTACAAGTTCGACTCGCTGTAGGACAGCCCAAGCTTTGCTCTCCACCACACTCAGCAGATTTGCCTGAGTTACCCAAACTTCGTGTCCCATAATTTGCGCTGCTTCGATCAGGGCAATGCTGGTATCATGACACGGGTCAAGTTGATGGATGGGATCAATGATAAAAGCCAGTTTCACCCTTTATACCTCAATCACCAAGAAATTAAATGGTTATTCAATTATTATCTCTTGATGCTCTCATCAATTGACGTATATGTGTACTACTGAGTAGAAACTGGAGGGTTAAGTCTTGTGGACAGATATCGCTTTTGGGAGAAAAAGTCTGTAAACAAGGCCTTCAAGGATTGTAGCGACTGCCGTGTAATTTGCAGCGGCTTGTCGCTAGCGATCGCAAAACCTTCTCAACCTAGACGCTATTACTAGAAGTTAGTAGCTCATCCAGCTTTCCTTGACTGTCTAAAGCGTGGATATCATCACAACCACCAACATGATCATCATTGATGAAAATTTGCGGTAAAGAGCGCCGTCCATTTGCTCTTTGAGCCATTTTATTTCTGGCTACCTCATCTCCATCAATGCTGTATTCGATAAATTCAACTCCCTTGTTCTTCAGCAAACTTTTGGCACGAATGCAAAACGGGCAAGTTCTCCAAGTGTAAATTTCTACTTTGGCAGCCATACAGTTTTTAATTTAGTTTAATACTTATAATTCTAAAACTTTACTTTTGAAATTTATTAAAAAGGGCGGCTGACTCATTCTAATAAAGAAGGAATCTATACCGCCCTTGAATGAACTGTTGACTTATAACTGTCAATCATCTACCAAAATTCTTATTTAACCCCCTTCTGCCACTCAGGGAAAACAAGAATCTAATCCACACTTTGGAAATTTGATTTAACCAAGCTTTGAGGCTTTGTTTTGTAACATGAATGAAAATTTTTAGCCACAAAGTGAAAAATAAATCTCAGAAAAGCTTTTAGCAATCGGGTTCTCCGACTCTAAGAGAAAAGGGTTAAGCTGGCAAGAGGTGCTTTTTCTTTTTAACTACTGATGCACTCACAGCAAATAAAGCGATCGCAACTGCTGTTGTTGGCTCAGATACTTGTTTTGGTGGCGGTGGTGGAGCAACATAGAGTCCTTTACCTGTTCCGCTAGTACCCAGATTTGTGCCTGTAATACTTTGGTAGCGCACACCCAAGTTGCTCAAGGTAAAGCTGGTGACATTGCCTTTAAAAGCAAGGATAGGAAACAAAGTATCAGTCATACCAGTACTAACACCGCCATTGCCACCTCCCTGGCAGGTGTTTCCGTCAGTGAAGCACACATCAACGTTGCCAAATTGATTAGGAAATGAACCATCTGTGTCAATATCAAAAAGCCCAGAAACTCTTGTGTTTCCAGAACCTGTGGGGTCTCCAACTCCAACTAGCGTCTTGTCTACGTTAAAACCTAGGGCAGATGTCCTAGAAGTGATATTATTATTGGATGTATTGGATAAGCTAATGTCAAACTTTGCCTCAGTGTTACTACCTACTGTAGTAAAACCTAGAAATGTAAAGGTAGCTTCAGATGAGAGTCCTTCAACATCTTTTGTTTCAACGTTACCACCAAAGTTAATTTTAAAAGACTGATTGATGTCGGTAGCAGTAACTGTAATACTATCGTTGTTTGGGGAAAAAGTAAAAGCTGAAGCTGATGGAACCACAGCCATAAAACAAGCACCAAATGCGTAGAAGGCTGATAGTTTAAAAATGATGTTTTTCACAGACATTTACAGACTTGTAATATTGTAGTAAACTACACCAACAATAATTGAATGCAAAAGAGATTGTCTAGGCTATTAACCATATATTCATTACATCTTTAATTAAGACTTTGATTTTATAAATTTCCAGTATTAATACTTAACTTATAGGTTCATCTAAAGATAATCCTAGATTAGGTTGAACATAGACACCCGAAGGGTAGTAAAATTCAACAAACCGCGAAAAACGTTGAGTTACCGTTCTCTTATCGGAGACACTAGACATAGCTTGCTTACCCGCAGGGGTACGGGAAGCTACGTTCCTCAAACGCCACGGGACGCCAAAGGCGAACAAGTAGAGAAATCCACCTAACGCAATAGCTCCCCAACCTACACAGGTTAAGGTTTTTGGCTCTAACTGAGCTATCTTAAATACTGAGCTTAATCATATTTTTTATTAATGGTAGATATTTACAGTAAATGCCGTAGTTAACATAACCACGGCATTCTTAACTATATTTCCAAGATTTATTGTCAATCTTTACCCACAGTCAACGGCATATTCAATCAGCTGGGCAAGGCGCTGACGTAGGGTTTCTAATCCCAAGCGCTGACTCGCAGAAATAAACACCGCTAAGGGAAATTCTTCTCTAGCTAGAGCCAGTGTCTCACTATCAGCTTGATCAATCTTGTTAAAAATAACTAGCGCGGGGCCAGGAGTTATTGGCATTTGTGCCAAGATTTCTCTAACTGAGCGAATATGACGCAACCAAGCGGGGTGAGACAAATCCACCAAATGTAGTAGGGCGTCGGCTTCTGTGACTTCCTCCAAAGTGGCGCGGAAGGCATCCATTAACGATGCAGGCAGTTCGTGTATAAACCCTACTGTATCTGTAATCAGAATTTCCTGATGTTCATTTGTTTCGCCATAAGGAATCGCCAGGCGGCGGGTGGTAGGATCAAGAGTGGCAAATAGCTGGTCGGCTGTATAAACTTCTGCATTAGTGAGAGCATTCAGCAAAGTGGACTTGCCAGCGTTGGTATATCCAACCAAAGCCACTGAAGGAACTTCCCGATGCTGCCGTCGCTGCCGTAACCGCGAACGATGGGCCTGCAACTGAGTTACTTCTTTTTGCAGTCGGGAAATGCGCTGCCCAATGGCACGGCGTTCAGTTTCCAGTTTGGTTTCACCGGGGCCACGAGTCCCAATACCACCACCTAATCGGGACATGGTGCGACCTCTACCAGCCAGTCGTGGTTGCATGTATTCTAGCTGCGCTAATTCTACTTGCAACTTACCGGCACGGGACTGAGCGCGTTGGGCAAAGATATCCAAAATAACTTCGGTGCGGTCAACCACCCGGATACCAATTTGCATTTCTAAGTTGCGGACTTGAGAAGGTGAGAGGTCGCGGTCGAAGACAACAAGGTTGACTCCTAGTGTTTGGGCGGTTAGGGCAATTTCTTGCACCTTACCTTCGCCAACTACGGTCTGGGGATGAACACGCGATCGCTTTTGTTGTATTGTCTGTAATACATCTCCCCCAGCAGTATCAACTAAACGCGCCAATTCTACTAGAGTGTCCTGGAATTGTAGGGGAGTCATTTCACTGGTCATCAGCCCCACAATTAGCACGCGATCGTGGTCAGAATCTACTTCCTGGGCGATAAATTCGCGCTGGAATTCCGCTTCCAGATTTTCTACCAAGTCTACTAAATCCTGGTCTGCCAGATCATCCAAGCTCTGAGGTGGCGATATATTCCAACTTGGGGATTGGATTTGTTTATTGTGAGCGAAGCCGAATTGGCTTTCCTCTACTTTGACAGCAGCAGGACTAGGAATCAGGGTGCGAGAGTCTTGGGGTGTCAGATGAGCTAGATAAGCTTCTTTGACATACCCAGTCGCACCGCCTCCCCGCCGCGTAAATCCCGTTCCGGTAATATTGAGGACAACTAGGGCATCTAAGCGTTGCAGTGCCATAGCCGTGAGCGCCGCTTCATTGGGCGGTTCTGGCTTGAGATGGGTGGCAATACAACGAATACCACTGAGTCGTTCTGCACCATAACGGGGCAATTCCATCGGTGGTATTTGCGTTTGACGCGGTGTGCCTACCCCGACGCGAATCACTTGTCCGCGACGGTTGACGTAGGCGCACACAGGCTGATTGACTTCTGTGCTAATTGCTGCCAGACGCTGGGAAAACTCAGGCGTGGTGATGCGATCGCCTGGTATGCGCTGGTGGTACAGTCGCTGTAGTTGCTTCAGCTGACTGGACTTTAGACCTTGGAGATTTCCAAAAATAGTTTCTATAGGCGTTTATGACCAGTTAAATGGCCCCCCGAATCCTTATATGTCTATTTTACAACAGGGTTTAGGCTCCTATCTCTCTCCTTTGAGGGATGCGTTAGGAATTAGTTCACGGTGGGTATTAGACATCTCCGAAAACGGATGTAGAGACGTAGCACTGCTACGTCTCTACAAGGTTTCTGGATAATGCATATTTAATTTCTGGAGATGTCTATTTATTTGACGCTATTTTGGTGGTAGTAACTCACAAATCGAGCAATGGTAACAACACGCGCCGCCTCAGAACAAAGGGCTGTATTGAGAAATATCAGTTGGCAGACTTTTGAAACCATGCTAGCTGAGATGGGAGAGGATAGAGCCTCTCGAATCACCTATGACCAAGGAATCCTGGAAATTATGACTCCACTGATGCCGCATGAACATTGGAATTGCTTGTTGAAAATGCTCATTTTCGTTTTGGGTGAAGAGTTGAATTTAGAGATTTTTCCTACAGGTTCAACGACTTTGAAACGGGAAGATTTGCGGCGTGGTGCGGAACCAGATAGCAGTTACTATATTCGCAATGAAGCGTTGGTGAGGAACAAATTAGAAATTGATTTGAACTGTGATCCAGCACCAGATTTAGTAGTAGAAATAGATTTAACGAGTTCTTCGCTGAATAAATTTGATATTTATGCGTCTTTAGGTGTTATGGAACTTTGGCGTTATCAGGAAGGTGTGTTGTATATTTATCAATTGCAACAAGGAAAGTATATAGAGTGTAATAATTCCCTAATTTTTGCACAATTGCCTTTAATTGAAATTGCTCGATTTTTAGAAGAAAGTCAAAGAATTGGTGTGATGAAAATGACGAGAAATTTTCGGGAGTGGGTGAAGGAGCAAATTTAATCAGTTAGTATTTTAAGTGGAAGTGTGAAGGCGATCGCTACATAAGCATCGCATTTAATTTCAGTTGCTTAAAATTGAGGCTTGATATGCATAGGACTTACGCAACTGGCATATTATTTTTAGTTTGTAGTGAGGACTTTAGTCCTCAAAATCAGGGCTGAAGCCCTTACTACAAACTAAAAGGTTTAATTTTTTGTGACACTTGCGTAAGTCCTAATGCAAATCCCATACTTCTTTTAAATGCTTTGCATCTGATTCGGAAATTTGCCCTATTTTAGCCAGCAACAAAAACTGTTCTAGGCTATCCAATCGAGACAGACGCACAGTTGAAGAAACACGCAAGCCACTTGCAGCCCAATCATTGAGAGGTACATCGGTTTGTGTGCGTGGTTTTGCAGATGTGACTATTGCTACTACAACATCATTTGCATCTATCCACAACACAAGTACGGGGCGTTTTTTGGAACCCCCACCATTAGTGAATGAAATATCTGCTACCCAAAACTCACCTGCTTGGATAGTCGTCATAAAGTCCTTCGTCTTCTGGTGCGTAGCCGTTCAAAAAAGCGTCATGGTTGCGGGTGCTTTGGGATTCTTCCGCTTTTTGTTGGATGGTGATTACCCAGCGTCCTGTAGTTATATTTTCTAGTATTGATTCTGGGAGATTCAATTTCTCCCCTGGTTTTAGTTCAATTTCATAAGTCAGAGTAGTCAATTCATTTTGCATAACTGTTGGTTAGGATTTTCATAATTTTAGTGTAATTTTATTTAGGGGCGATCGCTAAATTAATCGCTACATTAGTTTAGTTTTTATAGCGGTTATTGAATTAAAGCTTGAAACCGCTCATCTTCGCGGATACCATCAAAATCTGAGTCAGTTTTTGCCATCTCTCGATATTCTTCACAATTCAGATTAATTGCTTGTTGTAAGTTTTCTAGTGCTTGCTCAATATTACCTTGAAGGGCATAATAGCAAGCTTTATTGTACCAAGCTTGGTGGTAATCAGGTTTAAATTTCAGTGCTTGGTCGTAGGATGCGATCGCTTCTTCAGTGCATCCTAAATTTCTTAGCGCATTGCCCCAATTGTTCCAAGTTTGGTGGTCATCTGGTTTCAATTTCAGTGCTTGGTCGTAGGATGCGATCGCTTCTTCATTGCGCCCTAACTTGCCTAGCGCATTGCCCCGATTGGAGAAAGCTTCATGTAAATCTGATTTAAATTTCAGTGCTTGGTCGTAGGATGCGATCGCTTCTTCATTCCGTCCTAAATTGCCTAGCGCATTGCCCCGATTGTTCCAAGCTTCGTGTTTATCTGGTTTAAATTTCAGTGCTTGGTCGTAGGATGCGATCGCTTCTTCATTGCGTCCTAAATTGCGTAGCGCAATGCCCCGATTGTTCCAAGCTTCGTGTAAATCTGGTTTCAATTTCAGTGCTTGGTCGTAGGATGCGATCGCTTCTTCATTGCGTCCTAAATTGCGTAGCACAGTGCCCCGATTGTACCAAGCTTCGTGTAAATCTGGTTTCAATTTCAGTGCTTGGTCGTAGGATGCGATCGCTTTTGTATAATCTTGCTCACTATAATGCAATTTTCCCAGTTCAACTAGTAATTCTGCTTGGCTACTAGTTCTTTGATAATCTGCTGCAAGCAATTCCTGAATTTCTAGTATTTTTTGAGTTCTTTCTTCTGGTGTTAGCGTGAGATATTTTTCATAGTCTCCATCCTGGAGTATACGTGATGATTCCTGCTTGAGAGTTTCTGCATCTATAGGAAAGTCAAACAACCCCGAACGCCAGTCAAAGAAGTCTGGGGCGCGTTGAATAAAATATTTAATAGCAAATAGAGGTAGAAAGAAAACAAAACAAATATTAAAGCTATCTCTAAAACGTTCTCGCTGTTGATTCAGGTTAATTAAAACAGGCGGTACACTCTTCCAACTATATGAATAAATATCTCTACTATTCCAGTTTGTCAATCTTTTAGACTCTTCATATTCATAAAATGAATGCTCTAAACCTGTAATAAATAAAATATCTATCTGCTCTTTATTATCTAATTTGTCTATAATTTCATATAAATTAGTAACAGCTTGCTTTAATTGCAAAACCTCAATATTTTTATTTGTAATTTCTTCTTTAACTTTGCCAATTAACTGCTCACCCTCAGCCGGAGAACAACGAGCAAATAACAAGCCAAAGCCTTCTGTAAAGTTCAGGGTACGGACTAAGGCTTGATATTCTTCATCTGGTTCCGATGGTAAATCTTTATCCCAATCAGTCAGTTCCAGTTTCATCAAGCCGTGTCTCACTAAGGTTCAAATTAGCAAAAGTATCCTGAAACTCTTTAATTCCTTTAATTAAAGGATGAATATCATACCAACATTGAATTTGTTCTTCTTTATCACGGTAGCGATATTCCAAAATACAGCGATTGAATAATAAGTTACGGTGTTGTTCATCATTTACTATTTGTTTAGAATGATAAACTTTGGCTAGTGCTTGCCATTCATCTGCATAAACTGTATTGCGGTAGGTAATTCTAGTTTCGCTAATTGACCGTTGTAAAGCTCTAGTCGTAATGGGTAGATTATTAGTATATTTAATTGCTTCCTTCATTAATAATAGCAAATTCCGCACATGACCTCCACTCATTAAGCATAGTTGCTGTAAAGCTTCTGGCTGCTCAAACATATTTCTGATAGAAAGGTTAGGGTCAATCTGACTCACCCGCTTTTGCAACAATTCCTGGACTTTATTAATTCCTCGTTGATAACTTTTATTTTCAGGAGTTTGCACCATAATCATTGGTAAAACTTGAGCATCACTACCATAGATATCTCGTAAATCTGTAGCGCGGTTAGAGAACACCAATGAAATCGGTACTGTATAAATTAGATGGCAATTTAAAGCTTTGAGTTGTTCGCTACGGTCTAAAAAAATATGTTCGTGATTGCTGCGTTTATCTTCCTGGAGTATGGGTACAATCCGATCTAGATTATCAGCGATGACTACCAATTGAGAATATTCCGAAGGTAAGCGTTTTTTTGCATCTTCAATAAATTGATTCAAAGCCAAAATCAAAGTTTGGGTGTGGGGGTTAAGTCGTTCGCGGATTTTGTGGCGGAGACTAGGTTCGGTTCTCAATTTGGCTGTGATTTTGGCAAAAAGAGAAATTTCCTTCTCTACCTCCAGACCTTCTAAAGATACATCAGGTAGCAAATCTTTTAAATCATGCCAGCGGCTTTTCAACCATGACACCAAAGGTTCAGGATTAGCGTTATCTTTTAATGCTTCTAATAAACGTCGTGTACAAGCAAGAAGAATATCTGTATATTGGGCATCTTCCGGCTCGATATCTTGTTCATCGGCGGCAAAATAGACAACAAAGCAACCTTGCTCGTTTAAATATTTCTGAAGACGCAGCAATTCTGTTGATTTGCCTGCACCACGATGACCAGCATAAAGTTGACAAGTCTTTCTGTCAGACAACAAAATTTCTCTACCCACCTCTACCAAAATGTCGCCATCTCCTCGCACCTCCTGACAATCGACATAAGCCGGATCTCCTGCGGGCAAGGGACGAAATGGGTCAAAAACGTTGTATATCTTTTTTAAAGTTGCAAAATCCTGAACCATAGGTGAACTTACCAGTTTAGTGCGATGATAACGTAGGATTGGGGATTGGGTAATCAACACCCCTAAAATTCATTAATGAAGTTCTGATACTCATTCACGAGTATCAAAGACTCATTAACAAAGACACTAACAGGGAAGGAAAAAATCTTTACTTCTTTGGTATTACACAAGAAAAGCCGGAGTTAAAGTTTTTTGCCAGCGTTTCACCGCTGTTTGCAACTCCCCCGACAACCAGCTATCAAATTGCGGATAAATCGGTAATCGCGCCACCAATTCCCACCCCGCAGGCTGTAAAATTTCTCTTAATGCCTGTTCCTGAACATGAGGATAATCAGGATTTACTTCATCTTTTGGCCCAATTCCACCCAGGTCTCTAGCACCAGCTTCGATACAAGCGAGTAACCAACAATCATCTTTAACTAAATTTGGCGGAATTTGAATAGTAATATCTGGCGGTAAAATCTGACGCGCCCTAAAAATTACTTCTGGTAATTGATGAGGGTTAAAAGGTGGCGCATCAAAGGTCTGCTGATATCCTGGACTATGAGGTTGCAGGATAACTTCTTGAATGTGATAGTAACGTTGGTGCAAATGAGATATAGCTTCCAACGTTTCCCACCAATCATTTACAGTTTCTCCAATTCCCAACAGTAATCCAGTTGTAAAGGGAATCTGCAACTCTCCCGCCCATTGCAATTGTTGTAAACGAACTTTTGGTAATTTACTCGGTGCGTGCCGATGTACAGTATTTAACAATGTTGGCGTTAACTGTTCCAACATCAGCCCCATCGAAACATTTACACGCTTGAGCTTTTGCATTTCCTCAAAACTCAGCGGGCCTGCATTGGTATGCGGTAAAAATCCCATTGAAAGCGCTAATTCGCACAAATCATAAATCCGCCCAAACCACGCCTGACGCCTTAACGAATGGGGATGCACTTCACCGCTGAGGATGAGGATTTCACAGACATTTTGGCTTTGAAGTGGTTTTAAAATACTTTCTGCATCTGAAAGACTCATCCAGGGACTTTTACCCGGTTCGCTGCGAAAGTTGCAGTAACTACAGCGATTAAAGCACTCATAAGTCGGAACGATTGTATAAGCAGGGCTGTAGGTGACAAGACGAGAATTATTAATTGACATAAGAGGATAATCTAAAAGAATGCCTTACTCAAACTATATAGATTACCGTGTGACTCTTGTTGCCATAAGATTAGATAAACAATAACTATTTTGCTTTGTAAATTTCTGGTAATTGCCACCAAGAAATATGAGGATATTCATGATGTTCTTCGTGGTAGCCGAAATGATAGCACGTGATAAATGACCACCAAATAGGACGGCTAATTGTTTTGGCACAATGAGGCTGTACATAACCTCCCATTGGTTCACTATGAGGTAAAAAAGTCCCGAAATAGAATAATTGTAATGAACTTAAAAGCGAGGGTAGCACCCAAAAGTAAGTTAGATTATTAGTTGGTATATGGAGTATGTATTTAGCAAAGTTATAAATAATAATCAACGCAATTATTTGTCCCCAACTCCAGTAACCTTTCATAAAATGAAAATACCAAGCAAAGAAATTTTGGTGTTTCCCATTATGAAAATCTGGGTCTAATTGACTTGCGGGATTATGGTGGTGCAACCAATGTTTTTTCAATAATTTTTGATATGGCAAAAGACCATAAAGAGATAATGTCAATGTCCCAATGAAATGATTGATCTTAGGGTTTTGGGGAAATACTACCCCATGCATGGCATCATGAGATGTAATAAATAATCCCGTATATAAAAATGTCTGCCATAGTATAACAGGCAATAACATCCAAAATTTTAGCTTGGAGATGTCAAGGGAAAGTAATATACTCAGGCTAATAACCCACACACTAACAATGACAATAGCAATGAAAATCCCTTTAAACTGAGATTTATTTCTCACTATTGGAGTCAGTTTTGTTTGATGACTGGGTGGTTGTTCTAACTGGATCACGCTTTTACTCCGCCTAGCATTCAGATGAAAATTTCAAAAATAAAATATAGTCATGACAAAAACGACTAACCGAAAAAATCTGTTAGTGGTCAATTTTTTGCACTGGACAATGCCAATGTTCAAAAATATGTATAAATATTAAGATACTTTAACTAGTATTACACAAGCAACTGGTATTCTAAAAACTGTTTTCGGTTATAATAGTTGGGTGGTATAAATAATGACACTGTTAAATTTAGTATTTAGTATAACCAGTGTCTTGGTTTTGATACTTTTGGATATAATTTAAGCCTGCAACAAAGATGGTCAATAATTAGCGGGGAGTTTAGGAAACGAGGTGAAGTACGTCCCGCAATACGCTATAACCCTTGAGATCCCAAAGTAGGTAAGCTAGAAAACCGATCATAGCCAAGCGACCGTTCCAAAGTTCAGACTGAGGAGTTATCCCAAGATCACCAGCATTGCGGTCTTTGCCATTGTATGCAGTTTCAGTTTTATCACTAGGATAAAGTGCCATTGTTAAATTTCCTTAAGTAAGCTAATTACTTTGTTCATATTACTTAATTAACCCATTTGGCGCTATCTGTCTTTAGTTTCAAAGTAGAAGCAACTCTAAAGAATGAGATTTTAAGGAGGTTTAGGAAAGGCTATATCTAACAAAAGTTCAATAATAGCTTTTACTAACCTATAGAGCAGAGGTATTTTTACCAAACTACTGCTCATGAAAACTTGTAGTATCAATAAAAAAATATTTTGGATATGACAAAAAATCTAACGAAAGTTAGACGGTTTCTGGAATATTATTACCCAAACTAATAAAGAATAAATAGGTTTTTCAAACTTCAAGTATGACTCCTACAGTACTGATTACAGGTGCTTCTGAAGGCATTGGCAAAGCAACGGCTCTTTTATTTGCGCGGCAAGGATATGACTTGGTACTTGCAGCTCGTCATGCTGACCGCTTGGAAGCCTTAGCGCAAGAGGTGCAAAGCATTGGCCGTCCAGCACCATTAACAGTTACTTGCGATGTCACTGACCCATCTCAGGTAAACACATTAGTGCAAAAGGCATTAGAAAATTATGGTTATATCGACGTACTGATAAACAACGCGGGCATCTTTGCATCGGGGCCAGTAGAACAATTTTCTCTCGATGATTGGCATCAAATTATAGACACTAATTTATGGGGATATATCCACACTATTAACGCCCTTCTGCCTCATTTCCTCCAGCGTCGAAGTGGAACTATAGTTAATTTAAGTTCTATCGGTGGGAAAGTACCAACTGCTTACTTGGTTCCCTACTGTACTAGTAAGTTTGGCGTGACAGGGTTGACGGAATCTCTACAAGTAGAACTACAGCCAAAAGGTATTCATGTTTGTGGGATTTATCCGAATTTAATTAAGAGTACTTTAATGGAAAGGGCAGTTTTTCGGGGCAAAGATGAGCAAGATACTCAAAGTCGTCGTGAACAGCTTGAGAGTGTGCTGAACAATCCGGTGGTGGAGAAGCCTGAAAATGTGGCAAATGCCATCTGGGATGCAGTCAAGAATAAAAAGTCAGAAGTGATGGTTGGTTCAGCGAATTTCTCGCAAGCTTTGTATCGCTTGTTTCCTGGTTTGATAAAGTGGGTTTCACGGCAAGGGTTGAAGAATCAGGATAATTAATTTTTGCTATTAACCCAAGTTGTATTGTGACTCACATTCTCGTTTGGTAACATAATGGCGATAGCGAAACATTGCTTCTAATTGGGCTTGCACTAACCAACCACTGACAAATTCAACTGTTCCT
This sequence comes from Chroococcales cyanobacterium, assembly GCA_038259325.1. GTDB lineage: Bacteria > Cyanobacteriota > Cyanobacteriia > Cyanobacteriales > Nostocaceae > Nostoc. The sequence goes on along the minus strand of JBBSOX010000049.1, from coordinate 8,049 downwards.
CCACCAGGCATAGAGAAGGAAATAGTATCAGTCAGTCTAGTTTTGCCAGCTTCAGGTTCAAATTCATGTCGATGTACCCAAGACTCAAAAGGGCCAGATATCTGTTCGTCGGTAAACAGGCGATATTTTTCACATTCAGTATGACGCGCTAACCAAGTTAAGGGTAATGGGCCGAGAAACAAGCGAAATTCTGTGATAGCGCCCACATTCAACCCACCTTCACGGCGAACCACTTGGACTGGCTGCCAAGGTGGATTCAGCAGTTGCAAAATATCTGGCCTTTCGTGAAATTTCCAAACTACTTCTGGTGAGGCATTAATTACTGAAGAATGTTTAAAGTGCAGCATGGAAAGAAAAACCTAAAATTCAACTTTCGGATTCGGTATCAATCTCGATATCTAGGGTATCTTCGTCAACCCTCACATACAAAATATTTGGGTTACAGCAAACTTGACAATCTTCTACATAAGATTGCTGTCCTCCAGCACTCAAATCAATAAAAGTTAAGTTTGGTTCGCCGCAATAGGCGCAGTAATACTCGGCTGTGTTTTGCATCAAGTTTTTAGGATTGAGAATTGGGCATTGGGCATTGGGAATTGGGCATTAAATTTTAATGTTAGTCGTTAATCCCCAGTCCCTAGTCCCTAGTCCCTACTGCCCAGTAACGGCTGTAGTTCTTTTGGAGATGGGTTGATATAACTCTGAGCATCAGCCAAATGCTTTAGTAGTGTAGACTGTGGCAGAGGCCCTTGCAAGTGGCTCCAAGGTAATACTTGCTCTGTTGACCATTCGGTGTGGACATAGAAATCTAAATCGGGTATTTGTCCTTTGAGTTGTTTGAAAGCACGTTTATAGCTACCCAAGGAGTCGCCAAAGTCACGAGTAAGTTGGAGGAGTTGGGACAGTCTGCGATCGCCTCTCGACAATAAAGCTTGTATAATCGACCAATTATAACTTTCTGGGCGAAACTCTATTCCCTGTGGTTTTAGCTGTTTTTGCAAAAACTGCAACCGCTTTTCTGCTTGGCGATTTACTCCAAACCATTGAAACGGTGTGTGTGCTTTGGGTACAAAGGTGCTGCATCCGTATGTTAAGCGCAATCCCGGCGCAGCTTTTTTGATATTACGCATCATCACCACGGTTTGCTCTAAATCCTCTGTTTCTTCACCGGGGATTCCTGCCATTCCGTAGAGTTTCAAGCTTTTTAATCCGCCAGCTTTGGCATTTACCGCCGCTTGGATAATTTCGTCGTTATGCAGCTTTTTGTTGACGATTTGGCGGATTTTCTCGGAACCACTCTCTACAGCAATGGTAAGCGATCGCGTGTCTCGTTTCGTCAAAGTTTCTGCTAACTGGACTGTTACAGTATTGGTTCGCACTGAAGCAATACTGAGACGGACATCATCATACTTTGGCTGACTAATATAATCTAGCAAAGTCTCAAATTCTGGGTGTTGAGTTACAGAAGCGCCCAATAATCCTAGCCGATTTGTAACTTCTAAACCTCTTTCAATGGCTGGAATTAATGAACTTTCAAGACTGGCTGTTCTAAAAGGCAGTGTGAGATAACTCGCCAAACAAAAGCGGCACATTTCTGGACAACTTCTCACCACTTCTACCATGTAAATATTTTCCCATGCGGCTTTTTCGGTGACTACAGTTGATGCCGATAGCGTATTTCCTCTGTAAGTTTGCTTTTGCACCACTGCGGGAATTTCGGGAGAAATTGGTTTAATTGACTTTACTGCACCATCTATGCTGTGATATTCGACTGCATACAAACTGGGAATATAAATTCCTGGGATTTGTGCAAGTCTTTTTAGTTGAGTTTGCCTTGAGGCATTTCTCACTTCTTTGTACGCCTCAATGAAATTCCCCAGGAGGTTTTCGCCATCTCCTAGTAAAATTACATCAAAAAAAGCTGCAAAGGGTTCGGGATTCGCTGTGAGAACTGGTCCACCACCAAAAATTATGGGATGAGAATCATTGCGAGAAGTTGCCAGAATGGGAATTTCTAAAGATTCCAGCAAATTTAAAATATTCACATAATCCAGTTCCCAGGAAATCGAAAATCCCATAATTTCCGGGGTTCTGGGGAGTTGTTCGTGAGTATCTGTAAACAGGCGACTCACCTGCACATCATCACGCATAGCCAAAGTTGCCCAAACTACCTGATAGCCGAGGCTAGTGATACCTACGCTGTACTCATTGGGAAAGGCAAAAATGATGGGGATAGCGTCGGTGTCTGGGTTAGCGGGGGTGAAAAGGAGGCGTTCAGAGGTAAATACAGATGATGTCACAGGTGTTTTTTAGGGGTGTTTGAATAATAGAGTTTCATGGAATTCGCGCCTACACAGGCAAAAACCACTTTTCCTTCTCTTTTCTACGAGATGCTACGCGAACATGGGTTTTCACGGTATCTGAAAAACCTCTCTCTAAATCTCTCTCCTAAGAGGAGAGAGACTTTGAATTTTCCCCTTCCCGCGACGAGTTGGGGGTTAGGTGTTTCGATTTTAGTCCGCGTAAGTTTGTGTAGGCGCGATATATAGTCGCCAGGGCTTCTTTATCTATATTTAATTTTAAGCCATAGAATTATCAAGTTAAAAAACAATGTCACGCTATTAGCAAGAATAATTGGCAAAGCTTGTAGATAAATTCCGTAGATTAGCCACAAAAAAACACCAGTTATGAATGTAATTAGCGTCACCATAGAAACATCTTTTGCTGATTTGGTTTGCCACGTTTTAAACATCTGTGGCAAAAAAGAGATTGTGGTTATTGTGGCAGCCGCTAATCCTAAAATTGTCAGAAAATCCATTGCGATGCAAACCTATAAAATAAAGTTTTCATTGGTTAAACAACTTATAAATTAATTTTTATAATACTGTTTTAATGTCTTCGATTTTACATTGTAACGTGAGGTAGAAAGTGGAAAAAATAAAAAGGTAAAAGAGTTTAACTCTTTTACCTAATCAGTAAACGATATGTGATTGACACTAGGAAAACCTATCAATTAATTCTTCACGGGATAACTGCAACAGTAAAGGCGTAAACTCTTCTGGTGGTAAGGTTAATAAAGGTTCAATAATTTCTTGAAGTTCATTATCTATTTCACCAAAACGAAATTTGAGCAAGTTTTCCACCACCAAACGTTCTCCCTGCTGAATTCCTGTTTCGAGTCCCCGTTGTTCACCTTCTTGTATCGCCTGTTCTCGGTCTTGTTGGTAAAGTGGTGCTAATCGCATAAGTAATTCCCTATCTTCCTCGTCTTGATTTTGAGTGAGTTGTAAGTTTTGTTGCAAGTTGTACAGCAATTCTAACGCTGCTTTTCGGAAAGGATTACCAGGAGTAAACGCTTCTAGTTCGTCAATTGCTTGCTTTTGAACGTTCCCTCTACCGATGATTCTCAGCCATAAGGTTTCTGATATGGAAGGCAACTGATGAATTGCTACTATCACAGTACGCAAATATTCTGGCATGAAGTAGATTCCAGGCAAGTAGCTGTCTTTTGGATTAGCACCAAATCCTGATAAGAGTTGTGCTGATGCTGTGGGGGTAAGAATCCATAATTTTGGTAAATCAGATTCTAGAATGCGTGTTTTATTTCGATTGGACTGTCGTTGTAAATCGCCACGTACCTCTAATAATTTTAAGAGGCAATCGCAAATTTCTGTAGCTGAGGCTGCGTTACGAAATGGTTCAAGTAGACAAGGGGTAGTGACAAGTTGACCTAATAATCCGAGTTTTTGTGGTATGTTACTTGGTTGTGGTTTGGGGATGAAATAAACGTCAATTTCTCTAACTTCTCCTGCGACTCGTCTAGCTGCTTGGACTTCGCCGTAAGGAGTGAGTAATTGTTCAAGATAGTCTTTGGCGAATTGGTCGTGAATAAATCTGGTCATGTTGGTAGTTTGGTGATGCAAACCAGTTTATTTACTATTATTTTGCGACTTTTTGAGATAAGACTTAGCCCAAGAATATCGTTGTGAATCTTTTTTCAGTAAATATTCTGCTGCTTGATATCGTTTATTCTCGTCTTTTGTACTCCTGATTACTCGTTTTATTTCAGCATCTATATCTTTAGTTTCAGCCCCATGCTGAATTGCTTGTTCAAACCAATAATTACCTTGCTCATAGTCATATCTGTCATAACATATAGCACCCATTAAGGTGTAAGGTTGATGACTATTAGGCTGATATTTCATAGCTTTCTTCGCACAATTTTCTGCATCATCTAATTTATCCACATCTCTGAATGCTGCTCCTCTAGTGACTAAAATAGCTGATTTTAGATTACTGTCGTTGACTCTATTTAAGTCCAGGTTAGTAAGCTTTAAAGCTTGTTCAGGTTCATCTGCTTTGCGCCAATAACCGCTAGCTGTGGGGATATTCCACTTGTGTCCAGTACGGACAAGTTCTTGTTCATAAAACTCTGCTTCTAGTTTGTAATAGGCCAGAGCAATTTTTCCATCATTAGATAATAGCCCTTCTTCCATAAGCTGAAAAACAAACTTAGGATCTAACCGTTCTTTTTTCTCTAGTTTGACCATAATCGCGTAAAATGGCTCTAGCGCAAGTAAAGGATCTACCAATCCATATTTTCTTTTGAGCGCAGCAAAGTGCTTGTGTTGGGCTAAAATAATAATATCTTCATATTCATTATTTCTTAGCCACTCAATTTCTAAATCGCTCATAACGATTAATGACATTATCTTTGACTTCAAAACAGAAGCATATTTATCATTAGCAATTTTAATTGTTTCAGACAATTGAAATTGTCGTAAATAATTAATATCCTGCTCATTTAAAGCAATTTCTAAATCAAGTTTTTTCAGAATTTTATATAAAAAATTATCAGATGATAAATCTTTATGTTGACCAACTTTATATTTTGCCTTCAATGCAATAAAATCTCGTTGTTTTTCGAGTTTTTCAGCAATTGCAATTGTTTCGTTAAGTCCTTGCTTTTCTAGCCAGTCAATTTCTGAATCAATTAATTTTTCCTCTGCATCAATTTTTTGCAGTATTTGATATAGTTGACCTGATAATGATATGTCTGGGTGTTGACTTGCTTGATATTTGTTCTTTAGCTGAATAACTTTAGCTCGTCTTGCAGACTCTTGCTTTTCAAAAAATTCTAGAGTTTCAAAAAGTTCATTATTTAACAGCCACTCATATTCTTTATCATTTAAACTTGCTTCTGTATCTAGCTTTTTTAGTATTTTATACAGTCGGCTATCAGGATGTGAATCTTGATATTTTGTGGCTTGATATTTATCTTTTAGTTCTGCAAAGCGTTTTATATCTTGAACAATTGCAACTAGTTGAGTAAGATGATTATCTTGTAAAAATCTGACTTCTGAATCAGTCAAACTATTTTCTGCTTCAAGTTTCCAAAGTATTGGATACAAAACACTGCCTAATGATGATAATTCCCCATTTTTAGCAACTTTATACTTAGCTTTAAGATGAGAAAATTCAGCTTCTAGTCTTTTGGATTCTCCCATCCTAAATTGTTGTAGCCAAATCATTTCAAGGGTTTCAAAAAGCTCATGTTCTTGTAACCAATTAGATTCTAAGTCATTGAGTTCAATACCTAAATCAACTTTACGCAGTATGAGATACAGCAGACTAGCGGGTGATGAATTTTGATGTTTAGTTGCTTGATACTTGGATTTTAAAGCAGCAAAATGTTTTAACCGATTACTCATGTTGATAGTAGATGCGATCGCACTTAGCTAATGTGTTATCCGCTACTATAGCAACCTCAGTAAAAAACGGCGAGTCATACACCCACTGTTCTTGTTTGCGGTGCTTGCTGCTGTTTAAGTCGCTTGAAAATCATCGCACTGATATAATCTCACAGAAAATCAGGAATTAAAATCTTAGCAGTAGGCAGAATAAACTGGAACGATTATCAAAACATATCGTTAAGAATGCGTTGCCTTTAAGCTAGAGAATGTTGAAATCCAAGAAAATTACATGAATGCTGAAGAATTTTTAAACCAAGGATTAAACCACAGTTTACAAGGGGATTATCAAAAAGCGATCGCAGCTTACACTCAAGCAATCAAACTCAATCCTAATTATGCCGAAGCTTACCATAATCGGGGGATTATTCTAAGTGGTCAACTCAAAGATTATAGTAATGCGATCGCAGATTTTAATCGTGCTATAGAAATCAATCCCAATTTTGCCACAGCCTACTGTCACCGAGGTAATGCACGTTACTTTTTAGCCGATTACGAAGGAGCGATCGCTGATCATAACCAAGCATTACAAATCGATCCAAATCTCGCTCAATCTTACCACAGCCGGGGTAATGCTTACTTTGCCTTAGAAAAATACGACAAAGCGATCGCTGATTATATCCAAACAATCGAAACTAGTACCCAGTTAGCTGATAATATCAATATTGATATTGCCAATGCTTATCATAATCGAGGTGTCGCTTGTTTTGAAAGCGGTGATCATCAAGGTGCAATCGCAGATTTTCAACAAGCTTTACAGTGGCATCCCAATTTTGCCGCAGCTTACAGCAATCGAGGTAATATTCACCATATCTTAGAAAATTTTAACGAAGCGATCGCTGACCACAACCGAGCATTACAATTAGATCCAAACTTAGCTGAGGCTTATCATAATCGAGGTAACGCCCACTACTCTTTAGCAGACTATCAAAGTGCGATCGCAGATTACAACCGCGCCCTAGAAATCAATCCCAGGTTTGCCGGAGCATATTACAATCGCGGACTGGTTCTTGCTCATCTCAAAGAGTATCACCAAGCAATTGAGGATTTTAACCAAGCGTTAAAGTTCAATCCTGATGATGTTCAAGCCTATTCTGAACGGGGACTAGTTCGTAGTACTATTGAAGATTACGAGGGTGCGATCGCAGATTATGACAAAGCTTTACAAGAAAATCCGACTCTAGCTTTAGTATACGGCTTTCGGGCCAACGCTCGTCGGCGACTGGGAGATTATCAAGGTGCAATTGAAGATAGTAATCGCCTATTACAACTCAATCCTAGTTTAGCTGAAGGATATTGCGATCGCGCGGCGGCTCGTCGTTCTTTAGGAGATCATAGAGGAGCAATTAAAGATTACGATCGGGCATTACAGATTAATAATAACTTAGCCGCAGCTTATTATGGTCGGGGTATTGCCCGTGAAGCCCTGCAAGATTTACAGGGAGCAATTGATGATAACACTCAAGCAATAGAGTTGGTTCCTGAATTTTCCCAAGCGTACTGCAATCGAGGCAACGCTCGTCGTCTTTTGGGGGATGAACAAGGAGCCATCGCAGATTATAATCAAGCATTGAAAATTAATCCCGATTTAATTGAAGCATATTACAACCGAGGTTCTACCCATTATGCTTTAGAAGAATATGAAAGTGCGATCGCAGATTACACCCAAGCTTTGCAAATAAATCCCCAATCTGCTGCATTTTACAGCGATCGCGCCAATGCCCGCTATGCAGTAGAAGATTATCAAGGGGCAATAGAAGATTACAGTCGGGCAATCGCGATCGACCCCAGCTTTGCTGAAGACTGGTACAATCGGGGTCGTAGCCGTTCTCTATTGGGAGACTTGCAGGGAGCGCTAACAGACTTGAACCTCGCTTTACAGCGTCAGCCAAATTGGGCTTCAGCTTACATCCTTCGGGCAGATGTCTATCGAAACCTGGGTAACTCTCAAAGAGCAATTGCGGATTTCCAGAAATCGGCAGATTTGTATTATCAAGAAGGGAATATCCAGTATTATCAACAAATTATTGAGCTAATTGAACAGATTTGATGAGGGGATTGGGGATTGGGGATTGGGGATTGGGGATTGGGGATTGGGCATGGGGCATGGGGCATTGGGGATTGGGCATTGGGCATGGGGCATTGGGCATTGGGCATTGGAAAGAGATAAGGAAAAAACTTGTTCAATATTTCTCCCTCATCTCCCTCATCTCCCTCATCTCCCACATCTCCCTCATCTCCCTCCTCTCCCCAGTCCCCAGTCCCCAGTCCCCAGTCCCCAGTCCCCAGTCCCCAGTCC
>JBBSOX010000048.1:0-44270 GCA_038259325.1 Chroococcales cyanobacterium | reverse complement strand
CAGAAGCATTGCAACTAGCTGGATTTTCCCATTTTCTGGCAGAAAACGGTTTTGCTGAACAGGCTCTATCGTTGATCACTGAACGACGGCTTACTTCAAAGCCAAGTACCACAGGGAAAGATGTCAAATGGGTTCTATAGCACATCTTTGTAGGAATATATCCTTAAGTGGATTGAAATTTTTGCCGAGATATAGATAGTTCCTGTTTTGCAAATTTAACTAAAGCTTGTGAAAAGATTTAAGATAGCGAGGGCGTGATAGTTCGAGCGCGGTTAGCTGCAACGCTGCCAAATCATAGCCGAGAAAGCTGTGACCCCGCCTTGAACCGACCAAGCGAGCATTGGTCTGGCGCATAGTATAGTAGCGCTAAAGCATCAAACCAGATCCACCCGTAATACTTGTCGTAATTAAATAAACTACTAAAGTACAACTCCCTTGACTTTTTGACTCAATGACCGCTTCTAATGATATTTGGCTACCTGCACCGACAGATTTAACTCTATTACAGGATGAGATTCATGTCTGGCGCATAGAACTTGACCAACCGGAAACACAGCTGCAAAATTTAGCAGCAACTCTTTCCAGTGACGAAATGGCTCGTGCTGAACGGTTCTATTTTCAAGAACATCGTCAGCGTTTCATCGCTGGTCGTGGTATTCTCCGAACTATATTAAGTCGCTATTTGGGTATCCAGCCCCGACAAGTGCAGTTTAATTATCAACAGCGTGGCAAACCAGTATTAGCAGATACATTTGCCGATAGTGGACTGGCGTTTAACTTGTCTCATTCCCAAGGTTTGGGTTTGTGTGCGGTGAATTGTACTCGCCCAATTGGTGTAGACCTAGAATATATTCGCCCGATGTCTGATCTGGAAGCTCTTGCCGAACGGTTCTTTTTGCCGAGAGAATATGATATGTTGCGATCGCTATCTCCCAACCAACAGCAAGAAGTATTTTTCCGTTACTGGACTTGTAAGGAAGCTTATTTAAAAGCAACTGGAGACGGACTATCTCAGTTAGAGCAAATTGAAGTGTCGCTCACTCCCACAGAACCAGCCAAGTTACAGATAACTGAAGACTGGAGTCTTTTTGAATTAGTACCTGCTAACAATTATCTTGCTGCTGTTGCGATAGAGAATTTTGGCTGGAATTTAAAGTGTTGGCAGTATTAATACTAGTCATTTGTCATTCTTCTCCAATGCCCAATTCCCAATTCCCAATGCCCAATGCCCAATGCCCCCTATTTATCCTCCTGCATATTTCTCACAATTTTTGTTACAATGTTTCTAGGTACAAATCTGACGCTTTTTGCAAGTATTGCATTGAGTAAACCAGGAATGACAATGGTTTGACCCTTCATTAAGGCACGAAAACCAACTTCAGCTACTGTTCGTGCATCCATCATTCTTTTACCCTTGAGCAACTTAGAGTCAGCCATTCCGGTTCTTTCATGGAAGGCTGATGCGGTTGAGCCTGGGCAAAGAACTGTCACAGTGACACCAGTACCTTCTAATTCATTAGCGATCGCTTCCGAAAAAGATAAGATATAAGCTTTAGTAGCAAAATAAACCGCCATCAAAGGCCCTGGTTGAAAAGCAGCAGCCGAGGCAACATTTAATATTTTACCTTCACCTTGCTTTACCATGCCCTTCACGAATAGCTTAGTTAAATGGGTGAGGCACACCAAATTTACCTGTAGCATTTCCAATTCAGTAGCTAGGTCTGTTTCGTGAAATAATCCATAGATACCAAATCCAGCATTATTTACCAGCACATCAACATTAATGTCGGCAAGTTGCAACTCCGTGAAAATTTCATCAGGAGCAGTTGATATAGATAAATCCTTAACAATAGTTTTGACAAAAATTCCAAATTTTTTTGGGAATTGAACTGCAATTTCTACAAGCTTTGGCCCGTTTCTGTCTACTAAGACCAAATTGTAATCATGAGCAGCAAAAATACATGCTAATTCGTAGCCAATTCCATCAGCTGCGCCAGTAATAAGAGCAGTTTTTTTGCTCTGACCTTGATGTGTTGTGTTCATGTAAGAATATTGGTGAATTCAACTTGATGAAGCTGCGTTGCATTTACAGTGGTTCTCGTTCTACAATTAAGTACGCGTAATATCTGAACCGACGATAAACGTCTTGAGTTATTACCCTTTCAAATGCTTGTGTGATGCCTTGGATAGATGTGTCTGTCCAAACGCAAATTTAGGACTTATGCATCGAATAAGTGGGGCATTAAATAAGTTTGGTTATTTTAAACTCCTAGCGCTGGCCTTGGATTACTCACAAAAGCCAGCAGTTAAAATCAAACTTTTATGCCCGACACTAACCATTCTATCCTCAATTGCTTCTGTCAAGGCTTGAATACTAAAAAATTACATTATTGAGCATAAAAAAACAGGGCAACTATATTGCCACTGTTAGTATATGAGTTGTTGCTGGCATCTGGAATATTGGCTATTCAGTAATAGTGTGTTGTAAAAAACATGAACTAAAAAATATTTTGTAGGATGTGTTACGGCTTCCGTAACGCATCGAAAGTATCCGGGATACTGCGTTACGTTCCTAACACAACCTACGCAAGTTGAAATTCCTAAGCGAGATTCAAGAAACCACTTTGAATCAAGTAAGCAGTATAAGTCATGAACAATTGAGAGTCAATTGGAGGACAAGCAATAGAACTGCCTGCCAATGCATGAAGAGTATCTTGGCAGCTAATATGAGGTCTTCTCGCTTGCAAGTACAAATCAGGAATAGTCAGTTGTTCATCAGACCAACGTTCCAGTAAAAATGGTCGCAGAGTGTATAAAGGATTGTCAGCAGAAGTCACATTATTGATTAACTCAGATTGCCATTTTTCATAGGGAATCATCTCAACTGAATAACCAAAAGAGCGTATCCACTCAACTAGCATTTTCAAAGCAGCAGGTTGAGGATGTTGTAAATTGAAAGCCTTGCCTATGGATTCTTTCTGGCGTGATAGATAAACAATGGCTTTACTTACATAGTCCACAGGTGACATATCCAACATATAATCTACATCAGGAAAATATCCCATTTGTAGACAGCCCTTGGTCATCAAATTAATAAAGTCGTGTGTGTTACAAATGCCTGTTTTGCTATCACCTGAAATCAGTGGCGGTCTATGGATAGTTACAGGAAGCCCACGGTCACGAGCAATTTTGACTAGTTTTTCAGCTACCCATTTAGTTTGTGAGTAACCAAGATAAATTCCTTCCCAATGATTGAATTCATCCTGTTCTTTAACAACCTTACCAGCATAAGCAGTAGATTCAAAAACAGCAACACTAGAAACGTAATGTACAGGCTTGACTTTAACTTGACAAGCTAATCTCAAAACTTCTTGAGTGCCTAAAACATTGGCTGCTTTTAGTGCAGAGTATGGGAAAACATAATTCAACAAAGCAGCACTATGATATATAGTATCAATATTGCCAGCTAAAATTTGAAACTGTTCCGAACCAATACCTAACAAAGGCTGAGATAAATCGCCGACAATCGGAATAATTCTGGAGGTAAATTCTTCCTGCCAAATTGCATACTGTTGCAGATTATTTTGGAGTTTGCTTTTGCCTTCCTCGGCATTAGCAGCACGTACTAAGCAATAGATATCCGCATTAGTTTCTTGTAGCAATTCCCGGATGATGAAAGCTCCTAAAAAGCCTGTTCCTCCAGTTAAAAAGATGTTCTTGGGTTCACCTATAGCTACGTTCGATGCAGCACCGGGATGGATGGTAGGATCAAGAACAGCCTCAGCACCTAAATCTAGAACAGAGGGTGCAGTATTGGCATTAGAGGCTACTACCTTTGTATCTTGAACTGGTGAACCTTCTTGTACTTCTTCAGCTAAACGCTGTGAAAGAGCTTCAATATTTGGGTAATGCCACAGCAGTAACGGAGATGGTTGAAATCCGAGCAACTTTTCTAAGTTACTGACTAGAATCATCGCTTGGGCTGAGTCCAAACCATAGTTTTCTAAATGTTCTTTGACATCTATTTCATCAGTTGTGACTCCTAGCAACTTAGCTAAGTTAGATACCAAAAATGTTTGAATATCGTCTGCTGTGAAAGACTGTTTTATAGTCATTTTTAAATCTCCAACAAGGATGTAGAACGAACAGGGTGATATTGACTGTAATAATCGGAAGCTTGCAGTCCTTGAATTTTCAAATTTTGGACACGGTACAAAAAGGCTGCACCAGTCATAATTTGATTAGCAACATCAACTACACCACGATTATTCGGTTCAGAAAGATAGGAACCGCGTACCCAGTCATTGAAACCGCCCATTGCCGGGCCACACCAAATTTGATAATCGACTTCTCTACCTTTTTCACCAGAACTAGACCAACGAGAAGATAATCCTAGATACCAGCGGAAAATCAACGCCATTTTCAGTTTAGGATTATTGACTGCTTTCCCAAGTTTCTCAGGATTCTTTTGGGACAAATAAGCCGCAGTTCCTTCCCATACTTCGGCAATAGTTTTGCGAAAAACTTGTTTTTCTAATTTCTCTCTTTCTGCCAAAGGGATGCTTTCAATGGAATCATAAGCGCGGTAGAGTTCAAATAATTTCTGCGCTCGCATGGGGAACATTGTACCCCGTTTGAGAACTTGTAATTTGACTCCCATTTCAAACATATCTGCTGCTGGAGCCATTATCATATCAGCCATTTCTGCTTGGGCTAATAACTTTTTGGTATGTTCACAAGCCCCAGATTCAACGCATGATTGATTGATTGAGCCGGTCATTATATAAGCAGCACCCATCATAAAGGCTGCTAATGCTGATTGTGGTGTCCCAATTCCCCCTGCAACGCCAATTCTAATGGGTGTTTGGTAATGATATTGTGCTTGAATTTCATCTCGCAAGGCAATAATAGAAGGTAACACACAAACAAGAGGACGGTTATCTGTATGACCTCCAGAATCAGCCTCGACGGTAATATCATCAGCCATCGGAACTTTTGCTGCGAGAGTTGCTTGTAACTCGGTAATTAATCCTTGTTGAAGAAGCTCTTTGATAATTCTCGCTGGTGCTGGTTGCAGAAATTTTGTAGCAACTTCTCGGCGAGAAATTTTGGCAATGATTTTATTTTTGATTTCAATTTGATTGGCGCTATTCAACCCCAATCCCGCAACACGGTAATAAACAATGTTGGGTGTCAAGTCGAGAAATGCAGATGCTTCTACTGTTCTCACTTGATATTTGAGGTATAAATCTACAGCGCGGCGTTCAATGGCAGGTTCGTTGGGGCTGTGGATTAAGTTAAAAGCATAAGGCCCTTGAGGTAAAGCTTGTTGAATGCAATTGATGGCTGCTTCCAAACGTTCTGGAGTTAAACCACCTGCACCAAAAGAGCTTAAAATTTGCTCTTTTCCTAGTGCTATGACCATTTCTTCGGAAGCGATTCCGCCAGCCATTGCGCCGGTAACGTAGGCATATTTCACTCCGTAAGAGGAGAGAAAAGTGGGGTCTCCAAATTGTTGAATACGGATTGGGGCTGCAAATGTTAAAAGTTCTACTTGTGCTGTTGTGCCATTATCACCAGGGGATAAATAACCCTCATTAGTGACACCGATTTTTCCGGCAACTTTCACGATGTAGCAGGGTTTATCTAATACCATCAATTTATCTTTGATGGTTTGTTTCTCGAAAGATACTGTTTCTAAAGAACCTTTCCAAACTTGGTTTTTGTTATATGACCAAGCGGAGAAGTTAAGACCATTATCGTGTTTACTTAGTACCGTATCTACGGTTGTCACGGTAGTTATCCCTCGGATTACAATTATTAAATAAGGGGAGTGGGGAGTGGGGAATAGGGAATGGGGAAGAAATATTTTCCTTTTATCAGTTCACCTTTCCCCTTACCCAAGGTTATTGATGGTTGAAGTATGTAGACTTATGTCAAGATTCGTCGTTAAGCAAGTTTTGGGCGCAAGCTAGTTGCAATTGAATGATTTCGCTCATTTGTTGACTGTAATCTTGTCTAGCTTGCAAGAAGGCAGTGTGTGCTTTAGTTATCTTTGAATTATTAGCATTGAGCTTTTGATACTGGGTCTTATTTAAATCGAACATGCTGATGATGCTGCTAATTTTTTGAGTTCTGACGGGTGGGAAAGAAACAGGAATTGGCTGTCTAATTGCGCTTGACTCAGAAGATTGTAATTGTTCTCTCGGTTCAAAAACGTTATCAATGATATTTTTCGGTTTTACTTCTTCTGGCTGAAGCAAGATGTCAGGGGAATGACTTTCTTGTTGAGTTGTGTGGTTGGAAGTGTTAAGAAAATCTGTGATTTCAGATTGTTGCAGATTAGGTATCTTTGGATGCTGTATTTTGAAGCGTTCGCCCTTGGCGTTGGCGGAGCCATCGCACTTAATATCCTCAACCAAATTTTCAACAAGTTTACGATTATCTTCACTCAAAATTGTAGCAGCGATCGCTTTCCCACCCAAGGTAACTGTTCTCAATGTTGCTTTACTTGAATTAGCAGTTCCTTGAGCTTTGTTGTACAACGGTGATAAATCCACGTTCACTTGATGACTGAGTAATTTTGCTAATGCTTTGACCATCGAAGCATGGTCATCCATCCCTCTACGATTTAGAGAGACTGTGATGTGTTCTTTGTTGCCGAGAATTTTGTCAATCCATCGAGAACAGACACTACCCGCGCCCGCTTCTAAAAATATTTTGACCCCATCGCCGTAGACACGATTTACTAATTGCGGAAAATCAAGTTCTTGGCACAATCCTTTGGCGATGTTGTGGGCAATGGTATCGCTATCAAGTGCAACTGGTTGATAATCGGCGGCTGAATAAAACACAATCCCAGGAAGATTTTGCGATGGTAAGCTGTTTACCTTCTTGATTTCCTCGAACTGCGATCGCATCGCTTCACAATGTATCACATGGTCGAAGGGAGCAGGGAAAGAATTGCAACCTAGCGTTTCAATCACTCGCTTACAGGCTGCATCCTCACCAGCAATTAATACTTCTTCTGGTGTGTTGATTTGAGTTAAGTAAACGCGATTCTCATGTTTCAGGCATTCTCTAACTTGAGATGGAGTCGCCATGAGAACATAGGTATTCCAAAAATTGTTGTTTGGTGAATCGGTTAATCCCCAATATTCACGGACGGCATTTTTCGGCCCAGATAACTTATCGCCAAATAAAGGTGATGAGTTTAAGGTATTACTTCCACCTTCAAAATCACTCCAAACTCCTTGGGCAACCATCATACTAGTTTCACCCAAGCTATACCCAAATACAGATTGCGGCTTGACTTTAAAATCATCTCGGAAAATTGCTGTCATGTATCTAGCAAAGGCAATTTCACTTTCAAACATTGCCAATGAATCATCTAACAATTGCTTTTCGAGAGTTTCTAGTTGCCTAGTTGTCAATTTAGGTAAGCTTCTGGGATAAACTAGCTTTTCAACATCGGCAGCCCGGTTGTAGAGATTGTTACTTTTTAAGTCCTCGAATACTTTAGGGAATAACCGGAAGACGGTGCGACCAATGCCAATATAAGAATTGACTGCTGCGGGGTAAACATAAGCAACTGCTCCAGTTTTACCTAATGGTTTTGCTGTGAAATAACTTCCTAGTGGCGTTTGCCAATCTGTGCCGTTTTCAAAAGCATTATTTACACCTTTGCGGGCAGATTCAATTTCTTTGAGTAAATCTTTTTTGTTACGTCCTGTAATTGATAAGACGTATTTGGGATTAGAATGCTGTTGAAAAGTAGCAAATGTTTCGCTGGCGGTAGCTGATAAAGAAGAACTCGCTTCTATGGATTTTTGGAGATGGTTAAGTAAATCTGGTATGGTGGAGCGATCGCTAACTGCGATAGGAAACAGATGAAAAGGCATTTGTTGCAAATATCTGTTGTCGCGTTCCTCTTGGCTGGGTTCCTCCGACAAGATTAAATGGGCGTAACTGCCATCTATACCCATGCTATTAATTGCTGCTATTCTGCGTGTGCCGCCTTTATCGACAAACCAAGGTCTTGATTCCATTGCCACATAGAAAGGGCTACCTTCCCATACTTGCGGTGTTTTGACACCAGACCATTTGGGTGTGGCGGGAATATACCTGTAATAAAGACAGAGAGCAGTTTTGATTAAGCTAGCAATTCCCGATGCTGTATAGGTGTGGCCGATATTGGCTTTGACGCTACCTAATGCACAATGCAGACCATTGCCTACTTTCGGATAAGCTTGCAATAAACCTGTGATTTCGGCTTCATCTTCCTGGGGAACGCCACTACCGAAGACTTCTACATAGTTAACCTCTGTGGGTTGAATCTCCGCCATCTCGAAAGCTTGTTTGCAGACATCACTGATAGCTGAAGCATCAGGTTTTACCAAAGCGTCACTCAAAGTAGAATTACCTTGTGCGAAACTCATGGCATCAATTACTGCATAGATGCGTTCATTATCCTCTTTAGCAGCTTCGTAGCGCTTGAGGACGACAGCACCCGCGCCTTCGCCAACCGTCCAACCATTGGCTTGTTGGTCATAACCCAACGTATTGACACCCGTATTAATTGGGGCAAATTGGCTGCGGAATAAGACATTTTCCACACCACCGGCTAAATCTACCGCACCAACAACCACCGCGTCTACTTCTCCCGTAGCGAGTAGCATTTGGGCAACTTCCAACGCCTTGAGGGCAGAATTTTCGCCAGCGCTGACGGTGAATGCAGGGCCAGTGAAGTTCCACAAAGCCGAAATTCGACTCGCCATAATGTTGGCGATGTGACTTACATATTCACCGATTTCTACTGGTTGATGAATGCTATCTTTGACAATGGTTTCCAGTTGGGAAAGCTGTTCATCAGGTAGAGAAATTCCTTGGTTGAGTAAGCCGTCCTTAACCTGCCAAGATAGATTCCATCTTTGCTGTAGCTGATGCACAGAGAATTCTGTCTCGGCGGCGACAATTACAGCCACATTGCCACCCTCTTGTAGTTTCGCATCTTTGACGGCGCGATCGCTAACCTTCAGAAGCAATAATTGCTGCGGATTTAACTTGTCTATTTCATTTGGTGGGATTTTGCACGATAAAGTATCGATTTCAAAATCCTTGATATATGCCCCTACTGGTGCTTTCCCGTCTGGTAAACCGTACTCTTTCAGGACACTTTCTTGATTTTCTATACCATGCCATCTTTGAGGTGGTAGAGAAGTAAAATGCTGTGTTCCATCATAAATACTGCGTTCAAAAGCATCTAAACCATTGCAGTTACCAAAAAAGGCATCCATGCCGACAATAGCAATTTTGGTAGGTGGAACAGGTGGAGTTGATTCAACTGATTCTGTTGTATTTCCTTGTTCTAAAATCAGATGAGAATTAGTGCCGCCAAAACCAAAAGCGCTAATAGCTGCCCGTTTAATTGGTGCGTTATTATTCGGCCATGTCGTAGCTGTTCTAACAATTTTGTCGGCGGAAATTGTACCTTTTTCTGATGTTAAAGGTTCAGAAACATTCATGGTTGGTGGAATTACACCATGCGACATACTCAAAATCACTTTAGTCAAGCCAACCATGCCAGCAGCAGTTAACAAGTGACCAGTATTTGCCTTGGCAGAACCCACCAGAGGCGCAGCTTGATTTTGACCAAAGAATGTTTCGATGGAGTTAAATTCGGTTGTATCTCCTAGCAATGTGCCAGTGGCATGACACTCTAGATAATCGATGCTTTTGGGACTAAATTTCGCCTCATTATAGGCTCGTTCAAAAGCTAAAACTTGTCCTTTAGGATTCGGACTCAATAAATGTTTACCTTTGCCATCATTCGAGAGTCCATTACCGCAGATGGTAGCAAGAATATTATCACCATCTCTAACGGCATCAGAATATCTCTTCAGCATTACCATCCCAACACCATCGGCGGGGATTAATCCTCTAGATGACTTATCTAAAGGACGGCTGATACCGTTTTCTGCATACCCTTGAACACCGGAAAATAACATCCGCACGAATAAGGAATCTGCACAACTGATGGCTCCAGCTAACATGACATCAGCTTTGTGTGACCATAAGTAATGAGATGCTAGTTTAATCGCATAAAATGATGATGAACAAGCAGCATCCAGACATAAATTAATTTGGGATAGCGATAGTGCTTGAGCAACGATAGATGCTGGTAAACCAGATATCATTGCATTGTATAAAGATGCTTTAGTTGCACTTGGTACAGCTAAATCAAAGTCTTCATACTGCAAAAGTTCTCTGACAGCAGGATTAATAGCTTGCTGGTAAATTGGAGAGAATAATTGATTAGATAATTTTGTCGGGAATGACAAATTACCTAAAATTACGCCGCATTTTGCCAGAACATTTTGATTACCCCAATAACCACTCTGTTCGATTGCTTGTTTAGCGGCATACAATGACCATTTGAAGGTGTTATCTAAACCAGCAACAAATTCTGATGGTAGATTGTATTCAGATGGATTAAACTGAAAGTTGCGGATATATCCGCCTTTGAGTGAATAAGTTTTGTCTAGTGTACCTTTAACTGGATTATGAAAGATTGTCGGATCTACTCCGATTTCTTCGACGGTTGCAGAGGATGTCGAATCTTTTTGATTAACGATGTTTTGCCAGTATTCTTCAGGATTCTTTGCATCGGGGAATAGGCATGATAATGCGATGATGGCTATTTTTTCCACGATTTATATGCTCCGAGTTTGGGTATTTAGCAAGAGATAATTAAAAGGCAGGATTTACGCTGTTCCCCAAACTTTAAACGAGGCAAGTTATAGCAATCTGAAGATTTTGATAGTTTGTAGTAAGCACTTTAGTGCTTATATTAAGAAGGACTAAAGTCCTTACTACAAACTTTGAATTTAACAGATTACTAGCTTCTGAGCATTTTCATTGACCAAATAATGGCATGAGCGCCGAGCATTCGTGAGTATATTTTCCCCTGGCGATCGTGTATGATAAAGTTTGCGATCGCACTACTTGGTGTCTTAGATAGTACTTCACACGAAACGTAAAAAGTTTCGTTATGTGGTATCATTGCAAACTGTTCAAATTTTTCTACTTTTCCAGGTAAACAACCTTCTTGATGAAAGTGTTGTGTCCAAACCCATAAGGCGTGCATACTCAAGTCTGTTGTATAAGGATTGACCCATTGCACGGGGAATTGTCCTTGTTGCTGGGGGCTGAGTTCTGGCCACAGACATTCTGTAGTGATTTTTTCAGGACTGATGTTTAAAACTCTTTTGATTTCTTGAAAACCGGGGCCGTGAAATAATGTCGCCCCACCATTTTGGTAAAAATCTTTTCCTGTAGCGGTGATGATATTATCTTCTTCGAGATTGAGAGATTCATAAGTAGGTATATCTGGGATTTCTCGCTGGAGATTTAGTTGAGCGCTAAAATGAAAATGGATTCTCCCTTCAGGGTTTTTACTTGAAATTCTGGCTTTAAGTTCGATTCTTTCAAGATTAACTTTAGAAACTTCTTCTATTTCTAAAAGATGCTCCTTTGCCAATGTTTCATTGAAAGTAATCCCCTTCAAAACTTTAAAATCTTGGTAATTGAACAATCTGTAACCAGGATATAATTGTTCACAGGCATTGATAATCCAGGTCATTGCACAAGTTGCTGGCAAAACTGGAGAACCAGCAATCGTATGATCGTGTAAAAATGGATTAGCCTCCAATGTCATTTGGCGACGAATACGATAAGTTCGTAGTTCGGAATCTAACTCCACCGCCAGAGGAACTAGTGGACTACCAATAACAACTTGTGAGGTTGCATGATTGGCATTATCCATTTCTTTAATGAGCATTTGTGCCCCAACTGCAATGGGAATTATATCAATTTTTCGCTCTTGAAAAATCTTCTTTAATTCTGCTGTCACCATTCCACTGTCCCAAGCGCCCCAGTTGATAGCGACTACATGACATGAGGGATAACTTTGCTTAAATATATGGGCTGATTTGTTCAAAATTTCATTTGCGATCGCATAATCAGATTGTCCGGGATTTCCGTAAAAGCCTGTTACGGAAGAAAACAAAACTAAATGCTGAAGTTGATTAGGGTTCACGCAAGCTAACAGGTTTTCTAAGCCTTGAACTTTAGCCGTGTAAACTTTTTCAAAATCATCTTCTGTTTTCTTTTCAATTAACTTATCGGCTAAGTTTCCAGCGCCGTGGATAATTCCTGTAATTGGCCCAAGACGTTGCACAGCAGTGGCAAGTTTTTCTTGTAAAGCTGGCGTATCTGTGACATCGACGCTGATATATTCTGCTTTAGCTCCGCTTTTTTCAATTGCTGCTAGAGTCTTTTTAATTTCGCGGCTGGAGGTAATTTTGTTATATATTTTTTGCACATTCATGGGTGTGGGCTTCTCTCCTTGAGAAAGAAGATTTTCCATGATGCATTTTTTCAATGCGGAGTCATCAGAATTTTGAGCGAAATCTGGCTCGGTTTCTAATAGTTCGGAGCGACCGAGGAGGATGAATTTGCAGGGTTGCTGTTGGGCTAATCTGATAGTACACTCAGCCGTAATCCCTTTTGCACCGCCGCTCACGACAAAGACAGATGATGGACTAAGCTGGGCTGTTTGTGTCATAAATCCTCGTGAATACCTGCATAAATTGGGTTTGATGTGTAACTTATTTTTGAAACCCCCTCTCCAAACCTCTCCCCCACAGGGAGAGAGGCTTTGATTCTTACTCCCCTTCCCTTGTAGGGAAGGGGTTGGGGGTTAGGTTCGAGAGAAAGTTGCACACGGCGTTAATCTACTTTTTAATCGGCGATAATGGTGACTCGTCCTTGTGAGCCGTAGCCAACTTCACTGATATAAAGATTGGGGTCGTGAAGTTCGGCGATGATGTTTTGTACTGATTGTTTGGCATCAAGTCTAGGACTTAAATCGATCGCACGAGTAAACACCTTTGGCCATTCCCATCTCAGGGTTTTGGTTAATCCAAACAAACCAGCGCCGATCGCACCGAAGTTGACTTTGTACTCTAAACCGAAGGCTCCATCAAGGTGAGCAACTGTGCAGAAGCAACTACGTCCATGCTTTGCGGCTTCGTTGAGGGAAGGTTTGAGGTGTTTCGCCATCAAAAATACGTGCTTGACGATCGCCTTTTCTGATTCGTTATAAGAAATACTCCCGGTGTGATTTCCTACAAACATTGGGTGTAGATGGATGAAAGCCCCGATCGCTCCGCAGTGAGATGCGATCGCTTGCAATTGTTGTTGAAGATGTTCTTCACTCAAGTTTGCTAAGGTAACGCGGGTTACTCCTGTGGGTAAAGGCGCTTGTTGAGCGATGAGCGATTGGGGGAAGCTGATAACTACTACTTTCCAGCCTTTCTCGATTAGGGATTCAGTTAATTTGTAAGTTGTGAGGGAACCATCATCGGTAATTAAACCGATGTGTCCCTCTGGTAAAGTGAAATCCAAATAATCGGGCTGTGGTAGACTTCTGAGTTTGACGAGATGGCGCTGGATATTATGCTCTAGTTCATGTTCTAATTGGGGTGGCTGCTGTTGGAGAAACTCAGGTTCAGACTTTTTTTTTTCACCTCCAGCCAACTGCTGTAGGTAATCGACTATTTGACCGATGGTGCGGAGTTCTCCGAGTTCTTCGATATTCGGTTTGGGTAAGTTGGGGTACATTTCTTGCATCGCCCCTAAGATTTCCACCCGTTTGATGGAGTCAATACCCAAGTCGGCTTCCATGTCCATTTCCAGTTCCAGCATCTCGACTGGATAACCAGTTTTATCGCTGGTGATAGCTAACAGGGTTTCACCTAAGTTTGCAAATTCATCACTTGTAGCGGGAGCAACTTCTGGTTCTGGGGTGAATGCGACAACTACGCTGGGTTCCGGTGCAGCGACTACCTCAACTACTGGTGCAGTCTCTACTGGAATCTCGGTTGCTGGTTGTACTTCGGGAATTGCAACTTCTACCGCAACACCTTTGGAAGCGTGCGATCGCAGATACTCAACAACTTGACCGATGGTGCGTTTTTCTGACAGTTCTTCTAAATTGGGCTTAGGTAGGCTGGGGTACATTTCTTGTAGCGCCCCTAAGATTTCTACCCGTTTAATCGAGTCAATCCCTAAATCAGCCTCCATATCCATGTCCATTTCCAGCATTTCGACTGGGTAGCCGGTTTTATCGCTGGTGATGGCTAAGAGGTTTTTATCCAAGTCAACAATATCGATAGTTGCGCCAGATACAGGTGCTGGTTCTGGAGTGAATGCAACAACTTCGTTAACTGGAGGTGCGCTAATTTTGACTACAACTTCAGCTTGAGGTTCTACAACTGGGACAGGTGGCGCAACTACAGGCTCGACTGTCTCGACAGTGGCGAAGTGTGGAGTTGGTAAAGACGCGATCGCTCGCTGTGGGGATACAGGAGTTTCAACTATAGGCTCTACAACAGCCGGGAGAGGTTCTTGAGTAACAGCTACAGGCAAAGGCTGGCTTTCTACTATCTTGGTAGGTGCATCAGTAACAGTTGTTTCTGTTGTGAACGGAGTGAAATTGCTGAGTTTCTCTGTTATTTGAGTTACACCCTCACCAGAGATAATTTGAGAATATTCTTGCTGGATGAGTTGGAAAAAGCTCTTAGTATATTCCAACTGCTCTTGAAGATATTGCTCATGGATGCGTAGAGTTTCACCTTGTTGGGAATGAAACTGCATCATGCTACGCTCTAAGCTTTCCATAACAACAAGCTTCATTTTGGCAGTTTCGGCTGTTGATTTACTTTCGCTCAACAAAGAATTCTGCTGCTGCATCAGTTGGAAAAACGCTTTGGCGTATTCCATTTGATGGTTGAGATAAGTACCGTGAACTTGTAAATTCTCGGCTTGATTTTCCTGGAACTGTGTCAGGAGATATTCTAAACTTGCTAAAAGTTGTTCGTAATTTGTAAGTTTTTCTGGTGTTGGTTGCATCTTAGATTCCTGGGCTGGTTGTGACAGGGTAACAGGATTCATCTGTTGCTCTGGCTGGGCGATGATAGTAGCAGTCACACCGTTCATTTCTGGGGTAAGTTTTTTATGTCCGTTAGTCTCTATCACTTCTAGAGTTGGAGTCACACCTGGGCTGCTAAACAAAGGAGCCGCATCAGGATATTCGGGTGTAGGTAATGTGACTTTATGTCCATCCTGCAAAGCTAGAGCGAAGGCATTTTTCGTTTTTTCGGATCTGTAGTTTATGCCGTTTAGACGGACATTTAATGTCTTCTTCGTCTCAATTGGGGGAATAGTTTGGGGAAGTTGGTAAGGATCGAGGTTGTTCAAAGTCAAGCCAATTACCCGCAACTGCACAACTGCTTCTCGCAAAGACCGATCGCTATTCTTTTGAGTGCTGGGATTCAAAGATACGGTAATGTGTGGGCGATCGCCAAGAATCTCTTTCACCAAGTTGCTAAGAATTCTCCTCGGCCCAAATTCCACAAAGCAAGTACCACCCGCCGCATAGATATTTTCAATTTCCTGTTTAAACAGCACTGAGTTAGAAAGGTGCGTTTCCAGAATCTTTTGAATACCTTGGGCTTCCTTGGGATACTGCTTACTAGTAACGTTGCTGTAAACAGGAATTTTGGGACTTTGGAATTTGACAGACTTAGTTGCGATCGCAAATGATTTCTGAGCAAAGGCAATTAGCGGTGTATGGAAAGCTGCTGATACAGGTAACAATACAGCTGTATATCCTTTGTCGTGTAAAAGCTGACGGACTTTTGCGATTTCTGCAGTAGGGCCAGCCAAGACAAATTGAGTGGGAGAATTTTGATTAGCGATCGCAACTTGCGGAAAATGCTTCAGCACTGCTTCCACTTTGCTGATGTCTTCTTTGACAGCCAACATACTTCCCGCATCATGATCTGGATCTTCGGGTGCAGCCATTGCTTGACCCCTAGCTTTCACTAAGAACAAGTAATCTTCAGTACTCAAAACCCCCGCAGCCCATAGCGCTGTTAGTTCACCAAAGCTGTGACCGGCAACAAAATCTGACTTAAATCCAGCTTGTTGCAGGATGCTGTACATCCCTGCACTCAACACCCCGATGGCTGGTTGAGCGTATTCTGTGCGTTGTAAGGCAGCAATTTGGACATTTTTTTCTGCCTCTCCAAACACAGGATGAGGGAAAACAATCTCTGAAAGCGGCTGCAAATTATCTTTGAGCAACAGGCTATCCATATAACCATGCAGACGGCGCATCAAAGGAAAATTCATCACCAGTTCGCGTCCCATCTCCAGGTATTGCGAACCTTGTCCAGAAAATAGAGAGACAACTTTTCCGCCTAACTCCATACCAGAGGCGCGGTAATAAATCCCTTGGGGATGCTCCCAAGACGCTGCTGACCCTTTGAGTTTCAGCCAGTCAATGCTAGTTTGCAGGAACTTGCAAGCTTCTTCGAGATTCTCAGCTACAAACCCAAATCGGGGAACAGAGAGGGGAATTTGTTGTGATTTGCACTCATTGACTAATTGTGCGTAATGTGTAGGTGCTTCAGGCGATCGCAACTTACCTAAAATCTCTTCCGACTTGCTCAACAATTGCTCTACTGTGGGAGCAAATAGCAGCACTTCACTAGCACCACTGTGTAAGCGATAAGCCTCGTTTTGGTCGGCTTCATATTCTTCCAAAACGACGTGATAGTTAGTTCCACCAAATCCGAAAGAACTTACACCTGCACGTCTTGGCGCTTCACCTTCTGGACGAATCCAAGGTCTGGTTTCGGTATTCAAATAAAAGGATGAATTTTTAATGTTGAGTTTGGGATTTGGCTCAGTGATGTTAATTGTCGGCGGCAATACTTTGTGATGTAAAGCCAAAGCAGTTTTAATCAAACTCGCTGCACCCGCAGCCGCTTTTGTGTGTCCGATTTGTGATTTCACACTACCCAAAGCGATGTGCTGCTTTTTGTCATCATGTACATCAAAGAAGTCTTTTAAAGAACCGAATTCTGTCGGATCTCCAGCCATTGTGCCAGTACCGTGTGCTTCCATCAACCCAACAGTAGCGGGAGAGAAGCCGGCATCTTCGTAAGCGCGTTCCAAGGCTTTAACTTGACCTTCTTTGCGGGGAGCATAAATGCTCTTATAACGCCCATCACTAGAAGTACCAATACCTTTAATTACGGCATATATTTTATCGTTGTCCCGTTCAGCATCTTCTAACCGTTTCAGGACAATCATCCCGATACCTTCACCCAGCATCATCCCATCCGACTTAGCATCGAAAGGTTTGACATTTTCACTAGGAGAAACAGCCGGTGTTTTGCTGAACGAGATGTAAGCCATGATGGTGTTATCGGTATCAACACCACCAGTTAGCATCATGTCAGAGCGATGCTCAACTAGTTCGCTAATTGCCATTTTTAAAGCACCGAAGGAACTAGCGCAAGCGGCATCAACTACACAATTCATCCCGCCAAAATTTAGGCGATTGGCAATTCGTCCGGCGACTACGTTCGCTAACATTCCAGGGAAAGCGTTCTCATCCCACTTCACATAGGCGCTTTTGATTTTATCAACGATTTTTTTAGTATCTTCATCGGATAAACCACTGCTTTTAAGCGCTTTTTCCCAAATCGGATATTCCAATCTCGCCGAAAGTGGCATTCCTAATTGCTTGGCCATCGCCACGCCTAAGATTACCCCAACCATCTCGCGGTTAAACTCACGTTTTTCGCCATAACCTGCATCTTCCATCGCTTCTTTCGCAACCAATAAACTTAATAGTTGCGATACATCTGTGACTTCCAAAATGCTGGGTGGTATGCCGAATTCCATCGGGTTAAAATCTACCTCTGGAAGAAACCCGCCTCTTTTACAGTAGGTTTTATCTTCAGTAGTTCTAGGATTGGGATCGTAATAATCTTCGACGCTCCAATGAGTGGAAGGCACATCAGTGATACAGTCAATTTTATTTACTATATTTTGCCAGTATTCCCGTAAATTTCTAGCTTTAGGTAATAGAGAAGCCATCCCAACGATGGCGATAGGATTGTGTTGTAATTGTCTGTTAATTTTGTTGATTGACACTGATTTATCTGATTTCATTTTTTTTCCCTCGATAGACTTAATCACAGCCTGTTCACAATTATTGACAAGGCTTTCCAACTCCGCTAAGGCAGTATCAATTGAATAAGCAGACATAGGGCATAGTGAGTACTGTGGATTGTGTAGATACAGTAATTTCTGTTGCCTACTAATAATCAAAAACTCTCGTTTTGTAAGCAGTTAGCTATCCTATCTCCGCTAAATGCTTGTTTCCAAATCGACACCACACGACACATACTGCCAGGGTAAAGCCTTATGCTTCCAGGCGGCTTTGGCACACTGCGTAGGCGTAGCCCGTCGTAGACATCGCACAAAAATGTTATCCAACGCTAGACTCTTGAAATTGTGGCAATAGGTCGATGACGTTGTTAAAACTGGTAAAATAGTTTTGGAGTGTAATAGCTGCTTGACCAGTGAATTCAATCCATTTGTAATAGTAGAGATTTTGAGCAATGGTATCCCACTGGAACAATAAAAACTGAGGGTTAGCTAAAGGAACAGAAATGCTTTTCTCACCCGGAACCGTTTGATTATCTAGCTTAACCACAGCAACATACCTGTTGTTAATGACAACGTTCTGTATTTTGATCAATGTCATAGCTAGTTTCAACGTCCGGGATAATATATCTTATGGGATTTGACCCAGCAAAGTTGACAAGTTCGTTACAGAAAAGACACCACCTTTAATCCGAGTTTATGCAGGTTTGAAAAGTAATTAAACGATCAAAAGGTGATGGATAAGCAGTTATGTTTAGTTATTTTTAATTTAAAAAACTCAATTAAATAACTAGTTTGCTTAACTGCTTTTAAGCATTGAATTACTAAAAACAATAGCACACTTTATATAAACTAAATCATTTCTTTAAAGTTATTTTATAAAGAATTATCCACTCTTGCTGATGTGAATTTTGAATAAAAGAAGCATAAAAGTATAATTTATGACTATATAAATGTGCAAGATCTTTTGTTATCTACGGGTTAGCCAAAAATTTGCACTGGGCGAAGTTAATAATGCAAATCTGTTGTCTAGTAAGTAACAATTCTATGAATACATAAATAAATTGCATAACCATAAGTATGTTTTCTCAGATAAACATGATAATTGAGTCAAAGTTTTGGGTTATTTTTCAATATAAGTCAAGTGAAAAAGCAAAGTGGTTATTTATAAAGCAAATATTAATTTTTAGTATGTTGCTTGATAAACATAATCAGGATTACATCATTGTAGAGACGGCGATTTATCGCGTCTCTCTAACGTGTCAATTTTTTAGACGCGATAAATCGCGTCTCTACATGAGGGCTTTCTGGCTTATCCCAATACGCTTGGGATAAAACTGGTGATACCATTTCACTTTAATAATGATACAAATACGCTCTTTTGGGGCATGGCAATGCCCATTGGTATAACTTGTGTGTACAAGGTAGCCTTTTAGGAGAGAGAAATAGAAGTGAAAAGTCTGACGCAGGTGATAAAGCCTCGTGTAAATGTGGTTTCTAACCGCCCTTTAATTACTAGGAACAAAGGTGATAATAATGTCTTATATTACACAACCTTAATAACAACAATCTGTTAGTAATATCAAATCTGCTTGATAATTAACTATCCATTGGAATTTAGAGGGATTAGTGATGAGTAAAATTATTCAGTCTCTAATCTTACTGTAATGAAATATTTTAGTTACAAAATCAGGACTTGTGCAAAGCTAATCGGTTGACAAAATTCAATTTTTATGCCATATTTAATAACAAGTTTATCCAAAGTTTGAGTTCATTTTACTAGCGCTTCGTTGTTCTTGAAAGTTAACTTTTCCGGTGAGCACTATTGTATTTTACGCTACTGGATTAAATGTAAACATAGGATATAACTTAGGAAGCTTTGAAGTAACACCACCATTAATTTTCACGCCACAATAGTGAGTTTGGGCGGCAAAAGCGTACAACAATTCATATAAAACCAATTTAGACGCATCCACTTTATTAAGGTAGAAACCCTAGAGGACAAGTCCTCTTGGTAATTTGCGGATGAGTCTATATCTAATCGACTAAATATAACCGGGCTATCCCCTAGAAAACAGAATTGGAATGAAAATATGGCAGTAAATAAAGAAAGCCGATTATTCACAAAACCCGTAGGGCGATCGCAAGTAATTTTAGCAGCTTCTCTCACTTTGGCGGCGGGATTAATAGCTTTTTATAGTTTAGTACCGTTTTGGTCTAAACCTAAAGTTGTGACACCAGCAGCAAATCCTCCCAAGCCCGTCGCTCCTGCGAAAGTTGCTGTCACTGCCTTGGGACGTTTAGAGCCAGAAGGTGAAGTTACTTCTTTGAATGCTCCCAATGCTAATAATGGGGTGCGAGTAGAAAGACTGTTGGTAAAAGAAGGAGATGCGGTTAAAGCAGGGCAAATACTGGCATATCTAGAAAATTATGGTCGTTCTAGAACAGCTTTACAACAAGCTTTAGACCAACTGCAAGTTGCCAAAGCTAAACTAGCGCAGGTTAAATCTGGAGCTAAAACCGGAGATATCGATGCTCAAAAAGCTGCGATCGCACGTTTAGAGCCACAATATAAAGGGGATGTTGCGACACAAGAGGCGACAATTGCCCGCATCCAGGCTGAGGTAGATAATGCTCAGGCTGAGAACAATCGCTATCAGCAATTATATAGACAAGGTGCGATCGCGGCTTCTGTAGCAGATAGCAAAGCTTTGCAACTAAAGACTACACAACAGCAGCTAGCAGAAGCTCAAGCCACCCTCAAGCGGACTCAAGACACATTCCAAGAACAACGCAAGCAAGCAGAAGCACAACTCACTAGTATTAGCGAAGTGCGTAGTGTAGATGTTCAGGTAGCACAAACCGAAGTCAACAGTGCAACAACTGCTGTTCAAGAAGCAAAAGCCAACTTGGATTTAAGTTATATAAAATCTCCCATAAATGGCAAAATTTTGAAAATTCACGCCAAAACCGGAGAAGTAATCAACACCAACACCGGATTTGCTGAGATAGGTAAGACATCTCAAATGTATGTGATTGCAGAGGTGTATCAAACCGATGTTCAAAAAGTGCGTGTAGGGCAAAAAGCTACCATTACCAGCCCTGCATTTCCTGGAACAATCAAAGGAACTGTAAAAGAGATTGGTTGGCAAGTTGACAAGCAAAACATCTTCAGCATAAACCCTGGTTCAGATACAGACCGCCGAATAATCGAAGTGAAAATCTCCATCGATAATCCCGCAGATAGTGAAAAGGTCGCTCGTTTAACTAACTTACAAGTGGATGTCGCCATTCATATTTAGTCATGGGGCATAGGGCATTGGTCATTCACAAATGACGAATGACAAATACTTCGGCTTCTCTGCGAGACGCTACGCGTAGCTTGCTTCCCCGCAGGGATACGCTCAGTACAAGTGACAAATGAAAATAAATCCATGAATTTTAAAATTCCTTTAGGTTGGCTACAGCTAGCGCAGCAAAAAGTTCGTTTATTGGTAGCTGTAGCCGGGATTGGTTTTATTGTGCTGCTGATGTTTGTGCAACTTGGTTTCCAAGATGCCCTCTATTCTAGTGCAACCGCAGTGCATCAGAATCTCAAAGGAGATTTATTTTTAGTTAGTTCGCAATATAAATCTTTGACCTCAAATCAAAGTTTTTCGCGGACTCGTTTGTACCAATCTTTGGGGTTTGATGGCGTAGAGTCAGTTAGCCCCATGTATTTGCAATTTGCCAAACTAAAAAATCCGGCTACTAGTGAGAAATATTCAATATATGTTATTGGTTTTGATCCAGGTAGACCGGTAATGAATCTCCCAGAAGTTGAGAAAAATTTAGATAAACTCAAAATTCCCGATGTTGTGCTTTTTGATCGGGGTTCTCGCCCAGAGTTTGGCCCAATAGCTGAAAAATTTAATGCGGGAGAGACTGCACAGACAGTTGAAATATTTCCCTACAGTTCATTAATTGGCTATAGAGTGAGAATTGGTGGCTTATTCACATTAGGGCCTTCCTTTGGGGTAGACGGCAATTTACTTGTTAGTGACTCCACTTTCTTGAGGATAAATCCTAATACTCGTCCGGCAGATATGATTGATGTCGGTTTGATTTCCCTCAAACCTGGTACTAATGCAGAAACAGTACTAAAAAATTTGCAAGCAAGTTTGCCTAATGATGTCCAAGTTTTTACCCGCCAAGGCTTCATTGATTTTGAGAAACAATACTGGGCTGTCAGAACACCTATTGGTTTTATTCTTAACTTGATGTTGACAATGGCTGCGGTTGTTGGTGTAGTTATTGTTTATCAAATTCTTTACAGTAATATTGCAACGCAGTTCGTTGCTTATGCAACTTTAAAAGCCATAGGTTATGCCAATAGATATTTGTTGAATGTGGTATTTCAGCAAGCTTTGATTTTAGCAATATTAGGTTATATCCCAGGATTTATTACTTCTGTCTTGTTATATAGTTTTGCAGCAGAAGCAACTAAACTACCAATAATGATGACCACTAATAATGCGGTGATTGTCTTAACTTCCACGGTTTTAATGTGTATAACATCAGGAGCGCTTGCTATCAACAAACTCCGCTCCGCAGATCCGGGAGATATTTTCTAACCAAGACAACTTGCTTTGAACAAGTTGTTAAAGATAAGCAAGTTCGTAGTAAGGACTTTAGTCCTTATTTTCTAATCACTAAAGTGCTTACGACAAACTATCAAAACTAGCACTTTTCTTTTAATCAAAAATCCAAAATTGGTATAACCCTTACTATATGAACCTCAACAACAAAACCCTCCTAATTACTGGTATTGATCAACTTGTTGGTTTGCGTACAGCCGAGTTAGCTATAGCGCAAGGAATGAATGTTCGTGGACTACAAAGTTCTACAGACAAGAATAAAGAATTACAGAATTTGGGTGTTGAAGTAATTATTGGTAGTATTACCGATTCTACTATTGCTCAAAAGGCTTGCCAGGGTGTAGATATCGTTTTACATACAGAGCAAATTGCCGAAGAAGCTGGCGCAATTAACCATTTTCGTGAAGTCAATGTTGGTGGTACTGTCAACATAGCTAAAGCCGCTAAACAGGCTGGTGTTAAAACATTTGTGCATCTATCCACCGTCATGGTTTACGGTTTTAATTATCCTAATGGTGTTACAGAATCTGGGCCACTTTCTGGCGAAAACAATCCCTACTGTCAAACTAAAATAGAAGCTGAAAAAGCACTCTTAGAACTGAATAATTCTCCAGATTTTGGCATCATCATTATTCGAGCCGGAGATGTTTATGGGCCAGGAAGTATTCCCTGGATAGTCAGACCAATTCTGATGATGCGTCAAAAATTATTTGCCTGTGCCAACGATAGTCAAGGAGTAATTAATCACGTATATATAGATAATCTGATTGATGGCATCTTTCTATCGATAGAAAAAGAAGCCTCCGGTGAAATATTTAATATCACCGATGGACAAGAAACTTCGTGGAGAGAGTATTTTATGCGTTTAGCAGCAATGGAAGATTTACAAGCACCTCTTTCATTATCGAAAGATGAAATCAAGTTGTTTCTAAAGCTACGCGTTCAAGGACAAAAACTTTTTCGCAAAAAAGTTGATATTTTACCAGAGTCTATAGATTTTATGACTCGTCCCTATGCTTGTTCCATTGCCAAAGCACAAAGCCTGTTAAATTATAAACCAGCAATTGACCTCGAAGAAGGAATGCAGCGAACACATGAATGGCTGCGAAAAACAGATATTCAAAGTTTGATGAAATAGTCTTTTGGGAGTGGGGAGTGGGCAGTAGGGAGTAGGGAGAATAGAAGAATTAGAATAGTAGGTTAGGTAGAGCGACAGTCAAACCCAAGAAAGCCTTGATAATTTATGTTGGGTTATCGTACGGGATCTTGCTACGTTTCTCAACCCAACCTACTAAATTCTGACTTCTGGATTATTACATTGCATCTACCTAACAATTATCTGCAATTAAGCAATAATCACAGATTTTCAGAATCCTTGTTTTATATGAGTAGCAATCAGCCACGATTGAGCATCGGATTACCTGTATACAATGGTGAAAAATTTATCAAAGAAGCCATAGATTCTCTCTTGGCTCAAACTTTTGAAGATTTTGAACTAATTATTTCAGATAATGCATCTACAGATAAAACTGAAGAAATCTGTAGAGCTTATGCCGAGCAAGACCAACGTATCTGTTACTACCGCAATGACACAAATATCGGTTGCGCCCGTAACTTCAATCGCGTTTTTAAATTGTCTTCGGGTGAGTATTTTAAATGGGCTGCCTATGATGATTTACATGCTCCAGGTTTTATCAAGAAGTGTATTGAGGTGCTTGACCAAGATCCTACTATAATCTTGTGTCATTCCCAGACATATTTCATTGATGAAGAGGGGAGTTATCTCCAAAACTACGATATCAAACTCAAGGCAGATTCACTAAAACCACACGAGCGTTTTCACGAATTGCTGACCAAGCATTTATGTTACCAATGTTATGGTGTAATTCGCGCCAGTGCCTTGAAAAGGATACCGCCTATGGGTGGTTACGGTAATGCAGATGGAATTCTCTTATTAAGGCTTGGTATTCTTGGTAGGTTTTATGAAATTCCTGAATACCTGTTTTTTGCCAGAAGCCATCCTCAACAATCAATGAGTATGTATTTCCCTAACTATCTGTTGTTTACTAACAACAGTAAACAACACTCATTGAGTATGCTGCCTGATTTCTATGCTTATTCAGTATGGTTTGATTCAGCAAAGAAAGGACAAATTTTATTGCCACATTGGAGAATAATTTGGGAGTATATACTCTCTATATGGCGTAGCTCCTTAAGTTTGGATGAGCGACTATGTTGCCATATCAGCTTATATCAGCAGTTAAAAGGGACAGAATATCTTCTGCTGAAAGATTTGCTAAAGGCGCTGCAAAAACTTTGGCAAGCTTGGCAAGGTGCATCAATTAAAAAGCAGCAAGTCAGACTTTGAACGAATCGCTTCAGAGAAATAAGCTGTGTTTGCCAGCTTTTTTACCCTACGAATCACCTATTATTCACTACAAAACTATGTTGAAACTATCTCATCTATCTCATGTTTTGCTTGCTACTTTAGTGAGCATCAGCTTTGCTAAAACAGTGAATGCAGAGCCAACTACAACACTTAATGTAGTTGTAAATGGAATACGCCACCAAAAAGGTGAGATTTGCTTCAGAGTTTACGCAAGTGAAAAAGGATTTCCGATGAGTAGTACTAGTGAAGCTCAAAGCGGCTGCACTAAGATTACTGGCAATTCCGTAACAAAAGAATTTTCCGGTTTAAAGCCTGGAACTTATGCTGTTGCCATAGTCGATGATCAAAATGGCGATCGCAAACTCAATAAAGACTTTTTTGGTATTCCCAAAGAAGGTTTTGGGATTTCCAAAAATCCAACTGTGTCAATACAAACAGGTACACCAAAGTTTCGTGATGCCAGCTTTGTTGTAGACAAAAATACAACAGTCAACATCATTATGAAATATTCGTTGGATTCGTAAAGCCGACTGAGGGCTGGGTACTGGGGACTGGGGACTGGGGACTGGGGACTGGGTACTGGGAAAGAATTTTCTTAATCCCCAATCCCTAATCCCTAATCCCCAATCCCTAATCCCTAATCCCTAATCCCCAGTCCCCAATCCCTAATCCTACTGGAGACTAAAAAATTAATGGAAGATTTGGCGATATTTCTATCTAAGTCTTTGACGGGTTGGCTAGTTATTCAGGTGTGTTTAACGCTTGTCTTTATATGGTATCTGCGCTCATCTAAAAAAAAATTATTACCGGATGATCAGTTACCTAAAACAGCAGTAATTCTTTGCTTACGCGGAGCCGATCCGTTTTTGCCTAGATGTTTGCGATCGCTCCTGAACCAAAACTATCCACAGTATGATTTAAAGTTGATCGTTGATAGTCACGAAGATCCCGCTTGGAAAATTGCCAGTGAAACCATCACAGAGCAAGAAGCGAACAACGTTCAAATCAGCCCTTTGAGAATAGTACGCAACAATTGTAGTCTCAAATGCAGTTCTTTAATTCAAGCTGTCCGTGAGTTGGATGATTCCTACAAGGTGGTTGCCTTAGTAGATGCTGATACTATAGTTCATGTGAATTGGCTGCGAGAATTAGTCAGTCCTTTAAGCGATGCCAAAGTAGGGGCGACAACAGGTTATCGTTGGTATGTCCCTACAGGTAAGTATTGGGGATCTTTAGTGCGCTACGCCGGCAATGTAGCCACAGTTGTGCAAATGTTTCTCTTCCAAATCCCTTGGGGTGGGACTTTGGCTGTGAAAACAGAAGTGCTTCGCCAAACAGAACTGCTAGATAAATGGGGGCAAGCTTTAAGCGAAGATTTTATGATGCACGACATCCTCAAAAAACAGGGGTTGCAGATAAAGTTTGTGCCTTCGCTACTGATTGTAAATCGTGAAGAAACTGATTTATTCAACTTAATAGATTATCTCAAACGCCTCATTCTTTGTTCTCGACTATATCACCCACGTTGGTTAGCTTTAGTTAGTGAAGCTGTTTCTAGTATTTTGTTTCCTACTACAGTCATCATCTTAATTCTAGAGTCATTGTTACAGGCAAAATGGGAAGCTGCGGCTCTCTTGTTAGGCTGCTATGGTGTCTATACTGTCGGATTACTCTTAATAATGCTCGTGTTGGAATTAGAGATACAGCGAGTGATTCGCTCTAATGACCAGGCAACAGCAAAATTATCAGTTCCTACAATCATTAAAATGTTGATTGCGATTCCCTTAACACAGTGGGTTTATGGGTTAGCAATGTTATCATCCCTGTGGACATCAACAGTCAGCTGGCGCGGTGTCTCCTATCGGGTTCAAGGGCCCTGGAATGTCCGCCTAGTAGAATATCGCCCTTATCAATGGTTAGATCAGCCTATTGATAGCAAGGTTTCTCTTTGAAATAAATCGCTGAATAGGCAATAGTCAAGAAGGCAATAGGCAACAGTTAAGAAGGCTTTTTCAGTTTTACGGAGTTTTTGAACACGATCAAATATGAGTCCTATCTGAACTAGGGCATGAAAGTTATTACACTAAACATTCCCTAGTCTTCAAATTATATTATCTTATATTTAGTAGAACTATATTAGCTATAACCATTGTCAGAATACATGCTTTATCTTATTGATTAGCAAAATGTATTTGCATTAATGGCAATGGTTGGAGAGAGGAATGGAAGTGAGGTCAAAATGTATTACTTCCATTCGAGAAGCGCTATAAACATCCGCTTCATAATCGACAATTTCGGCTATTTGACAATGCGTAAATCCTTAGTCTAACTTTATTGGTGGGAATTCCTAAGCCAAATAATCAGGATGTTCATGAAACATTTGCTGCGTAAATCCTAAATTCAAAACCAGCATTTTTGTGAAATATTCCCCTTTATTATGACTAAGCAAAAACTTCGCATTGCACTATTTACAGGGTTGTATGCTCCTTTCTTAACTGGAGTTTCTGTGGCAGTTCATCAACGAGTTCGTTGGCTGCTAGAGCAGGGACATGAGGTTTTTTTAATCCATCCACAAATAAACGATCGCTACCCCAAAAATGTTGGCAATCGCCCCATGCCAGGTTTAGAGGAAATTCAATCTTTCCCCAATTTCTCTGCTTACGCATTCCCCACAGAACCACTGGTATTTTACAAGTCTCTTCCTCAACCGTTGAACCATCGGCATTGGAGCGATACCAAGCTGTTGGAGAAATTCAAGCCCGATATTATCGTGGTTGAAGAAGCCGCGCAAATGAGAGGTTTATACTCATTTTTCTTGCAAGGTTATGGTCGCCCGATTGGTACCCAATACGCAAAACGAACAGGCACGCCAATAATATCACTCTTCCATACAGATATCGTTGCGTATATCAAATATTACTTTGGAGATCGGTTCTTCAATTTGGTTCGTCCCATCGTTCCCGTTTTAGTCAAGCAGTTTAGTGAGTCTTATGACTTCAATTACTTCTCTTCTAAAGAACAACTGACTAAATACGAAGAACTGAAATGCCAACGCGCTGAATACGTCGCTTATCAAGGTATCGATTGCGAAAAATTTCATCCGCGAAACATTTGTTACAACCCAATTCCTGATGATAATCGGCCGACTATTTTGTTTGTCGGACGCATCACACCCGAAAAGAATGTCAACCAATTGCTTGATATCTTTCCACTGATTGCCGCCAAAATCCCTGATGTCCATCTGGTGATTGTTGGTAGTGGCCCGCTAGATGAAGAGATCCGTCAGCGTGCCCAACAATTTGGATCGGGTATTACTGTATGGGGCGAGTCCCACGGTACGGAACTTTTAGGTTGGTTTGCTAGAGCAGATGTTTTTGTCAATCCCTCTGTCACCGAGAACTTCTGCACTACAAATAACGAAGCATTAGCGTCTGGAACTCCTCTGGTTGCTGTTTTTGCACCGTCAACCTCAGAACAGGTATTTCCTGGTCGTAATGGCTTTCTTGCCCAACCTAACAACCCTACAGACTTTGCCCAAAGGGTAATTGCGATTCTAGAAAATCCTGATTTGAAAGCAGATATGACTCGTCACGCTCGCCCCTCTATACTTGACTTTGATTGGTCGGCATGTATGCAAAAACTTGAAGATAAACTCTACCAAATCGTTGAAGGAGCGCAGAAGGTGGAGGTAGGTACAGCCAGTATAAAACCACAGCGATAACAATTAGCGATCGCTAGTATTTACATTATTAGCGATCGCTAACACTGCAACTTTTTGCACCAACGAGTTTTAGAATGATTAAACACATTCGACTTGCATTCCCCTAGTTGCAGCTAGTAGAAACTGTGAGTTAATGAAACTTTGAATTTTTGTCTTCCCTATCAGGCTGCAATTTAGATGCATTAACCTGCAATTTAGTTGCATCGACTTGCAATTTAGATGTATCGACCTGCAACTTTGATGTATCGACTTGTAACTAAATTGCATCGACTCGCACCTTTGATGCATTCGCTTGCAACTTTGATGCATCCGCTTGCAATTTTGTTGTATCTAAGTTGCAAAAATGAGCTTACCCTTTCATTAACCTTGTTTTATCTAAAAACTTCAGCTTACTGATATCTTTAGAGTTTCAATGGGTACATTAAATATGTACATTACATCAGTATGCTGATATGTCTACTCAAGATACAACACGCCGTTTGCGCCCTCAATTAATTAGTGAAGATGTTAATTCATGGCACGGCTTACAAACGATCGCCACTTATGAAACAACCCGTGCTGATGCCTCTGCTACTAACTTACAGCAAGCTTATCAAGCTATGTTAGCCCAGCAACAAGCCGAAACCGAGAAACTAACTTTATACCGTGCTGCTGCTGATGCTGCGCGATTAGCAGAATGGGAATTTCACAATGCGGTATTAGCGATGAAAGAAGTTGTGCGCGGACAATATGGATTAGATAGCGATCAAGCTCAAGCGGTAGGATTGAAGAAAAAATCAGAGTACAAGCGTCCTAGCCGCAAAAAGTTAGCCGCATCATGAGCTTGTTAAATTAACACATTTTAGATGTGCGATCGCTAGTATTTATATTATTAGCGATCGCTTATTCCTAATTCTTGAGCATTATTAGTTTCAGGAGGACGGTTTTGTATCCAGGCAAATAAGGCAGCACCACTAACTAAAATTAGGGTAATGGCTGTTAAAATTTGCAGCATAATACTGTAACGCATAATCGATTGGGTTCTACAAGGTTAGCAGCCGAATATTGAGAAGTTAAACAAGGTTGAAGTGTTCCATGTGGATGTTCATAGGCGGAACTTCAAGTTGATGCAGGGCTATTTCTACTTGATCCATCATCTTTGGTGATGCACAGATGAAGTATTGCCGTGTTGCCCGTCTTTTGGGTACATAACCTTGTAAAAGTTCCTTATCTACGTAGCCAGTTTCCCCTGGCCAATCTTCAGGTGGTTCCTTAAGAACATGAACCACAGTTAGGTCTAACTTTCCCTTGAGTTCATTGAGTTCTTCCCGGAAGGTGATATCTTCCCAAGTCTTACTGGCGTAGATTAATAGGTAAGGGCGTTCATCTTTTCGTTGAGCGTGGGTGATTAACATACTGATCATGGGAGTAATCCCAATACCCCCAGCAATCAGCACAAAACCAGATGTGTCTTCATAACGGTCTGTGGTAAATACTCCATAGGGGCCATCTAAGAAAGCTTTGGTTCCGGGTGGCACATCTTTGATGGTGTTGGTAAAGTCTCCTAAAGCTTTGATACTGAACTCTATCTTTTCAAAATTGTCGCCATTGGAAGACATAGAAAAGGGATGTTCTCGCATCCGAAACGGAGAGATTTCTAGAGTAATCCAGGCAAATTGTCCAGGTTGGAATTGAAAGCCTTTGTGTCCTCTTGGCCGGAGTGCAAGTGTCCACACATCACCACGTTCGGAACGGACTTCTTCTACTAGATAAGGCTTTTTCAGCATTAACCAAGGCTTAACCAGACGCACATAAACTAGTAACCAGAGAGCAATTAGTGCGATCGCAGTCCACAATACTGCTTTCCAAAATAGCCCTAAATAATTACCCACGCCAATAGCGTGTCCCAGTCCTAAGCTAACTGTTAAGACTGCCAAAACACCATGAGCAGTGCGCCAGGGTTCGTAAGGGATATTCAGTTGTTGTCGCCAGATGGTGGTGACAACCAGTGCTATTAACGCCAAAGTTGCCGAAACAGCCATCTTTGCTCGCCACGGCGCTGTAAAAATGTTCAATAGTTGCAGTGTTTCTGGCTGTACTACAAACAAAATCAACGGATGAATCAGGACAAAGGTGAATGCTACTAGCGAGATGTAGCGGTGAAACTGAAGAATGATATCAACGCCGTAGGAGGCTTCAATCCGATTAATCCGGGCGGTGAGGGCAAATTGTAATGCCATCATCGCCAAAGCAATAAAGCCCAATGCAACTGAAAAATCAATCCAAAATCCTCTTCCACTCAGTGGAGGATAAATGAGCAAAATTAGCAAAGGTAATAGGGTGATGAATATATACGCCCCAATCCAACCAAATGCGATCGCAACTGGGCTATGCATTAATAAACTTCTCATCAGCCATTTCCTCTAAGTTTGTTGGCGTGAGGCTTGGGAGCGTCTGTTCACTTCCGACCAGTTGACTACATTCCACCAGTTATTTAAATAATCGGCACGGCGATTTTGATATCTCAGGTAATAAGCGTGTTCCCACACGTCATTTCCCATAATGGGATACAAGCCTTCTGTAATTGGGCTATCTTGATTTGGCGTACTGGTAATTTGCAACTGACCTTGGGGATTACGCACTAACCAAACCCAACCACTACCAAAGCGATCGCCTCCCGCTTCATTAAACTGTTTTTTAAAAGCATCAAAACTGCCAAAGTTTTTGTTGATTTCTTGGGCGATTTCTCCTGTTGGTTGTCCGCCACCTTGAGGACTCATAATTTGCCAAAAAATCGTATGGTTAAGATGACCGCCACCATTGTTACGTACTGTTGTCCGAATATCTTCAGGGATGCTATTCAAATCTCGTAGCAAAGTTTCTACACTGCTATTTTGCAGTTGCGGATATTTTTTTAAGGCATTGTTGAGGTTATTTACATAAGCTGCATGATGCTGATCGTGATGCAGTTTCATTGTTTGTGCATCAATAGCTTTTTCTAAAGCGTTATAAGCGTAAGGTAATGGTGGCAACTGAGCGGGATTTGTGCTTAGTTGGCGATCAACATAAGCTACAGGGCGTGTATTTGTTACAGGCGCAGTCGTTTGTATAGGAGTTACTGTAGAAGTTGGGGGCGATGCTACCTGTTGAGGTTGACAAGCGAATAGAGTAGAGATTAGAAAAAATCCCACGCAAAACAAAATAACTGGTTGCCTAAAAAGTAATTTCATGAATAAGTTTTCCTACTGACTATCAACTAAAGAAAAAACAAAAAACGTTAACAAATGGTGGGGGTTTAAGTCCCCTGCTTCTATCAAGCAGCGGGAATTGAACGCCTAAATCTAAATACCCGTCATAAAACGTAATTGCGTTAGCGGAGCGGGGCGTTAGCCCATTGCGAATTGCGAATTGTTTTAAGACTGTTGTATTTTTTCAGGTAAAAGCAGCCAAAATTCTTAATAGAATTGAGTTAATGATTGCTAAAGTAATAGAACCTAGCAAAGCACTCCAAAAGCCATAACGTAATCTAAAACCTGGGACAATTAAAGCCGACAATCCAAAGATGATGGCATTTAAGATAACGAAAAATAATCCCAAGGTAAGGATAATGAATGGAAAGGTGAAAAAGGTAAGGACAGGTAGCAAAATAGCATTTAAAATACCAAAGACTATGGCGGAGATTGCTGCTTTAGCAAAATTATCTACTTCTATTCCCAAAAATGGGATTCTAGAAATAATCAAAAAGCTAATAGCGGTGACTAACCAAGTTACGATTAGACCTATCATAATCAGTCCTCTCTTTGTTAATGATTTTTACTTATGCTCTGAACTTTTGAAACCACGATTTTTCTTATTTTTAACGGATGATAATCATGACAATTAATCGCTGCTTCTGTAAAAACGTCAGAAGGATTTACGGCACACTTGAGATAACTGCTGTGGTATCTGTTGTCTTGAAATTGTATCCGCTATATCATTTACCTCTATAGGAATCTGATTTGATTTATATTCAATCTATAAAAAGAATGTGAACAGAAAGTGACAGCATAGCTGGAAATATTAGCACCTATTTACTTGGTACTATAATTACTAGCGATCGCTGATTGTTGCGTGCTAAGGAGTTCCTTGGCATTCTACATCCTGACCTAGTATGATTTTTGTTAAAAATTATGTAAAATTATCATAAAACTTCAGCAAAATTACTGCAATAGCAGTTAATTAATGAGCATTAAGTGTAGGCTTACGGCAAAAACGTAAACACAAATCAGCCCTTAGGCATCATGTAAATCAATACGCTTGGGTTAAGGCTTGATCCCCCAATTCATTAAAAAAGGGGAAACTATACCAATACTGTTCAGTAAAGACGTTGCATTGCAACGTCTCTACAATCCATGCAACCTGGTTTTAGCACCCTGCCAACCATGCAGGATTGGCATAGTAAACAATCCCCACGCCAAACCCGTAATCAATCCAAAAGGCGTAACCAAGTAATTATTAAAACTCCATAAACCGAAAACTTGTGCTGCTAATTCCAAAGGGTAAGCCATCATCAGCACACTAGCGATCGCCACACCACTCCAGCCATACTGACTTAACCAGTAAAATCCTTTACCACCAGTTACCCCATACAGCAGACGAGTAATCAGCAAACCTGTGACAGTGCCGTAGCAGCGCATACACACAGCCATAATAAACGGTGGTGCTAAATCTAACCCCATAGTTGGTTGCGGACAAACATGATTACCCATGAAATAAATGATGTCCGCAATACCAGGAAGCAAAAACACCCCAGACGCAGCTAGAAAGGGAGCTACTGGCGGGCCAAAAACCATACCCGCCAGCATAAAATCAGCAATGAAACTGACCCAATTAACCTGCAACTTTTCACTGAAAACTACTCTTGTCATCTCCCTTTCTTCGCGTCCTTTGCGTTATTTGCCCTACCCTGTAGAAAGCCCTACGGGTTCGCCAGTTCCTTTATGCCGCAATACGCTTGGGTTAAGCGCTACTTGTACAAAATCGTGGGTTTTTAAGACGCGATAAATCGCCGTCTCTACAAGTGTTTTGGTTTTATCTGAACTGTATTGCTTTATGCCGGGGAACCCGTCCACCGGACTGGCTCACCGTCTCACGTCTACGTCTTCTTAACCTACCTTATCAACATACGGGCTTGTTAACTTATCCAACTGCTGAATCAACAAACTGAGGAATAATCCCACATCTGTCACCACACCCACCGATTCTACAGAACCGCGATCGCTTAATTTAGTCACCACAGCTGGATTAATATCCACACACACCATCTTTACCCCCGCCGGAGTCATATTCCCCACGCCAATGGAGTGCAGCATCGATGACAGCATCAAAATCATCTCCGCACCTTCTAAGTGTTTGGCATATTCTTCCTGTGCCTGAATCAAATCCATTTGGGTATCAGGCAAAGGCCCATCATCCCGAATCGATCCCGCAAGGACAAAAGGCACATTATTGTGGACACACTCATACATCACGCCATTTTTAATTGCCCCTGCTTCTACAGCTTTGGGAATACTGCCATAACGGCGGATAGTATTAATTACCTTCAGGTGATGGCGGTGTCCACCACGAACGGCCACACCCCGCTTCATATCTACACCCAAGGAAGTGCCCATGATATTTTGCTCGATGTCGTGAACTGCGATCGCATTCCCACCCAGCAACGCCTGTACGTATCCTTCCCGAACCAGTTGCGCCAGGTGTTCGCCGCCACCAGTGTGAATCACCACTGGCCCAGCCGTGACGACTACCTTACCACCAGTATCACGGATTTTCCGCAATTCCCAAGCTACTTGCTCAACGACCAATTCCACGCGCCGTTCGCTGGAAACTCCCGCCGACATAAAGCTGAATTCTTGAGTACTGCGTTGTTCGCGTGATTCAGTTTTGCGAATGGTGCGGATACCTAACACGTCTACAATTACCTGTTCGCCAACTTTCAAATCGCGTAAGATTTTACACCGAGCGACTAAACCATTGGCAGTTTGGGTAATTGCGATCGCGCCGTCCATCCGTTGATTTTCTACCTTCACCCACTCACCATTAATTCGGACTTCGGTGGGATAAATTGTACTGACGTAGAAATCATCAGGCGCAACGCCATCTTGGATTACCGGCTCCAATTTAGCGTCTCGCTCATCATGTGGTAAATTTACTGCACCCAAATCAATCAACATTGAGATGATTTCTTCCATCACCTCATGGGATGGTGCTGATACCTTCACCTCGGCGGCTGAGGTACTTTGCCGTTGTTCTCCCAAGTTGAAATTCAGAACTTGGAAGCTTCCCCCGGCATCTATAATCAAATCCAAGGCGCGGTTAATTAAGCCTGCATCGAGCAAGTGTCCTTCCATGCGAATGACGCGGCTTTCTACCGAGACATTGGCATGAAGTTCATCTCTAACTGGTTCCGTTACCCGCAAAGTTAAGCATTTAGCCGCACCACCAGCTTTAAGAAATTCGGTAAGCGGTGTTTCCAATACTTGGAAACCTACATCCGCAAGGCGGGTTTTTAAAGCATCGCTCGCCTTGTTCATGATGACGATGTTATCCACATTCACCGTATTACAAGCGAAGTTGACTGCATCGGCTTCTTCAATTGCAATCCGCTTTTCTGGTGCGACTCGCATTTCAATTAAGCGATTGGAGTAAGAATCAAAAGCGCCGGGATAGTAAAGCAAATAGCCATTTGTTAGGGGACAAAAGCAGGTATCCAGGTGATAAAAACGTTCATCGATGAGCCGCAGGGATAGTACCTCAATATCTAGCCATTTAGCTAGATAAGGGTGAGAATCTAATTCCGAGCGGAAACCGTATCCCGCCCATAACCAGCGTCCTTCTCGATCTAGTAGCGCGTCCCCTGCTCCCTCAAAGGGCAAATCTTTGGGCAGTTCATTGACTGTATAACCATTTGCCTCAAACCATTGTTTGAAGAAAGGCTCCTCTCCCTGACGTTCTTTGTGCAAAAAGCGACTGAGGACAACATTAGTCCCCAGTACCAAGCCAGCGTTGGCGGTAAAAACCAAATCTGGCCAACCTTTTTCAGGTGGTACTAAGTCTACAATGGCGTGTTGTTTAAGGATCTGGTGTAGTCCTTGCCACTGTTCCACGGCGCGATCGCGCGATGACTTGTGAATATTCCCTTCCATCCAAGGATT
This sequence comes from Chroococcales cyanobacterium, assembly GCA_038259325.1. Lineage (GTDB taxonomy): Bacteria > Cyanobacteriota > Cyanobacteriia > Cyanobacteriales > Nostocaceae > Nostoc. The sequence goes on along the minus strand of JBBSOX010000048.1, from coordinate 8,264 downwards.
AATCACATAGTCTACGTCGTAGTGGTCAGGAGGGCACATCAAAAAGCGAATACGGGAAGTCATAAAAATCTTACAAGCGTTTTATATGCTACAAGCTTATTTGGGATACAGATTTTCCATTTACTGTCATTGGGTAAAATCTGCTACTAAAGCTTCTATCTTTTGATAGTTGAAGGCTTTACAAGGCTTCGTTCTTAATTCTATTACTCGAAGATGGTAATAAGTAGAGAAGGTGACAAAATGGTGTCGAACAGGCTTACCCTGACCGTCTCAGTAGTGCTGAGTGCGGCTGCTCTTAGCAAAAGAGTACACGAACTGAGGGGGGGAGCCTCATACTTAAAATACTTGCTCTGAACCAAGGACACATTATCAGAAATTTTTTTCCTGGTTAGGTAGGCGCGATCGCTAGCTGAGTCTACTCGATAAACCAGTTGTATTCATAGCATTTTAATATAAACTTTATAAAATATTTTTGTTTTTAACCCAAGTATTTTACATTTAGCTCAATTTATACTATATTGTTTACGACAAAAAATTAACGATTGTAATTAGTATAAGATATTATTACCAAAAGCTTCAATATCTTTAAAAATCATATTTTAGGTTACTTTTGGCTCAAATATTTATCGGCGATCGCTCCTAATTAAGTGTTAAGGTGGGAGAGAATAACTAGATGTTTCTTTGCTAAATCATAACTTTTATGCTAAATATTTATAGTTAAAAAAACGGCGATCACAAATATTTTTAACTTTTAGTATTAGTTTAATACATGAATATTATGTGTCATATTCTAAGTAAATATTCAAATTGATATAGGGCTAGTATTTGATTTATGAAAAAGCTCGGTACAGATCGAAAAGCCTAATTCCTTATTCCCTACTCCCCACTCCCCACTCCCCACTCCCCGCCCACGTAGATAATTTCAAAAATCAAATACGATTCCTATATTAGGTCAAACAGTTGTAGCGGATTGCAATCTCTTTGAAAGTATAAACAAGAAGTCAAACACCTCCTAATAAACGATTCTGGCAAGCATAAGTTACCACCGTTGATTAAAGCTTTGAGGAGATTGAAACCTGTATGAAAAATCGATTGTTACAAAATTGGACTGGTTCTAAATCTTGGTTACGTTCTTTAATCATCATTCTATTAGTAATAGGTGTATTTTTTCGGTTTGTCAATATTGACAGAAAAATTTATTGGGGCGATGAAGTCTTTTCATCATTACGCATTTCCGGCTATACGCAGTCAGAAATGAATGAGCAGTTAAGTAATGGTCGTTTGCTCACCATAGAAGATTTGCATAAATACCAGTATCCCAATTCTGAAAAAAACGTAGTTGATACAATTAAAGGGGTAATGTTAGAAGACTCACAGATTTTGCCGCTATACATTGTGATCACCCGATTTTGGTTAGAGTGGTTTGGTAATTCTGTAGCGGTGGCAAGAAGTTTCTCGGTATTTCTTAGTCTGCTCACCTTTCCTTGTATTTATTGGCTATGCCTAGAATTATTTGAGTCTTCACTAGTCGGGTGGATAGCGATGGCGTTGGTAGCCGTTTCACCGATTCATGTTGTGTATGCACAAGAAGTACGAGCATACAGTTTATGGATAGTAACTATCTTAATATCGAGCGTAGCCCTGCTGCGAGCCATGCGCCTTAAAACAAAAGTTAGTTGGTGCATTTATGCAGCAACATTATCAATAGGGTTTTATACCCATCTATTTTTTGCCTTGGTTGCGTTTGCACAGGGAATTTATGTAATTGTAATCGAACGCTTCCGATTGAGCAAAACATCGATTTATTACCTGATTTCATCGCTTACAGGTTTTATCAGTTTTGTACCTTGGATTTGGATTATTATTAATAATCCTCAGCCAGAAGCAGTAAGTTGGGCAAGTGCTAAACAAACAGTATTTGCGTCAGCTACAAGGTGGGCTGGTATCTTTAGTCGGACATTTCTTGATTTAGGTATTAGCCCTAGCGATCCAGGAAGAATTAAGCTTCTCTTAATTCCTTTTATTGGAATTATTTTAGCTTTAATGCTCTACTCAATTTACTTTCTCTGCCGAAGAACCTCTAAGGAAGTTTGGTTATTTGTCTTAACCTTGATTGGATCTGTAGGGCTTCCACTACTGATAGCAGATTTCGTTTTCCAAAAGAGATACGCTACTAGTCGATATACACTTCCCTCGGTTTTAGGTATACAGTTAGCTGTTGCTTATTTATTTAGCACTAAACTCACGTATATTTCTACTAAATTCTGGTCAAAAAAGCTCTGGCCATTTGTAACATTCATGGTAATTATGGGCGGAATCATATCTTGTACAATCAGTTCTCAAGCCCAAATTTGGTGGAACAAGTTACCGGAAAAAAACCAAGAAATTCTTCAAATTGCTAACATTGTTAATCAAGGTAATAAACCGCTTTTAATTAGTGATGCTAGCATAATTCCATCAATACAAGTTCTTGGTCACTTAGTTGATCCAAAAGTGCGACTTCAAATTGTAGAGAAAAATCAGTTACCAGAGATTACTAATGGCTTTACTGACATATTCTTGTTTAATGCCTCTGACTTCTTAAAAGCTGGAATTGAGAAAATTTATAACTCAAAGTTACAGCAGGTAAACGGCATTCTTTGGAAAATAACAAAATCTACTTAGGGACTTCCAAATAAAAAAATATACCATTGTTATAGAGGCAGGGAGCAGCGAGCAGGGGGCAGGGGGAGAAAAAATTGTTTTGATTCCAAAAAATGCAATACAGTTCAGATAAGACCAAAACACTTGTAGAGACGGCGATTTATCGCGTCTCGAAAACCCACAATTTTGTACAATTAGCCCTTAACCCAAGCGTATTGCCAAAAAATGGATAATTTATTTTTTGGAGTTCCCTTATAGGTTAAAAATTAATATCAATTAGCTTAATAAGTGGCACAATTAGAGCCAAAATATACTTTAATTAAAATCACAATTAAGTATATAGTTATACTGTTGCCACTTATGTCATCGCCCCGTGAGCGCCCGCTAAAATTTGAAATCAGGCTGCCATCTTCCCATCCTCAGTTATTAGAAGGACTAGATATATGGCTGCGTTTAGGTTTGATATCTGATACCCAGGTTAGGGAATTATGCCAAGAGTTTCTGGTGTGTACGGTGGTGTTGCAACCCCAGCCGGAAGCTGAAACAAAGGTAGCATTTGTAACTTCTGATCCTGTGCAGCAGGTACCCGTAACAGCTTTACAATCTAGTAGCCGGAGGCAACCGCAGCAAAAACCAGCCCAACCCAACTTTATTAGTACAATGTTGCAGTCTTTGGGGGCAGAACTGAGTGTCCGCTGGCTGCTTTTTCTAGGGGTATTCCTGGTAGTGGTGTCCTCTGGGGTACTGGCTGCGAGTCAGTGGGAGAGATTTCCTGCTTCTGGACAATATGGAGTTTTATTTGCTTATACTTTGAGTTTCTGGGGATTAAGCTTTTGGGCAACTAGGCAAAGCAACCTCAGATTGACAGCTCAAACTTTGCTGATTGTCACCCTTTTATTAGTGCCCGTGAACTTTTGGGCAATGGATAGCTTTCGATTGTGGCAAAATCCTGTGGATTGGATTGTAGTTGCGATCGCCTGGCCTACCCTAACTGCTATAACTGTTTTACTCTCTAAAAATCGGACTATTTTTGCCAATTTACATACTGGCAAATTGCCTCTAGCAAATATTCTGGGGCTGAGTTATCTGCATTGGGGTTGGCAATTTCCAGGATTTCCCTTGATTGCCGTTTATCTGGCAATGATCGGCACAACTATCATTACCCTTTATCAAAATCTTTACCAACAGCCTAATTTTATCAGTGAGGAAGACAGACGCGAGCGCCGACAGTTAAGTATTAGTTTACCTGCTGCGGTAATTATTTATGCCTTGATAGTCCTGTTAGCGCGGGCGATTTTTGTTGCCCGGTTAGATGTCACGCAGTTCGGGTTAGCCATTGGCATTTGCGGTTGGCTAGTAACTTGGTTAGCACAGCGGGGAGGGGAGAGGGCAGGGGGCAGGGGGCAGGGAGCAGGGGGAGTAAATTCTCCCTCATCCCCCTTATCCCTATTATGGGAAAAACTCGGTGGTATTCTCCTCTTTCTGGGTTGGTTGGTTTCGGTAGTAAATTATCCCTGGCAAGCAATTGTTGTCAGTGGTTTGAGTTTGTGGTTTGTGGGAAGTCGCTTGCGGCGGTACAGTTTAAAGGTTGACTTTGCAGCAGTTTTTCTCATCGGCTTACAGACAATTTGGTTAGGTTGGCGATTAGTACCTGATAGCTTACAGAAATTTGCGATCGCAACTGGTACTCAACTCACCAATTCTCAAAATGAACCTTGGGCATTGCTGGGTGTAGCTTTATTTCCCTACGTAATTTTGATGGTGGCGCTCACAGATAGCCTGCATCGTAGCCAAAAGCGAGAATTGGCTCAATTTGGTGAACTGCTCACCCTCTTATTTGGAACTTTTTTAACAACGATCGCTATAGTAAATCCCACATTGCGATCGCTAAATCTGCTATTTTCCACGATCACTCTGGCATTCGTTACTCAACGCCGCTCCCCCTCATCCCTTTTCCTGATATATCTAACTCACATCATGGGAGTGTTGACATTTTGCTCTACCATTAATTTGCTGGCACCAGCCCTAAGTCAACAAGTCTGGGCAAGTATTTTATTAGCTCTGATGGTTGCAGAGTGGCGATTTAGCGTCAAAGAAGGACTATGGCAACGTAGTGCATGGGATATCGGTTTAGGGCTAGCCACCGCTAGTTTTTTCCTATTGTGGATGAATGCAGAATCATCTTGGTATGGCATAGCTGATAGCCAAGCTCATTGGGGAATCTTATGGCTAGTTACGCCTATAGCTCTTACGGGTGTTGCCAACTGCACAACTACAGAACGTCGGACTACTAGCCGTTACTTGAGTGTCTTGGCTGTAGGAGTTGCCCAGTTACTTACTATACAGCTACCAGAAACCAGATTAATCGGTTTAGCCGTGGGTGCGGGATTGATGTTCGCAAATACGCGCTATCTGCGAAACCAAATATCTGCGGTAATTACAGAAGGATATGCTCTGAGTTTTATTGTGGCGCTGCTGTGGACTGGTGTACCTGGTTTACCTCGCCTTGTGCTAGCAGGTTGGTTTGTCGTAGGAGCGATCGCAATTCTAAGTCTATGGTTAGCACGGACACTTCGGCACCGCTCAGTGACCACAGTTTTAAGCCGACGCGGTAACGAATTAGCAACTATATATGCAGCCGCCAGTGATAAATGGGCGATCGCATTGTGTGGTTTTGAGTTGTTTGGTTTGACGCTACACTCAATACTGATTTACTCAGGGTTTATTAATTCTGGATTTTTGTACTTAACTGCCACTGCAATCACCTTGGCAGCCATTGTTCATCGCAGTTGGCGCGAACCGACAAATTGGGCATTTTATGGCATCGGTTGGTGTTTAGAATTGTTGATTACCCAAATGCTGGGGTTTGGGGAACGCTCAATTATTAAAATAGCCATTGCAAATATCGCTTTAGGTTTAATCGCTCAACTTGTCGGAGAGTGGTGGCGACGACGACATCAATTAGAAAGGCTTCCTAGCAGCCTTCACATTTTGCCATTAATTTATGGTGCATTCAGTGTATTGCTGCGTGTGAACACCTTCACTGAGTGGACAGGTTTGTATTCCTTGGGTGTAGCGTTAATTATCATTGGCGTGGGGCGACGCCGCGAAGACTTTAAACCCCTGCTGTACTTAGGAATCATAGGCGTATCCATTTCTGCCTATGAACTTTTGTTCTATCAAATGTTACAAACTTCAGGAGGAGCATTAGGTGATGGATTGATTGCCATGTCTGCCCTTGGCGCGAGTATCATGTATGCTTACCGCATCTTGTCGCCTTGGCTTGTAAGCTACTTACGCCTGACTCCCCAAGAACTCAAAGGAATTGCCCATATTCACTGGGCTTGGAGTAGCTGCTTATTAATGGCTGCCATTCCTCTTCCCATTGGAGTTAACCGTTTAGTGGGATTGGGAACTGGGGTATTTTTGATTCGCTATGCCATTTTTCAAGGACGAAATTCGCATACTTCCCCTAGCATTTTCGGAGGAATCACAATAGCCGAAATGTGGGTTTACCTCGGCTTATTAGAAGTAGCCGGCATGAGGGTTTATTGGCGCGAGACAGCAGTGGGAAAATTTTGGGCTGGGCCTTTAGTTCCTTGGAACGGTGCGATCGCCTGTGTGGTAGCCTATTTTCTATACATCCTACCTTGGGAAAGTTGGGGTTGGTCTAAAAGACCTTGGCAACAAGCCGCCTATATCATACCACTGATCATTTTATGGGAAACCAGACTGCAAACTTACCCCATTACCTTGGTACTCGCAGCTGGATTCTACATCTTCATAGCAAAGGTGGGCGAAAACATCCGTTTTACCTATATTAGTGTGGCGTTGATTGATTGGGCGCTTTATCGTTGGTTTGATTCCTTACGCCTGACTGAAGCTTTATGGTATGTAACACCCATTGGGTTATCACTGCTTTATATTGCTCAAGTAGATAGCCAACTGAAGCAACCAGAGTACAAAGCAGCTCGGCATATTCTGAGAATGCTAGGTAGTGGTTTAATTTGTGGGTGGGCAATTTTATTTAATCAAGATACAGCCTGGATACCGGGAATTTTCAGCCTCATCGCCATTTTTGCCGGATTAGCTTTGCGAGTGCGGGCTTTTCTTTACATTGGTACAGCTACTTTTTTAATCACTACAATCTATCAATCAGTACTTTTTAGCTGGCAGTACTCCTTTTTAAAATGGGTTATTGGCTTGCTAGTGGGCATCTTACTGATTTACATCGCCGCCAATTTTGAAACCCGTCGCGCTCAAATAACATCCCTAATTCGTAGCGCCATTGATGAATTTCAATCATGGGATTGACACTCTTCATTAGAGCCTACGGTGTACACACAAGTCGAATTACACCCCTTAATCCCCCCGATGCATTGGGGAGAAACCGGAAAATCTAGTTCCCTCCCCAATACATCGGCTAGGGTGTACACACAAGTATGACCAGTATAGGTTTCAACTCTTTTAGTAGTTTCGTAGGGTGCGTTATGGACACGCCGAAATAACAAATGAGTTCGCCGAAATAACAAATGAGTTCGCTGAAATAACAAATGAGTTCGCCGAAATAACAAATGAGTTCGCTGAAATAACAAATGAGTTCGCCGAAATAACAAATGAGTTCGCCGAAATAACAAATGCGATCGCCGAAATAACAAATGAGTTCGCCGAAATAACAAATGAGTTCGCCGAAATAACAAATGAGTTCGCTGAAATAACAAATGCGATCGCCGAAATAACAAATGCGATCGCCGAAATAACAAATGCGATCGCTGAAATAACAAATGAGTTCGCTGAAATAACAAATGAGTTCGCTGAAATAACAAATGCGATCGCTGAAATAACAAATGTGATCGCTGAAATAACAAATGCGTTGGCGTAGCCCGCTGCGGCAGGGTAAGCGCATCTCAAACCCTATTGATATGCGGTTATGGATCGTTACTGGCTGACAGCCGAAGCGGCGAGCGTGTATGCTAAGGCTGCCGCGATCGTCAGTTTTGAAATGCACTCGCCGATCATGGCGGTGGCGGCTGCTACTCCCGCCGTGCATCTCCGACAACCGACGGACAGTCGCAAGGGGCAGATGTGGCGCGACATCGGGCTGAAAAACTGGCTCTTCGAGATTGATGATTGCACCGGCCAGGAAATCGCCACGCGAGTGGTCGAGATTGGTCAGAATCTGCCGAGCGCCTGTCAGATGGCGAAAAATGCCCGAGAAGTGGCCCGGCGGCGAATGGCTGAAATGATCGCCGCGATTGGCATCGAGCCAAGCCCTAGCTTAAGCTGTTATTACTTACTCCGTTAGAGGATGTTTGAAAAGTTTTTTTATACACCTAACCCTTGGAGATCCCCCTAAATTCCCCTTTTTAAGGCAGGGTGGTTTCGGTGGTTTCATACAAAAAAAGAAAAATACATAAGTCTTGATTTCTCGTTTTGTAACATGGCTTTTTACCCCACTTCCATTCCTCTCCCCGTTTCGGGGCTACGGTGTACACACAAGTGCTGTCCACATAGGTTTCAACTCTTTTACCCACATTACCCGCATCCCGCCCAGAACTAAAGTTCAGCGGCTCATAGCTGAAGTCCACTTAAGTGGACTGAACAATCAATTTAGTCCACTT
>JBBSOX010000047.1:0-45300 GCA_038259325.1 Chroococcales cyanobacterium | reverse complement strand
TTTTACACCACGAAAAAGCTGGAATTTAGATGTAGATAATTTATTTGTTTTCTGGTTATTTGATTGTTCAAATTCTCATGAGCGCATTTTCTGTTTATGTAGTTTATCTATGCTACTTATTGAAGTGCGGAATGTGGGTTATATTCCTCATAACCACTGCTTAAGATACAGGAGCTACTCACAGTTAGAGGATATAAGATACAGGTCAATCTAGAATTCAAAATTGGTCATAAACCTATTTGAAATTCCTTATGTCGGCAAAGTTGAAATTCTTTTTAATTGTGATACTAAGTATCTTTGCCACTGCTGGCGCTGGAGTTTATATTACCCAGCGCCAGCCACCTGCACCGATTGTTGAAACTATTGATGGACAAACCCAGCAGGTGGGAGCAATACATCAGTCTCAAGAGGTTGTGGCATACTCAGAGCGTTCCAATTATAAAACCATACCTTTAGAAAAGATCAACTCATCTCTCCAAGGTAGCGATCCTGCTACCCTCGCCCTAAATGCCCTTGACGGCATAGCATCAGTGAAAGGAACGCGAAAGGTAGAAGTAGCTTATCCACAACGAAATCAAGCCCTTGTGACCATTACACAAATCAAGGGGGGTAATGATTCAGTTGGGATTAAATATCGAGTTGAGATGACACCCTTCGGGCGATCGCTTTTTATTAGTTCGCCTCCAGTGTGGCAAATTGTTTGGGCTGGCTCCCAGGTAGAATGTTGGGCTGGGAGCCGCTCCCACACAAAGTTAAATCACATCTGTAATTAGTCATTGGTCATTAGTCATAAACAAATGACAAAGGACAAATGACAAATGACAAATTTAAATGTCGCCGCGAATTTCTTCTACAACGCCATCGCGCAAAACGATTTCGACTTGCATTTTGCTAATCAGGTTATCACCCGTCTCTACCCGGAAAAAGCCTTCCATTTGGAATTGGTTGACTTCTTGATCTTGTTGAAGAAACTGCACTTGCTGGAGGTTTTGCAGCAATTGATTTTTCTGTTCTAGAAATTCACTTTTCTTTTGATTGACTTGGAGTTGAATATTGTCAATTTGTTGGAGAGTCTGGGGGCCAGGTGGTTGCAGACTCTGCTTTTGAATTGCCGTGATCGCTCTTTGTCCTTCAACGTCTAGCTGTTGCAGTTGCTGATCAAGTTGATTGATCTGCGTTTGCAGCTGCTGTTGTACTTCCTCTTTCCAGAGGGGAGTCACAATGACTTTGACGTTAACGACGCGTTTCAGAAGCAAGTTAGATTTGGAGACATCCATAAATATTTCACGTTCACTCTTTACAGTTGGGAGGTGGAATTATCAGGCAAACATGCCGTCAATAATATCGCGATAACGTTCCGTGACGACATGTCGGCGAACTTTCAGTGTTTGTGTCATCAAACCATTTTCGATGGAAAACGGTTCTAAAATGAGTTTGAATGTCCCAATGCGGTCATCCGGTCGATAGCCTGGACGATTTTGCACTTCCCGATTCAATTCTTGCCGAAATAAATCCTGGATCATTCTACTCTCGAAGTCAATTTTTTGAGTAGGTGAAGAAGTCACCTGATCATTTTGCGTATCCAGTATCAAATTCTGACTTGCTGCCCATTTTTCTAAAGCTTCGACGTTGGGGACGATTAAGGCTCCCAAGCTGCGCTGATCTTGGCCGATAAGCATAATTTGATCAATATATGGCGATCGCAAACAGGCATCTTCGATCGGTTGCGGCTCGATGTTTTCCCCGTTAGTCAATACAATCGTATCCTTTGCTCTGCCAGTTAGCACCAAGTCGTTTTGTGGTGTCAGCCAACCCAAATCGCCGCTATCAAACCAACCTTCAGCGTCAATTGCTTTCGCTGTCGCTTCGGGATTTTGGTAATAGCCTTTCATAATCTGCGGGCCCCTCAACAATACTAAGCCTCGCTTTTCTACTGGCAAAGGCGCTTTTGTCTCAGGATCGACGATTTTAGCTTCTGTAGCCGGGAGTGGTAGCCCTGATGCACCAATCAAATTCCGCCAAGGACGCCGCACATGGGTAACAGGAGAAGTTTCTGTCAAGCCATAGCCTTGCAAAATCTGCACACCAATAATTTCAAAGAAGTTATCGATGTGTCTGGGAAGCGCACCGCCGCCGCTAATCATCTGCTTAACTTGTCCTCCTGTGGCTTCGCGCACTTTGGCATAAACCAGTCGTTCTCCCAAGGCATGGAGGGGTAATAAAGCAGATGCTTGGATCTTAGCTGCTAATCGTTCAATGCCTGAAGCATGAAGATTATTTAAATCCAATCCCTGAGCAACTCGCCGCGCTTTAATATATTTTTCGCTATTGCCCATTAAAAATTTAATTAGGCGTTGCTTTTTGGCTGGTTGTTCGCGGAACTGCTTTTGCACTCCTTCATAAATCGATTCCCACAGGCGGGGTACACCCACCATATAGTTGGGTTTAAATTCTCTCAAATCTGCTTTCACAGAGCGCAAGTTGGTATAAACTTGTGTGCAACCTTGAGATAGTAGGTAATATTCAACAGTTCGTTCGTAGCTATGCCAGGAAGGTAAGATGCTGAGAACCATGTCGCCCGGCTTTGGCTGCAATACTGTGCCAAATGTTGTAACTTGGTGCATCAAATTGCTATAAGACAGCATTACACCCTTGGGTTTACCTGTAGTGCCAGAGGTGTAAATTAGGGTTGCTAGAGCATCACGATTTTGCTTGACTGGGACAAAATTATGATTTTTACCAATTTCGAGCAACTGGGCAAAGTTCAGCACCTTTAGGGTTTCGTCTGTTGGTGGTGCTTCATCCGAAAGTAATATTACCACCTGAATTGATAAATCTTTGAGGCGGTCTTGCAGTTTTTGAAGTGTCTTTAAATCCTCAACTACTATTGCCATACTGCCACTATTAGCGATGATAAACAGCAGTTCTTCTTTTTCGGCTTGGGAGCTACGCACGGCATCAACCCCTCCAGCAGTCATTATGCCTTGATCGGCAATAAACCAGCGAGGGCTGTTATCAGAAATTAAAGAAATGCGATCGCCTACCTTTACTCCCAAGGACTGTAACCCAGAAGCAAATAGTCGGATTTGCTCTGCTAATTGGGTATAAGTAATTACTACTTCTGGTTTAGCATGAGGGTTGCGGAGGGCGGCAATATTACCAAATTGTTGAGATGCTAAAGGCCAAATTTCTGGGAGCGATTCTACATTGGTGTAATCTACCAACCGCTTTAGGGCTTGGCGTTCTCGCTCACTGATGTTAGATAAAAAAGAAGACGCGGTTTGGGTTTTTGTCATAACACCTTACCTAAAATATCCTACAACTGATCGTTTTCTAGCTTATTTTGTTATTACGCTACAATATCAATCCTTATTATCCACATTCGCATCTGTGTATAATAATTCCAGGAATTCCACGTTTATATTTACAAAAATTTATGTTAAAGTTAGTTTACATAGAGTGCAAGCAATAGATTAATTGAACATCAATGCTAGACATAGATTATGCTTGCATCTCAGAACAGCGATGTCTACGACGGGCTACGCCTACGCCTATTTTTCACAGGGAATGATTACCTATGAATTTGATAGAAGCTATACTGGTAACGCTGCTCAATATTGCTGTTTGCATAGCGTTACCTAAGGTTTTAACTATTTTTATAGCTCATAAAACCAAACTTATTGAAGCCTTACCGAATGGTTCCAAATCGCAAACAGCCATAGCCGAACTTACCAGTTTTCCTTATTGTACAGCTTACCCAGTGACGGGTAGTCAATTTTGTAAATTTAGCCCTGATTTCTGTGCCAAGTGTTCTCCGAATTGATGAATTGTTTACCACTAAAGATAATTACGTGGCATTTCAGATTAACTTTCAATAGACATCTGGTGAAAATGAATGTAGAGACGTTGCATTGCAACGTCTCTACAAGGGCTTCAGGTAACGCATAATTAATTTCTGGAGATGCCTAATAGAGCTAATATGAGTGGGGGTTACGGCAGAGATCGTTACCCTGCGTATAATTCAATACGGTAAAATAGAACTCATCATTCATACTAATTGATTCTGTATTCTGTATTCTTCTTCAATCATCACTTGCGATTTTCGCGCCGCCACTTACAGCGTACTAAGCGAATTTCATCAAAACTGTAGCTTTCACCTAGTTGTTCTTTAATGGGAGTGAGGGAAATGTCACCAAGTACTTCTAAAACTTGCCAAATTTTTTGTTGATGTTCTAAAGGTACTAATTGATTTAAATCAACTGGCTGATTTTTCTCAATTAATTTTTCTAGATGACTGCTAACTGTTGCCGGACTAAGGTTCCGCTTTTTGGCAATTTGAGCAATATTTAAACCTTGTTGATGCAATTGTAATGTTTGTAATTCGGTGTAAGAAGAAGATGATTTGGGAGAAGATACGGAAGTAGCAGATTTATTTTGCAAACCTTTTTCTTGGCGGTAGGCGCGAATTTGTGTAATAAACTTTTCGCCATATTGAGCGAGTTTGTGACTACCTACACCAGAAAGTTTGGCAAATTCAGCTAAGTTTTGGGGTTGCACCTGTACCATCAATTTTAAAGTGGAATCGTGGAAGATGACGTAAGGTGGTACAGATTGCTCATCAGCCAATTCTTTACGTAGCGATCGCAACTTCTGTAATAATATTTCTGCAACTTCTGCTTTTTCACTCCCCTGTTCCCAGGTAATCTTTTGGACTGTGGTTACAGCTAACGAAACTGTACGCTGTTTTCGCATTACTTCCCAACTGTGGGCATTGAGTTTTAAAACTGAGTAACCATCGCTAGTCTGTTCTATTAACCCTTGATGTAAAAGCGATCGCCCCAACATTCGCCATTCATCTACAGTTCTATCTTTACCAATACCATAGGTAGAAAGTTTATCGTGTTCGTATTGGAGAATTTTGTCTTTTTTTGCCCCCCGCAACACATCAATTATGTGTAGCATCCCAAATCTTTCTTTACAACGCGCCACACAAGATAAAAACTTCATAGCTTCAATTGTCCAATCTTGCATGGGTTTGGGATGACGACAATTGTCACAATTACCGCAATTTCCAGGAAACCTTTCGCCAAAATAACCTAGTTGAATCGTTCGCCGACAATCAGTGCCTTCGGCGTAATCGATCATCTGACGCAATTGTTGTTTAGCAATCAACTGTTCTTGAGGGTCAGTTTTTTGATCGATACTCCATTCAATTGTTTTAACATCACCAAAGCTGAAAAATATTGTACATCGAGATGGTTCTCCGTCTCTACCTGCCCTACCCGATTCTTGATAATAACTTTCTATATTTCTGGGCATATCAAAGTGAACTACCAGCCGCACATCGGGTTTATTAATTCCCATGCCAAAGGCGACTGTTGCCACCATCACCCGGACATCATCTCGAATAAATCGCGTTTGATTACTACTACGTTCCTCATCAGTTAATCCGGCGTGATAAGGCAAAACACCAATCTTATCATTTTGTAGTTTAAAAGTGAGTTCATCAACTTTTTTACGAGTTAAAGAATAAATAATTGTCGAACCTTCAGTTTCTCGAATTAGTTCTAACAATTCAGCGTAAGCATATTTAGTTTTAGGACGAACTTCGTAATAAAGATTTTCACGGTTAAAACTGGCAAGATGGATGCTTGGTTGCTTTAGTCCTAATTGTTGAATAATATCACTACGGACACGATCGGTTGCTGTGGCGGTGAGAGCGACGGTAGGAACATCAGGATAGCGTTTTCGCAGAGATTTCAACTGGCGATATTCTGGACGAAAATCGTGTCCCCATTCCGAAACACAGTGCGCTTCATCAATAGCAAAGCTAGAAATACCGATTTTTTCTTTAACTAAATCGAGAAATGGGAGAAACCTTTCACTGAGGAGACGTTCAGGGGCGACATATAGTAATCTGACTTTACCACTTAGGATGGCTTCTTCCCGCGATCGCACTTGGTAAGGGTTCAAACTGCTATTGAGAAATGTCGCGTTAATATTATTATTTCGCAGTGCTTCTACTTGGTCTTGCATCAAAGCAATTAACGGCGATACTACCACAGTTAGTCCATTTTTCAACAATGCTGGTAGCTGAAAACATAGAGATTTACCCCCACCAGTTGGCATCACAACCATTAAATCTCGATTTTGCAGCGCATCTTCGATAATTTGCCGCTGTCCGGGGCGGAACCTGTCGTAACCGAAGTGATATTTTAGCGCTTGTTCGAGATGGGGATACTGAAGCATAGCGATCGCTTTTTCGGGGGCTGTCTGCGTGAGTAGTTATTGAAGATATAAGGATTTTAACTCACATCACCGGCAGCTTTGGGAAGACCTGTGTTTCTATACGGCGTAGGCGCAGCCTGCACTTCTCTACGAGAGGCTGCGCCCTAAGCGTAGCTATGCCGCAGGCTTTACGACAAAGCTCAGTGACCACCGCGGGCATTGCACTAAATCAATCATCATACATGAGCGTAGGCGCAGCCCGCACTTCTCTACGAGAGGCTGCGCTAACGACAAGCTCAGTGACCATCGTAGACATCGCTTTTCTTTTGAGACAGTTGCAAGAAAATTAGCGATCGCACTGCTTTAAGCAACATAATTTAAAAGCTTTTATCATGGAATCATGCTGAAGTAAAAGTAGGTAGATCGCAAACAACTTGAAAACTTATGGACAACAATCAACAAATTTACAATTACACAGTTCTTCTAGAAAAAGAATCAGATGGAGGTTATCACGCTTTTTGTCCAATGCTAAAAGGTTGTCATTCTCAAGGAGATTCTTTTGAAGAGGCCATTGAGAATATTACAGAAGCTATTGAATTATATATTGAAAGTTTAAGGGCCGACAATCAGTCAATTCCTAAAGATGATTTAATTGTTAAGCCATTAAGTATCTTGACATGAGTAATTTTCCCAGTGTCAAAGCTAAAGAATTTATAAGGCGGTGACAGTAGCCTGACAACTTAAGTTTTTAACTGAAACTTGGAGTATCTTCACAAGTGCGATCGCTCACTTTTAACTTTCTTAAACTTCTGATCAGACTTCAGTTTCCTACTATTGAGAAAATTAATTGCAACCAATTAGCTCAATTACTATTAGATTCTGCAAAACCACGACCATTAGTATTAGATGCACGAAGTAAAGCCGAGTATGCAGTAAGCCATATCAAAACAGCAGTACTTGTAGATCCTCTAACAGATGACTTAGCAGCACTTTCAACAGTTTCAAAAGACAGACTAATTGTCGTGTACTGCTCCGTTGGCTACCGTAGCGCCAAATTAGCCCAACAGCTTGATAAAGCTGGGATGAAGTGCATTTATAACTTGAATGGTGGGATTTTTCAGTGGGCAAATGAAGGAAGGCTCATGTTTAGAAACGAGCGTCCAACACAGGTTGTACATCCTTACAATGCAATCTGGGGAAAACTGCTGAAATCTAGCTACCATGCTCAGGAGCAGTAAAACTACTAAATCGGTATGTCTCAAGTTTCTATTATCATTCCTACTTTAAATGAAGCAACTAACTTAGGACGTACATTGCGCCAACTGACTTTACTTAATCCTCCTCCTTCCGAAGTGATAGTAGTAGATGGTGGTAGTCAAGATCAGACGGTGACAGTTGCAAAACAAATTTTTGAGTCATTTAATCAAACTTTGAATGGACAAATTATTTCATCTCAACAGCCAGGGCGTTCTCTTCAGATGAACTATGGAGCATCAGCAGCGACTGGAGATATTCTTTGCTTTCTTCATGCAGATACTTGGATTCCTGATGATCTAATCACCGTTATCAATAAAACCCTGGCAGAGCCTACCATTGCCTGTGGGGGGTTCATTTCTCTAATGTCAGGATCTCAAACAACTCGTTGGGGTATCTCTCTACATAATTATCTAAAAACCTACTACGCACCACTGTTATTTAAGCCTCACCTATTTTTTCGAGGATTGCGTCTGTTGTTTGGAGATCAGGTAATGTTCTGTCGTCGGATTGATTTTTGGGATTGTGGTGGATTTGATGAGGCATTACCGATTATGGAGGATGGAGATTTATGCCTAAAGTTAGTTAAAAAAGGACGTATTTACCTGGTAAATCGGATTGTTCATTCCTCAGATCGTCGCGTAGCCAAATGGGGTAGCTTCAAAGCAACTGCAATTTACCTTTATATTGGGGTTTTGTGGGGGATTGGTGTTAATGCAAATTATCTCAAACAGTTTTATCAAGATATTCGTTGATTCAGACTCCAGTCATAGTGAAGATAGGATATCCGCGTTGAGGCATTAAGGTGATAGTCTGTTTTTAAGTAAGAGCGAATGTATTCGGGAATGGAGGGTGCAACCTTTAAAAAATCCTGACGATACCACTTCAAGATTTTATTACAGTAAAGTGTTTTGCTCTCCATGTCATAACGGACTTTTTCAGGGTTATTTATGAAACGACGTACATCTTCATCTAATTGCTGACTAACTTGCTCAGGAAAGTAAGCTCCCGAACGTAGTAAAGGACAACCAACCGAAGCACAAACGATCGCAAAATGAATTCGTGGCTCCTGCAATTTGTCCCGTAGAATAGAGTTCTCAATTTCAGCTAGACTGTAACTTTCCCCAAAAATAGAATAAGCGCGACGTTGGAAGAACCACAAAAAAGCTAGCCAGTTGGGAATCCCTAAAATTCGCGGACGAATTGATTCTATTGGGTATCTCTCCAAAATTGTCGAAATGGTGAACGCATTATAAAGGTTGATCCACAATGCCAATTGTTCAAGACTATCACTATTAGATTTAAAAGCCAGATTTTTTTGGCTCGACAACCAATCTGTAATTGCCTGGGGTTGCTCCTTTTTCCAAGCAGCATAGTCTACACGGCCCTGTTGATCAACATACTGATGCAACAACCTGTCCCAAGGTTCAAAATCAATCATTATTATCGCTGTGTTGATATATTAGCCGTTTTTTTTACTTACAACAATCCAAACTGAGAAAATAGGGGGATTAAAAGTAGCTTTTTTAAGCTTTTTAGTGATTTTATCTTTCACAAATGATTTAGCATTGCTATACATTATAAAGTTAATAGCGAATTAAGCCTAGATAATTTTTCCGACTTTTTTTAGTAAAAGTTTGTTTGAGTGCAACCTTATTTTATTCTGTTCCTAGTATTTTTATCAAGGCAACAATAGCAAGGTTCGCAATTTATTCATCTTCATTTGAAATCCCTCTTGAATTATGAAAAAGCCTCTAAGCTAGAGGGTAGTTAGAGGCTAAGAAGTTTGTTATCTGCTTTTATAAAAGCTACCTCTATTACCAAATCTTTGCCTCTAACTATGGAGTACTTGAAGGCATATATGAATAATCACCCAAGTTAAGTTTATATGTAATTACTGATACAAACGAAAATTACTACGATTATGCAGTCCAAAATTCCAGCAGGGCTAATATCTTAATTTCTCACCCTGGGTGTACAAAGCTTAATTTAATACTGAAACTTCTGATAGATTATAAAAGATTTTTTTTGGGTTACAACCTTAGATATCTCAGTATTAATTAATGAAATTACAAGGATGACTGCAATGGAAAATATCAACGCGGCAAAAATGACAGAGCGTTATATTGCCTTGGCTATCGGAATCTCTTATTTTCTTTTAGGTTTAGCTGGCTTTATACCAGCTTTAGTTTCATTGCCAGGCACGAACGAATCTTTTATTGCACTTGATGAATCTACTGGCGCTTATTCTGCGGGCTTTGGTTATATCTTTGGCCTAATTCCTACTAACTTTTTGCATAATATTGTACGCTGCGCTGTAGGATTGTTTGGAATTACTTCTTACAGCAATGCTAGCACTGCACGCATGTTCAACCGTGCTTTTGCAGTTTCTTATGCCTTGCTGGCTGTCATGGGATTGTTGCCCTTCGCTAAGACATCTTTTGGCTTAATGCCACTGTTTGGTTACAATGTTTTGCTCAATGCATTAGCTGCGATCGCAACTGCTTATTACAGCATTGTCATACCAGCTAAAGTCAAGGGCGTTAATGTAGCGGAGAATATTTAACATCTTCTTGTATCCAATAAGGTTTGATGGCAGAAATCATTTTTTCTGCTGTCAATCTTCTGCCAATCCGCTAAAATCTCCCGCGCATGGCAAAAGTTTGTTGCCGATACCATTGATTAGTTATGGAAACCTCAAAGCAGGTTGATTCTAAAGCTACTGAAGGACGGTTGTTGTCTCGCCCAACTCGCCCCACAACAACCGCTATGATCGGCTTACACCCACTAGGGCTGGATGGGCAGCGAGATGGTTTTGTCTATGTACCTGAAACCTATCGAGCAGTTAAAACAAGCAGGCTATGACCTAGAATACTATGAGTTCAACGGGTTACATACAATTCCATCTGCGATCGCCGAAAGAGCAATAGAGTGGTTTACTCAATCAGCACCGGATAAAAGGAATCTAGAATAATTAGTATATTTATTCATCAAATGTTCAACATAATTCTTTAACTATTCTGGCTCCTGTTAGCGGTAGCGGGGCGTTTAGCCCATTCTGACTCCTGAATTCTTACGCAAAATCTAAAATTCAGTCAGCATCTACCTAACCGATAATTTGCAGTTATTTCTTTGCTTTGATGCACTATCTGGTTACATTTTAACTGTAATTCTAAAGCATCAATATTTCTTAAAAGCGACACTCCCCACACTATAGAAATTACCAACTTGATAGTCATACCCGCGAGCAAAAATGTCACTATTGTGGCAACTTTCTTTTGTTGAGCGAGACTTTTTTGTTGTTCTGAAAGTCGTGCTTCAACTTCTTTGGCACGTTCGGCCTCTAATGCTTGCTGCATTTCTCGCCGGTCTAATTCTTCACTAGCAGCTAAAAATCGAAAATCTAAGTTGCTCAAGCTTTTACCATTTGCCCAAGTTTGGGCATCAATCAAGGCTTGTCCGCGCAATAGGCGAGATTCATCCTTTTCCTTTGAGGCTATCCATGCATTGAAGGTTTCGTAGTAGGGGCGCAAGTAAGCTAATTTTTTTCCAACCCATTCTAAATTGAAAACTTCTTGATAAATTCGGTTTTTGATTTGGAGAAAACCTTGTTTTTTGATCACCAAACCAGACAGCAACAGTTCTACCTGTTCTTGACTATCGTCGGCTGGGACTTCCACTCCTTGGAGAATTTGTTGATAAATTCCTAGCAATCTGGCGGCAGATTGTTCGTTTCCAAGGATGCGATCGCGAATTGTCCGCAAATGCTCCGGTTCATCGTGTGATTCCCATTTCTCTATGATGTACGATCGCACCACATTTTCTATCCAAAATTCTTCTGTGCCAGGGGGAATTTTTAACTTTCTACCCGCATCAACTTGAGATAAATACACAAGTAGCCGACACAGTTTTTGAGTAAGAAATGGTTGTCCTTCAGTCCAAAATAATACTTCTTTCAAAAGCTTCTGGGGATGATTATCTTTAATATTTAGTCCCAAAGATAGTGGTTGAGCTTCTTCAAATGTAAATCCATTTACTTGGATAGCTTTACCAATATTAAATGGGGTAGTATTATTGCGATATCGGATTAAGTCTGAAGGTGTAGCAACACCGAAAATCGCAAATGTAATCCGATGATACTCTGGATCAATTGCTCGTTGATTATAACAAAAACGAATCAAGCTAAAAAAGTCATCAACAGAAAAGTCGAGGTTGAGAATACTATCAATTTCATCAATAAAAATAAATAGTCTTTCGTTAGGAAACTGAACTAACAGAATTTCCGAAATAAAACGACTGAATTTTTGAACCAAAGAAAGATCATTTTGTTCTTGCCACCAGTTTTTTAAATTGACTTTACCTAACAGTTTAAAACCCAACCATAAGTCACCGACAACTCCCTTATACCACTGCTCTGGAGTTATATTTTCACAACCGATATTAGTCATGTCAACGGTGGCACATCTAAAGCCTTCTTGCTGGAAGCGGTGCTTTGTTTTTACCATAAGTGAGGATTTGCCCATTTGCCTACTGCTTAGGATGTAGCAAAATTCACCCTCCTTCAAGGCTTCGTAAAGTTCCACATCCGCTCTGCGCTCAACATAGCTAGGAGCGTCACTTGTGAGGGTTCCACCAACTTGGTATCGATAATTGTTCATTTTAGGTAAAATTTTAAATTAGTTCTCATTTTTAATAAATGAATTTGTATCGGCATTGATTAAATTCATATTAAGAACAAGAACCACTATTTTAATTATTTATCTTTCAACAGTTTACCAGAACTATTAGTAGTGTTTTGCTTTCCAAGCTGTTGGCTAAAATAAATACGATATAATTCACACATTGTGTGAGCTTGATTGCCGTTTAGCTGAACCAAACCCATACTTTCTAGCTTGTAAGCCGCGATCGCATCTAGCTCCACTTTTTCATCTGTTGCAATTACTTTTTGCATAGCTGACATTAATTCTGGTTCTTTTTGGAGCAAGCTCAACAGTTCTCGTAAATGCTGGCTGTAAATTCCCACTGGTGTAGATGCGCTTTCTAGTAATACCTCTAATGTCATTTCTTCTTGACATAAATAATAAAACGCAAGGCTTACTAAATAGGGATGTCCTCCTACCATTGCTTGTAAAGATATAAGGCGTTTTGCCCCTTCTGAGTCTGCTGCCCAATGTAGCCCGTAAGCTAATGCTAAATTCTGTACCTGATTGAGAGTCAACGGTGGCAGGGTAATTGTTATCCCCACATTGAAAGGTGATTGGTTTAGCTTGAGCGGAATATAAATTTCTGTGGTGTAAACTACCACCATCCGTAGTTTTTGCCAAGTTTGATCCTGCTTTGCTTGTTCATGCCAAAATCGCAGCATTGGCAGAAAGTCTTGGGCAATATTGGGATGTTCAAAAACTCGATGGACTTCATTTAAAGCCAAAACTACAGGACTTTGAGTAATGTATTGCAGCACATACGCTTCAAAATAGATTTTGCAGCTTACCTTGCTGCCCATTTCCGTATCCCAAAAATCATCTAGACAGGGAAGGAGATTTAATTGCCTACTGACATTGACACAAAACCAACGCAAAAATTTATCAAGGGAAGCAAAAACGTCTTGATCAGCTTCTTGAAAGTCTAAATAGGCAATTTGATAACCTTGCTCTTTAGCATAAGCAATCATCCGGTTGAGCAGTGAACTTTTTCCTGTTTTTCGAGGTGCTTTGATCCGAATTAAGCAACCAGAGTGTAAAATCTCATTACAAACAAGTTCTTCCAGGGGAGGTCGATTGATATAAAGAGGAGAACCTAGTGGTACAGGCCCGCTAGGAAATTCTATTTTGCTTCCTGAAAATAAGTCTGGAGAATTCATTTCTAAGCTAGATTCTTCGCCAAGGTTTTGTTGGCTTTGATTCTCCTGATCGCCTATTTTATCTTGCAAGTATTTATTCAAAGCTAAATGCAGATTTTTTTTCGTTATTTTTTTTCCAAGTGCAACAGAAAGGTCTTGCCACAACTCAGAGCCAACTTCCTTGATGTAATTGTTGCGGTAGCCTGATTCCTCTGCCATTTCATCGTAAGTTTTGCCCAACCACGATTGAGAGAGCACAAACCACTGAATGGAAGCAAGAGGCTTGTCTTGCAAAATTGTTTCTACCGCTTGCAGAATATCTTCCACGGATATTAGTATTAAAGGTTAAACAGTTAGTAGAAGCATTTATCCACTTTGCTCTAGTAATAATATACAACCAAATAAATACTTAAAAAAGGAAAAATAAATATTTTGTAAAAGCAACACTACAGTCACTTCTGCGTTCCTAACAAATAGATAAATCGGGATTCAAATACATTAGACATAGGAGTGAAAATGAATGTAGAGACGTTGCATTGCAACGTCTCTACAAGGGTTTCAGGTAACGCATAATTAATTTATGGAGATGTCTATTACTTCTTCAGTGCCAGAGTCAAGCCATCTGCGATCGCTACTAAACTAAGACTAACTCGCTGGTCTTGATGCAGTTTTTGATTAAAGGCACGAATCTTTTTAGTTCTATTATCTTGCACTTCGGGGTCGGCAACCCTGCCTGACCAGAGGACATTATCGATCGCAATCAGTCCCCCCGGACGCACTAATTGCAGCGATCGCTCATAATAGCGATCATAGTTGCTCTTATCTGCATCGATGAAAGCAAAATCAAAGGTTTCCGCCTCTTTTGTTGCCAGTAGCCGATCCAAAGTCTCCAAAGCTGGGGCAATGTGCAGTTGAATTTTATTCGCCACTCCTGCTTGCTGCCAATAGCGCCGAGCGATCGTTGTAAATTCCTCACTCACATCACAGGCTACCACCTTACCGTCGCTTGGTAACGCCAATGCCACTACCAGGGAACTATAACCTGTAAATACACCAATATCCAAAGTTTTTTTAGCTCCCAACAACTGCACCAGTAACGCCAGGAACTGCCCCTGTTCGGGAGCAATCTGCATCCTTCCGATTGGATGCTGGGCTGTTTCTTGCCTCAGTTGGGTTAAAATTTCTGGTTCTCGCAGAGAGACTGATAGTAAGTAGTCATAGAGATTTTGTTCGAGTCCTAGCGTTTGAGTTGTCATGAAATTGGGATTTGGGGATAAACCAGCGCACAGACATTCTACATGTAGAGATATGTAGAGATATTGCATACCAAGCCTTTCCTTAAGTTACTTGCCGAAACCCTTCTAGAATAAAAACTATTGTAGGAAAATTTTATTACTAAACTTGCTGTTATTCTGGGAGGTATGATGAGCCGTCCAATAATTCTTGGTATTGTAGGCGACAGCGCTGCTGGGAAAACAACACTAACGCGAGGAATCGCTCAGGTACTTGGCCCAGAAAATGTTACGCTCATTTGCACAGATGATTATCACCGTTACGATCGCCAACAACGTGCAGAGTTTGGCATCACTGCCCTCCACCCGGACTGCAACCATTTAGATATTATGCAGCAACATTTATCGTTGCTACGCACAGGACAGCCAATTCTTAAGCCAGTTTACAGCCATAAAACCGGCACATTCGAGCCACCGCAGTACATCAAGCCCAATAAATTCGTGATTATTGAGGGATTACTCGGTTATTCTACTCGTGCCGCCCGTGACTCTTACGATGTTAAAGTTTACCTTGCACCCCCAGAAACAATCCGCGCTAAGTGGAAAATCAAGCGAGACACCCAAAAGCGGGGCTACACTGCCGAACAGGTGCTAGCCGAATTAGAAAAGCGCGAACCAGACTCAGCACAATTCATCCGTCCGCAGCGGCAATGGTCTGATATAGTCATTAGTTTTTACCCACCGGCTGAGGAAGCTGATGAAACCAATGGACACCTAAATGTGCGACTGGTACTTCGTCCGACAATTCCCCACCCAGATTTTACTCAGATTGTCAACCCTGGCTATGGTAATTCTGACTCAGCCATCCGCTTGGGACTAGACAGGGATATGAGTAAGCCTGTGGATGTCTTAGAAGTTGATGGCCATGCAACCTTAGAACAGGTGAATAAGCTAGAGCATATTATTTGTTCTGATATGCCCCATTTACGAAGTATTTGCGATCGCGAAAGTAATCCCGAACTGGGTAAAATTGCTGGTACAACTGGAGAAACACTCCAGAGTTATCCCCTCGCTTTAACTCAGTTAATAATTACCTACCATATGCTCAAAGCAACGCAAACTTATCAGTAATTAGCGAAGATCAACGCCGCTGATGACTGTTGACGGTTGACTGTTAACCGTCAACAGTCAAAACATGACTAATAACTAGACATAGGAGTGAAAATGAATGTAGAGACGTTGCATTGCAACGTCTCTACAAGGATTTCAGGTAACGCATAATTAATTTCTGGAGATGTCTACTAGACTCAAGTCGAACTACAATTTGATGGTAACGGTCTTAACTTCGGTATATTGCTGTAAGCCATATTCTCCTAGTTCTCGACCAATACCAGATTGCTTGAATCCACCGAAGGGTGCAGCAGCATCAAATACATCGTAGCAGTTTACCCACACTGTACCAGCCCGGAGATTGTTAGCGATCGCATGTGCTTTGGTGATATCCTGAGTCCACACTGCGGCGGCGAGTCCGTACATTGTGGCATTCGCCCGTTGAATGACTTCATCAATATCTTTAAACTTGATGATGCTCATTACTGGGCCAAAGATTTCCTCTTGGGCAATCTTCATGTCATCGCGGACATCGGCAAAGATTGTGGGGGCGATAAAATAACCCTTGTCGCCGACTTGATTACCACCACATAGCATCTGGGCACCTTCGCGCATTCCAGATTCGATATAGCTCATCACCCGATCGAATTGGTCTTTGTCTACTTGGGGCCCTTGTTCTGTGTTGGCATCAAAGGGATTACCGACAACCCGCGCTCTAGCTCTTTCTACACTTCTGGCTACAAACTCGTCATAGCATTTTTCTTCGACAAATAGCCGCGAACCAGCACAACAGCACTGCCCTTGGTTAAAGAATATGGCATCGTGGGAACCTGCGATCGCCTCGTCCATATTCGCATCGGCAAAGACGATGTTGGGACTCTTACCACCAAGTTCCAAAGTGACTCGCTTCAGGTTACTTTTGGCAGCTGCTTCCATAATTAGATGACCGACTTCAGTGGAACCAGTAAATGCCACTTTGTCAATATCCATATGACGAGATATGGCAGCCCCGGCGGTTGGGCCGTATCCTGATAAGATGTTCACCACACCAGGGGGAAAACCAGCTTCAATAATCAATTCACCTACCCGCAGCGCTGATAATGGTGTTTGTTCTGCTGTTTTGAGAACTACAGTATTACCAGTTGCTAAAGCCGGTGCTAGCTTCCACGCCTGCATCACCAGGGGAAAATTCCACGGGATAATTTGACCAACTACACCCACAGGTTCATGGCGAGTGTAGCAGAAGTATGGCCCGTTAATTGGGATGGTTTTGCCTTGAACTTTGTCAGCCCAGCCTGCATAGTAACGATAGCAGGCGATGACTAAACTCAAATCACCCAATGAATCTTGTAATGGCTTACCGTTGTCGAGAGTTTCTAGCCGCGCCAACTCATCGATATTCTGCTCAATTAAGTCAGCTAACTTGTAAAGTAACTCGCCGCGACGGGTGGCAGATATCTTTCTCCATTCCCCAGTAGTGAAAGCAGCACGGGCTGCTTCTACTGCTTTATCGACATCTTGGGCATCTGCTTCTGAGACTTCACAGATCACCTCACCTGTAGTCGGGTTGATTGTTTCAAATCGGCGATCGCTGAGACTATTTACCCACTCATTGTTGATCAACAATTGGGTTGGGCCAATTTTCACCTGTTGTTCTGGTACCATTGCTGTAACCATCAGGCCCTCCTTAAGCTATAAAAAAATTTTCTTAAATCTACTTATTATGTTTATTGCTGTACAGCACTCTAGGTGAATTTCTTTATTAATTCTTTATTTTAAGATGTTGGTGAGAAATTGAGACTGCTACATTGTTTCTAATTAACTTTGTATACAGCAGATTGCGCTCTAATCGAATACACGTAGAGACGTAGCACTGCTACGTCTCTACAAGGTTTTGGGTTTTATATATGTACTTCATTTACCTGAAATCTGCTGTATGAAAAAACTCAGTACAACTAGGAAGCCTTCTTTCCTATTGCCTATTGCAAAGTACCTTTAGCGATCGCAATCTTAGTTTGCAACACTAAGTGGCTTGTAATCATACAACCATTTATGAAAATCATCATTGAGCGTCATTGACCGTTGCTGTGTCTGTCCAGGAGATGTTGATGTGTCTTCGTAGTAGCGCATCTCACCCAAGGCACTACGAGCTTGGATGATTTTTGTGCGTTCAATGCGACGCTGTTCATAACTAGTTAAAGCTTCTTGGAGATTAGCTGACTGGGAAAAACACTCTCGCAGTTCATAAGCATCTTCAAAAGTGGTATTGGCTCCCTGTCCCATCGCAGGTGCCATTGGATGGGCGGCATCACCTAAAAGAGTTACTCTGCCTTGGCTCCACTGAGTTAACGGCGGGCGGTCGCAAATCGGCCCTTCCCAGATTTGCTCGGCTGGTGTCGCTTCTACCACCACCCGAAATGATTCGTCCCAGCCGGCTAATTCATGGAGAATGCGAGACTTCACTTCATCAGCGTTGTGGGAAAGGGAGTATTCAGGTGAGAACTTCCGACTAATCCAACTGGTATAGCCTCCGCCCACATTGAGAAGGTACATAAACTGTTTATTGCCTTTGACAAAAACTAGTTCATAGTCATTAAATAGTTCGTGGTGATATTTGACGACGGCACGCCAACACATACTACCGATATAATTAGGCTGACCCTCGCCAAATAAAGTTTCTCTAATTACAGAGTTAACGCCATCAGCCCCAATCAGTAAATCTGTATATACCGATTTTTTGCCATCAAAATGAACTTCCACACCGTTTTCATCTTGCTCAAAGCCGATACAGCGATGATTGAGGTGAATGATTTCAGATGGCAATCTAGAGGCTAAGACTTGTTGTAAACGATACCACCAAATAGTCAATAATGGCTGTCCATATTGCTCTAAATATTTAGTTGCGTTAGTCCGAATTGTTTCTCCCTGAATATTCTTTAAAACCGTGTGATGAACCTCACATCCTGAACTTTTGAGGGTTTCGACAATTCCCGGTGCGATGGCGTACCGCCCGCCGTAGGCGATCGCATCTAGCGAATTCAAGCCATTAGGAGCTAATCCTAGTCCAGTTCCAGCCGGACGAAATTCTTGTGCTTTTTCGTACACTTGAACATCTATCCCTTGGCTTATCAGTGCGATCGCAGCAGCCAAACCCCCTGGGCCAGCACCGATTATAGCAACTTTTTCTACTATAGGTTTGGATAATTTATGAGTTAGATTTGTGTTCATATATGAGGTAAAAAAATAGTACTAGGTCACTATATCAAATCCTGGAAATGCACAGAAGTTGCAGAAAATTATATAATTGCTCTTAAAATGTTTCCTCTAACTAAAGTAAAATATTTTTAACTTATTAGAGAAGTTGAAAATCTAAAATCGTGTGAGAATTTAGATCCAGAAAAGGGATAATAAATATAACTATTAGTATCCTCATGAAATATGGAAGATAATTCCTTAGCTCCCATAACTTCAAACTCCCTTACTCAAGAATTGAAAATATTGGGTTCAGAGGAAGTGGACTTATCGCTGAATGTCAATAATGTCTCCTACTCACTGAAGCTAGAACCTCGTGTTACTTTACTAGACGCACTACGAGAAAAGCTGGGTTTGATGGGTACTAAAAAAGCTTGCGATCGCGGGGAATGTGGTGCATGTACTATTCTAGTTGATGGTCGGCGAATTAACTCCTGTATGACTTTAGCAGTAATGCACATCGATGCTGAAATTACCACAATTGAGGGATTAGCCCAAGATGGCAAACTTCACCCCATGCAAACAGCCTTTATTACCCATGATGCTTTTCAATGTGGTTACTGCACATCGGGTCAAATCGTATCAGCCGTAGGGATGATATTAGAAGAATCGCCCAAATCGGAAGCAGAAATTCGAGAAAAAATGAGTGGAAACCTTTGCCGTTGTGGAGCATACCCTAATATTATTGCGGCAATTCGGGATGTGCTAGAGGAAATGTCAGATGCAGCCATTTAGTTATGCTAAAGTTACTTCTCAAGAAGTTGCGATCGCAACAGTTGAGCAAGATAAAAGTGCTGCATTTATTGCTGGGGGAACAGATTTACTCGGATTGATGAAAGATGGGGTTCAAACAGCGAATATATTAATTGATATTAATAGTTTGCCCTTAGCAGATATTGAATTTCAAACTACTGGAATTCGTATTGGTGCAATTTCTCGAATGAGTGATGTGGCTTTCCATCCCCAAATTCAGGAATGTTATCCAGTAATTAGCCAAGCATTGTTACAAAGTGCTTCACCGCAACTGCGAAATATGGCAACAGTGGGCGGTAATTTACTGCAACGAGTCCGCTGTGGTTACTTTCGAGATCCGGTTTTTCCCTGTAATAAACGCACTCAAGGTATAGGTTGTTCGGCAATTACAGGCTACAATCGAATGCATTCTATTTTCGGGGCTAGTGAACATTGTATTGCTGTTCATCCCTCAGATTTAGCTGTGGCACTGACGGCATTAGATGCGGTAATTTGCATCCAAGGGGTAGATAAAGAACGGCGAATTTCAATTCATGATTTTTATCTCTTACCAGGTGAGACACCAGAAAAAGAAACTCTATTACAGCCTGGAGAATTAATTGTTGCTATTGAAGTTCCAAATTCTGCATATAAGTCCCATTATTTAAAAGTCAGAGATCGAGCTTCCTACGAATTTGCTCTCGTTTCCGTAGCTGTTGCCTTAAACGTAGAACAAAACATGATTAAATCAGCACGAATCGCTTTTGGAGGAGTAGCACCCAAACCTTGGCGTGTATGGGAAGCTGAGGAATTTGTGCAAGGAAAAGCTATCAATGAAGCTACGTTTAGAGATGCAGCCGCAGTAGCCGTCAAAGAAGCGAAACCGCAAACACACAATGAATTCAAAATTGAATTAGTCAAACGCGCTTTGGTACGGGCACTTTCAGTTGCGACAGAAATATTATGAATAAAATTATCGGTAAACCACTCGATCGCGTTGATGGCAGACTCAAAGTAACGGGAGAAGCACCTTACACAGCCGATGTGTCAATAGAAAATTTAACTTATGGAGTGATTTTTCAAAGTGCGATCGCTAGCGGTAAAATTATCCAAATAGACACATCCGCCGCCGCCGCCGTCCCTGGTGTGATAGATATTGTTACTTACCAACAAACCCCATCTCTGGTAAAAATACCCTTCTTTGGGCCTCCACAACCTCAGCCAAGCGAAAAAGACGATAATATTTACTTCGATGGTCAACATCTGGGGATTGTAATTGCCCAAACTTTAGAACAAGCCGAAACCGCCGCCTCTAGGGTAAAAATTATCTATGAAGAAGCCACTCCTACAGTCACCGTGGCAGGTGCAGATATATTTGAACCCGAATCAGTATTTTTTGGCATCATGCCGGGTAAAATCACCAAAGGGGATGTTGAATCAGGGAAAGCTCAAGCAGATGTGCTGGTAGAGCAAGTTTATACAACCCCAATGGAACATCATAATCCCCTAGAAACTTCTGCAACGATCGCAATATGGGAAGGGGATAACTTGACGCTGTATGAAACCACTCAAGGCATTTCTGCAAACCAAAGAGCGATCGCATCTGTGCTGAATATTCCTCAAAAAAATGTCCGCGTCATCTCCAAATATTTAGGCGGGGGATTTGGTTGTAAAGCCTTGCTAAGGTCGCATACAATCTTAGCTGCGATCGCATCTCGGCAAGTAAAGCGCCCTGTAAAAGTTGTACTAACGCGATCGCAAATGTATACTGGTTGCGGTTACCGATCGCAAACTCAACAGCAGCTAACGTTAGGTGCAACCAACGAAGGTAAACTAACCGTCATCAATCACGTTGGCACATCCTTAACATCCCTATTTGAGGACTTTGTAGAACCTGTGGGCGCGGCAACAACGATGATGTACGCCTGTCCTAATCTGGAAATTAAATACCGTTTGGCACGCATCAACGCCGGCACACCAACCTTTATGCGTGCGCCAGGAGAAGCGACGGGAATGTTTGCCCTAGAATCGGCAATGGATGAACTAGCTTATGCCTTAAATATTGACCCGATTGAACTAAGACTAAAAAATCATGCAGATATCGATCCACACACAGGATTACCTTGGTCAAGTAAATCCCTGAAAGAATGTTATCAAAAAGGGGCAGAAATTTTTTCTTGGTTACAACGCAACCCAGTTCCTCGTTCCATGCGGGATGGTTATTTCTTGATTGGTTGGGGAATGGCTAGTGCCACATTTCCCACCAATGTTCAAACTGCATCAGTCAAAATAGAAATTTTTGCCAGTGGAGAAGTGAAAGTAAGAACTGGTACTCAAGATATCGGTACTGGTACTTATACAGTGATGACGCAGGTAGCCTCTGAAGTATTAGGTTTACCAGTGCAGTTTGAATTAGGTGATAGCAATCTCCCGAAAGCGCCGATTGCAGGGAACTCGATTACAGTTGCTAGTGTTTCCCCGGCGGTGCATAAAGCAGCGATCGCGGCACGGGATAGAATAATTCAAATGGCGATCGAAGATTCTAATTCTCTGCTGTATGGATCTCAAGCAGCAGATATTACCGTTGAATCAGGGCAAATATTCTTAAAACAAGACCCATCTAAACGAGACAGTTACACCGATATTCTACATCGTCATGGGTTAGAGAGTATAGAAGTCACAGAGGAATCTTCACCAGACTCAGAAAGCAAAAAGTATTCCAAACACTCCTTTGGTGCAATCTTTGTCGAAGTTGCAGTTGATGAATTGTTGGGAGAAATTAAAGTTAGACGTTGCGTAGGCGTTTATAGTGCAGGGCGAATTCTCAACTTTAAGACAGCGCGGAGTCAGGTTATAGGTGGAATTACATGGGGAATCGGCATGGCGCTGATGGAAAAAACTGTCATGGATACCAATCAGGGAAGAATAGTTGGTGCTAACCTTTCCGATTACCTGATTCCCGTTCATGCAGATATCCCAAATATGGAAGTGCAATTTGTTGAAGAACACGATCCTTATGTGAATGCGCTAGGAACTAAAAGTTTGGGAGAACTTCCGATAGTTGGGGTAGCGCCTGCCATATCTAATGCAGTTTATCATGCCACAGGTAAGCGGATTCGTGACCTGCCAATTACACCAGATAAGTTGCTGTGAGTGAAATAGCGCTTCTCGTTTGGATGCAATAGACATAGGAGTGAAAATGAATGTAGAGACGTTGCATTGCAACGTCTCTACAAGGGTTTCAGGTAACACATAATTAATTTGTGGAGATGTCCTATAAGCTAACGCACCTACATATTGCACTATTTTCCATGTAGACCGTCATTAGTCGTTAGTTATTTTATTTGTGTTTACCAAGGACAAAGGACAAATGACACTTCCAGCTATCTCGATTATTCTTTTTCCAGAGTCATTAAATAGCATTAAGATGCTTGAAAATTTTTTTAGACTTTAGCACAATAATATAGTTGAAGTATTTTTAGGAGATCCATCATGCTAAAAACAACTTCTAAAACAGGAAAAAATTTTTCTATTAGATTTGACGACCTTGATGACAATTCATTATCTGAATTAAGCGCCGATGAAGCCTCGGAAATTATTGGAGGTTTTACAGTTATCAATGATTCAGGTGAGACGAGAGCTTTTTATAATTTTGGAGCGTCCGTACTGGCAGAACGCCAAGTTTTACAACCTGGAGAAACTGCTGATTATGATGGAGAATATATTTTATATAATTCTTCAAGAACCAGATTTGAACCAACATTATCAGAAAGACTTGCTCCAGATGACTTCGTAAGTTTTCGTCGGCAGGGAAATAATACAATAGTTCTTAATACTACTGGAATTATTACTCTTAACAGCATCGCGTCTGAATTCTAAAACTGGCGTAGGTTGGGGCATACGTGTCAACTTAACGTAAAAGCCATGTCCCGCAAGGAACTGAAGTTCCTTGCTAATAGCGAAAGTCATCTAAAGATGACTAAATAACCCGAAAAATCTTTAGTCTACTTTAGTAGACTCGCTTTACTGGCTTAATTACGAATTACTTTGAGAGGATGTTTGAAAAGTCTTCTTGTCGGTAGCAAAATGTTCTAGATCCCCCTAAATCCCACAATAAATTGGGGGACTTTGATTCTGGTTCCCCCTTTTTAAGGGGGGCTAGGGGGGATCTATAAGTACTTAAAATCACAGCCAATTACTTTTCAAATACCCTCTAACGTGCATCACCAATCAAGACAAATGGCGACCAATAAAAAGGATGGCGATGGTCTGCAATTAGTTTCAACTTAGCTTGTTGCAAAGCCTCGCCTTTAGTCATGCCTTGCTTGAGGTTTTGATAAAATTGAATCATTAATTGCTGAGTTGCTTCATCCTCAACCGCCCACAAACTTGCCATCACAGCTTTAGCACCAGCCCGCTCAAATATATAAGCAACACCTGCAATACCTTCACCATTATTAGTGTCTACAGCAGTTTGACAGGCACTAAGAGTAATCAATTGTGTGCCTTGTAAACCTAAAAGAGCAGCATTAGCAATGTCTAAAGCTTCATCAGCAAATAGTAACGTATTATTTTTTAAATTGACTTTTTTGCAATCTTCAGTTTGAAAACAACCGTGAGTTGCTAAGTGGAGAAAAGAAAAGCGCAATGCTTGAGATTTAAACCTTTCTAAGGTAGCTTCTTTATTGATATAAAATTCACTGTCTGGCAGTATTTCTTTAATCTTTGTGACTTCTAGCTCTGCACCTGGGAGATTTTGCAAGTCACTGGGTACTGGATTACCAAAGGCTAAAACAGCTTGTGGTTTGCGGGATACGGCATTTTGTACATCTAGAGATTTTAGCGAATTATTGGAAATGCGAGTGAGATAGTTGACAGGATATTTCTGGATGAGAAATTGGTCGGTTTTACTGTCGTAAAGAGTCTCAAAAGGTAAATGGCGCAGTTTACCAGTAGCAATAATACTCAGTTGTTTAGGTGATAAAGCCTTAATTTTGTCTTCTATAGGACGAATAAGAATATCATAAAGTTTGCCGCCAGTTTCAGCGTAGCTATGATCACCTTCATTTTGTACTTCTTTCAGGTATTGAGTGAGAAGTTCATTAAATTCAGTAGGGTTAATAGATTTTTTAATAACGCTCAACTTGCCTTTTGTGAAGATAAAAAAGGCAATATTGTTGGGCATATCTTTCACATTAGTCAGCAATACAGATTGAACTACGACCGTTCCTGTTGGGATGGAGGATGTAAGATTTTTAATATCAATGGGTGTAATTTCAAATAGTTCTGCCACTTCAGGAAAATGGAGGGATATCTTTTCAGCTTCTAAATAAACTTGTGCCTCTAATTCTCGAATTTGTTGAGATAAAGCTTCCGAAAACTTATCTGGCAATTGTTGTCGGAAGAATCTCAATTGTTGATTTTTTTGATTCAATGCATCAAGGCTCTGCTGTGCTTTTGGGTTGGCAACTTTGGCATTAATGAGGCGAGTATAATCAGCAAGGTCGGCTGTGGTGAATAGGTTAACCCACTCAAAGGCTTGAGCGTATTTCTTTTGGTT
Organism: Chroococcales cyanobacterium; assembly: GCA_038259325.1. Taxonomy (GTDB): domain Bacteria; phylum Cyanobacteriota; class Cyanobacteriia; order Cyanobacteriales; family Nostocaceae; genus Nostoc. The sequence continues at coordinate 20,093 of JBBSOX010000047.1, read as the reverse complement.
AATAAGGACATTGACTAAAGCAGTTGCACTCCAATTGTTTTGCTGTAAAAAATTTTGGCGATTTTCCCGTTGCAAACCCCGGCGCATTTCTAAGCTGAGTTGAAGAGATTGCTCTAAATTAGTAATAGCTTGGGTTGGTCGATTTGTACTTTGGAAGAGTACACCAATATTACCCAAGGTGACAGCTTCACCAGTGCGATCGCCCACAGCACGATATAGGGGCAGAGCTTGGTTGAAGTAATCGAGTGCTTTTTGCTTTTCTCCTAAACGGTTGTAGTTAAACCCAAGCCCAACTAGTGCGATCGCTTCAAGTTTTTGGTCTTTGAGTTCTCGCACAATGCTTAAAGCTTGCTGTAATATTTCTATTGCCTGTTGGTGTTCCTGCTGCTGTGTCAGTTTACTCCCTTGCTCAAGCAGTCTTTCTGCTTCTTGCGATCGCGAGTTTTGAGCCTGTCCCCAGGTGGGTTGAACCATTAGCATTACTGTTAAAGGCGTTAGACAAATACCCAAAGCCAAAAAACTGGTAAGAATTTTTTTCATACAAGAGCGCAGAGGTAACTGTTTTAAATTGACCGTTAGCAACATCAAAATATTTGGTCAAAGCTTCCTACCCTACAGGAACGCTAAGAGCGTAGGCGTAGCTCGTCGTAGACATCGCTCCACTTGCAATGACAAAAATACGTCAAATTTGCGTAACACCTGTAATCCTTAAAACATTTGTTACTAACATCAAAGCAGTTGTTGCAAACGTTTAAGTCTTTGCTGGAAATGTTTTAACGTTTGTTGAAAATGTTGGAACGTTTTTTACTAGCATTTAAGCATTTGTTAGAAATGTTTGAACGTTTGTTGCAAACGTTTAAACATTTGTTGCCTATATTTGAACGTTTGTTATAAACGTTTGAACATTTGTTGCAGATATTTGAATATTTGTTGCAAACGTTTGAACATTTGTTGCTAGCATCGAAGCATTTGTTGTAAACGCTTCAATATTTCATAATTCACGCTCAATAAGGTTTTGCCAAAATAGTGATCGTTCTTTGTTGCGAATTGAACTGGATTTCATCCACAACATATTGGCGATTTCTCGCCACTGACTGAATTCCCCGCAACTGTGCTGTGGTAACTACGGGTGGTTTCAGCTTCACCACGGCTTGACCCTGAGTAGAATTTTTTATAGTAAAAGTATTTAGAGGGATACCACTCCAAGTTACTAGTTTACCTGTGGGGCGATCGCGCTCACCCCGAATAATTTGCCGGCCATTGCTTCTATAAACCGCCCCATTCTTAAAAACTACTCTTTGAATTTTGTTCAGGGGAATCGTGGCAGTTTTACCACTACGCTGAATTGATAGCGCTTCTCCCTGTGCATCAATTCCTGTTATCTGGCCACTACTTGACTCACCCCCCTTAAGGATGACTTCTGTTAACTCTGGTAACGCTACTGCAAGTTCTAATTCATCTGCGTTGACTGGTGTCTGTGCCAACAACAAATTTCCCGTTTTGATATCCTGGCTAATTACAGCTTGAATGTTTCCTGCGATCGCTGCTGCCATTACTAAGATTGCCACAAACCATCCCTGGAAAAAAGCTTTCATGGCTTTAACGGTATATTTGACTATGTTTAAGTTTCTCATTAAACTTCAAAGGCGGATACCAAATTTACGTAAAATTACTAAAATCAACTGATTGTTTACTTATAACAGTTTGCAGTTGATTGGAATACAGACCTAACCCCCAGCCCCTTCCTTTGTAGGGAAGGGGAGTAAGATTCAAAGCCTTTTTCCTCTAAAAGAAAAGGGAAGGCAAGTAAAATTCAAAGCCTCTCTCCTCTTAGGAGAGAGGTCAAAGTATATTTGTTTCCCTTATATCCCTCATCTCCCCTATGACCCAAACCCCCAACCAGGAAACTAATATTTTAGGTAAATTCACCAGTGTACTGGGCTTACTGGGTGCGGCGCTTTTCTTTGCAGGCTGGATTTACCGTTGGTCATATTTCTACTTTTTTCAGCTAGAAGTCAATACTCTCGATTTACCTGCACAGTCTTTTTTGATAGTTCCCCTGCAAATATTTTTCGGAGATGGTTGGGCAATATGCAAAACAGCGATCGCCTTTTTTCTCGCTGCGATCGCAATTCAAGCAACGTTATGGTTAATTAAAATCATCAGTGAAACGGTAGTCTCTGCCAGCCAATTATTACTAAATCGCATCATCTCTGCAACTCAACACAAACGCTCATGGACAGCTAAACAGCTTAAATCTCTAGCTGAATTTGGTTTTGGGCAATTGCGTTCAGTTGATTTTTTGCGATCGCTAGTCAATGAAATAGTAATAGTATCTTGGGTATTAATTGTGATATTTTGGTTAGCTCGTTGGCAAGGCGTTGCAGATGCTAGGCGTGATGCTGGTCAAAACTCCACCTTACCCGTTATAGCCTTAATTACACCTGAAGAAAAGTTTGCTGTGGGACGTAAACTTGATGATATATTTACCAATCCGTCCTTAAAAGGCTACCGTATAATTGGCGATCGCGGTTTATTCGATGACTTGCGAGGCAGAGAAGATACTGATATTATTACTAATCCAAAACAGCCGCGAGTTTGGCGTTTACTCCTAGAACGTGGCGGCTGGATTTATTTGTTTCGAGCATTGCCCCCAAATGCAAAACCTAACGAAATACCATCGGTGTTGGCGATTCAACAAAGTGATAAGGGACATATAATAATTCGCAGTCCAGAAGTTTCTAAAACTAGTTCTCCTTGAGATTACAGCAGTTTGATCCACATCTTTCGTAGGGGCACAGCATGGCTCATAGGTGTCAACTTAAGCTAAAAGTAGCTTAACTGAAAGCTTGACTCGCCCGCCTAGAACTAAAGTTCTTTGGCTTTTAGCTAAAGTCTACTAAAGTAGACTAAAGATTTTTCAGATTATTTAGTCATCTTCAGATGACTTTCGCTATTATTCTTGGAACTTCAGTTCTTTGCGGGACATGGCTTTTACGTTAAGTTGATACGTATGAGCATTGCTGTGCCCAAAATCACAAGTCTATTTACTTGGATAATCATCACCTCTGCGTCAGGCAATCAAGCAATCATCTTCTCTAAAGCAACCTGTAAATCCTTTGTCAAATCGCTCACAGCCTTTTTAGCCGCATTGCGATCGCCCTGACAATTTTTCCAGCGTTCGGTTACTGAAATTGGCTCTCCCACAGTGATTTGTGCCTGTCGCAAACCTAAACGAGGTCGCCCTGGAAGTGTTGTATTCTGAATTCTAGAAAGCATATCGAATATAAGCAAAGCTGTTTCTGCAAACCGTTCCACCGTTGGTTGTTCCTGAATATAAGTAGCTGTGACTGCAACAAAACTTTCCACTATCCGCATGTGCCGCATTCGCAAGTCTGCTTCCTCTGCAATCCAGTCTGCCAAACCGCGTTTAAAGGGTGGTAAAGCGTTAATGTCGGGTAAATCTTCCCGATAAATGTAATTCCAGCCAGCCTCTTCCAAGCGGCGACAGCGATCAATAAAATTACCTTGCGCTTGAACTCCAAAATATTGTTCGGCAACTTGTAAAGACTTGTCCATTAAGCGATGAAGTCGAGCAATCAACACCTGATTAGGAGTAGCAGATTCATCAGTTGAAATGGTTTTTGGGATGTCTTGATGATAGAAGCGACGATAAAACTCTTCCATCTCGGTAATTAGATATTCAGCCAACCTACAGAGGCGTTGATAGTAAATTTCTTCGCCCCCGTCTTGCTCAATTTCTATTGCTGACAAGCCGCAATCAGCTTCCAACTTACTGAGCAGCCAATCCAGTTTAGACCAAGGTGGCTCAACGTAGCGATACTGGATAGCGATCGGCACAATGATCACAGTCTCAGTCCGATTAGCTTTTTGCAAGTCTTCTACACACCAGAACCCCATTTGAGCAACACCGGGTTCTAAAGGACTAACAATACCACTATGTCCATTAGTACCGCCTTCAGGAGCCACTGCGATCGGTAGTTCGCCATTAGCAAACAAATCCCGTGCTGTTTGAATAGCTTGGCGATCTAACCGCCTACCGCGATGAACCGGCACACCCCCCACTCGTGAAAACAACCAACCCAGCCAATCTCCAGCCCAAACCGTCATACCCCGATCATAGAGAAAATAGCTGTGAACAAGCGATCGCAGGGTAATACCTTCCTGACGAGCAACCTGTGGCACAATGCGGGAAAGCAAATACAGCATACAGAGAGGATCTTCCACCTCTGGGTGACGAAATGCCAACAAAAGGCGAATTTTTCCAGCCTGAAATTGTTGATAAAGTTCAGCTAATACCTCAACATTCTTGGCTTCAATCTTGACAATACCAGCCGTTAGCCAAGGACGAGTGCGGAACCGTAGTGCGATCGGCAGTAACCACCGAACAATCTGGAGTACCAGCGGGTTCAACCGTTGGGGAATAAATTTCAGTGGTGGTTGAGTAGACTGAATCGATCTAGGCAAGTCGCTCTCCAGATTGTATTTCTAGCGATTGTACAACGTGGGGTCTTGGTTTTATGTACACCCAAAGAGAAGTCTGTGCGCCGAAAACCACTTGTTGTTAAACATTGCTCAGTTTTACCTCTCCAACGATAGACCCCATCTGTTAAGGCAGGGGAAATAGGGGATAATGCTTGGAATATTAGACATAGGAGTGAAAATGAATGTAGAGACGTTGCATTGCAACGTCTTTACAAGGGTTTCAGGTAACGCATAATTAATTTCTAGAGATGTCTATTACAAGCGATCGCTTTTAAAATCTGCTTAGGCGTAGCCCGCGGTAAGCATCGCAAATTAAGATAAATTATATCCAGTGGAGGTTAGCGGACTCGAACCGCTGACATCCTGCTTGCAAAGCAGGCGCTCTACCAACTGAGCTAAACCCCCATAAAATTAAAATAGTCGATAGCTTTGATTGTCGAGATTAATTGTAACTTATTATTGTTCCATTACAAAAGGGATGAAGCCAGAAAATATCCAAGTTGTTGCAGCACTGTATAAATTTGTCAAGCTGCCAGATTTTGCCGAGAAACGAGATCCTTTGCTGTCTTACTGCCAAGCCCAAGGTGTTAAGGGGACAATTTTGCTGGCACAAGAAGGCATTAACGGTACAATTGCGGGTTCGCGTCAGGCGATTGATTCTGTTCTTTTGTTTTTGCGTACTGACCCTCGTCTAGCAGACCTCGAATACAAAGCATCCTATACCGAAACCCCGCCCTTTGAGCGAATGAAGGTGCGATTGAAGCAAGAAATTGTTACTTTAGGATTGCCTGAAATTGACCCAAATGAACAAGTTGGGACTTATGTCAATGCCCAGGAATGGAATAATTTGATTTGCGATCCAGAAGTAACCGTGATTGACACCCGCAATGATTATGAGGTGAATATCGGTACTTTCCAAGGAGCAGAAAATCCTCAAACTAGCTCATTCCGGGAATTCCCCGATTATGTGCTAAACAACCTCGACCCAACTAAACACAAAAAAGTTGCTCTGTTTTGTACGGGTGGCATTCGCTGTGAAAAAGCCTCATCCTTCATGCTTGCCCAAGGCTTTGCAGAAGTTTATCATCTCAAAGGCGGCATTCTCAAGTATTTACAGGAAGTTCCAGCACAGGAAAGTTTATGGGAAGGCGAATGTTTTGTCTTTGACGATCGCGTAGCTGTCAGTCATGGGTTGGAGGAAGGAAGTTGTGAGCGATGCTTTTGTTGTGGATATCCGATTTCGGAAGAAGATAAGGTATCTGCAAAGTATGAACAAGGTATCTCCTGTCCCTATTGTTTTGATAGCCTCACCGAGGAGAAAAGAGCGCGTCAGCAGGAAAAATGGCGGCACTACCAAACCCAAGTTCTTAATTCCAAAAATCGGGATGGAAGTTAAAGAAAAATTCAGAAGATAAGTTCCTATACAGCAGATTTCAGGTAAATGAAATACATATATAAAACCCAAAACCTTGTAGAGACGTAGCAGTGCTACGTCTCTACGTGTATTCGATTAGAGCGCAATCTGCTGTATTGAATTCGGGCGGTCGTTTATTGAATTTGGTAGAAGTGAGGTTTTTCAAATCCCGTGAAAAGTCAGCCCTGCGGGACGCTCCGCAAATATAGGGGCGCACAGATGTGCATTGGTGTCAACTAAAAAAAATATTCCATTGCTACTGTTAACTGTTGACCGTTAACGGTTCACAGTCAACAGTCAACAACCTCAAGCGGAATAATTTATTTTTTGGAGTTCCCTAAATGCCATTATTCATTAACTTCACTCAAAGATAATTCGGAATTTAAAGGCAAAACTACTGTGAATTTAGTACCGATTCCAACTTGACTTGTGACGCTGATTTGACCTCTGTGAGCATCAACGCACCTTTTAACGATTACTAACCCCAATCCGGTACCCTGAATTGATTGGACATTTGAGGCTCGGTAGAATGACTCAAAAAGTCGAGCTTGGTCTGGTTCGGGAATGCCCATACCTTGATCTTGAATATAAAAAATTGCCACTTTCTTAATCTGGTCGCAGATTAAATCAAACTGAATCTTGCCACCTTCTGGAGAATATTTAACCGCGTTTGAGAGGAGATTTTCAAACAAATAATGTAAAAGCCCTTCATCCATTACAGCGTCAGTGCGATCGCTATGAGAGGTAAAAACAATTTCATATAGGCTATCTTCAGCAATAGAAAAATCTTCCATTAACTCTCGACAAAATTGTTCTAAGTTAAGTGGAGCAGGGTTGTATACGAGTTTTTCTGCTTCCGCTCGACCCATAAACAACACTTCTTCCATCAGTTTTTCTAAAGATTGCACAGCACCTTGAATTCGCTTTAAATAGATTGCTTTTTTGGCATCTGTCAAATTTGCTGCTTGCATTTCTATAAGTTCTACTGCCGTTTGAATAACAGTCAGCGGATTACGGAACTCATGAGATACGGTAGAGATAAATAAGGACTTGAGACGATTAAGTTCTTGCTCCTTCTCCAATGCTTGCTCTAGCAACTTTGTTTGGCGTCGTTCGCTAAGATCCCAGAAAACAACTACTACACCATTTATCTGGTCAAGTCGCCCCTTCAGTGGTGAAGCACTATCACCAATTGGAACTCTTTTTCCGTCTCTTGTAACCAGAGATGTGAATTCCCCTAAATAAACAACCTGTTGCTCACGTAACACTTTTGTTACTGGGTTTTCTAGTGTAGTCTTTGTAATATCATCGACAATATGAAAAATCTTCGCCGCCTCATTTCCTAAAGCCTCTTTTTGCTGCCAGCCAGTCAGCGCCTCAGCTGCGGGATTCATGAATGTTACTATTCCCTGCTCATCTGTAGCGATTACAGCATCACTCATTGAGTTTAAAAGGGTTGCTAACTGGTCTCGATTTTCTCGCAGTTCACGCTCTAATTGGTGTTTTAAAAGACCGATCTCGATCGCTATTTTTAAATCTTTTATAGTAAAGGGTTTAACGATATATCCAAAAGGTTGGGTAATTTTTGCTCTTTCTAAAGTATGATCATCACCGTATGCTGTTAAATAAATTATAGGTACATCTAACTGCTCACGAATAAGACTAGCAGTAGCAATACCGTCCATCTCACCTTTCAGGATAATATCCATCAATACTAGTTCTGGTTGAGTTTCCGATGCCTTGGCAATGGCAACTTTTCCAGATGAAGCTGTACCCGTAACAATGTATCCTAGTTGCCTGAGTTGGCTGGCAATAGTTCTAGCCACAATCACTTCATCTTCAACGACTAAAATCCTAGCTTGGCCCATTTGATATTTACTAATGCAAAGTTAACTGCGTAAATTGGATTTTGAATACTGTTCCATGATTGCGTTCTAGAGTAATGCAGCCTTCTAGTTGTTCTGTAACCAAGTCATATACTAAGGACAGACCCAAAGAATCAGTATTTGTCCAATCTAAATTATCTGGTAAACCAATACCATTATCTCGGATAACCATCTCAATATTATTGCCAACATTACGTAAAGTAATACTGATTGTGCCTATTTTTTGGTTGGAAAAAGCGTGCTTAAGGGAATTAGAGATTAATTCGTTAATAACTAATCCACAAGCTATAGCTTGGTCAACATTCAAGTTAACTGAATCTATATCAGTTTCTAGAGCGATTTTTCCAGGGCATATTTGATAGGAAAATAGTAAGCTTGCTGCCAAATTATGGATATAGTCAGCAACATCAATTTGTCCAATATTATCGGAAGTATATAAATTTTTATGAATTAGAGATATAGACTCAATCCGGTTCTGACTTTCTCTAAGAGCTTTGATGGCTTCTGGATCTTTGAGTGTTTGAGACTGGAGTTGCAATAAACTGGAGACAACTTGCAAATTATTTTTAACTCGATGATGAACTTCTTTTAAGAGGACTTCTTTTTCAGCCAAGGCATTTCTTAACTTTACTTGAGCTTTTTGTCTTTGAACAAGTTCAGCTTGAGCTTGCTCAAAGATGCTGGATTGTTGAATTGCGATCGCTAATTGGACTGTAAGTTGATCGAGCAAATCTAATTGATTTTCTTCCCAATCGCGGAAACCAGAGCATTGGTGAGCAATCAGTAAACCCCAAAGGTGAGAGCCAGGGTTTTGAGAGCTTACTTCTAGTAATATGGGCACGACTAAATTTGCTTTAATTTCAAACCGTTCTAACAAACGAATATGGCAATCAGTTAGTCCCGCTTCATAAATATTAGCGATCGCTCGTTTGTGTCTGTGATAATACTCCATTCCTGCGCTTGTTTGAAAACATGTATCATGAATCTGCACCTTTAAAGAAACTGTCCATCCAGGTTCCACCGATTCCGCCACAATTGTGCCGATCATCTGTGAGTCAAACTGATAAACTACTACTCGATCAACCCCAAGCAAATCTCGCACTTCTTGAACTGTTGCATTCAAAATATCTTGGAGATTCAACGATTGACGAATCCGTTGAGCAACGGTTCGCATCAATTGCTCCCGTTCGGCTTGAGCTTTTAGAGCCAGTTCAGTTCGCTTACGTTCTGTGATATCTTGCCCAATACCGATAATTTGACCAGTTGAAAGGCAAACATTTGTCCAAGACGTATCCAGTAAACGACCATCGCGCACCTGAGTTTTAAAGTCACCCCAATTGCGTTGTGCAGATTGCATAAAATTTATTACATACTGTCGATATTCAGGATTAGGGTATAAGGCTTCCAAAATATCGTGAGTTTGGGAGTCTTGAAATTTCCAACCGAGAATATTTTCCCATTCTCGGTTCACCCACTGAAGTTTGCCATTGAGATCAATGAGGCCAATCATCAACGGTATACTCTCAAAAATTATCCGTAAAAACTCATTTTGTTCTTGGAGTTTTGTCTCAGCATTTTTTCGGTCATTGATATCATAAAATACTGTTAAAATTGCTGATTCACCGTTAAATGTTAAATATTGCAGTGAAGCGATCGCCCAAAAATAACTTCCATCTGCTCTTTTTAATTGGAGTTCATAATTATGAATAAAACCATCTTGATTAAGAAGTTTTATCAGGGATTCCAAATCGGCTAAATTATGATATAAATCTAATAAACTTTTGTCATTATCTAAATAGTCTGGAGGAAACTTAAATATTTTAATCAACTCTGGATTAGCATATAAAATGAACCCGTCAGACACCCGTGAAATAATTAATGGAATAGGAATTACTTCAGAGATGGCTTGAAATCTAGCTTCACTTTCCTGAAGACTTCTTTCTATCCGTTTGTGTTCTGTTATATCTCGGATATTAACCAACCGAGCCTTGTAACTGGCATAGTCTATTGAATTTGTAACGATTTCAACATCAAGAATTTGCCCGCCTTTTCGCTGATGTCGCCATTGCCCAACAAAGTGTAAGTTAGTGTTATTTTGCCCTAAATGTTCTAGAAAAATAGGCACATCTTCTGGAGGGCGAATGTCAGTTATTCGCATTTGCAAAAACTCTTTTCGTGAATAGCCGTAGTGGATAACAGCAGCTTCATTTACATCTAAAAATTGCAGATTATCCTGGTTATATACCCACATTGGATTAGGGTTTTTAGAAAAAAGGAGATTGAAACTCCTTTGGCTATCATCAACAATAGTTTGCCGATGTAACTCTAAATACCTTATCACTTGTCGAGATAACAGTTCTAAGGCTACTTGCTCTTTAACAGCCAAGTTTCGCGGTGCAAAATCAATTACACAAAGACTACCTAGTGCAAAGCCGCTTGAGGTAATTAGGGGAACACCTGCATAAAAGCGAAAATAAGAATTTGATGTTACAAGGGGATTTGTTGCAACTCGTTCATCTTGCAAAGTGTCTGGGATGATTAATATTTTACTTTGCAAGATAGTATAACTACTAATGGAAATACTTCGAGGAATTTCTGATATAGTTACTCCGATTTTTGACTTGAACCATTCTCGTTCTGCATCAATTAGGCTAATGAAAGCAATTGGTGTTTCGCAAAGGTTAGCAGCTAGTTGAGCTAGTTCATCAAAAATTTCTTCTGGTGGCGTATCTAAAATTTGATATTGATTAAGTACTTCTAGTCGTTGGCTTTCATTTTCTGGAAATAGCATTAAGTTGATGCGCGCCTAAATTGTATAAACACTCTTTACGGCCGTTAACTGTTAACTGTTATCAGTCATCAGTCATCAGTCATCAGTCATCAGTCATCAATCATCAGTTTTCATATAAATGTTCAAGTTAAATGCGTAACAGCTTAGTGATTGTGTGACAAAAATCTTTTGTAGTATCAGATTTAACTTGAATTCGACGAACCTTAAAAGCTACCGCAGCCAGAAGGCAAGTTGGCATGATCACATATAAGCTTAACATTGAGCATAGTTAAATTTTACATGTCTCATCCTTTTAGCAGATGAGAACTATTAGAGCAACAGTCATGCTGTTAACTACCTACTATCAACCTAACCTTACCTTTTGTGTTGAACAAATTTAGAATTTTGGGTTCAATAATTATTCAAAAACTTATTAGTGATTACTGGATAGAACTCGTCACTGAAAGTCCTTACTGCATCTACTATTTTGGCCCATTTCAAACATTTATTGAAGCGAAAGCTGCTTGTCCTGGATATATTGACGACCTTGAAAGCGAGGGAGCCTTGGGGATAAAAGTCGTCATTAAACGTTGCCATCCAGATGTGCTAACAATTTGTGATGAAGAAGTGAGCTATAGCAAGCAGTTTTCAGTTGAATGAGGTACTAGAAGAAGTAAGTGAAGAAGGCAACTATGATAAAGAGTGCCATCTAGAAATTAAAAATTTTTACCGAAAAATTGGGTATAAAGCCCCGTCCTTATAGGACGGCTTTTCTGGTATTATGAAGAAGTGGAAAGGTAATCAACCACTTAAAAAACCTAGCTGCCGAAAGGCAAAGCACTGCACCTTGAAAACTGAATCTATGCGGTTCTACTGCATTTTTCTAGACTCCACCTCGCAGTAGGTAAAAGATTCAGAGGAGCTAGGCAGACAGTTTTTTTGGAACGATATGTTTCAAATAAAAAAAGAATTTGGAGCAATCCAACTAGGGTAGGGCATACCCAAAGTCGCTTGGGGAGAGTCCCACCTCTTGGATAGACACTGCAAGGTATCTGTCTTAAGTGGTCTCGGTGAACCAAGAATCCTCGTGCATTTATGCCGAGGAGTGTCAAATCATAGATTTATCCCCAGAAGTTGAGGTTAGGAAAGGAACCGCAAAAAACGCAAAGAATCTCTGTGTTATTTGCGGTTTGTTTTATCTTGGGCGTCCCAATGTAGTGATATATAGAACAGCTTCATCAGCAGGGATACCCAAAACTTCATTTACTTGGTCATCAAAGAAACCACCAATCCCACTAACACCTACATTCAGGTGCATTGCGGCTAAGTTCAGGCGTTGCCCCAAATGACCGGCATCCATATGTAAGTAACGGTAAACGCGATCGCCATATTGTGCGATCGCAGCTTTCAAATCGGCTGTATGAAATAATACTGCTGCTGCATCCCGCCCTAATTCTTGCCCCAAACAGAGAAAATGTAACTCTCGCCGAAAGTTTTTAAACCGAATTTGGCGTAATTCTTGAGCCTTGGGCGCGTAATAGTAACAACCCGCGTCTAATCCTTTGACTCCGCAAACAGCAATAAATGTTTCTATTAAATTCAAATCAAAGTAGTCTGGAGAAATATCTAAACTTTGGTCGATATAATTTTGCGGTTGGTAAGCAAAATCGAGTAAACGTTTCAATTCATCGAAGCTTAAATCATCACCATTGTAAGCGCGGGTAGAGCGTCGCTTGTACATAGTAGTTTCCAGTTCTGATAGCTTTTGTCCCCAGTTTATGGGTGCGGTAGTGGTGGGAATTTTCAAACAGAAAGGAAAGTTATATTTATCCTCCAAAGATTTTTCTTGTTTGATAGTTGGGAGATTGAGATTGCCAGTGACACCTGATTCGATCTGGGTGTGTCGATGGAAATATGTCAGCAACTCGCCATCGGGGATTTCGGGATAACTGGTTTCGGTGGCGGAAGGTAAAGCAGTACATCCCAATGGCAAATTTTGATTGACATCTAACAAGTCTGCCAGAGGTAAGACAGCGATCGCACCTTCTTGTTGCGGATCGATATAAAGCAGATCGTTTACCGATTCATCCACAAAACCGCCGATTAAGTGGGGGCGATAGTCAGTAATCGCACCAGCTAACTCGATATTGCCCAACAGGTGTCCCGTATCTAGAAAAATCCGCCGATAAGCCCGATCTTCATAGCGCCACGCAGAGCGATAGAATACCGCAGTGACAATAATTGCTAGTTGAGTACTTTCTAAAGAAGGATGCCAAAAACAAGCCGCTTGCAGATTTTGCCAAACATCACTTTCCCAATAATGCATCAGAGAATGAGTCCGACATTGGTAGTTATATAAACCGGGTGGCAATAACGACGTACCACGGGAAACCACATACACCTCAGCCGGGTATAATCCGCCTGCACTGGGAGCAGCACGTAAATACACCGCGCTACCCATAGAAGGCATTCTCGCCGTTAATCCATAGCTGCGAAACAGCAGCCGTGAAAGTCTTTGCCACCATTGAGCATCTGGGTTATTAGCAAATCCCTCTGCTTTTTCTTGGATATAGGGTTTTAGATCAAAAGTAGAGCCAATTTTGTAGTCTTTAAAAGGCACTGGCTGTTTAGTCCAGTCTAACTGCTGACTTTTAGAGGCGAGAGTCTCAGGATCGTATTTAGTCCGTTCGTGGTAATGCTGGGCAATTGATTGGTGTAATTCTGGCATAGTACTTTTAATATTCTTGGGGCATCCTTTTTTGATCTTGGCATTCATTAGCCCCATTGTTTCGTGTTAATTCGTACAATCCTCAGAGTTGCAAAGTGGTAGTTGGTAACAGATGAATTGGGGAATGGGGAATGGGGAGTGGGGAATGGGGAATGGGGATTGGGGAAATAGAATGTAGAGACGTAGCACTGCTACGTCTCTACAAGGGTTTTGGATAACGTTTAAGTTATGGAGATATCTAATATTTTTCACAACCGCCGAATTGCAATTTCTAACCCTTCACATACACCGCTCAGAAAATCTAAATTTAAAGTAGTGATCGCATCACTAACTTTGTGATAATGGGGATTTCGCAAGAATGCCGTATCTGTAACCATCATTGCCGGATAACCCAAATCCCAAAAAGGTGCATGATCACTAAGTCTGGTTTGAGGAACTATTAAACCTCGATTCGGCACAGGTAGCCATTGACTAGGTACGCCAGCTTTGCGAATATTACGGCTCATACCAATTAAGTCAGGCAATGTTCGTAAATTGCCAATTAAAGCAATAAAATCGCCTCTGTCTGGATAGAAGCGTTCCAGAGGAGGGGGATAACTTTGGGAACCAGGCGTAGAATCGGTATAACCCAGCATTTCTAGGGAGATCATTAAGCGTAGCTGTTGCTTTTGTTCGTGCAACAGGGCTGCATAGTCAGCACTACCCAGTAAGCCGTATTCTTCCATATCGAAAGCAACTAGCCTTAAGGGATATCTTGCAGGTTGGGCAGCAAACTTTCTGGCTAATTCCAGCAACACCGCTACACCAGTAGCATTATCATCAGCCGCAACTGTTCCCGGAACGCCATCATAATGAGCGCCAATTAAAATCGGTGGCAAATCCTTTTTTTGTCGTCTTCCTTGGGAAGGTAAATTTAATATCAAGTTCTTACAAGCTTTACCTCTAACTTCAAAGGTGTGGATTTCCACACTCCCCCATTGAGAAAATTCCTGGCGGATGTATTCTTGGACAAAAAAATGTCCAGCCGTTGCCATGTAAGGATCGCGTTCTCGCGCAATCTCAGTTAGGGAAGTTTGTAATCGCTCTGTTAAATTCAAATCTTTAAAATAGTGGCAATATTAAGGTTTTCAGGCAATCAAAGAAGCAAAGCAAGTATTATGAAAGTGCATTTACAAACTTGCAGATACCGTGCATAGAAGAAGCTGGATAACAAGAATTGAGGCTGCTTGGACACACCAATCATCGTCAATGCTATCCTAGTCTTGCAACTATCTGCTCTAGCTGAACTTCTTAGCTTATTGCCTTAATGATGACTATTATACCATTGAGGTGTTTTCATCCAATAGCACAAAGCTAGAGGTAGTTCCGCCCAATCATAATATATATAAGACACTTTAGGAGAAGAGTAACGCATGGGCAAGGTAGTCGGCATCGACTTGGGTACAACCAACTCAGTAGTCGCCGTTATGGAGGGTGGCAAGCCGGTGGTGATTGCCAATGCAGAAGGAATGCGAACAACCCCCTCCGTAGTTGGCTTTAGCAAAGAAGGCGAAAGGGTGGTTGGACAAATGGCACGGCGACAAACCGTCCTCAATCCACAAAATACCTTTTTTGCAGTGAAACGCTTCATTGGGCGCAAGTATGGCGAACTTAGTCCAGATTCCAAGCGTGTACCCTACACCATCCGCAAGGACGAAATAGGCAATATTAAAGTTGCTTGTCCCCGACTTAATAAGGATTTCGCCCCAGAAGAAATTTCAGCAATGGTGCTGAAGAAATTGGCCGACGATGCTAGTCGCTATTTGGGTGAAGCGGTGACAGGGGCAGTGATTACAGTCCCCGCTTATTTTAATGATTCTCAACGGCAGGCAACCCGCGATGCTGGCAGAATTGCCGGTTTAGAGGTGCTGCGGATTCTTAATGAACCAACTGCTGCATCTTTAGCTTATGGATTAGATCGGGGTGACACGGAAACTATCTTAGTATTTGACTTGGGTGGTGGTACTTTTGACGTGTCAATTTTAGAAGTAGGCGATGGCATATTTGAAGTTAAAGCTACCAGTGGAGATACGCAACTTGGTGGTAACGACTTTGACAAAGTAATAGTAGATTGGCTAGCAGAGCAATTTTTAGAAGTCGAAGGGGTAGATTTAAGACGCGAGAGACAATCTTTACAACGTCTGATGGAAGCGGCGGAAAAAGCCAAAATTGAGCTTTCTGCTGTCAGCGTCACCGAAATTAACTTACCTTTTATTGCTGCCGATCAGGAAGGCCCCAAACATCTCGAAACTCGTCTAACGCGTTCTCAATTTGAAGGCTTGTGTGGTGATTTGGTGGGGCGATTGCGGACACCAGTGAAACGCGCCCTCAAAGATGCCGGACTCTCATCCAGAGACATTGAAGAAGTGGTGTTAGTTGGCGGTTCTACACGAATGCCAATGGTGAAGCAGCTAGTACGGGACTTAATTGGCATAGAACCTAACGAAAACGTCAACCCTGATGAAGTAGTGGGAGTGGGTGCAGCAATTCAAGCCGGGATTCTCGCAGGCGAACTCAAAGATGTGCTGCTTTTGGATGTTACACCCCTTTCTATGGGATTGGAAACCATTGGCGGCGTAATGAAAAAACTTATTCCCCGCAATACTACCATCCCAGTCCGTCGTTCTGACATTTTTTCCACGTCCGAAAATAACCAGAATACTGTGGAAATCCACGTAGTTCAGGGCGAACGGGAAATGGCAGCAAACAACAAGTCTTTAGGGCGTTTCAAGCTGTATGGCATCCCCCCAGCGCCACGAGGAATTCCCCAAGTTCAGGTGTCATTTGATATTGATGCTAACGGTATTTTACAGGTAACAGCCTTAGATAGAACCACTGGGCGAGAACAGAGTATCACTATTCAAGGCGCTTCCACCTTGAATGAGTCAGAAGTGAATCGAATGATTCAGGATGCTCAGAAATACGCCGATGTCGATCGCGAACGTAAAGAACGGGTAGAAAAGCGGACTCGTTCTGAGGCGTTGATTTTCCAAGCAGAACGACAGCTTAGAGAAGTAGCACTGGAATTTGGTATGCAGTTTGCCCGAAACCGCCGCCAAAGAATTGATAATATTTGCCGAGACTTAAAAGAGAGTCTTAAAGAAAATAGCGATCGCGGTATTGACCAAGCCTACGCCGATTTGCAAGATGCTCTCTATGAGCTAAATCGGGAAGTCAGGGAAACTTATGCTGAAGATGAAGATGACGACTTGTTTGGTACAATCCGTGACATCTTTACTGGTGATAAAGATAAAGAACGCGACTTTCCCAGAGATACATATCGAGAACGAGACTCATACAGCAAGGACTATGGCAGAGATTACGGGAAAGACTATGGCAGAGACTATGGCAGAGACTATGGCAGAGACTATAGCCGAGACAGCCGTTCTTCCTCATACGAAAACCAAAGCCGTCCGCCACGCAAATCCCGTCCCAGCTACCAAGATAACTGGGATGATGAAGAAGACAATGATTGGTTGTAATACTCCTAATAAAAGTGAGGAGTTAAAAATTAAATCTTTCAACTCTTAACTCCTGTACAGACGCGATTGATCGCGTCTCTACTCTTAATTAAGCCAAAATCTAAAATCTAAAATTTAAACAACTAACTATGCAAAATTTGCCGAATTTTCGAGATTACTACGAGATTTTGGGAGTATCTAAAGAGGCCTCTGGTGAGGAAATTAAAAAAGTTTATCGGCGGTTAGCAAGGCAATATCACCCCGATCTCAATCCGGGTAATAAAGAATCTGAGGAAAAATTTAAGGATATCGGCGAGGCTTATGAAGTCCTTTCAGACTCAGCCAAGCGATCGCAATACGACCAGTTTAGCCGCTACTGGAAGCAAAAAGGCTTTGCGGGCAATAAACAGACGCCAAAGGCTAAAACCTGGCAGAGTACTGCTAGCGATCGCAACGGCAATCAGGACGTAGATCCCAGCCAATACTCTGATTTTGAAAGCTTTATTAATCAAGTTATCGGCGTTAAAAATAAGAGTGCGGCAAGTCAGTCTAATAATGGCAATACTAGCGATCCGTTTCGTTCTCCCAGAACAAAAGTTGCCTACACCGTTAACACTCCACCTCGCACTACCCGTCGAGATATAGAAGCCAGATTAACGCTCCCATTAGAAAAAGCTTATCAAGGTGGTAATGAACGCATTCGTTTGGAAGATGGGCGATCGCTAGAAGTTAATATGCCTCCAGGGATGGTAACAGGTCAAACCATCCGTTTGCGAAACCAAGGCGTTGGTGGTGGCGATTTATACTTAAAAATTACCGTTAATCCTCATCCATTATTTAAGCTAGATGGTTTAAATATCCTCTGCCAAGTACCAGTTACTCCCACTGAGGCAGTCTTAGGAGGACAGGTAGAAGCACCAACTTTGGATGGCCCTGTAAAAATGACCATCCCTCAAGGAGTTAGGTCTGGTCAAAAATTCCGACTAGGTAATAAAGGCTACCCCAGCGATGATGGTAAACGTGGCGATCAATTGGTGGAAATTCAAATAGTCACACCGAAAAATATTAGTCAAGAAGAACAAGAACTCTACGAAAAGTTACGGCAAATTGAAACCTTTAAACCTCGTGCTGATTTAATACGTTAGGGATGAGATATAGGACTCATATTTCCCGTTTACAGTTAGTACAAGCGGGGACTTTGTGGCTTTGATCCGCTCTAGCTAGTCTTTAGCATTGCGCTTGAAGTCGGTGAGAGTTTGAATATTCTCAAGATTAATTTTGATTGCTTTGTCAAATATTTTATCAAATACTTGACCTGCTCTGTCTTCTTCCGTCTTCGTCAATCACAAAGGATTTAGAATATAAAGAATATCTTTGAGCAAGGTGACTCAAACAGCCGTGAATGACAACGGGGAAATGCCACAAAGCAGTAAACCAACTTATTACTCCCTGCTAGGACTGCATCCCTCGGCATCGGTAATCGACATTCGTCGTGCTTATCGGCAACTGAGCAAACGCTATCATCCTGATACTACAGACTTGCCGACTGCGATCGCTACTCTCAAATTTCAGCAAATCAACGAAGCTTACGCTACTCTTAGCCATCCAGAACGCCGATTAAGCTATGATTCAAAAATTGGCTATTCTCGGTTTGCGGTGATTCAACCACCCCCTGACTTGAATCATCCCGTCTCGCGTCATGACTGGTCAAAATCAGCTTACCTCGATGCGAGCGATCGCCCCCTCTCATCTGGCGAAATTTTTGCTTTATTTATGCTGGTGTTAACATTTGTAGGTTGTCTGCTACTAGCAGTTGCCATTGGTTTAACTCGTGGTGAGGCTGCGATCCATTCGCCTTTGCTACAGCCAACTTCATCTATACAACAGCAAATTAACCATGTATTGCAACTAATTACCCCTATAGTAATTAAAAACTAAAAAATTTCCTAATCCAAAATCGTTCGACTGAGCGACTTGTACTGAGCGAAGTCGAAGTAAGCCGAAGTCCAAAATCTAAAATCCAAAATTCCTATGCCTCTTCTTCCCTCTGATACCCCTTTATATAATCATCCTCTACCACAAATTGAACAGTGGCTAAAAGACCAAGGTTGTCAACAAGACGACACACAGAGGCATTGCTGGCATGTGCAACGCCCTAGTTGGAAAGCTGAACTATGGCTCGATGTTGAGCAAATCGTAGTGCGATATGTCCAATCTGGGGAAAATGGGCAAGATATCCAACGTTCATTCAAGTATTCTTTGAGTCGGGATGATGTAGAACAAGCGGTGTTTTCTGGGCCATAAGGAATTGCTGACTACGATCCTTTCCAATTAACTTTATAGGAAGAATTCAGAACTCAGGTGGTCGCCGAGCGCAGTCGAGGTGAGTCAGAATTCAGTATTAATTCTGTACGAGTGGGTTGATAGCTTGCGGAGTGCGAGTCCGCGTTTGCTTTTAGCGTCTCGTAGAGAGCGTCTGAATATTTAGACATCTCCACAAATTAATTATGCGTTACCTGAAACCACTCAACAACACCATCTGCCAAGACTCGCGCTAATTTTTTTTGTTCATCGGCGTTGGCTATCCATTCAAATTCTTCGGGGTTGGTCATAAAACCCAGTTCCATTACCAATGATGGTGCTGTAGAGGGACGAGTTAGCGCCAAGTTATTCCAAAACACCCCCATTGATGAACGTCCTAGCTGCTTAACTAGATAATTGTGAAGAAAAACGGCTAGGCTATGGGCTTGGGAATGATACCAAAAAGTTCTAATGCCCTTGGTATTCTCTGCATCTCCATCGTCAGGTACTGCTGTGTAATGTATAGTTAGAGCAATCGCTGGTTGTTGTTGCTCGATCATGGCTTGGCGAGTAGACAAAGCTATTTCTCTGTCATCTTCTCGCGTCATCACTACTAACGCGCCTCTTAAGACGAGTTCATCACGCAGCAACTTAGATACTGTCAGGCTGACATCTTTAGCCAAATATCCTGTTGCTCCAGCCGCGCCAGTTTCTTGCCCTCCATGTCCTGGGTTAACTAAAATCTTGATACCAGATAAGGGTTGTAATTGTACTTGTGCAAAAGCTGGTGAAGAAATGAATATGGAAGTGATCGCTAAACCTAAAATTGGTTTCACTTATATAGACTCCTATAGAACCCATTTGACATCTTTCCCTGTGGTACTTGGCTTTGAAGTAAGCCGTCGTTCAGTGATCAACGATAGAGCCTGTTCAGCAAAACCGTTTTCTGCCAGAAAATGGGAAAATCCAGCTAGTTGCAATGCTTCTG
>JBBSOX010000046.1:0-45899 GCA_038259325.1 Chroococcales cyanobacterium | reverse complement strand
TAAGTAAGTCGGCGAGAAAAAAACAAACTACATTAAGTAATGTAAAATTTAATTGAATTAGCTTCTAGTAAGGGCTTTAGCCCTTAAGAGAGGACTAAAGTCCCCACTACAAACCTTGAATTATTCACGCCGTTCTACTTAGTTCCTGAGATGCACCTGATAAACTGTTTTTCCCTGAAATTTAGCTGGGACTGTAAAGGTAGGGTTTTCTACTTTGGCTGGCGGTAGTTGGGCATTAATTTTGCCCTTTGCTGGATGAGCTTAAATTTGTGCAGGATGGATTTTGCTGAAATGCTTGTTCAACCCCAATTGTGGGGAAATACTACAAGCTGTAATCGTAGAGGCGATCGTGACAAAACTAATTATCTGTTGTCGCTTCAAGGAGTTGTCTGTCACGTCAGGCTTTTAAAGATTCACCCAATCATAAGCTATAGTTTGATTTCTCAGAGGGTTTAGCAAGCTCAAATATAAGTGCAGAAGCTTTTCTAAACAATTTCAAAAAATTTTTCTGAAACCCCTTGACACCTTTTGTAGCATTTTGTAGCATAAATGTAGTGAGGCGAAAGACGAAGCTTCTCAAGGGTCAAATTCATGTTCTACATACAACTAAAACAGAGGCGTTGGGATAAACCAGAATCTCCAGCCAACAAAGCTGTTCCTACTTGCAAACCATCGGAAGTAGAGGCAATTAACCAAAAAAGTTTTGAGTTTGCACTCAGCAAAACCACAAAATACATCCGTAATACACAACAGGCTTACTACCTAGAGTTTCGGTTGTTTCCCTAACAGTTACTAATAGCTAAAAGTAATTTTCTGAACCTTGAAAACTGAATAACAAATGGGCAAGTTCACCAAAAAAATCTGTGCCTAAAAACCTAAAAGTTTAGGTACAGATTCAAAAAAATCGGGGTGTAGCTCAACTGGCTAGAGCGTTCCGTTGTCTGCGGAAATGTTGCGGGTACCCTGCGGGAAGCAAGCTACAAATCCCGTCACCCTGGTTGCAGTCCTGTAGGCGAATAGTTTAAGCCGTCAGTTTCTCAAACTGAAGATTGCGAGTGCGAATCTCGTCGGGACTCCCAAATGGTCAGGTAGCCAAGTTGGTAAGGCATTGGTCTGCAAAACCGATTAGCGCGGGTTCAAATCCCGCCTTGACCTCTGGTGCGATCGCAGCGTAGCTTAACCCGCATATACCAGGTTCATACCCTGGTATATGCGGATGCAAATCCCGCCGCTGCCATCAACCAAATGCAGGGATGGTGTAACGGCAACACCTCGTGACTCCAAATCCGATGTTCTAGGTTCAAATCCTAGTCCCTGTGTCAGACAATTTTAGATTAATAAATTTAATCCAAAATCTAAAATTCAGTCTATGGAGAGGTGGCTGAGTGGCCCAAAGCGTCCTCCTGCTAAGAGGAAGCGGGTAGCTAATACCCGTCGCAGGTACCCTGCGGGAAGCAAGCTACAAATCCTGTTCTCTCCGCTTTGAGAGTGTGGTGTAATCGGATAACATCTCAGTCTACGAAACTGAAGATTTGAGGGTTCAAATCCCTCCGCTCTCGTTACATGATCTCTTTTTTTATCCCCCGGTAGCTCAGTTGGTAGTTAGCGCCTGTCTGTTCGCGTAGCGTGTCTGAAAGACAAGAACAGGAGGTCGTCGGTTCGATTCCGACCTGGGGGGCTTCGTTGCCTCATAGCTCAATGGTAGAGCAAGCGGCTGTTAACCGCGCGGTTGTAGGTTCGAGTCCTACTGAGGCAGCCATTCATTGCCGGGTGGACGAATTGGTAAGTCGCATCGCTCTGAACGATGAGGTTGCAGGTTCAAACCCTGCCCTGGCAATAAAGCCCTGTGGTGTAATTGGCAACATAGCGCCCTTTGAAGGCGAAGATTCCAGGTTCGACCCCTGGTGGGGCTGCCTAAACAAGTCAAAAGTTAAAAGTCAAAAAAATGAATTTAATTATTTCTCTTTCTTTTTAGTTTTCACTTGTTTCATGGGGTCATAGCTCAAATGGCTAGAGCGCCTGCCTTGCAAGCAGGAGGTTATGGGTTCAAGTCCCATTGATTCCACTGATGGTGTCTGAAGCCAAAGTGGTCGAGGCGCTGGTTTGTGGAACCAGTCATAGCGGGTACCCTACGGGAACGCTTACGCGAACAAGCCCCGTCAGATACCCCTCAATGGAAGATGCTGCTGTAGGCGAAGCCTTCTCGAAGAGTATGGACGGCAACTGGTCTTGAAAACCAGGGTATGGGCAACTGTAGGGGTTCAATTCCTCCATCTTCCTCTTTTCCACCTGAAGCCGAAAAGCGAGGCGCTGTGCTGATAACACAGAAATAGGAGGGGCAGTACCTCCCTGGTGGATTTATATATAGTTTTGGTGTTACAAGGCTTGCGATGTAAGTATACGATCGCACTTGCTCATTTCCTTATTCAAATTAACTAGGGTGGTTGGCATACCGGCTGTGCAGATAGCTCTTAACTCGCAGAAATAGGTTCGACCCCTATACCACCCATTATGAATAGGAACTAGCGATCGCTAGTTGAGCATGTTGTAATAATATATCTTTATCCAAAGCTTTTACGGGATATTGCGGTGTTACTGCCAGTAGTTTATCAATTCTTTCTCTGGCTGCTTCTACTACTGATTCGTCCAAGCTGCCCTTACTGAGGGAATCGGCAAAATCTTCAGCAATCTGATAGGTTCTTTCAATTGATGATGAATTGATATTGCGGGAGACAATAAACAAGTCGCAGCCTGCATGAAATGACTGCGCCACAGTACCAGCTTTCATAAACATATCCGATATAGCTTTCATATCCAAGTCGTCAGATACAACTACTCCCTCAAAGCCAAGTTCCTCCCTAAGTATGGTTTTGAGGATAGCTTGGGAAACCGTTGCTGGCACATCGGCATCTATTTTAGGAAATAAAATATGGGCAGTCATAATCAAAGGAATCTGTACTTTGATTAAAGCTTTAAAAGGTATGAGTTCTCGAAGTCGCAGGTCTTCTAAAGTTAAATTGAGTAATGGTAGCTCAATGTGAGAGTCCTTGCTGGTATCTCCATGTCCGGGAAAGTGCTTGGCGCATCCCAAAATTCCTAATTCTTGCAGTCCAAGGTAGTATTCACAGGCATCTTTTGCGGCGATTTCGGGAGTGTTACCAAAGGCACGAGGCCCAATCACGGGGTTGTGAGGATAGGAAAAAATATCTGCTACTGGTGCCCAGGATAAATTTATTCCTAGTGATTTAAGTTCTATCGCTGTGGCTTTTGCAACTTCACGGGCGTGCGATCGCAGCAACAAAGCATGAGGAAACCGCGTAATCGGCAGTGGTGTACGAATGATACGACCTCCTTCATGATCCAGAGTCATAAACATCGAATTACGTTCAGTATATTCTCGTATCTGATTATTTAAATCTTTGAAGCTTTCTAGCCAAACTTGATATGGGGTGCTATCCAAAAAGTTTTTAGCAAAAAAGATCGCCCCAATCGGCTTTAATTCACTGAGTGCGCGTTTATCATCATCGCTTAATGTAGTGCCGGAAATACCCAGAATCAGGTGATGTCCAAAGCGTTTTAGCTCTTGTGATACACTCATAATCTTTTACCTATAAGTTCTGCGGTAAACAACTGAGTTGTTCAACCTAAAGGATATAAACTTTTATCCTACATCCTTATGGCGAGTGAAAAGCTTTCAAAGGAAGGTTTTTATGCTCGTTGTGGAAAGTGCGTAAATCCTAAATCAGTCTTGATTTTTCCATTGTCAATGTATCCATCGAAGGAAATCTTATAGGGATCAACTAGTAATTTTTAAGCACTACCCTAGATATTTTTTCAGAGTATATACACTGATTCCCAAAGAAATCAACTAGTTTAATACCAGGTTTGAGATTACTTATTTCAGTCAAAGGAATTACTTTTGTTCCCCTAAATTTCCTGCATATAAATCTAGATAAAATGTTCGCTAAAACCTATTAGCCACAATGGTGTTGGCAATTTTGTAAGGTTGGTGCGCGTAAGTAAAATTCCCTTTGGTAAAAGTTTTTTGGGAGAGCGATCGCACAATAACTGCCAAATGTAACGGTTTGCAACGTATAATGAGAATCGACAAAACCATTAAGAAATATTGAAGGGCATTAGGGTTAAATGCGAGTAGCGATCGCGGGTGCTGGTCTAGCAGGACTTTCCTGCGCGAAATATCTCACGGACGCAGGTCACACTCCCATTGTCTTGGAAAGCCGGGACGTACTGGGTGGTCTGGTTGCGGCGTGGAAAGACTCTGACGGCGACTGGTACGAAACCGGGTTACACGCCTTCTTTGGGGCATATCCGAATATGCTCCAAATGCTCAAGGAGTTGGGCATTGAAGACAGACTCCAGTGGAAAGATCATACGTTAATTTTCAATCAACCAGACAAGCCTGGGACACTCTCACGTTTTGATGTTCCAGATATTCCATCTCCTTTCAACGTGATTGCATCGATTCTTCGCAACAAAGACATGTTGACTTGGGAGCAGAAGATTCGATTTGCAGTTGGCCTACTTCCAGCAGTGGTTCGGGGTCAGAAGTATGTTGAAGAGATGGACAAGTATAGCTTCTTAGAGTGGTTGGAAAGGCAAGGTGTTGACGAACGGGTAACTAGTGACGTTTTTATTGCCGCGTGTAAAGCGCTTACCTTTATCAATCCTGATGAAGTTTCGGCAACGATTCTGTTAACTGCACTGAATCGCTTTCTGCAAGAACGATATGGTTCCAAGATTGCATTTTTGGATGGTTCCCCAACAGAACGTCTATGCAGCCCGATTGTAGATTACATCACAGAGCGCGGTGGAGAAGTGCGCTTAAATGCCCCCTTGAAAGAGATTTTGCTCAACGCCGATGGCACGGTGAAAGGATACTTGATTCGAGGCTTAAATGGGGCAGAAGATGAAGTTATCACAGCAGATTCGTATGTATCTGCTATGTCGGTTGACCCTTTTAAAGTCATGTTGCCTAAACCTTGGAAGCTGATGGAGTTTTTCCAGAAGCTAGAAGGCTTGGAAGGAGTACCAGTGATTAACCTGCATCTGTGGTTTGACCGGAAACTTACAGAAATTGATCACCTGCTTTTTTCGCGATCGCCCCTCCTAAGCGTTTATGCTGATATGAGCAATACCTGCCGTGAATACGCCAACCCCAATCGCTCAATGCTGGAATTAGTTCTAGCACCGGCAAAAGATTGGATTGCCAAATCTGATGAGGAGATTGTGGCTGCAACCCTTGCTGAATTAGAAAAACTTTTCCCCGACCATTTTGGGGGAGAGAATCCAGCAACATTGCTGAAATCTCATGTGGTGAAAACGCCGCGTTCAGTTTACAAAGCGACCCCTGGTCGTCAACAGTACCGCCCCGCACAAGTTACGCCCATTGCCAACTTCTATCTTGCCGGAAGTTATACCATGCAACGCTACTTAGGCAGTATGGAAGGTGCCGTACTTTCTGGTAAGCTGACAGCGCAGGCAATTTCTGAGGCTCTCCCGGTAGCAAATTCCTCAAACCTGCAAACGCTCACCCGACCGCCCGCAACGAATGCTGCAACTGCCTGATTCCCCCCCGCGCATGAAAACGCTGGTCTCTGTAGACGAGTCATACAAACTTTGCCGACATCTCACAGCAAAGTATGCCAAGACT
Organism: Chroococcales cyanobacterium; assembly: GCA_038259325.1. GTDB lineage: Bacteria > Cyanobacteriota > Cyanobacteriia > Cyanobacteriales > Nostocaceae > Nostoc. Next base: position 40,228 of record JBBSOX010000046.1, on the reverse strand, counting down.
TTTTACCTGGGTACTTTGCTCATGAGTCCGGTAAAACGTCAATCTATTTGGTCAATTTACGCTTGGTGTCGCCGTACAGATGAATTGGTGGATGGGCCCGCATCTGCTATTACCACGCCAGAAACCCTAGACCTATGGGAACAGCAGCTGGAATCGATTTTTGCGGGACACCCATTAGAAAATTACGATGTCGCTTTAGCTGATACCCTCCAGCGCTTTCCGATGGACATTCAGCCCTTTCGGGATATGATTGCCGGTCAGCGCATGGATTTATATCGCAGTCGTTATGAAACCTTTGAGGACTTATACCTCTACTGTTACCGCGTTGCTGGCACTGTTGGCTTAATGTCAACACAAGTCATGGGTGTGGATAGCACCATATACACCGCTCCGTGGCAACAGAACAAACAACCTTATGTTCCCACAAAAGAAGCGATCGCTCTGGGAATTGCCAATCAACTCACCAACATCCTGCGGGATGTGGGAGAAGATGCCAAACGGGGGCGAATCTATATTCCCCTTGAGGACTTGGAAAAATTCAACTACACCGAGCAAGACTTTTTTAAAGGTGTGGTAGATGACCGTTGGCGGGCACTAATGCGTTTTCAAATTGACCGTGCCCGTCAATTTTATACAACCTCAGACCAGGGAATTACTCATTTAGCATCCGATGCCCGTTGGCCTGTATGGGCAGCATCAATGCTGTACGGTCAGATTTTGGAGGTGATTGAACGCAACAATTACGATGTGTTCAGTCAGCGGGCTTACGTTCCCCAGTGGAAAAAGTTACGCACTTTACCACTGGCTTGGATGCGATCGCAAGTCCTTTGAGAAATTAGTCATTTGTCGTTACCGAAGACAAATGACTATTGACTCTTAAAAGCAAGTCTGGTAACATTGATATTCGTGAGTCATGGAGAGGTGGCTGAGTGGTCGAAAGCGGCAGATTGCTAATCTGTTGTACGGCAGGCAACTCCGTACCGAGGGTTCGAATCCCTCCCTCTCCGTTTTCCAACCTTTAATAAACACCTTGGATACACAGAGCATATTCTGTGTGTAACAATAATAGTAATCTAGTGTAAATATTTCTACTCCCAAAGATGGATGATATGATTTATCTTTTGGAGTCCTGATAAGATACAGCTAATTTAAAAATCTAGTTTGAATCTTACTTTTAGGCTCCTAAATATCTGAGGAGTCAAAGATTATTTATGAAAAAGATTAGCGCCGCCTTAACCTTCAGTATAGCTACCCTAGCAATTGGGTTCCTAGTTGGGGCTTGTGGTGATAATAGTACCCCCAATGGCACAGCTAACACCGGGAATACCGCGGCCCCAGCAAACTCAACTACCACAAGCAGTGCTGAAGGGCTAAAAATTGGTTCCCTGTTACCGACAACAGGCGATTTAGCATCTGTTGGACAGCAAATGCTAGGTTCTGTCCCTTTACTCGTCGATACGGTTAATGCTTGCGGTGGTGTGAATGGTGAACCAGTTACTTTGGTGCAAGTAGACGACCAAACCGACCCTAGAGCGGGTGCAGCCGGTATGACTAAACTTGCAACTTTAGATAAAGTGGCAGGTGTGGTCGGCTCCTTTGCCAGTAGCGTTTCTAGTGCAGCAGTCTCCATTGCCACGCCGAATAAAGTCATGCTGGTTTCCCCTGGTAGTACCAGTCCCGTATTTACTGAAAAGGCCCAAAAAGGTGACTTTAAAGGTTTTTGGGCGCGTACTGCTCCCCCTGATACCTACCAAGCATTAGCATTAGCCCAACTTGCCAATAAAAAAGGTTTCAAGCGAATTTCTACAGTCGTAATTAATAACGACTATGGTGTTGGCTTTGAAAAAGCATTTGTACAAACTTTTGAAAAATTGGGTGGAACCATCGTTAATAAGGATAAGCCTGTCCGCTACGACCCGAAAGCCCAGACATTTGAGACAGAAGCGGCGGCTGCTTTTGCTGGTAAACCAGATGCAGTTTTGGCTGTGCTATACGCTGAAACGGGCAGTCTGTTCTTGAAAGCTGCTTATCAGCAAGGTGTAGCTAAGGGAGTGCAGATTCTGCTTACAGATGGGGTGAAATCACCTACTTTTCCCGAACAAGTTGGCAAAGGTAGTGATGGTAAATATATTTTAACTGGTGCGATCGGTACAGTACCTGGTTCCGATGGTAAAGCACTAGAAGCTTTCAACAAACTATGGAAGGATAAAAAGGGTGGTGCGCCAGGGGAATACGCTCCTCAAGCTTGGGATGCGGCTGCTTTATTGACGTTAGCAGCACAAGCTGCTAAAGAAAATACAGGTGTTGGTATAGCCAGCAAAATCCGTGAAGTTGCTGCTGGCCCTGGAACTGAAGTTACCGATGTTTGTGAGGGGCTGAAGTTGCTTAAAGAAGGTCAAGATATCAACTATCAAGGAGCCAGTGGCAACGTAGATGTTGATGCTAACGGTGATGTTGTTGGTGTTTACGATGTTTGGACAGTAGGAGACGATGGCCAAATCAAGGTAATTGACAAAGTTACCCCTAAATAGAAAGTTAGGAGTTGTGAGTGAAAAATTACTAACTCCTAACTCCTAACTCTTAAAACCCACTGAAGTTGTAACCAACTCCTAACAACAAACCTATATCAGTTTCATCGAAAAATCCGGCATTCACAGCAGCCGTTGCTGTGAATTGAGCAGTCAGAGGCACATCAATGCCACCAGTTACCAAAAAGGCAAATTGGGAATCATCACCAGTTTTGTAAGCTCCACCTACTCCAACGTAAGGTGCAATTGGTAACGGTTCGCTAAAAGCATCTGCTGATTGAAAGGTAAAATCGTAGGTGATAGGAAGTAGAACTGTAGTGTTGTCCCCCAATACGGCTGAAGGTCGCACAGATATAGAATTTGTCAGTCCGATTTTGCTGACTACCGCGAAATTACCGTCGCCCAAAGATGAGTCTCCACCACTCAAACCAATATTAGCAGCGACGCCAATATAGCTGCTGCCGCCACGGGTAGTTCTACCTAAATCAATATCCGATTGCGCTACTTTGGTAGTAGATGGTTGAGCAGTAGTTTGAGAAGTCGGTTGTACAAACTCAGAGGTGAGCGTCGTAGATAAGGTTGCCACTGTGCCTGGAACAGGTGTACGTGTGACACTAGCATTTTCCTGTATCGCAGCGTTGGGGAACTCCTGACCCTCAGTTAAATTTATTACTGCAAATGTTTCAGATGTTTCTGTAGAGAGATTTTGCTCTGCAATGTCTAGTTCTGCACTAAACTCGTTGGAAGACGCTACGCTTGCGGAAGAATCGGTTAATGCCTGACTGCTCACCTTGTCTACTGTTTGGGCGCTTGCAGATAAACTGCTACTCAGGACTGTGAGAGCGGCTATACTTGATAACCAAAAAACACCTTTAAGAAAAATAGTATTCACGTTCACTCCTAAAACAATATTGCCATGAGAAATAAAGAATTGTGTTGACTTTACTCAACAAATTCGGGCAATACTCAAAATTTAACACCAAAAAATCGGTTTTTGCATTTTGACTTTGCTGGATTTATCGAGTTGATATTTACTAGCAAAAAATTAAATCCCGTATCCTAAATATCTGGAATTTGACAGATGACAAATAGACTCTTGGCTTTAAGCAAAATGTCTATTTATTGAGGAGGTCATTAAGTTTGCGAAAATTTTTACCAAAAAACTTAGTCATTGAGGCTATGCTGTACTAGAAATTAAGCTTTGTAACAAAAAAAGTTGATTGTGAAGTGATATTACGAAGCTTGCAAAAATATTTAGAAATTGTCTACAAGGCAAACATGGTTCTAACGTAGAACCTATTAGGAGAGACTTGAGGCAAATTTGATGATCGGAAATAATATTCAAAAGTATCGGTTTGTCTGTACCCTGACTTTCGGTGACATCTACGGTCAAATAATTGTTTGGTTGATTACAATTACCCTAAGTTTGGCATCAGCCTTGGCGCTTATGGGTGCCAAGCGACCCGTGTACGCTTTAGCAACAGCGGGTCTGGTCGTTCTGTTATCGCTACCTTTCTTGTTGTTTGCGTTTGTCACTACCTTGTTAAATCATATTGAACTTACTCCTGTAGGGCCTGAAACCAAAATGGAACCCATGCCAGGTAACGTGTCTCAGCAACAACCTGTACAAGCGTCTAGCTAAAGACGTTAGGAGTTATGAGTTAAGTGAAGACCTAATTCTTCATTTTTAACTGATTCGGCGGAATTCCCCATCCTCCTATGAGGTGGGGATTATTGCCGGACGGCGACGATTACACCCCCGATCAACATCAATCGTCAGATTGATTAGGAAGTGGGGTAGATAAGGAGTCGTCAATCTTGGGACTCGGCAGCCTATCGATCCAATCCTCAACCAACTGAGTAACTGTTTTTTCTTTGCTTTGTGCATAAGCCTTAAGCTTGTCATTTCGTTTTTGCGATAATCTAACTCTAATGGATCTTTCTTTCATAATGTATCGCTGGTATGGATACATCCATGTTATTATATAAATGGTCGATGACCCGCCCGACCGTATTGAACAGACAGGCTAACTTCAAAGTAGGTGTACGAGCCTTGCCGCAGAGAAATCGGTAGATCGGGGAAAGAACACTGTTAGCTGGTTGACTATTGTCGTAAATCCAAACGGTGTTGTGCGAATAAAAATCAAACTCCCTGTGGTAGGCGGGGGGCTGCCTGTGGACGCTTTGTAAGACCATCACGAGATTCAGTTCTCGACTTCAACGTAAGTTCCTAACGTGGCGAGGGCGGTTGAGACGGGAAACCCAAGAGACGAATAAGACCGTCCTTGTGTTAGTTGAATTTGGGAAGCCCCATCTTCAGCCGAAGGCAAGATGGGGTACTTCACTAACATCCCTGTCTATAGGCAGGGAATTTTTTTTGTAGAGATGCCCTGTCGCAACGCACCGCCTGATTAATCACCTCTCTACAATAGAACAGCAGTGGTTTGCAATCAGGGGCTAATTATGCTGGAACACGATGTGATTATTGTCGGGGGTGGATTGGCGGGATGTCGCGCTGCTGTGGAAATTGCTCGCACTGACCCCAATTTAAATATTGCTGTGGTTGCTAAAACCCACCCAATTCGTTCGCACTCGGTGGCGGCTCAAGGTGGTATGGCTGCGTCGCTGAAAAATGTTGACTCAGAAGATAGTTGGAAAGCACATGCTTTTGATACTGTCAAGGGTTCTGATTACTTGGCAGACCAAGACGCTGTGGCAATTCTCGCCCAAGAAGCGCCAGATGTGGTAATTGACTTGGAACACATGGGCGTTTTGTTCTCTCGCTTACCCGATGGGCGCATTGCCCAACGGGCTTTTGGCGGACATTCTCACAATCGTACTTGCTACGCTGCTGATAAGACCGGTCACGCGATTTTGCACGAATTAGTCAACAACCTGCGGCGTTATGGGGTGCAAGTTTATGAAGAGTGGTACGTGATGCGTCTCATATTGGAAGACAATGAGGCGAAGGGTGTAGTAATGTTCCATCTTTTGGATGGACATATCGAGGTAGTGCGGGCCAAGGCGGTGATGTTTGCTACAGGGGGCTATGGTCGCGTTTATAACACCACCTCTAATGATTACGCTTCTTCTGGTGATGGTTTGGCAATGACTGCGATCGCAGGTTTGCCCCTGGAAGATATGGAATTCGTCCAATTTCATCCCACTGGCTTATATCCAGTAGGGGTGCTGATTTCAGAAGCAGTACGGGGGGAAGGGGCGTATCTGATTAATAGTGAAGGCGATCGCTTTATGGCGAACTATGCACCCAGTCGCATGGAACTGGCTCCTCGTGATATTACCTCACGAGCGATCGCTTACGAAATTCGCGCTGGTCGTGGTATTTATCTCGATGGTAGTGCTGGTGGCCCATTTGTCTATCTGGATCTACGCCACATGGGCAAAGAAAAAATTATGAGCCGCGTCCCCTTCTGTTGGGAAGAAGCACACCGTTTGGTAGGTGTTGACGCAGTAACTCAACCTATGCCAGTTCGCCCGACAATTCATTATTGTATGGGTGGTATCCCAGTTAATACTGATGGGCAAGTCCGCAGTAGTGGCGATGGTTTGGTTGATGGCTTTTTTGCTGCTGGCGAAACATCTTGTGTTTCCGTACACGGTGCTAATCGCTTAGGGAGTAATTCTCTGCTGGAATGTGTCGTTTATGGCAAGAGAACTGGGGCTGCGATCGCGCAATTTGTGCAAAAACGTAAGTTGCCTTCTGTGAATGAGCAACGATATGTAACGGAAGCCCAGCAACAAATCCAAGCTTTGCTAGAACAACCAGGACAGTATCGGATTAACCAAGTTCGTCAAGCCTTCCAGGATTGTATGACTGATTATTGCGGTGTTTTCCGCACTGAGGCATTAATGAGTGAAGGGTTACACAAATTAGAAGAAATACAACAGCGATATCCACAAATTTATTTAGATGACAAAGGTAGTTGCTGGAATACAGAACTTGTGGAAGCTTTGGAATTGCGAAGTTTGATGGTAGTAGGACAGACTATTTTGGCATCAGCTTTAAATCGCCAAGAGAGTCGTGGCGCTCATTTCCGCGAAGATTATTCCGAGCGAGATGATACCAACTTTTTGAAACATACAATGGCTTACTATTCACCTGCGGGAATTGACATTCAATATCGTCCGGTGGCAATTACCATGTTTGAGCCAAAAGAGCGGAAGTATTAGCCAAAATCAATGGAACTGAGTGAGAAGCGATCGCCTGCCAAGCCTAAGGAGGATGTTACTTTGCATGACCCCACAATAAAATGACTGAGTGCCAGCCAAAAACAGAAATAGAAATTATGCTCCATAAAGATACTATTCGAGAAAAGCAACTCTTAAAACTGGCAGATCAGCGTGGAGTTTGCATCTCAATTTTTCTACCGACAACTCCGTTGACCCAGGATGCCCAAGCTGATCGCATTGTGTTGAAAAACTTGACTAAAGATGCGATGGAGCAAGCAGAGGCGATCGCCGACAAGCAACAAATACAGGCGATGACAGGTTATCTGGAAGAACTACAAGAAGATGACGAATTTTGGAAATTCCAAGCTAATGGGTTGGGGATATTAGTTACACCTGAATCAATTAAAACCTATCGTCTTGCCTACGCTGTAGAAGAAGCGGCAGAAGTGAGCAATCGCTTCTATCTCAAGCCCTTAATGTCAGCCTTGCAGCCGATGTTGGCTTATGTCCTAGCCATTTCCCAGAAGTCGGTCAAGCTGTACGAATTTACAGCCGCTCAAGAATTAGAATCATTAGACGTATCGGATTTGCCAGCCGATTTTAGCGAAGTCACCAAGCGCACCTTACAGCGCGATCGCGCCCCCGTAGGTAAACTCCAAGGTGATGAAGGGGCAAAAATATTGCAAAGACAGTTCTTAGGTGCAGTAGAGAGAGCAGTACGCCCAGTTGTTAGCGGTAGTAATATGCCTCTGATTCTGGCAACGACCCAGGAATTTCAAGCCATGTATCGGTCTCTGAATAGCTACGACATGCTAGCCGATAAAGGAGTTGATGGTAGTCCAGAAGGCCTACCAGAAGAAGAAATTAGACAAGCAATTCCTCCCATTATCAAGGAATTGCGTCAAGAACGCATTCAGCAATGGTTTGATCTGTACTATCAGCGTCAGAGCGAATCCAGGTCGATCGCGGATCTTAGCATGATTGCCAAACTTGCTACTCGTGGTCAAGTCAGCCATCTGCTGGTCGAAGTTGATGCTGTACAGTATGGCACTCTTTCAGATACAGGTGAAATCACTCCAAGTGATACCCGCAGTGCTGAAACCTATGATGTGATCAATGAGACTGTGATTCGAGTCATAGAAAACGGGGGTGAAGTCTTAGGAGTGCTTACAGAAGCAGATGCTCCTAAGGAACTAATGCCGATGGCAGCCGTACTACGTTGGGCATAACCCAATACCCTTGGGTTAGTGCCAAAAATCTTAAACTGTGTAGGTTGGGGGAGTATCCAAAAGAGATTTCATAATGACGTATTACAGCTATTTACCTGTAAATAGCTGTAATAGTGAGTTACGCGCTTCGCTAACCCATGTGACGAAATTGGGGTTTTTTGTACAAACCCTCAAAAAGGGGGATTAGGGATTTTATAACTAAGAGGCGGCGGATTTTTTGAGGTAACGATAGACACTCGCCTTAGAAAGAGCAAAGTCTTTCATGAGAATTTTGATAGAGTACTACGGCTAATCCGGCATTGAAAAAGCTGGTGACAATGATGGCTCACTGGTGTGAGATCCTAGAGACAGTCAATGGAGGCTGAACAGAATGGAACAACATCACAAACCAACGGTTATAATAACAGGTGCTTCTTCAGGGGTCGGTTTGTATGCTGCCAAGGCTCTTGCTGAAAAAGGATGGTATGTAGTGATGGCCTGTCGGGATATAGCGAAGGCTCAACTTGCAGCGCAATCTGTGGGAATCCCGCATCAGGGTAGCTACACCATCATGCATATCGATCTCGGTTCTTTGGATAGCGTTCGACAATTTGTAAATAACTTCCGAGCAAGCGGCAACTCCCTAGATGCTTTGGTGTGCAACGCCGCAATTTATATGCCCTTAATAAAGGAGCCTTTACGCAGTCCAGAAGGTTACGAGTTAACTGTCACCACAAATCACCTTGGACATTTCCTGTTGTGCAACCTGATGCTAGAGGATCTGAAGAAATCATCTTCACAGCCAAGGCTCGTCATTTTAGGAACTGTTACTCACAATCCAGATGAACTGGGTGGGAAGATTCCGCCGCGTCCCGACTTGGGCGATTTCCAGGGCTTCGCAGAGGGATTTAAAGAGCCAATCTCGATGATTGACGGCAAGAAGTTTGAACCCGTCAAAGCTTACAAAGACAGCAAGGTTTGCAACGTGCTGACCATGAGGGAACTGCATCGGCGCTATCATGAGTCAACCGGTATCGCCTTTAGCTCTCTCTATCCGGGATGTGTTGCAGAAACGCCGCTATTTAGAAACCACTATCCCCTGTTTCAGAAAATCTTCCCATTATTTCAGAAGTACATCACTGGAGGATACGTGTCTCAAGAGTTGGCGGGAGAACGGGTTGCTGCGGTAGTTGCCGATCCTGAGTACAATCAATCTGGTGCTTATTGGAGTTGGGGAAATCGCCAAAAGAAAGATGGCAAATCCTTTGTTCAAAAGGTTTCTCCTCAAGCCCGCGATGATGAAAAAGGCGATCGCATGTGGGAACTCAGCGCAAAGTTGGTTGGAATTGCTTGATGGAAGAGGATTTTATCTTACCTCTGTGCATGATCCATCGATCCATTTTTTTGAATGAATTGGTATTGTATGCAGGTAAGTAATGGTTGAGGTGATTCTTACGTCACCTCTGACTTTATTGGTAGTTTTACCCTACACAGCCAATAAGTTATGCGGTTGTAGCTTCAGTGCGATGTCTAAGACGGGCTACATCTAAGCATTCTTTCAGACTACAATCACAGTAAAGATATGCCAAAGAGTATCTAAACATTTCCTATGGAAACTGCTATGTCTTCCCTAAAGGCGCATTCCCAAACGCTATATGAGGCTGATTACTTGCAATGGGTAGAAACCACTGTAGAAAAATTGCAAAGTCAAGACTACGCGAACGTGGACTGGGAGAACCTCATCGAAGAAATTGCCGACATGGGAAGGAGTGAGCGTCGGAGCCTCAAGAGTAATGTGATTGTAATTCTGGTGCATTTGCTGAAATGGCAATTTCAACTAGAAAAAAGAAGCGGTAGTTGGGAAAGAAGCATCATTGAACATCGTAGACGTGTCAAAGAAGCTCTAGATGATTCGCCTAGTCTTAAATCCTATCTTGAGAAGATTTTTGCAGAGTGTTATGCACAAGCGGTTAAGCAAGCAACACCTGAAACTGGTTTGTCAGTGGAATCCTTTCCTCTAAACTGTCCCTATCAGCTACCAGAAGTCACAAATGATGAGTTCTTACCTCAGTAAGCAATGAATCAGGCTGTCTCTCTAAAGTTATACCTCTGTATTCCTTACTCTTGACTTATACCTATAACAGATGTATAATAATTGCATTCGCATAGAAGGGGAGTAGCTGCTGGCAAAAAACATAAAAGCCAGTACATCTGAATCAACATACTGGCGATGAGCCTGGTTCAGATGGCAAGTAATCAATATTTGAAAGCGAGACCTTCACTAAGTTCACACCGAAAAGTGTAAACTTGGTGAGGTCTTTTGGTTCTCATCAAGCTTCACATCGGTAAACGATTCTTCAGGAGCTTGAGAGAGTGTTAACAGCTTTTACCGCAGGTTTATTATTAATAACAGTTTCAGAACTAGGCGATAAAACATTTTTTATTGCTGTAATTTTGGCAATGCACCACTCGCGGCGGCTGATATTTACAGGTGTGACAGCTGCTTTAGCCGCGATGACAATCCTTTCGGTGCTATTTGGACAAGCGGTATCTTTTTTACCAAAAGTTTATATTCATTACGCTGAAATAGTTTTGTTTCTTGCCTTTGGTCTCAAGCTGTTATACGACGCTAGTAAGATGTCTGGTGCTGCTTGTGATACAGAAGTTATAGAAGAGGCCGAAGCTGCGGTAAAAAAAGCAGATTTGGAGTTACCAAAGCAAAAGACTTCCTTGGCAATTGTAATAGAAGCCTTTGTGTTGACATTTATGGCAGAGTGGGGCGATCGCACCCAAATTGCCACCATTGCCTTAGCAGCAGGCAATAATCCCATTGGAGTCACAATAGGTGCAATTTTGGGACATGCCATTTGTGCTGCGATCGCAGTTATCGGCGGCAAAATGATTGCCGGACGCATTTCTGAGCGTCAACTCACCTTTGTTGGCGGATGCCTGTTTTTGTTCTTTGGTGTCATCGCTGCCATTGAGGGAGCGTGAGGGGATGAAGCAGGGGAGCAGAGGAGGCAGGGGGAGATGAGGGGGACAAGGGGACAAAGAGAATAACCGATGCCCAATGCCCCATGCCCAATGCCCAATGCCCATTACTTAGGCTTACTTTCCAGAGAAGGCGCGGGAGATGCAGCAGGATTAGGAATAGGGGAAGCCGTTGCTGCGTTCTTAATTTCGTCTTTGTACTGAGCAGGTGCTAAAGCTGCGGCACTATCAAACAAAAGTTTTGCATCTGCGTCTTTGCCCTGTTGTTTCAAGAGCATTGCTTTGGCCACAACGGGGCGAAAATCCTTGGGATCTTTCTTAATTGCCTGGTCATATACAGAGCTAGCTTGAGCGTAGCTTTTCTGGGAAGCATGAACAGAACCTAACAGTACCTGCACGGCTACTGTATCTACAGTTCCGGGCTGAATTGTATTTGCTTGGGCTGCGTTAGAGAGGGTTTCTTGCAGCAAACCAATGGCTGCTTCTGGGCGTTGCTGACTTATTAACAAAGCCACCATTCCTTGTAAAGCCTTCAAGTCCCCTGGTTTCGTCTCCAAAATCGAGCGATAAGCTTGAGCGGCTCCTTCGCGATCGCCAATTTGCTGTTTGGCTTGAGCAAGCAACACTGAATATTCTGATTGTTCGGGATTCAGTTTGGCTAGCTTTTCTAGGGGTTCAATGACGACTTGGATATCAGCTGGTTTAACCTGACTTTTTTCTTTTTGACTCAGTAATTGTAGCCGCGCCTGCAATAAGCCCTTGAGCGCAGTCTGATTTTCTGGTTCCCTTTGCAAAACCAGTTCATAACCCCGTACTTCGTCTTCCAGTTTTGATTTTTGGTCAGAGGAGGGCAAAGTGCCTCTGCTGCTAGCGGTATTCTGGTTTGAAGGTGGCGTATTATTAAATGCTCCAATTATGGGAATCACCGAAACACCCACAAAAGCAAGAATTGCCACTGCCAAGACGACTTGAACTACCCAGCGATTGCGCGGTTGAGACACAGTTTTGTCTTTCTCCTGAACTCTAATGACATTATCGTTTACACAAATTGGAAAGTTAAAAATTTCCAAAACTTTGCGGAATACCGCCAATTGCCTGTGAATTTTATAACAATTAACTATTTACACTGCTAAAGTAAGTGATGACTTTAGGAGGAGCCGTCAGAGTGATAGCTATGATATGCTTCCGAAACTAGTGTAAAGGCGCTAAATTACACGTTTAGTGTTCATACACTCAATTTAGCGCCTTTAGTATTGTATAGAGTACTCTAATGTGACTTTGTGAAAAGCAAATATATTTTCATCAGTCGCACAAATGCTCTTTCCAGCTGCCTTTATAAAATCCCACAATGGGATGTGTCTCCGCCGCAAGGAGTTTTTATGAATTCCGACCTGATGCCGTTGCCTGAATCCTCCAATTCTTCTGCCTCTAACCAGGGCCCAACTAACATAGGGGCAGCTGCTAATGTTCATATAGCAGCCCAGTCCTCTAAAGTTGAAAATTCGCCTGTCAAGCCCAGCGAAACTGACTCAAATGATGGGTTCGCCAATCGACAGCAACCGATTCCGCCTCCCAGCGAACCGATGCAGTACCGAGCGATCGGGTTAGTCCGGGGTCGCTATCGTGCTAGCAGCGAACAATTTACTCAAGGTACACTACTGACCACAGATGGTGTAGAACTCAATGCCGTCCTCCTAGGCCGGATTATGAGCTTAGTCAAGAATCATTTAGACTTAGAAAAAGAACATTTGTGGGTAGTATATCCACGTACAAGACAAGAGAATGATACCTTGCACATCCAAATCGTCGGAGTTTGGGAGCCAGAAAATCTGGCTAAAAACTCAACAGATGAAGACGAGTTAGACTCGGAATTGCAAGAGTTACAGACACCCGATGATGGCTTATCCCAAAACTCTGAACAAAGTACAATTCCCGTAATCCCCTCATCCGAAGTTGCAGATGGTGGTTTTTCTGTTCGTGGTGAGGTAGTATACCAATCTTTTGACGCTAAGAGCTTGGTAGTTAAAATTAGGCAGGCTGCACGCAAAGCAACTGACAAACCTAAGTATTTTAAGTTGAAATTGAGGGGTGTGCTGACCACCAAAGCTGTAGGAAAGTTCTGGGATTTCCAAGCCAAGCGAGAAGCTGACGTTTTGATAGTGGAAAAAGCTGAAGCGATCGCTGACTTGCCCAAAAAACGCAAACCACCATTCAGAGGTGGTCCTCGTGCTGGCGGTGGCGGTGGTGCTGGTGGTAGAAAACCATTCCCCCCCAGACGCAGTGGCGAAACCCCACGTCCTATCAAGAAAACAGGCGCAGGCGGTGACACGTCTGTGGTGTCAAAACCTATACCAAAAACGCCCGCTCCTAAACCTATTAAGCGACCGAAACCAACTCAAGAATAAGGTATGGGGCATGGGGCATGGGGCATTGGGCATGGGGCATTGGGCATGGGGCATTGGGCATTGGGCATAGGTTATTCTCTTTGTCCCCTTGTCCCCTTGTCCCCCTGCCTCCCCTGCTCCCTACTCCCCACTACTTCGACTTCGCTCAGTACAAGTCCCCATTCCCCAGCATCAAAAATCCGTCCGACGGTCTTGGGGTAGAAAAGATCGCTCCATCGGAATTGGGGAAACGGGTTCTGTAAGGGTAAATGTCCCTGCTTCGATCCACTTTTTCAACTCTAGGGCGACTTGCCTAGAAAAAAACAAACTCGCTAAGGGGGCAGAGCGTACAGCTTTGCCCTCAATGGTGATCCGTCCAGATTTAAGTTGGGCATAACTCACCAAACCAAAGGTGGGACGGACACGCCGGGGAATGGAAAAATCCACTATTGGGGCTACTAAGTCTTGATCTTGGACGGCACAGTGTTCAACTACTTGTTCATTTAATACAGGGAGTGGTACACCAACGCCTAACATCAATGAGGGACCGTAACTTTTGAAGTAACACCCCCGAACCCAATGAGCATCCATTTGCTTGGCATCACCAATTAAAGCTAAAGTGGCAGAAGGGCCAATGGGTGTACGATTAGCTAAACGCTTTTGTAAAGGGAAGTGCTGAGTGCCTTCCCAAGCGACATAACCAATACCACCGCCTAAAAAAATTCGAGTCCCTATACCAACTAGTTGCAAATCGGGGTCGTTGAGTAAGGGCGAAATAGCACCTGGGTTAGAGTAAACGGCATTTCCCAGACGCGGTTGTAAAGGGCCGAGATAGGTGAAAAGGGGGCGATCGCCACCATTTACACCAACAATAAAATTTTGATAAAGATTGCGCGGATTAAATAAATAGAACTGATTAATCGTTTCACTAGTAATTGTGGTTTCAAAAGTTGCTCTGGGATAACAATCTGTTACTTGTCCTTGCGCTTTTACGTGTATAGCTTTGCCAGCAATTAAATCTTCGATTACATGACCGCCGCCACGTTCTCGGACTTCTTCCCCGTCCGTCGTCTCTACAGCAGAACTCGCACCCAAATATAAATCTACTGCCCCAAAACCAGAGTATGCTGGCACACCATCTAACCAGCAACGACGAATTTTTATCGGGGGATCAGTGTGTCCGAGATTGATAATTGCACCGCTTGATTCCATCGGCTCAAATGTGCCAGTGGTAATTACATCAACTTCTTTAGCTGCTTTAGTAACACCAATTTCTACAACTCGTGCTTTTAATTCTTCAGTTGTCAACACTACCGCACGTTGGCGGCTGATTTTTTCGTTAATTTCTGCAATTGTTCGCATCTTCTCAGTGCTAGCGCTTCCTGCTGTCTTTCTTTTTGAAGGATATCTTGATAAATCACAGACTGCTTTGTTTCTTGAAAGCGATAAGTCTTGAAATTAATTCCGTTTTGGAGCAATACAGTTCAGATAAGACTAAAACACTTGTAGAAACGGCGATTTATCGCGTCTCAAAAACCCACAATTTTGTACAATTAGCCCTTAACCCAAGCGTATTGCGTTTTAGAGGCGAAAGTTGAAAGATAAATAAGGGTATAAGCAATTTCTGAAGTTGCTCATACCCTCAAATAGATATGCTAAGTTTTTGCAGTAGCGTATAAGTCTAAGTTAGTGCCTGAGCAACTACTGCCGAAAGTGACTCGTTTACTGCTTGCTTCAACAATTCGGCTTTATCGGTCTGTTCCCAAGGCAAGTCTAAATCAGTCCGCCCAAAATGACCGTAAGCCGCGACGTCCTGATAAAAACGTCCGCCTCGTTCACTTGGTAAGTTGCGTAAGTTGAAGGTATGAATAATTCCTGCTGGACGCAGTTCAAAGTGCTGGTTGATTAATTCCAGTAAGGTTTCTTCATCCACTTTGCCGGTGCCAAAGGTATCCACGAGAATGCTTGTTGGTCGCGCTACACCAATAGCATAGGATAGCTGAATTTCAACTTTGTCTGCCAACCCAGCAGCAACAATATTTTTCGCCACATAGCGAGCGGCATAGGCAGCAGAACGGTCTACCTTTGTGGGGTCTTTGCCAGAAAAAGCGCCGCCACCATGCCGTGAATAACCACCATAGGTGTCAACGATTATTTTCCGCCCTGTCAGACCAGAATCTCCTTGAGGGCCACCAACGACAAATTTACCGGTGGGGTTGACTAAAAAACGTGTTTCCTCATTAGGCTTAATTTCAATGTCGCCAAACACAGGTTCGACCACTGCTAGCCAAAGGTCTTGTTTAATTTTGGCTTGTACAGCCGCCTCATCCGTGATTTCCCCAATACTGGCTGTATGCTGGGTGGAAATTAGAATAGTATCAATACCTACTGGGCGTCCATCTTCGTAGACCACAGTTACTTGAGTTTTACCATCAGGACGCAGGTATGACAATTCACCTGTTTTGCGGACTGCTGCCAATCGGCGAGCAATGCGGTGGGCAAGACTGATGGGTAAGGGCATCAGTTCTGGTGTTTCGTTGCTGGCAAAACCGAACATTATACCTTGATCGCCTGCACCAATTTTGTCGAATAGCTGATCACTATCTTGTTGCCGAGTTTCTTGGGCGGTGTTAACACCTTGGGCAATATCGGGTGATTGTTCGTCTAAAGCCAACAGAACGCTGGTGCTGTTAGCAGAAAAGCCATTATCGGCATTGGTATAGCCAATTTCGGCAATTTTTTTGCGGGCAAGATTGACGAAATTTACATTGGCTTTGGTGGTTATTTCACCAGTGATTAGCACCAAACCAGTATTAACTACTACTTCAGCAGCGACACGGCTGCTGGGGTCTTGTGTCAGCAGTGCATCCAGAATAGTATCAGAAATCTGATCGCAGATTTTATCTGGATGACCTTCGGTGACTGACTCGGAGGTAAATAAATATCGACGAGACAAAGGAAATTCCTCCTGACTTGAGTTGTTTGGCTGACTAAATGTAGTATTTAGTTCAGCTACCTAATTTAACGTGAGTTAGATAGAACCTCTCCCTAAACTTGAACTTTAGTTCAAATCTGCCCCTCTCTGACTCAAAGAGACACGGTTTTGCGTATTAAAACCTCTTAGAGGTCTTTTAATTCGGCTCGTTATGCAAAAACCACATAAACCGACAAACTCACATTAATTTATGAAATCATAACAATATTTATACTTCAGTAGTTAGTATCTTCTTTATATCGATAAAAACCACTAGCTATAAGGTAAGTATCTGTAAAGAAGATAAATTTATACTAATTATTTTGTGACTAAAATGTATATAATAACACAAAAAAAGGGGACACCCAGAAGCGCCCCCACAAACTTTGATACAAACACTGCTGCTTTAAACCTGAACCGCTAACTTTGCTTCCGTAGCTGTCAAGCGCTCATAGGCAGCACGCATTTTCAAACCTGTAAGCACTTGGAAGAAACCAGTACCATTATTGGAACCTGGATACTCGCGGTGCTGGAGTAACAAGTGAGTCAATTCACCCTGGTATTTAGTGGATGTATTGCTGAGATGGGTTTCGATATAAATTACTTCTTCCAAGTTGTCAAATTGACCATCCACCTCTAGTACTGAGACATAGCGGCCGTAGTAAACATCTGATCCGTAGTATAGTTGCATACCAGGATAAGAACAAGTCAATTTGCGTCCACAGGGAGTCCAATTAATTGTTGAGCCTTCATCAAACAGGTAGGTTGGATCAAAGCCTTCCTTACCTTCACGCTGGAGCATACGTACCCGCAAGACTCTGCGCTCTGTGTCGTTTTTGATCAAGTTCGTGGGTAATACTTGAAGAACTACATCGGCAAATTCTCGTTGTGGTTCAATAAACTTATCAAAGTCAGGTTTGCGGGAATTGATTTGCGCTAAGACATCTTCGTAACGATGCCCGCGTTCAGCCATATCTCGCTGAATTTTCCAGGCAATTTTAACTTCATCACTAATGTCAAAATAAACACTGAAGTCAATTAGCGATCGCACCCGCTCATCATATAAAGGATGCAGCCCTTCAACAACTATAATGTGATTCGGCTCTACCCGCTCTGGCGGATCAATTAAGCCGGTTTCGTGGTTATAAATCGGCTTATCAATCGCTTGACCACTTTTGAGCGCTTTAATTTGCTCATACATCAGGTCAAAATTGTTTGCTCTAGGGTCTAATGCCGTTATCCCAGTTTCTTTACGTTGTTTGCGATCTAGGGAATGATAGTCATCCAAGCAAATGACTGTCATTAAATCTTCACCAAACAAATCTATCAAACGACGCAAAAACGTAGATTTCCCGCACCCAGAGTCTCCGGCTACTCCAATCAGTACCACGCGTTCCGGCTTATTTGTCATAAATCTCCTCTAAAATACTAAAATTGTCTCAATATTTTTTCACACAGCAGATTCTGAAGCCAGGAGTTTACCCCTTTGGTTTATCCTGCGTTCTTGCTACCTAGCACATCTATAAGACACCAAGCAAGTAGGCAACAATATAATTAAGTTGCTACTCGTCGGACTAGCCTGAATGTTGGTGCCGGTAAGTATTTAATCCTAGTGGTATATTTGATTTTAACAGAAGGGGGTATCCCATACAAGATTGCTGCCAAGAAGAATTAGGGTAGTTCATGAATCATTTTTTTGTTAATTTAGTTGTTAATTTAAAAATGGGGATCAGCACCGCCCATCAGCGTTGCACCATTATCAGTCTGCTACTTCTGACTCTATACAATCAAGACTATAAGGTATAATTTATTATTGCCGTAAATTTTCTAATGTTCCTAAATTGTAATTGCTGCTCGACAATACTTAAAATATTCAAAGCAAAAATCTATCCAACGAATGAGGAAACAACTTGCATGATTTAAATTATTGGCTGTAGATTTATGGATATGCTCATATAGAAGCGTTGACGTTATGGCAAAGTACTGAGAGATGTTGACAGATTTTTCACATCAAGTAAAACTGATTGCAGTTACTTAAATCACGGCTCTCTATCTCGTTATGTTTGTAGCTGGAGTTGTCCTAGTCATGTCATTTTGCATAGATAGGTCATGAATATAGCTAACAAGATTGCAGAAGAGTAGTAGATTTGAAGAAGTGAAACCAATTGCAAAAAGACCTTCCGAGATTGGTATTCTCCGAATTAAACCCTTGGAGTAGGCAAGCGCAACCGCAATTTTTGGAAGTCAACTGAACAGTAAGTTCCAGTAATCGAAGCAGGCTTCTTGCAATATTTGCCCTTTTAAGTTGCTGCTTGAGTAGTGAAGTAAAAAACTATCTCCCTAATGAAGATGGTAGTTAACGAAAAAAAGATTAAATTGACTCTTTATTAACATTCTCCACAAGACTTATCCTTTACCTTAGAAGGTGAACAGGTGTGTTTTTTGCTATGCCTGCATGTCTTCGGTGAGTGTACTTAGCAAGGCATTAATTTAATGATGCCTTTTTTCCTTCAAGGCCAGTTTTGTGAAACGAAAATCCGCTAAACTAAAGCTGGCATGGGATGGGAATAGTTTTTTTTTGAAAAACGGTTAAGTAAATTATCGGAGTGGTAGAACGAATGTACAATCAAGGTGCTGTTGAGGGTGCTGCCAACACAGAATTAGGTAGCCGCATCTTCCTTTATGAAGTGGTGGGTTTGCGTCAGAGCGAAGAAACTGATCAAACTAACTACCCAATTCGGAAAAGTGGCAGTGTGTTCATCAGAGTGCCTTACAACCGCATGAACCAAGAAATGCGACGTATCACTCGTCTAGGCGGCACAATTGTTAGCATCCAACCTGTAACTGTTTTAGAACCAGTTAATGGTAAAGCCTCATTTGGGAATGCTACAAGCGAAGTCAGTGAGTTAGCTACATCTGGGCAAACTGCTAACAGTGAAGGGAATGGTAAAGCCACACCTGTGAATGCTCATAGTGCTGAAGAGAACAAGGACAAGAAAGGCAACACCATGACTCAAGCGAAAGCCAAAAAAGACCACGGTGACGTTCCTGTTAACACTTACCGTCCCAATGCTCCGTTTATTGGCAAGGTAGTATCTAATGAACCGCTAGTCAAAGAAGGCGGTATTGGTATTGTTCAACACCTTAAATTTGACCTATCTGGCAGTAATTTAAAGTATATAGAAGGTCAAAGTATTGGGATTATTCCACCAGGAGTAGACAAGAACGGCAAGCCCGAAAAACTTAGATTGTATTCCATCGCCTCAACTCGTCATGGCGATGATGTGGATGACAAGACAGTATCACTGTGCGTCCGCCAATTGGAGTACAAGCACCCAGAAACTAGCGAAACAGTCCACGGGGTTTGCTCTACGCACCTGTGTTTCCTCAAGCCAGGGGAAGAGGTAAAAATTACCGGGCCTGTGGGTAAGGAAATGTTGTTACCCAATGACCCTGAAGCTAATGTCATCATGATGGCAACCGGAACAGGGATTGCGCCGATGCGGGCTTATCTGTGGCGTCAGTTCAAAGATGCGGAAAGAGCAGCTAACCCAGAATACCAATTTAAAGGATTCTCTTGGTTAATATTTGGCGTACCAACAACTCCAAACCTCTTATATAAGGAAGAACTGGAAGAAATTCAACAAAAATATCCTGATAACTTCCGCCTCACTGCTGCTATCAGCCGCGAACAGAAAAATCCCCAAGGCGGTAGAATGTATATTCAAGACCGCGTAGCTGAACATGCTGATGAATTGTGGCAGTTGATTAAAAATGAAAAAACCCACACCTACATCTGCGGTTTGCGCGGTATGGAAGAAGGTATCGATGCAGCCTTAACTGCTGCTGCTGCTAAGGAAGGCGTAACCTGGAGTGATTACCAGAAGCAAATCAAGAAAGCTGGCCGCTGGCACGTAGAAACTTATTAAGTTAGTCATTAGTCATTGGTCATTAGTCATTAGTTTTAGACAAAGGACGAAGGACAAAGGACAAATGACAAAGGAAGCAGGATAATCAGTAGGTAGGGCAAACGCTCTACCTACAATTGTTTTGTTATGAATATTGTAAATAGCTGAGGAAAGAGTTCTCAGTTCTGAAGAGTAGAGTACTAAATAATACTTGTTACTACTCAGCACTCAGTACTCAGCACTCAGCACTAAAAAATAAATTGGGTGCAAAAATTGTGGGTGTGAAACTAGGAATACTGGGATTAGGCACCGTGGGGACGGGAACAGTGCAGTTGTTGCAAGATAGCGCTGGGCGTCACCCATTGTTGCAAGAGATAGAAATCTATCGGGTGGGAGTGCGATCGCTTGATAAACCCCGTGCAGTAGAATTGTCTACGGAAGTCTTAACTACAGATTTAGAATCCATTGTCAACGATCCGGCGGTAGATATAGTTGTCGAGGTGATGGGTGGACTAGAGCCGGCGCGATCGCTCATCCTCAAAGCTTTAAGTAATGGGAAGCAT
Organism: Chroococcales cyanobacterium; assembly: GCA_038259325.1. Classification (GTDB taxonomy): domain Bacteria; phylum Cyanobacteriota; class Cyanobacteriia; order Cyanobacteriales; family Nostocaceae; genus Nostoc. Next base: position 19,481 of record JBBSOX010000046.1, on the reverse strand, counting down.
GTAGTCACTGCCAATAAAGCAGCGATCGCCCGCTTTGGAGCCGAAATTTTCACAACGGCCAATCAAGCAGGCGTATACGTCATGCTAGAAGCCGCTGTGGGTGGTGGGATTCCGGTAATTCAACCCCTAAAGCAGTCTTTAAGTGTTAACCGGATTCACACTGTAACTGGTATCGTGAACGGTACAACTAATTACATCCTGACGCGGATGCAGACAGAAGGGAGCAACTTCAGCGATGTTTTAGCTGATGCCCAGCGATTGGGTTATGCTGAGGCTGACCCTACAGCCGATGTTGATGGCTTAGATGCAGCAGATAAAATTGCCATCCTCGCATCATTAGGCTTTGGTGGACGCATCAACTTACAAGATGTTTATACTGAGGGGATTCGGCAAGTCAGCAAAACAGATATTGCCTATGCCGAAAAATTGGGATTTGTGATTAAATTGTTAGCGATCGCTAAACGTGATACTCCCTCATCTCCTCTCTCGGTGAGAGTTCATCCTACTTTAGTGCCTCAAGGCCACCCTTTGGCTAGCATCAACGGCGTTTACAATGCCATTCTTGTCGAGGGAGAACCAATTGGGCAAGTAATGTTTTTTGGCCCAGGTGCTGGTGCTGGTGCAACCGCCAGTGCTGTCACATCGGATATTTTAAATTTAGTTGCTGTCCTCAAAACCAATACAGCAGTTGCAAATCCTTTAATAGCTTGTGGACATCAGGAATACTGCCAAATTGCGCCGATGGCAGAACTGATAACTCGGTTCTACGCGCGTTTCCTCACCAATGACCAACCTGGAGTTATCGGTAAATTGGGTACTTGCTTTGGCAACTATGGCGTTAGCTTAGAGTCAGTTGTCCAAACTGGCTTTCAAGGGGAATTAGCAGAGATTGTGGTTGTTACCCATGATGTACGGGAAGGCAATTTTCGGCAAGCTTTGGCAGAAATTCGGAATTTGTCAGCGATCGAAAGCATTCCCAGCTTACTACGTGTACTTTAAGATTAGTCGGGAGTGAAGCTCGTCAACTTGCTTTGCTCCAATTCGTAATTACCCCAAAGGATTCCAATCTCTATCTTATACAGACCAAGCTGCGAGTAAAACTTGCTTAACTACGCAAGCTAAACTAAAAAATAAACTTCACCCCAGCGCGAGGCTAGACCTATGACCTCTGCAATCGATCCATCCACCGCCCTCACTCCTTTCCCCGATCATACACAGCTACCAGAGTCTGATGGTACATTTGTGTTCGCGGAGCGTGCCGGAGGCAAAAATTGGCAAGAGCATCCCCAAAGCATCCTACTCACTGACTCGATTACACCTATCCTTAAACAATTACATCCTGATGGTCAATATTGTATAGGTCAGGACTTAGGAATTTACTGGCGCTTGACAGATCCGCCAGAAAGAGGAGCAGAAGCACCAGATTGGTTTTATGTAAGAAATGTACCGCCTTTGCTCGATGGACAAACGCGGAGGTCTTATGTACTGTGCGAGAATTTATTGCACCCTTGATTGCCTTGGAATTTGTTTCTGGGGATGGTAGTGAAGAACGAGATAAAACTCCTTGGCAGGGCAAATTTTGGATTTATGAGCAAGTAATCCATCCGGCTTTTTATGGCATTTATGAAGTGAATAAAGCCAGTGTAGAAATTTATGAATTAATTGGTGGACAATATCAGTTGTTAGCAGCAAATGAACGCGGACATTATCCGATTACGCCTTTGGGAGTTGAGTTAGGTATTTGGCAAGGAGAATATCAAAACGCTCAATTGCCCTGGTTGCGTTGGTGGGATTTGCAGGGTAATTTGTTGTTGACTGGTGACGAAAGAGCCGAACAGGAAACACAAAGAGCCGATCGCTTGGCTGCTCAACTGCGATCGCTCGGTGTTGAACCAGAAGCCTAGAGCCAGTGCATAATTTTTGGCAAATCTTCTGGCTGTTGTGGTTCTATCAAGTAATGCACATGATTTGACATAATGCACAAAGCATAAAGTTTAAATTTATACTTATCCTGTGCCTTCTTAATGGCATAAAGGAAAACTTCACGACATTCTAACCGCGTCAGCCGAAATTCCCGGTTATTGCAACGGGTAGTAATGTGATAACAAAAGTCTGATTTAAGTTCGCGTCGAGGGCGGGGCATAAGTATTTAATTGCGAATTGCGAATTGTTTTTCATATAGTGAATTCTAAAATAGGCTTTTACCCCGCATAACTTTTATGACTACTGTCACCTTAGAGCTACCCGAAGAAATATTCTCTGCTCTGCGCCTGTCACCTAATGAGTTTGTCCGTGAATTGCGTTTGGCTGCGGCCATACACTGGTATGGACGTGGTGAAATTTCCCAAGAGAAAGCAGCTAATATCGCCGATTTAGATAGAACAGATTTTCTTTTGGCTCTATCCCGTGAACAAATCGATGCCTTCATTGTTGATTTTGATGACTTACAACGGGAATTAGAACGTGGCTGAACCACCTGTAATTAATGCTTCACCTTTAATTTTTTTATCTAGAGGTGGTTTCCTGGATTTGTTGCAGCTATTGGGTGAAGAGGTTTTAGTTCCATCAGAAGTAGCTGTTGAAATTCAGCAAAGAGGCGTAGAAGACCCGACTGTTGCAGCACTTTCACAAACAAACTGGTTAACAGTTGTAGAAGCACCTTCAACTCCTGAGATTATCCAATCTTGGGATTTAGGCAAAGGCGAATCATCTGTTTTGACTTGGGCGTATACACACCCTGGTACAGAAGCAATTATGAATGATCTTGCTGCTCGTAGATGTGCAGCAGTACTGGGAATTCCTGTACGAGGAACATTAGGTATAGTATTGACGGCAAAGCAACGTGGCAAAATAACAATGGCACGACCAGTTATAGAGAATTTACGTTCATCAGGAATGTATCTTTCTGACCGTGTGATCAATCAAGCACTGGCATTAGTCGGCGAGTAGTAAGCGATCGCTCTATCTCTTCTTCCACTGCTAAACTAAAAAACAACCCTTACATCCTGCAAAGGTAGCCTTATGACCTCTGCAACCGATCCATCCACCGCCCTCACCCCGTTCCCAGACCATACACAACTTCCTGAGTCTGATGGTACATTCGTGAAAAACTTTCAGGAACATCCCCAAAGCATTCTCCTAACCGACTCGATTAAACCGATATTACAAAAACGTCATCCTGATGGGCAATACTGTATTGGTCAAGATAGCGGTATTTACTGGCGGATAACTGACCCCCCAGAAAAAGGCGCAGAAGCACCAGATTGGTTTTATGTGGCAAATGTACCCCCTACTCTGGATGGACAAACGCGCAGGTCTTATGTATTGTGGCGAGAGTTTATTGCCCCATTGATTGCATTAGAATTTGTCTCTGGGGATGGTAGTGAGGAGCGAGACAAAACTCCTTGGAAGGGGAAATTTTGGATTTATGAGCAAGTGATTCGTCCTCCCTTCTACGGCATTTATGAAGTGAATAAAGCCAGCGTAGAAGTTTATGAATTAATTGGTGGACAATATCAGTTATTAACAGCCAATGAACGTGAACATTATCCCATACATCCTTTAGGAGTTGAGTTAGGGATTTGGCAGGGACAATATTACAATATGGAATTACCCTGGCTACGCTGGTGGGATTTGCAAGGTAATTTATTATTGACTGGTGAGGAAAGAGCCGATCGCTTAACTGCTCAATTGCGCTCTTTAGGTATCGAACCAGAAGCCTAGATTTTTGGATGAAGGTATGAAACCAATCGCTTAAACAAGTTAGTCGGAGGTTTGCTGCTTAAAATTTTCCGCTGGCCCCACATTTGCAATTTCATAGCCAGTGGGATAGCTGGGGATAGGAGAGTCAATATAAAAATTAGGGTGATTCCGAGGTGGGAATAACCGGATTAATTTGGCTCGGATTTTTAGTAGACTTACCATAAGCGATCGCAGCAATGGCGAAGGATAGGGAAAACCAAAGGCATCGAGCATTGTGTCATCCAGTAAAGCGTAGATACCTGGTTTGATGGAAGAACGCATCCACGAAGGAAACCAACTCAAAAATAAATCGCGTGTAGCTTCCCCAACTCGACGATTTGTATCTGAATAGCGAAAATTTTGGCGTTCGTAGTCAAGGTTATAACGCTCGAATTCTTCGTAGGTTTCAGGGATATTCTGAATCTGCATTCGCTTACCTACTTCTCGCCAGAAGTAAAAAGACGCTAATTTTTCTTGTTCGCACATCAGCCGCCAACCAAACCGTGCATTCCAACGGATAGGCTCGAAAATAAAGGTTGAAAGTACATACAGGAAATCGTTGTTGTCAATCTTGAAGCGTCCGTGGAGTGCATTCATGCGTTGCAGGGCTTCTTTGCCACGGGTGCCATCATAGCCCCACTTAATCATCTCTCCAACAATGATTGACGTATCATCGTAGCGTTTTTGCGGACAATGGGTAAATTCTCCTGTGTGATTCAGCAATTTAGAAATACTAGGAACGCAATAAGTTCGCATCAAAGCAACTTCAAGCGATCGCGTCATATCCCAAGGAAACTCATAGCCATTCATCAAGTTATAAATCCGGCAATGATCTTGCACTGGATCAAGTTGCTGAATTAGGTGAAAATTTTTATAGCGATTGAGAAGCATCGGAAATTTCTCTGTATCAATTCAGTTATTTATTGACATCTAGCAACCGCGAAGTTTCTAACCGACTCATCCACTTCTCTAAATAAACTCGATTACCTTTTTCCTCATTTGGATCTTTAGTATCCAAAGGATAAGGCATCAGTCCCAAAATGGTTGCTGTTGTCACGCAAAACATCGATTTTTGGAAACTCATGCAAATTTGTACCCGCAAATCATCTTCACCCCGAAGACTGCGACGATAAATTTCGTGCAAATACTCTGGAAGATAATGACGCATATCTTGCATCAACAAGGTGGGAGGAATACCCGCGCCGCCGATGGGTAAAGGATCGGCATACAATGCGCCATATTGAAATCGAGATTGATCTGGGGGGATTTGATATCCTTGGGCGTTGTATGAAACTGTACCGTGGAAAGGCGTTCCCCGGAAGAACACTGCTTCTACATAAGGTATTGCTGTATCTGCTAAGAAGGTCAAACCAACGCTTTTGGGAATGATTTCATAGACTTCACCCCGAATTTTGACCGCGTAGGTAATTGGGTTTGATGCATTTGCCACTAACCCTGCTTTAATATGTTCTACAACTTGGGGAATCGATTTAATTTCGCCTCGGTCGTAGCGGTCTGATAAGTTAAGGAACATATCAGCCATGACTCGCCAGAATTGACCTAAACCAGTGTAGTAAGCAGAGACGCGCAAGTTTTCTGTTAAGAAATCTGGAAACAGTTGGTTAATAGCCGGAATTAAGGGATTATTTTTAAATTTTGCAGCGATAACGGCTTGCGCTCTTTTTTGAAATTCTTCTGTATCTAAATAGGCATCTAGTCCGCCGCCACCGTGCCACATCATGGCTTTCATGCAATATTCGGCATATTCAAAATTAATTCGGTTATGCCACCAGTGACGGAGTAATTTCTGAAAAGAAACCTCTCCATTAAAGTATTTAAAAAATGGGAAAAATATTAAAAACTGATGTTCGGCAATATAATTAAGATTTTTTGAGTAGGCATCTAAAACTACGCCATAGCTTTTAAGAATACCAACAACTTCCAGCACATTTTCTGGATTATCGGGGAGTAATGCCTCTCCTTTTTGCAAACGTTCAATATACTCAGCTAAGGGATTGTGAGTCGCTTTCTTTTTAATAGTTACCATTGCTATCTCTCCAAAAAGTATAGGAATTGGGTACTGGGTACTGGGTACTGGGAATTGGGCATTACATATTAGGAAAACTTTTCCCTAATCTCCAGTCCCTAATCCCCAGTCCCTAATCCCCAGTCCCCACTTTATCCAAAGACACAGCTACTACTACGTTTTGGCTATTAACCATTGCTGTAATTGTTGGTTCAGTCCAGCGTGCTAACCAACGAGGTTGAATGCCGAAAATCACAATCAGCACAGCTAAAATTGCAGCTGGGACGCGATCGCTCCAATACACCCGTGGTAAGTTGGTAACTTGTGCAGACAAGCGCCCAAAAAAGGCGCGGTTGAGCAGTATTAAAAAGTAAACCGCAGTTAAGCCTGTACCAAGCATTGATAGCAGCGTTTGCACTGGAAAAACTGGGAAACTCCCCCGAAAAATGATGAATTCGGAAATAAACCCCAGCATTCCCGGTATCCCAGCGCTGGCCATCGCTCCCACAACAATCAAGCTACCAATTACGGGCATACCGCGTTCTGGGTTCAGCAATCCTTGGAGGACTTCTAAATCCCGGCTTCCGGCTTTTTTATACACAACCCCTACCAGCAAAAACAGCATGGCGGAAATCAAGCCGTGGCTAATCATCTGCATCACAGCACCCAACACACTTAATGGTGTGGAAGCCGCCGCCGCTAAAAGCACGTAGCCCATGTGTCCAATGGAACTGTACGCCACCATTTTTTTCATATCGGTTTGAGCGATCGCGCAGGATGCACCATACAGTACACTTACTACTGCCCAGATCGCTAACCAAGGAGCTACATAAGCCCAAGCTTCTGGTAACAAGTTCATGCCAAACCGCAGTAAGCCATAAGTTCCCAACTTCAACAACACTCCAGCCAACAGCACAGAAATTGGTGTGGAAGCTTCAACGTGAGCATCTGGCAACCAAGTATGGAATGGAACCAAGGGAATTTTAATCCCAAAACCTACCAAAATTCCCCCTAGCAGTAAAAGCTGTGTCGCTAAAGGTAGAGTCGTAGGGTTCAAGGTTGCTAGTGCAAAGCTTGAGGAACCACTCAGCCAAACCATGCCGAGGAAACTTGCCAAAATCAAGATTCCCGAAACGGCAGTATAAATGAGAAATTTTGTTGCAGCATAACCCCGCTTTTCCCCACCCCAAATAGCTATCAACAGATATAGCGGGATTAGTTCCAATTCGTAAAACAAGAAAAATAGCAGTAAATCCTGTGCTAAAAAAGCTCCAGTCACCCCAGCGCTCAATAATAGTATCAAAGAGTAATAAAATTTAGGACGCTGAAGGGATTCATCGCTACTGTAAATGGCAATGCAAGTTAACAATCCATTCAAAACCAACAGTGGCAAAGATAAACCATCTATTCCCAGGTTATAATTCAAGCCTAAGACATCTATCCAAGGGAGAGACTCGGCAAATTGCTGAGTGATTTCCCCTGGATGGAACTGAATTGCTAGTACGATTGTCCACAAGAAAGCAATACTGGCAAAGACTAAAGCCACCCCACGGGCAAATTTTCCACTGATGCCAGAGGGCGAGAAACCAATTAAAGCTGCACCGATTAACGGCACTAGAATTAAAACACTAAGCATAGATAGAAGGGGATAGGGGAAAGGGGACAGGGAATAGGTAAAGAGGGAGAGAATAATAATCCCTAACTCTTAACTCCTAACTCCTAACTTCTCACTCAGCAAGGATTCAACCATAGCTATTCGCTAACAGCACTCTTAAAAAGGCAATTTATCTAGTAAACCTAATGACCAGCTGATGAAAAAACCCAGGACGCTGACAACTGCTAATATGGTCAACATATAGCCCTGAGATTGCCCAGAAATGCTGTATTTTAAAGTTTGTCCGCCCAGGATTGTTGCAAATCCAACTAAGTTCACTAGACCATCGACTAAATAGCGATCGCTCCAAGCAGAGATTTTAGATAGCAGTGCAACTGCACCTACTACCGTTAGGCGATAAACTCGGTCAATATAAAAATCATAACCTAACAAGTCCTGCACAAATCTCCACGTCAATATTCTGGATCTTGACCAAGCTTTGTGTAGATGAACTGTAGCTCCTACACCTACCCCCACGACGGTAGAAGTAAACAACGCTAGCGCCACAGACCAATTAACACTTTCCCAATCTGGTAGCAAATACCATTGCTGTAGCATTAAAGGTACAAGCAGAGTCAAGACTGTAAGAATCACCATTGGTAAAGCCATCTGCCAACCAACTTCTGGGGTACGACGAGTCTTTTGTTGCGGTTCCCCCCAGAACACTAATCTGAATACTCTGGTCAAGTTCAATGCTGTCAAGCCATTGACCAATAATAAAACCCCAATCACCCAAGGGCTAACATTTACAAAACCGTCAGCCCATGCTAACATTGCCCAAAAGCTTCCTAGTGGTAGCAGTGTCACCATTCCGGCTGAACCGACAATAAAGGCAGTGGTTGTGGCTGGCATCTTTGACCACAGACCGCCCATTTCTGTTAAGTCTTGGCTTTGGGTAGTCAAGATTACTGAACCAGAACTCATGAATAATAATGCTTTAGCGATCGCATGAGTTAACAGCAACATCAAGGCTACACCCCCTTGCTGCAACCCTACCGCCAAAAACACTAACCCCATGTATGCACTGGTGGAATGAGACAGCGATCGCTTAATGTCAATTTGAGCTATGGATACTAATGTGGCACCAATCGCCGTTACCGTTCCCATGACTACTAATACATTCAAGGCAACTGGCGACAAAGCTAACAATGGTTGCATTTTATATAGTAAATAAGCACCACCAGCTACTACCAGTGAGTTCCGCATTACCGAGGCGGGGTTAGGACCTTCCATTGCCTCATCTAACCAAAGGTGCAGGGGAAATTGGGCACATTTACCAGCAGGCCCAGCAATTAACGCCAACCCCAGCAATGTTGATGTCATTGGGCTTAAATTAGCTGTTTGCGCCCACTCATATAAATCAGAAAAGTTCAAGCTGCCGCCTAAGGTGGAAAGTGTCACCACTCCCATCAGCAGCAATAAGTCTCCCACCCGTTTGGTTAAAAACGCATCCCGCGCTGCTGTCACTACTAGCGGTTGAGCATACCAGAATCCCACCAGCAAGTAAGTCGAAAGCGTTAGCACTTCCAAAAGGGCATAGCTGAAAAACAAAGAATCACTGATTGCTAAAGCACTTAGCGCTGCTTCAAAAAATCCCAGTAGCGAAAAAAAACGCGCCAACGACCAGTCTTTTTCCATGTAACCCAAAGCGTAAACTTGTGCCAGTAAGCTTAACCCTGTAATTAAAACTGTTGTTCCAATGCTAACTGCTGAGAGTTCTAAGGCAAAAGATAAGTCTAAATCAGCAGCTTTAAACCACGGAACCAGTAACTTTTCTGGTTCTCTATCCCAGATAATGTTAAACACAAACAGACTATGGACAAAAGCCAAAACGGTCGTCAACAAGTTTATGTATGCCGCAGGTCTTGGTCCCGTTCGCTGAATTATTCCTATTCCCCACGGCAACGTCAAAATTGCGCCTAATAAGCTATATAAAGGCACAAACCAACTTGTTGAAAATAGAAATTGATGCATTTAAATTCACCTTGACGACTCAGCCTTGATTCAAAAAAAAGCTCTCAAACAATTATTTATGATTAGAGAATTAATCTAGTAAAATATCAATATTTTTTTACTATTGTTTCAACTAACTTACCAAAAGTATTTTTACTTTACTTTACCTATTAAATTACTATAAAATATAACTTTACATATCTAAAAGCATTTACTTGCCTTAACTTACCTCCGTTTTTACATTTGTATTTCTACTTTGAGCAAACTACTTTATACGATATATTGGAAAAATTTATATATTTTTCACCTAGTCCTTGTATGCATAGCAAAAACTTTCAAAACATAGAGACAGTACAAGATACAGCAGCTTGTCGTCCCTCGCCAGATAAAATTACTCTTGGTTATGAATGTCGTTTTGTAAATGTGATAAAGAAATTATAAAGCATAACTGGCTCCTCTAGGAATCAGTGAACTTTAATTGCTCAAGAGGGCAGATAAATTTTTGTTAAGTTTTTTAAAACTTTCTTATCATAAACTATTATAGTAATTTATATTGCCAGAAAGGCCAACCTTTCCTATGCTTAATTTGGAAGTGTTTTCTTAGCTATTAAGATCAAGCTCTCCCCGTCAAAAATTTTAAGCGACAGTACAGATTGGATTAATATTGTAGGAGTTCTGCGATGCCAATTGCAGTTGGGATGATTGAAACGAAGGGCTTTCCAGCAGTAGTGGAAGCTGCTGATGCGATGGTGAAAGCCGCCCGTGTGACTTTAGTAGGGTATGAAAAAATTGGTAGCGCTCGCGTCACCGTGATAGTTAGGGGAGATGTATCGGAAGTTCAAGCTTCTGTAGCAGCTGGAGTTGAAGCAGCGAAAAGAGTTTTTGGTGGTGAAGTGTTATCCACTCACATCATTGCTCGTCCTCACGAAAACCTGGAATACGTCTTGCCGATCCGTTACACAGAAGCTGTGGAACAATTCCGTACTTAAAAGCTGTTTAAACAAAGTAATTAACGCTCAAAACCTTTTTGAGCATCACTTTTGTCCAAGGCTAAAAACAATAAAAAAGGGATTAAAACGAATGTCAATTGCAGTAGGAATGGTTGAAACGCTAGGCTTTCCAGCAGTCGTGGAAGCTGCTGATGCAATGGTGAAAGCTGCCCGTGTTACTCTGGTAGGCTATGAAAAAATCGGCAGTGGTCGAGTTACCGTAATTGTTCGGGGTGATGTTTCCGAAGTGCAAGCTTCTGTGGGCGCTGGTGTTGAATCAGTGAAGCGAGTCAACGGCGGACAAGTGTTATCTACTCACATCATTGCTCGTCCTCACGAAAACTTGGAATATGTCCTACCAATTCGTTATACCGAAGATGTAGAGCAGTTCCGCGAAAATGTGAATGCAATTCGTCCTTTCGGTAGAAGACCGTAATTTGTAATGCAAATTGCCAAAGTTCGCGGCACAGTAGTTAGCACCCAAAAAGATCCAAGTCTTCGAGGTGTCAAGCTACTGTTGTTACAATTAGTAGATGAAGACGGAAATATCCTCCCACAATACGAGGTAGCAGCAGATAGCGTGGGAGCAGGAGTAGATGAGTGGGTACTTGTCAGTCGTGGCAGTGCAGCTCGTAAAGTTGTTGGAAATGAACAGCGACCATTAGATGCAGTAGTAGTGGCGATCATAGATACCATTCACGTTGAAGATCGCCTAATTTACAGCAAAAAAGATCAATATCGGTAGTCATTAGTCATTAGTCATTAGTCATTAGCTCTCAACAAAAGGCAAATGACAAAAGACAAATGACAAATGACAAATGACAATACAGGAGGAATCTCGAAATGGCAGTCCGCAGCACGGCGGCACCCCCAACCCCGTGGTCGAGGAATTTAGCTGAAGCCCAAATCCATGAAACAGCTTTTGTACATTCCTTCTCCAATCTGATTGGAGATGTACGGATAGGTGCAAATGTAATCGTTGCTCCGGGGACTACGATTAGAGCGGATGAAGGCACACCATTTTATATTGGTGAAAACACTAATATTCAAGATGGTGTTGTGATTCATGGGTTGGAGCAAGGTCGAGTAATTGGTGATGATCAAAATAAATACTCGGTGTGGGTAGGTAAAAACGCTTGCATTACCCATATGGCTCTAATTCACGGACCAGCTTATGTAGGGGATAATTCCTTTATTGGCTTTCGCTCTACAGTGTTTAATGCCAGAGTGGGTGCAGGTTGCATCGTTATGATGCACGCTTTGATTCAAGACGTAGAAATTCCGGCAGGTAAGTATGTACCTTCGGGAGCGATCATTACCAATCAGCAGCAAGCTGATCGCTTGCCAGATGTGCAAGATCAGGATAAGGACTTTGCTCATCATGTGGTTGGGATTAATCAGGTGCTGCGAGCTGGTTATCTTTGTGCTGCGGATAGCAAATGTATTGCACCAATTCGGGATGAAAACACTAAATCTTATAAAGGTAATGGTGTTACTGTTTTAGAGCTAGAAAGGAGTAGTGAAGTGTCGAGCAATAGCTTGGGTGCAGAAACAATAGAGCAGGTGCGCTATCTATTGGAACAAGGGTATAAGATTGGTACAGAACACGTAGACCAAAGACGGTTCCGCACCGGTTCTTGGACTAGTTGCCAACCAATTGAACCGAGATCGATCGGTGAAGCGATCGCAGCCTTAGAAAGCTGTGTAAGTGACCATAGCGGCGAGTATGTCCGGCTGTTTGGTATTGACAAAAATAGACGGCGTGTGTTGGAGAACATTATCCAACGCCCGGAGGGTGATTTTAAACCCGGTACCAGTTTTAAGGCTCCGGCTAGTAGTCATAGCAATGGCAGCTATAGCAGTAATGGTAATGGTAATGGTAACGGCTCTAGCAGTGGCAAAGTCAATGGCGAAACTGTAGAGCAAATCCGCCAACTTTTGGCAGGTGGTTACAAAATTGGCATGGAACACGTAGATGAACGCCGTTTCCGGACTGGTTCCTGGACTAGCTGCAAGCCAATTGAAGCAACTTCCATAAATCAAGTAATCTCCGGTTTGGAAGAATGTATAGAAAGCCATCAAGGTGAGTATGTGCGTTTAATCGGCATTGATACTAAAGCTAAACGGCGGGTATTAGAAACGATTATCCAACGTCCAAATGGTCAAGTAGCCTCTTCTGGTAGTCAAAAATCATTTACTAGCAGTGGAGTTTCTGCTACTGCGACAGCAACAGGTACCAGTAACCGTTTAAGTACAGAAGTCGTAGACCAACTCCGGCAATTATTGGCTGGTGGGTATAAAATTAGCCTTGAACACGTAGATGAGCGACGGTTCCGTACAGGTTCTTGGACTAGTACCGGTCAAATTCAAGCCTCCTCAGAAAGAGAAGCGATCGCAGCCTTAGAAGGACACCTTGGCGAATACCAAGGGGAATATGTACGCTTAATTGGTATTGACCCCAAAGCCAAACGGCGAGTATTAGAAACAATTATCCAACGTCCAAATGGTCAAGTAGCCTCCTCTGGCAGTCAGAAATCATTTACTAACAGTGCGCCCTCTGCAACAGCAACAGCAACAGCTACCAGTACCCGTTTGAGTGCTGAAGTAGTAGACCAACTTCGACAATTATTGGCTGGTGGCTCTAAAATTAGCCTTGAACACGTAGACCAACGGCGGTTCCGTACTGGTTCCTGGACTAGTACCGGTCAAATTCAAGCCTCTTCAGAAAGAGAAGCGATCGCAGCCGTAGAAGGATACATTGGCGAATACCAAGGGGAATATGTACGCTTAATTGGTATTGACCCCAAAGCCAAGCGTCGGGTATTAGAAACGATTATTCAAAGACCATAGTAGATAGTAGAGAGTGGGGAGTGGGGAGTAGGGAATGGGGAATGGGGCATTGGGCATTGGGTATTGGTCAATAATTCTTCTTCCCCTGCCTCCCCTGCTCCCCCTGCCTCCCCTGCTCCCCCTGCTCCCTCATCCCCATTCCCCACTCCGGCTTCTGAGGTTAAAATTTCCATGTCTTTGCTGTCACTGCGCCTCAGCAATAACTTTGATTCTTACATTAGTGGTGAAGTAACTATTCATCCAAGCGCAGTACTTGCACCTGGGGTGATCCTCCAAGCGGCTGTAAACAGCAAGATCATCATTGGGCCAGGGGTCTGTATTGGCATGGGAGCAATTCTCCAAGTCCATGAAGGAACCCTAGAGGTAGAAGCAGGCGCAAACTTGGGAGCCGGTTTTTTGATGGTTGGCAAGGGCAAAATTGGAGCAAATGCTTGCATTGGTTCGGCAACAACAGTTTTTAACTATTCGGTTGAACCTGGACAAGTAATTGCACCTGGTTCGATTTTAGGAGACACCAGTCGGCAAATTGCTCAAACAGCCGAAACAAAGGAACCAGAATCATCCACGAATAACCCTACGGCGACAAGTGCGCCACCGCACAAAGAAGAGGAAAATGGCTTAGGGGGAGGTAAGGAAAAAGAAGTTTCCTCAACTCAATTCTCAGCTTCGGCTTTTGTGGATTTCAAACAAAATAAGTCGATTTCTTACTTTAAATCTCCCGTGACTCCACAAAGCCAGCCTCCTCCGGTAGAGGAACCCGCCAATGATACTAACTCCACACAAAAAGCCGCCCAAGAGTCTATAGAACATGACTCAGATCCCAATCAGCTAACCACAGAATCCCCTAACGGTTTTGGAACTCAAATTTATGGGCAAGGGAATATACACAGACTGTTGACTACATTGTTTCCCCATAGACAATCCTTGAATGACCCAAACTCTGACGATTAGTCCGAGTAAATGTTAATTGTAAGTTGTCAGCTTCGTGATTATCCGGGAAAGTTCATAATGGAAACATCTAATCAACGGTCTATGAAATCCATCGAGGGAGTGAGTAATCGAGACACCTTCCAAGATACCGCTTTGGGTTTAGTTTCTACCCGCAGCTTTCCAGCGATAGTTGGGACGGCGGATATGATGCTCAAATCAGCAGGAGTTCATCTAGTTGGGTATGAAAAAATTGGTGGCGGGTATTGTACTGCGATCATCCGGGGTGGAATTGCTGACGTGCGTCTTGCGGTAGAATCTGGTGTCCAAACGGCTGAACAGTTTGGTCAGTTGGTTTCTAGCTTGGTAATTGCCCGACCTTATCCCAACCTAGATATAGTACTTCCCATCACAACCCGTTTCACCAAATTGATGCAGGAGGGTAATTACAGCCGTCTGAGTAATCAAGCAATTGGTTTGGTAGAAACGCGAGGATTTCCAGCGATGGTAGGAGCATGTGATGCCATGCTTAAAGCTGCTGATGTTCATTTGGCAGCTTATGAAAAAATTGGTGGGGGTTTGTGTACAGCGATTATTCGGGGTTCCGTAGCAAATGTAGCAGTAGCAGTGGAAGCAGGGATGTTTGAGGCAGAACGCATTGGGGAATTAAATGCAGTAATGGTAATTCCTCGACCGCTAGATGAAATGGAGCAAACCTTACCATTAGCAAGCTGCTGGATAGAAGAACGCGAACCGTTAAACTTACCAGTGAATATTAAAGAACAAGTTGCCGAAATTGAAGTACTAAGATTACCAGATTTAACCAAGCTCCCAACAAAAATTGCAGAAGAATTATGGAATGATGAATGATGATAGATGAATTTGGGAAAATCACCATTCATCGGGAAGTGGAAGGAATCTTACGCTTTTGTTGTTGTTCTGATAATAGCTTCTTAAATCCATAAATAAATACCTTTATTTTAATAGAAGGAATAGAGTTTTGTCTATAATATATAAAACTCACAGTTTTCTATGAGCATTGCTATATCATTTGCAAGTGTTCAGGAATACGAGTTTGAAATTGATGAATAGCTATTTACAGGAGAACCACCTTTGAAGCAAGCGACGCTGCACCAGTTAAAGGTATTCGAGGCGGCGGCACGGCACAGTAGCTTTACTCGCGCTGCTGAGGAATTGTTTCTCACCCAGCCTACCGTTTCGATGCAGATCAAGCAACTCACAAAATCGGTGGGGTTGCCATTATTTGAGCAAGTCGGGAAGCGATTATATCTCACCGAGGCAGGACGGGAATTGTTTGCTACTTGTCGGCATATTTTTGAAAATATAGCCCAGTATGAAATGAAGGTAGCAGATTTAAAAGGGCTAAAACAGGGGCAATTACGTCTGGCAGTAATTACAACAGCAAAATATTTTATTCCACGTTTGTTAGGGCCGTTTTGTGAACTTTATCCAGGGATTGATATCTCTCTGCAAGTAACGAATCACGAACAAATCTTGGAACGGATGAGTAATAATCTGGACGACCTATATATTATGAGTCAAGTTCCAGAGAATATGGATGTCACTTGCCAGCCATTTTTAGAAAACCCTTTAATAGTCTTTGCACCAATTAATCATCCGTTATCTAAAGAAAAAAATATTCCTATACAACGCCTATCTAACGAACCTTTTATTATGCGAGAACCTGGTTCAGGAACTCGCCGTGCCGTCCGAACCCTATTTGAAGAACATGGGGTGGCAGTAAAAGTAAAGTTGGAATTGGGAAGTAACGAAGCAATTAAACAAGCGATCGCAGGTGGTTTAGGAATTTCTGTTTTATCCCGTCATACCTTACTATTAGACGCCTCAGAGTTTAGCATTTTAGATGTACAACACTTCCCAATTGAGCGACATTGGTACATGGTTTACCCATCGGGCAAGCAGCTATCTATCGTTGCTCGGACTTATTATGAGTATCTTCTGGGTGCGGCAAAGAATTTTGTACAGCAAAACGCTGCTACTACTTCCACTACGCTTGAACCAACTCACGAGTAAAATAACTCGGAATTACAAATATACGTTAGCGACTCTTGGAGCGTCATTACGAATTACCTAAAGGGGTTGACGGCTAGACGGGAAACATTGACAATTAACCAGCAGAATTATTAAAAATGGGGGAAAACTGGTAGTGGTTAACCCGGAAATACCGTCTTGGCGCAAAACAGTACAAAGCGAGATTGTAGCTGTTACAGTGTACTCTGACAGAGCATTGGTTACACGGCGTAGTGTAATTGATTTAACAGGAATTGAACAAGAATTAGTAATTACCCCAGTCCCAGAGACTCTGGAAACTGAGTCTGTCAGAGTTAGTGGTACAGGTACGGTAGGGGTGCGCTTGGTGGGAGTAAGTAGCGATCGCATCTACACCACTGAACCTGTAGCGGAACGAGTAGCACATTTGACAAGGCAAATTCAGCAACTAGAAGCAGAAAAACGCCACCTGCAAGCCCAAGTGGATGCTTTAGCATTGCAGTCTACTTTTATCGCAGGTTTACGCGAAAAAACAGAGGAACCCTTTGCCCAGAGTTTGTCCCGAAAAAATCTCAGCCTCAGCGAAACTTTAGATTTTTTGAACTTTCTTGGAAGTCAGTATAGTGAGTATGCGATCGCATCTGGAGAGTGCAAAACCCAACAGCAGGAATTAGACAAACAACTGCAAGCACTTCACGCCTCATTGCAAAAAATCCAAACACCCCATCCCAAAGAGAGTTTTAGCTTAGTTGTAGGAGTTGAAGTTGCAGGTGAAGGCGAGTTTGAGCTAGAGCTTTCCTACCTAGTAAATCGTGCTAGTTGGACTCCACTTTATGACTTGCGCTTTAGCACCACCAGCGATATCGTACATCTGAGCTACCTTGCAGAAATCACTCAAAGCACTGGCGAAGATTGGATTGGTGCAAATCTTACCCTTTCTACCGCTAAACCGGGATTAGGTATACTCCCACCTAAACTTGAACCCTGGTATATTGATGCTCCACGTCCACAAATGGTACGACAACGACGATTTGCTGCTCAACCACCACTGCTGCCTAGCATAGCAGCTCCTGCTGGTGAAGAAAATTGGCAAGAACAAGACGAAGTTGCAGAGGATAGTCTGATTCCAGCAGAAACCGTTACAGCAGAGGTATCTAAAGAAGGGAGTGTAGTTACCTTTAAATTAAATGGTGGTGGTAACATTCCCAGTGATGGCGCACCTCATAAAACTACAATTTTCAATGATGATTATCCTTGTAGCTTCGATTATGTGGCCATGCCACGCTTAGTAAGTTTTGCTTATTTGCAAGCTAATGTAAAAAATAATCCCAACGGCGCAACTCTGTTACCAGGCAAAGCGAATATTTTCCGCGACAATGTTTTTATTGGGACAACTCAGCTAGAAAATATTGCACCAGGGCAAGAATTCAAACTGAACTTAGGGATTGATGAAGGTTTGAAAATTGAGCGCGATTTAGTTGAACGTCTGGTAGACAAAAGATTGATTAGCAACCAGCGCCGGATTACTTATAGCTATCGATTGTTGATTACTAACTTACTCGACAAAGAAGTAAATCTGAAAGTAACTGAACAATTACCGATTAGTCGCAACGAGCAAATTAAAGTTCGTCTCAATCGCAGTAACCCACAAATTCAACTTGGTGAAATGGGGATTTTAGAATGGCAGTTAACTCTTCCACCACAGGAAAGAAGAGAAATATATTACCAGTTCAATGTTGAACATCCGCCGGAGCTAATGGTAGTTGGATTAGATATTTAAAAATAAAGTTAGTGTTATGCGTCAATTTTGTCAAAATCTCATAAATTGGGTGTAAATGCCAGCAAAACCAATCACATTTAGAGAAAACAGGAAATGAAGCTGCTGGTTCGAGAAGCACAACCGAATGATGCTGCGGCGATTGTTGGTATTCTGAACCCCATTATTGAAGCCGGTCTGTATACCGCGTTTGATACGCCGCTCACTGTCGATGCTGAACGGGAGTATATATTGAATTTTCCCCATCGTGGGGTGTTTCATGTTGCTGTGCGCTTTCCAGAGCAGACGGTTGTTGGGTTTCAAAGTATGGAACCATTTGCGTCCTTTACACATGCTTTTGACCATGTGGGAATAATCGGCACATACGTGGATCTTTTGTACCGACGACAAGGGATTGGCAAGAGTCTGTTTGAGGCTACCTTTGAGACTGCTCGCAGCAAAGGATACGAAAAAATATTAACCTACGTTCGCGCTGATAACGCCCCTGCGTTAGCTAGTTATCTCCGGCATGGTTTTCGCATAATTGGGACGGCACAAAGACAAGCCAAGATCAAAGAAACGTATATAGACGAGATCGTTATCGAACGGTTCTTGTAGATAGTTTCTACGCTCCTCACTGCTACGCTAAACTTATAGCACCGAGATACTTGCCGCCATGTCTGTCATCCCAGATTTAGCAACCCCAGAAAATGTTATATTTCCGCCAGGGGATTTATATAGTGACGAACCGCCTTTGGAAACTGACTTGCATCGGCTACAAATGACACTGCTGATTCAATGCTTAGAGTGGCTGTGGCAAAATCGTAAGGACTTTTATGCATCGGGTAATCTCACCATTTACTACAGTCCACGCCAGCGGAAATCAGAAAACTTCCGAGGGCCAGACTTTTTTGTAGTACTGGGGACTGAACGTAAACCCCGTAAAAGCTGGGTTGTTTGGGAAGAAGATGGCAAATATCCCAATCTAATTCTAGAAATTCTCTCAAATAGCACAGGCGACACTGACAAGGGCCTAAAAAAACAAATTTACCAAGATATTTTTCGCACACCAGATTACTTCTGGTTTGACCCAGAAACCTTAGAATTTACAGGGTTCCATTTGCTGGATGGTAAATATAAACTGTTGGAACCCAATCTCCAAGGCTGGTTATGGAGTCAACAGCTAGGTTTGTATTTGGGTGTTTATCAAGAAAAGTTGCGCTTTTTCACTCCTGAAGCAGAACTAGTTCCGACACCGGAAGAAGTTGCACAACAGGCTGAACAAGAAAAGCAACGCGCTAACCAAGAGAAACAACGCAGCGATCGCTTGGCGGCAAAACTGCGAGAATTAAATATAGATCCAGATACTATTTAGTAGAAACGCTGTTTTGGTTAAACCTGTTGGCGCGAATGCTATATAGAACCCATTTGATATCTACTTCTGGAAGCAGAAGCATTGCAACTAGCTGGATTTTCCCATTTTCTGGCAGAAAACGGTTTTGCTGAACAGGCTCTATCGTTGATCACTGAACGACGGCTTACTTCAAAGCCAAG
>JBBSOX010000045.1:0-47174 GCA_038259325.1 Chroococcales cyanobacterium | reverse complement strand
TGCGATTTTGTTAGATCGGACTTTAATTCTCAGTTACAGAGCTAGATTCTCAATAAAAACAGTTATTAAGCTGCGATCGCACCCCTCAATAGGTGATTTAGCACCCGAATTTTAAGCACCTCACAAAATCGCATTGCTCCCGGTTTTAATTTGAACACATTTGGACAGAATGTGTAAAATTATCATCAACAGTAAATTAAATGGTAGCTCTACCCAATAACTGGGCAGATATTGAATCTGATATCATATATCAAACAACGAGTGATTTACTAGTTTCCTTTAGCCAAGAGCAAATAAAACTGGGAATAAAATATGATCATAATGGCAAACATTTAAAAGCGATTGAGAAAGGGCAAGTTCCGCCACGCGCTAATGCTGGGCTTGTTGCTTCCCAAGAAGAGGGGTACGATTTGAAATCAAAAGTGTTAGGTAAAGGCGGCGATAGGCGATTTAATGCAAAGTTTATTGATGGTGTGTTGCACTTTCCAGGTTTGGTAACAGAACATTAGTGCAGAATTAAGTATGACAAGACTAGAATTAAAAGATCATCCAGTATGGCGGGATTTGACTGAAATCTTAGAAACCTTAGACGCCCGTAGACTAGTTCAAGAGCATCTCAAGCTATGTGATTATAAAGTTTGCGGCTACTGGGATGAGCAAGATAAATATTATGAAATAATTACTTTACCTCGTATCCTCGAAACAGAATTAGTTAGTAGTTCTATTGGCTTTACTCACAAAAAACGCTTTCTAAAGCTAAAGTTTGTTTTCACAGTCTCTGGTATTGATGCTATAGATCAGCCAAGTCATAACACTCAAAGAATTGGTGAGTTGCTTCTTGTCTATGATGAAAATCTAGGATTTGTAGATGAAAATTGGCTATTAGATATTAATTCCCCTTTTTTGGATATCAAACTTGCTCACACCTGAATATTGTATGTAGCAACTTGAACTGTAATCGAACACTGCAATGCTTGGCAGCTAGCCGTATGACAAGATTAGAAAATAATAAATATAAGGAACTACTATGACAGAAAGGCTAGATCGAATTGAGGCAATTTTAGAGCAGACAGCAGAAAGGGCTGAAGCGAATACGACAACGATAGAAGCGATCGCTAGACAGGAGAACAACGAGTAATGAGCGATCGCCATCCTACCACTGCTGCACGTCTCAATGTTTACATCCAAGGTCAAGGATTCCCCATTTTAGGCTTACATGGTCATCCTGGTACTGGTCGTAGTCTTTCTGTCTTTACCAATCATTTATCAAAACGCTATAAAACTTTTGCCCCTGATTTACGTGGATACGGCAAAAGTCGCTGGAATGGTAATTTTGACATGAATGACCATTTAACTGATTTAGAAGCGTTGCTAGACCGCTTTGAGATTGAAAAGTGCCTAGTATTAGGATGGTCACTTGGGGGCATTCTGGCAATGGAACTGGCATTACGTTTGCCAGAGCGCATTACAGGGCTGATTTTGGTGGCGACAGCCGCAAAACCCCGTGGCAGTCATCCTCCTATCACTTGGCAGGATAATTTATATACTGGCGTTGCTGGCTTAATAAACTATATAAAACCGAGTTGGCAATGGAATATTGAAACTTTTGGCAAGCGATCGCTTTTCCGCTACTTAATCCAACAACATACATCTACCGCTTACAACTACATCGCTACAGCAGCAGTACCAGCTTATTTGCAGACCTCTGGTGCTGCTACTCGCGCCCTCTATAGTGCAATTCAATCGGGATACAATCGACTTCTAGATTTGCAACAAATACAATGTCCTAGTTTAGTACTTGCTGGTGAACAAGACCGCCACATTACATCTAATTCCAGCTTAGAAACTGCTCAACACCTCAATAATTCTCAATGGCAGTGCTATCCCAACACCGCCCATCTTTTTCCGTGGGAAGTCCCCCAGCAGGTGCTGAATGACATTGACCATTGGCTGGAAGAACATCCGCAGGGAATTGGTAGTCAATAGTTCAATATTTAAAAAATACTTAAAAAATTTTGACTATTGACGAAGAAGAAATGGAGAGTGAAGATGTGGTGACGCGGTGAGTGAAAAAGACGCGCTAACCCGGTAAAAGAATTCTCAATCTCTCCGTGTTTTTGCGTCTTTGCATCCTCGCATCTTGTTCATTCTCTGGCCTAACTTAACTTAAATTTGACCGCCAAAGGCAGGCTGTACTTTGCGGTCAAATCTTTCCCCCAAGTCTTCAGCGATTGTTAAGGTATTAGGTTTGCAGCGCTTGATATTCACAGAGATTCCCTGCGCTCCTTCGATCTCCAAATCTTCTATATATCCAATGCTTGAACATTTTGCTTCAGAAGAACTGAGAAATGGCCCGAAGTAGTATGTGCAACGGGGATTTTGCGTCACAATCTCTACCCACCAAGCCAAGCCGAGGGAGTCGAATGTGTTAATTAACACTTCCTTGAGGTTATGCCAAATGGTTTTCATGGTTTTCGCCAGTTTATAAACGTCTACAGGGTGTTAAACGATATGTTGCTTTATTATCTTTTACATTTCTTTATACTCTGTTACTGTTATTTTTTCAAAGAGATTTTTTGTAATTTATCTAGATGCAGGGTATTTAGCGATCGCTGGCGATAAACTTCATAAAGCGCCATTCCTGCTGCTACAGAAGCATTGAGGCTAGGAGTCTTACCTTGTAGAGGAATCGATACTAAAAAATCACAGGAGCGTTGAGTCAACATACCCAGACCTTCGCCTTCTGAGCCGATGACCAAAACGATTGGGCCAGTGAAATTGACTGTATGCAAGGGTTCACTACCACTTGCAGCAGTGCCATAAATCCAATAGCCAGCTTCTTTTAATTCTTCTAAGGCGCGGCTGAGGTTGATAACTCTCGCTACAGCAAAATTTTCTAAAGCGCCTGCTGCCACTTTCATGACAGTGGAAGTGATCCCAGATGCCCTTCTTTGGGGAATCACCAATCCTTGAGCACCTATGGCTTCGGCGGTGCGAATAATTGCTCCCAAGTTGTGGGGATCAGTAATTCCGTCAGCCACTACGATTACGGGATCGGTTACAGCTTTTGCCTGTTCGATTAGATCCGGCAATTCGATGTAGGCGTAAGGAGCAACTTGTGCCGCCACACCTTGATGATTGGCCCCGTTGGTGAGATAGTCTAAGCGCTTGGGTTCAACCTCATCAATAACTGTGCCATTTTCTTTTGCTTGCAAGAGAAAATGGTGAAAGCTGGGATCGTAGCGCAGACGGGTAGTAATCCAGATCCGGTTGAGATTGCGTTGATTTTGCAACGCACTCAATACTGGATGACGACCGTAGATGAGATCGCTATCTTCTTCTATGGGTTGTGTAGATACAGGCGGCTGGGAAAAGTTGTTATTTCGTTGGCGGGAGTTGCCAGAGATCGGGTTGCTATCTATTTTTTTGGGATTGCGGGTAGGATTAGCAACATCTATTTTCCTGGGATTGCGAGTGGGATTAGCAACAGAAATCGGGTTGCTATCTACTTTCCTGGGATTGCGAGTAGGATTAGTAATAACACGCTTACCCTGAATTTTTACGGGTTGCCCACGATTGGGTTCATTAGTAGAAGTCTTGATGATTTTTCTCGGTTTATTCTGCATTTGAGTTATGGATATAGCGTATGGTTCATACCGATTACCTTAGTTTCTAGAACCTAATCTACTGCTTTACCTATTATTGGGAAATTGAGTTTTCACCCTTTTTCTACATGAAGCATTTGCAACAGTTCGGTTAGACGCTGGTAATCGGTGAGATATAAGTAGCCTATTAAGGTTTCTAGACTAGTTGCCTGTTGATATATTTCGGGATTAAGTCGCTTAGGGCGTCCTGTAGCGGCGTTTCTACCCCGTCGGACAATTTCTAATTCGGTGTCCCTCAGATGAGGAGTTAGCGATCGCAAATGTAGCGCTTGTGTTTCCGCTTTTACCTGCTCCACTACCAGACGATGGTAAATTCCTGACCGCTGCAATGGCAGCAGATAGAACATTCTAACATACAACTCATAAATTGCATCCCCCAAATATGCTAAAGCAGTAGGAGAAATTTGTTGCACTTGTGAGAGGGAAATCTGTTGGAATGGCGCTGTAGTTGTCAAGAGTGCTTCAGTCCAAGATAAACTCTGTTTAGGAGTTTCATCTTGTCCATCTAATAGCTCTTCCTCCTGTGACTTCACAAATAAATCATTCCTTGACGGGCTACATTTGGCAGGCATTCTTTGCAAAGATTGATTTTTCTGAAGTAAGCCATGATACTATACTTAGCATAATCAATACTATCAGAAATACTTACTAGTTCTATCTTTTTGATTAAGAGTTGGCATTTTAGATTACTGTGATGTCAACGCTTATAAACCAAATTTCGCCTACTTGTGGTCTGTGCCTAAGATAGGGTAAAATTATGACATCAAACTCACCCTGTTACTTGATTGCATTGCCATGCTTACTTAGTAAGCGACAATAGCGACAATTTTTAACTATACAGTATCAAATCAAATTTACCCATAACAAATCTGCTGGCTTTGTATTTCTTACAAATTTCTCAGACTTGATTGTTTATTTGATATTCTAGCCAACAATTACATACCCAAGAACTGGGTTTCTATATATTTTTGTTATTGCTCAACTTTAAACATAATAGCTTAACTGGCCTTGTGCCTCTCCCACAAGGAGAGAGGTTTCTGCCAGAAGTTTTAAAAATCAAGCTATCCGATGTTGAATCTGGATAGCCGAATTGGTCTCTCGGTTCAAGGAATCAAGACTACTTGACGTTTTCTAGAGCTTCTTCAACTGATTTTTGCAGGGAGAGAAACTTCTCTAGGCGAACAAGCTTGACCGTTTGAGTTACCCGGGCATTCGTGACAATTTGCAAGGTGCCTTCAGCAGTTTGAGCCTGCTTGGCTAGCTGTACCAGAGCACCCAAGCCAGAGCTATCAATAAAGTCGATTTGTGAGAGATCCAAAATAATATGCTTAGGGCCCTCGTCAATCTTACTGCCAAGTACCTTGCGAAATGTCGGCTCAGAAAAGGCATCTAACAAACCTGTGAGGCGGAATAGCTGACAGTTATCCCGGACTTCACGAGTGCCCCTCAGGCTAACGGTTAGATTCAGTGGCTCAGCAATAATTCCCTCCTCATGAGTTAAAGTGAACGCTCAAGTATAGATGGTTTTTGAGCAAGTTGTCTACAATCTGCTGGAATAGGGGATTGGGGATTGGGGATTGGGGATTGGGGATTGGGGATTGGGTACTGGGTATTGGGTATTGAGGATTGGGCACTGGGAAAGCTCTTCCCCTCCCTTATTCCCTAGTCCCCAGTCCCTAGTCCCCAGTCCCTAGTCCCCAATCCGCAATGCCCAATCCCCTATTCCCTATTCCCTATTCTTACCTCACTTCGGCTGCCACGGCTTGACGTGCTGTTCGCATGGCTTGAACAAATTGCTCAAACAAGTAATCAGCGTCGTGAGGGCCAGGGCTGGCTTCTGGGTGATACTGTACGGAGAACACAGGTAGAGACTTGTGACGTACCCCGGCAACGGTGCGATCGTTTAAATTCAGGTGGCTGATTTCCACAACTGCTGTAGGCAAAGAATCTGGGTCAATAGCAAAACTATGGTTTTGGCTGGTAATTTCTATCCGTTGTTGTAAACCAGCTGGCTGATTTAAACCACGATGACCAAATTTGAGTTTATAGGTTTCTGCCCCTAATGCATGACCTAAAATTTGGTGTCCCATACAAATACCAAAGATGGGCTTTTCACTTAACAGAAGCGCTTTGGCAGTTGCAATCCCTTCAGTGACGGCAGCCGGGTCGCCAGGCCCATTAGAAAGAAACACACCATCTGGATTGTAATTGAGGATTTCTTCTGGTGGCGTATCAGCAGGCACAACAATTACCCGACAACCATAACTTGTTAAGCGACGCAAAATATTGCGTTTTACACCAAAGTCAAGGGCAACAACGGTAAAGGGTTCCCCAAAATTTTCCGCAGCCTCAGTATTGAATTCCCAGGCTGGAATTGTCGGATCTGACCATTCATAAGCCGTTGGTGTGGTGACTTCCCGAACCAGATTCAATCCCGCCATGTTGGGAGCTGCCTGTACCTGCTCTAACAATTCCGCCTCATCGAGAATGGCTGTGGAAATGCCACCGTTCATGGCTCCAAACATCCGAATTTTGCGGGTGAGAGCGCGGGTATCAATGCCGTAGATCCCTGGTACTTGGTTTTGCTTCAGGTAGTCTGGTAAGGATTGTGTCGATCGCCAGTTACTCGGCCGATGACAAATATTCCGAGCGATCGCACCCTGAACCTGGGGCGCATTTGATTCCTCATCTTCAAGATTGACGCCAGTATTGCCTAATTCAGGATAGGTAAAAATGACAATTTGACCGCGGTAACTAGGATCGGTCAGGACTTCTTGGTAGCCGGTCATGCCAGTGTTGAACACCACTTCTCCGATCGCGGTTCCCGTAGCACCGAAAGACCAACCGCGATAAGTGGTTCCATCAGCCAGGACAAGTAAAGCAGGTATTGCGTCAGACAGGGGCATAGTAAATTGGGGAGTGGGGAGTGGGGATTGGGGATCGGGCATTGGGCATTGGGCATTGGGAAAACTCTTCCCTATTCCCCATTCCCTATTCCCTACTCCCTATTCCCCAATACTGCGATTGTTAATTATCCCATGAGTTGAGCAATTGGGAGTTTTTAAAATAGTTAATTAAAATTAAAAGGGAATTAAATTAGCGGGAGTGGCTTTGGCAAAGCTTGGGTGGTTAAAATTAATTATGCTTCAGTCTTTTTTATCCCGTGCAACCGTAATTTTTGTATCAAGCGCTCTAGCGGTTTTGTGTGTTGCCTGTAGTGAAGACCAACGGAACACGGCGACTGGTGGCAATGAGCAACCCGCGCCAATTGGGGATCAGGCGTCAGTACAGCCTGCCGTCGAACCAGCAACACCAGCAGTTACTCCTACCCCAGAACCACAGTCGCTAGAGCCGTCTGAAAGTGAACCAAGTCTTTTTGAAATGGGGCTAGACAAAGCCGTTGGCGCTTGGAGTATTAGCCGATCTGCTCAATCTCCAGGTGATTGGATTTTGGTGGCGAATCAGTACCAGGATGCGATCGCGCTGATGCAAAGAGTGCGGCGACAAAGCCCAGAATTTGCGATCGCTCAAACTAAAATTACTGAATATCGCCGCCAAATTAAATATGCCCGACAGCAAGCTGCTCCTCGCCCTGTGCGTCTTGCCGAACAGAAGAGGATAGTGGTTGTGGTTCCTCAGACAAGAACCACACCAAAGTTCACCTTACCTCTATCGCCTCCACAAGAAACAAAACCGTTATCAATAAAGCCAGCTTTGCCGTCATCAGCAGTGGTGATTCCAGATCAGGAAGTGTTTACAGCACCAATTAAAAGGCGACTTGGTGGAACGCCAATTGTCGAAGTTACTTTTAATGGGCAGCAACAATTTGAGATGATTGTGGATACGGGAGCCAGTGGCACTGTAATTACCCAAGAGATGGCAAATACCTTGGGAATAGTGCCAGTGGGGAAGGCTAAGGCAAATACCGCTAGTGCAAGAGCTGTAGAATTTCCTGTGGGCTATGTTAATTCGATGGCAGCTGGCGGGGTAATAGTGAATAGAGTACCAGTAGCGATCGCAGGTGCGGAACTAGAAACTGGACTTTTAGGACATGACTTTTTTGGTAACTATGATGTCACCATCAAACGTAATGTAGTAGAATTTCGTCCGCAATTGCGATCGCAAATTAATTCCCCAGAAACTCAACTAACTGCTCCAACTTCGTCCAAGCAGCCCCACTTTGTAGAATATCCTTAGCGATTTTAATCCCCTCAGCGTGATCGAGCAGTGCGATCGACCCCGCTACTTGTAGCGCCAACGAGGCATTCAACGCTACTGCGTCCTGTTGCGCCTGAGTTCCCTTACCTTGGAGTACCGCCTTCAGAATCACCGCATTCTCTTGGACATCTCCACCCCGAAGCATACCTATGGGAGCAGGCGTTAAATCCAAATCTAGGGGATTAATGCTAGTTAACTGCACTTCTTTGTCTGATAACACCGCCAAATCAGTTAAATCTCCTAACCCAGCCTCATCAAGTTTTTCTCGTCCGTGCAGCACAATCGCTTTTTCCTTGCCCAAATTCTGTAAAGCTTCGGCAACTGTTGCTAAAAGCTTAGGAGTAAATAAGCCCACTACCTGCCCAGTTGGACGCAAGGGATTTACTAACGGCCCGAGCAAATTAAAAATTGTTCGCACCTTCAAAGTCCGCCGTAATGGGGCAACCGCCTTGAGTGCTGGATGCCAACCAGGGGCAAACAAGAAAGTGATCCCTACCTGTTGTAGTGCGGCTTGTACTTTTTCACTAGAGGCACTCAAGTTTACACCCAAGGCTTCCAATACATCTGCACTTCCCGTGAGACTTGAGGCTGAACGATTGCCGTGTTTGGCGACAGGTATACCAGATGCTGCGGCGACAAATGCAACGGCTGTAGAAATATTAAAGGTTGATGAACCATCTCCACCAGTGCCACAGGTATCTATTAGGGGGATTGGGGATTGGGTAGATTCTTGCCCAGTCCCCAGTCCCCAGTCCCCTGTTCCTAGTTTTGATTGAGATTGTAATACTTCAGCCATGCCGGTTAACTCGTCGGCAGAAATGCCTCTAAAATTCAGTGCGGTTAAAATAGCCCCTGATAACTCTGGGGGAACCGCTTCACTGAGCCACCCTTGCATCAATTCAGCAGCTTGAGTACGGGACAAGGATTGGCCATCTATTAATTGTTGCAGCAGGACATACCAGCTAGCAGAGGATTCTTGAGCAGGGATTGGGGAAGTTATCATAGCTAAGGTTTGTATGTTGTAGCTGAGAGCTATGGGGTTATCCTACCGGAAAATTGAAAGCTATCAAAGTAGGTTTAAATCTCAAGGCTTAATTGCAAAGCTGGATTAGCAACATCCTGAACTTGTGATTTTTTATCCAAATCAAGTTTAACTTCGTAGTTTGTAATGAATAACTCTTTTCCTTTAGCTGCACCACTCTGCTTATAGTTATTCATCCCATACTGTAATTCCCACTCTGAGATATTAGCCCATTGAAAATTTTCTCGAATATGTAGTGAGTCGTCGTAGGTAATTAACCAGCGATGATGACATTGTTGCAAAAGGTTAGCAAATCTCTGATGTTCAAAAGAAGTGTGCAAGTCACCATCTTTACCGTATAATTTTGATTTTGTAGCGCTAAAATATGGTGGATCTAAAAATAAAAATACATCTTTCCCTTCTGATTTTAATAGGTGGCTGTAATCCAAATTAGTAATTTGGACATTTTCTGAGAGAATATTTTCTAACTTTTCTAGCCGTTCTATTGAAGAATCAGTAAATCTTTTATGGAAAGCTTGTTCAGAAAAACCGCCTGATTCTACAGTTCCTGAAAAAGTAATTCTGTTGAGAACGAAAAAGCGAACTGCTCTTTCTAAATCAGATAAATTATTGACATTTACACTAGTTAATTCTGTAAAGAGTAATTTACCATCTGTATATTTGGCTTTAATATATCGAATTTCTTGAACTAACTGACTTATATTAGATTGGGCAAACTTCCAGAATAAGAAGAGTTCGCGGTTTAAATCGTTAATCCAAATCTTGATATCAGGAAACTTTTGCCTTAAAGAAATGAATACAGAACCACCACCTACAAAAGGTTCTCGAAATTCTGAAAAGCTCTCTGGTAAATATTCACCTATCTGATTTATTGCTTTTGACTTACCACCAGGATATCGTAAAGGACTTTTGATCATAATTAGAAATCGTCACACTTGGGGTAATAACAAACGTTGAAAGCCCTCCTGCTCAAAATGTCGGTAGGTGGTTAGTGCCTCAGTGACACCACGCTGACGCATCAACACAAAGCTAGCAGCGTC
The DNA here is from genome assembly GCA_038259325.1 of Chroococcales cyanobacterium. GTDB lineage: Bacteria > Cyanobacteriota > Cyanobacteriia > Cyanobacteriales > Nostocaceae > Nostoc. Next base: position 37,209 of record JBBSOX010000045.1, on the reverse strand, counting down.
ACATAAAGAATAGGCAGGGCTATTTCATTCTAAAAAGTTTCTTAAGTGTGTCTAGACCACGGCAATTACCAACCTAAACAATGACAGACACAATGCTTGTGTATTGACGTTGACAGCTACTTTGACGCGGATCTGCTAAGTCTGCAAATGCTTTGAAGATGGCTGCTTCAGACATTGGTCAAATTGATAGGAAATAATCAACCCCCTATTTTATCATTCAGCGTTGCTTGAGAGAATGAAATAGCCTTGGATATACTCTCCAGACAAGCAAATAGTAATTACAGCGTATCACGTTTAGTAATAAATCTTGTAGAGACGTATAAATGCTACGTCTCTACAAGATTTTCACAAGATGTCTAATGGGGATGGGTAAAAATTTTTCAATTGTCTGACTGTAATTGATGAGTTTTTTCTCATTAATTATTTAAGTATTTTTCATGTATAGATGCGACATTGATAAATGTTGTCGCAGAAACTTTCATCATTATGCTAAAGGCAATTTCTGGTGTTGCAATGACCTTGATCGGACTCAGCACTAGTCTAATGTTCCCTCAAATTGCGATCGCTGAAGAGATTATTTGCCAAGAAAACTTAGGTGCAATCACCGTTGAGAATGTAAAAGTACCTCAAGGTAAAACTTGCACTCTCAGTAAAACCACTGTTAAAGGAAATATTGTTGTCGAACGCAGAGCAACCCTCAAAGCCATAGGTGTAAAAGTAAATGGCAATATTCAAGCAGAGGGAGCAAGTCTAGTGGAAGTAAATTCTAGTGCTACCGTGGGTGGAAGCATCCAAATCGAGCAAGGTAGTGCTGCTCGTGTGGTGAGTACACGCATCACTGGAGATGTGCAGTTTGAGTCAAACTCAGGACAAATAGTTGCTAATCAAAACCAAATTGGTGGAAATTTACAAGCTATTCAAAATACTGGAGGGGTGACAATTCGGCAAAATCGCATTAATGGCAATTTGCAGTGTAAGGAAAATGTTCCTAAGCCGATTGGTGGCAGTAATATTGTCCAAAGCAGTAAAGAAGATCAGTGTGCAAAATTATGAAATTACTGTGCTCAACTGATCAGGATAAATTCACATCGCAAGAGTGCGTGTGGTATTTGACGCAAAACAATTTTTACCTCAGAATTATTGAGGTGATTGTATTGGGTGGAATTCTGACGGCGTTTGTCTTACCTGTATTTTTTCCCGGTAGTGAGTCATAGGTCAATACGCTTGGGTTAAAGGCTAATTGTACAAAATTGTGGGTTTTAGAGACGCGATAAATCGCCGTCAAGACAAGTGTTTTGGTCTTATCTGAACTGTATTGAGTCATAGGTAATTTGCTGTTACTGCGTAGCTTGCCGCCGTAGGCATCGCAAACTTGTTAAAATTAAACTACGTACTCGTAATATATCCTGGCGAATTTTGACTTGATTTTATGTTGCATTTTCGTAAAAATCTGTTACATTACTTTACAGGCAGTTATACCTGTTACAACATAAAAGCTCGGAGTATTATTTATGGCAGACGTTAAGAAGACTACGGGTTCGGTTCCAGAAGATCCTAATGCTTTGCGCTGGGGCTTCACTCCTCAGAGCGAAAATTGGAACGGTCGTTTTGCAATGATTGGTTTTTTATCTGCTGTTGCGCTTGAAGTGTTTTCTGGTCAAGGGATTTTACACTTCTGGGGCATCCTTTAGATTTAAACGTTTTTACCTTCATTAGATTATGAGGCAAGGCGGGGATTAGTAAAATTGTCTGCCTTGCCTCACAATCTTAAGAATTAGAAAATTTGCTAGCAGCTAGCGTGATGAGCGAAATATTACACGACCTGGAGATTCTTCCTGATTAATTCGCGCATATACTCGAAGACAAGTTAAGACTTCGCCAGGAATACCACCACAGTCTAGTTGTAAGTCATCCTTGGATGAAGCACAGATATCTGCATAAAGTCCCGATAATTGGCGAATTCGCACTTCATTACCTGCATTAATAGCTTCGTCAGCAACTCTCTTCAGGATGCGCCGTGATTCATGTTGTAGCTTTCCCCACCAAGAATAGCGTTCAGCCGTTGGTATAAATACTAGGGAATGTATAGCTTCGTCCATGTCAATCCAAGCACGGAGAATTGACAGGGGATCAGTGTTTTTCTCAGCTTTTTGGGTGCGCTGGAAGCGATCGCTTAAAGCATCAATATATTGATCGCGCTGTTCTGCTTTGGAGTGTAAGGAAATTACATCGAAGCTAAAAACGCTCTTTAAAGCATGATGTAAATCTGGATCTATTTCAATAAAATTCATATATAAAAAGAGGAATGCCGCCGGTAAATCGGATACATTACCTTGGGGAATTTTAGAATTTGAAAGTGCCTGTTGATACAAGGTCAATCCCGGAGCTTGAACAGTACCACTAAGGCCGGGGTAGATAATTTCGTCGCGGATAAAGGGAAGTTGATAGAGGTTAGAATTATCTGCGATCGCACCAACTTCTTGAGCTAAATCTAAGGTGCGCGATCGCCAAGTTGTAGCCAAATCTTCTGGTACTCGCAGCAGTTTGCGTTGAATCTCATTCCACAAATCAGAGTCCGTTGTGCTTTGCAATTGGGAATTACCCAGATAATAATTAAGTTCTGAATCAGAATCGAAAGCTTCCCGCAGGTGACTTAGTTTTAAATCATCTGGCGCATCTTCCCAACCAATATTTTGCTGTGGAGGTGCAGGTTGCAACAGGTTATGAAGTTCTTGCAGCACCTCGTCGCATATTTTAGCTCCTGGATCTAATGGAAATTTTGTGCGAGCCTGATTTAAAGTCGCCTCTAGTCCATACAAACTAAACCGCAGTAACCGGGCTAACTCTGAGTTTTCTACCTCTAATAATTGACGCAAGTGCTGCATGAATATCACCTCCAAATATTTTTATAGCGAAATGAACTTGGCAAACCTCTGCGCCCCTTAGCGTTTCCTCCGCGCCCCTTTGCGTTTAAAAATCTTAATTTTTTCAACGCAGAGGAACGCAAAGGTTTAATGCAAGAGTTAATGTATGCCGCAAAATGGATCGCGTTCTTTATCAACTTCATTAGGTTGTAACTCTAATTCAGCACGGTAAACACATCCTTCTTGCTTCAAGCATTCCTGACTGTTTGATGTCCAATAAGGTACTTCACCGGCGTGCATCCGCAGAATACCTTGATCGTCGAGAGTTACACGATATTGGCAAGGGTAATCTGTTGTCACCTCTGGTTTGCTGAGTGCGCCAATTCTTATCCATTTTTTGCTGTTGGTTTCTGAATCTGTTTGATAAATATAGAAAGTGTGCTGACCAGTTTGGGGGAAGGGAGGTAAGGGATTACTAATTAATCCAATTCCTGGTTCTGTTACGCCATCGCGCAGATAATGAAATTTTTGGAATAATTTACTACCATCATTTCCTACTTCAAATACAAGATGATAGGCATCTGGTTGATCAACAGTTGCGGACTCAAGAACATTGACGGCAATATCACCATCATTCAAGTCTTTATTGAAGCCTTCCACAGCGATATTCCAGTTCAATTTGCCATCAGCAAATAGCGCTGAAGTTTCTGAAACTACCGATTCCAAATCAATGCCAGGAATGTCAATTAAATAATGGGGATTCCCCTGACAAAGCAACACACTAAATTCAAGGGTTTGGTCAATCTCAAACTGGACTTTAATTTTTTTTAGAAACTCTGCTTCTTGCATTTCCAATTTATTCATGAGGTTTTTGCCGTCGAAGCTACCCCATAGTCGTAAATCTCCATCCTCGTAGTCTTGACGGTAAATAATATTAGTTAATTGGATTCCTTGCCATGCAGTCCGAACCTTGGCGACAGTTTCCCAAGGTGCGAGTTGATATAGTTCTTGTCCAGCTTTGAATATAGCCAGTAAATCATTACTTTGAGTTTTGCGTTTGAAGTTACAGGGTAAATAATAAAACAAGTTTTTGACATCAATTTCTAGCTGGTTGGCTCCCTTACGCAGCAAGCTTTTTGACTCTTCTGGATCAAACCTTAATCTTCGTAGCTTCTCGGCATAGCAAGCACCGGCGGAGGTGGCTAATTTGGTAAATTCCAGTACAAAGGTAATTCGTTCTGGATTCCACACAAAATATGGAGATTTACTAAATTCTTGGTAGATTTGGCGCTGTACTATATCTAAGTTACAAGTTTTTCCAGACAAAATTAACCAATCAACTTTTTGGGAATTCCAAGAATCTTTGGTGATATCATCGGGACGCAAGCGACTTTCCATCAAACCTTTAGCAATACCGATCGCTTCTTTAATTCCTGAAACGGCGGCTCGTTCAAATTGCTGGTTATCTAAGGTGATGCAGATGTTATTTGGATCTTTGACTTGTAATTTAACGGTGCTTTGGGTGAGCAGTTCAGAAATTTGCTGTTCAGAAAGTGTGAAGGTTAATAGAGAATTCTCTGCTGGTGGCTTTTGTCCAAGTTTAAGTTTTGCTGCTTCTGCATAATCCCAGAGAATATAAAAAGATTGCAGGCGTTGAGGTGCTTGTTGCCAACGGGTGGGTAATACTTTCTCGGCAGTATCTAGGGCATCTTTGTAAGCAATATCACCTTCTGGATTCTCTTTATCCAGACATTTTAAAAGACTGCCACTTTTGAATTCGCCTTGTTCTAAAAAGCGTTCGTTTAACTCAGAGCTAATTAAATCTTCTAGCTTTTCGCTTTCAATATCACCTGTTGTAACTGCTGTCAATAGAAAATCTGCGATCGCAACTTTTAATAATCTAAAAATTCGCAGTGTAATTAATTCACCGCCTAACTGTAAATGACCAGATGAACCTAATAGTTTGGGGGTAAGTTTATAGTAACGTCCTCCTAAACCTCGGTCTTCATAATCAGCAAAGGTAGGAGTTTTATCTTCTAAAGTCAGTTCAATTAAAGCTAGGTCTGTGGTTCCCCCGCCAATATCCAAGACGAGAACATTTTGTGACCATTTGTTTCCTGCTTGGCGACAACGAGTTTTGAATGACTCAATCCCAATGTTGAGATTACCACCAAATTCTCGCCATAAAAAGAATATCGCCACAGAAACAGCTTCATCATAAGCAGTTTGCACATCATCGATCCCCAACTGCTCAACAAGTTCCTTAACTTCCTTGCGAACAACTGGCGGGGCGACAGTGGGGTAGGTGACAACTGCTGTCAAAAAATCTCCTTCTGAAAACCTGCGTTGGGCGCGTTGGCGGTAATCTTCAGTTAACTCGATTAAATGCGCCCAAGCAGATTGGATCAGTTGGTTAGCAGTAATTAATTCTTCTTCACCATCCAAAATAACTGGAAACAAACGATCTTGACCAAAATAGCGTTTTGGTGAATGGTGAAACCTGCTAATAATTTCCTTTAAAGAACCACTTGTACCTTGAGCGATCGCTTTTTTTCGGTTATCTCTAGCTTCCCTACCCATCCGCAGTTTTAAGTCTCCTAAGTGCGAAATTTCTGACTCGCTGGGAATTTCCGTATCGCGGCGATCGATATCCAGCACAACTGGGATCAGATTTTGCGACTCTAGGGTAGGGACGCGAAATACCTCATGATAGATTTGGTAAAGTTTTTTGCTGACAGCACGGCGGAACCTCTCGCTGTTTCCTAAAGAAAGTTCAATTTGGCGAATTGCTTCTAAAAATCGCTCTTTATTGTCAGTTTCAAAGACTTCACTCAATCGGCTAGGTTCTATCTCCAGATTTTTACTAATTTCTACAATAAACTTTTCCCAATCATCATCGCTGACATCTGGTAAAGCCACTGAAGCGGGAGAACTTAGCCATTGTGATAAGCGATCGCGCAACCGCATTTCTTGTTCTTTTGGTAGAATTTCTGCGATCGGTACTTCAATAGGATCGAAGAGTGTAACTGTAGAGTTCGATGTACCAAAATCTAAAGCAAACCATCCCGGAAATCTTTTTTGTTGTTTATCGCTTGGTTCTTGATCGCTATATTTGTTGAGTTGAAAAGGGTTCATTAGAGTATCAGTTTCTGTTGTTTGGTTAGTATAGCTTTGCGTAATAATGTGGAAAATTGAGGGTTAGAGTTTAAACGCAAAGGAATGCAAAGGTTAGCGCAGAGGAACGCAGAGTTTTTAGTTTTGATTTGCTACGAATTGAGTAAATCTTATACTTTGTTTGTTGCTACCTTAAAATCTGATGGGGAGCATTCCAATTGGAAAAAATATACGGTACTGATGCAAAAACCCTTTTAAATCTTCTTCCCTTTGCGTCCTTTGTGTCCTTCTCTAACGAGACGCTGCGCGTAGCTTGCTTCTCCATAGGAGTATGCGGTTCGTTTTTCATCCTCCTGGGTAAGTCACAATCCCGTATGTAAATTGCACTTGCAGATTTGAGATGCTCCTAGTCATGAAATATCTAAGTAAGAAATAGAGGCGATTTCTGAAATAATCTGCAACCAAGTAGGAATTGCGATCTCAGATGGTAATTCTCCAGCCGCCAGATATCTCAGCAAAGTTTCTTTTTTGGAAAGGTTTTGCAAACTCGGAATAATCTGATCCAAAATACCTTCTATTTCAGCATTAATTTGCTGATTAACTTCGCTAACATACTGTACAAGATGGAGACTAGCGCTAGCAGTAATTTCATCTCGCAGTCGCAATACTAAAAGTTGGTGATTGCTCGATCTGGGTAAACCTTGGCTTTTCTCTGGTGCCCAGTCAAAGATTTGACCAACGTTGTGTTTATCGTCTTTACGTGCTAAAGGAAAGATAGTTTCGGGTGCAACGGTTTTGTCTTTGCTACTGATTTCGGAGATGATTGCTTCTTTCCATTCGTTAGGATCGCATCCTAGTAATAATTTGTAAAAGAGATCGGCGTCTTCAAAACCAAATTTTTCTTCGATTTCTTGTTCCATTTCTGGATGGAAAAATGCCTGCAATTGTTCGCGTTCTGGAGCTATATAATTTGACAATTGATTCAACAAATCTACCACCGCTTGATGGATGCGATCGCGGGCAAAATCCTCTACTTCTTTAACAGTTTTCTCAAATACTGGATAAAAATCATCGCTCTTAGTTGGAAGGGAACTATTAACGCGATTTCCCCGATCAAACAATTTACCGGCTGCACCTTTAGATTCTGCCAAAGCGATCGCTCCATTGTTGGCTTTGTTGAAGAGTAAAGTCCACTGGTTCCAATTGAGGATTCTAAAAGTGAGTTCGTCTTTTACTACATCGCTGACGACAACACCGCGCCGATCTTTGAGTGGTTCTTTCCCTAAATCTTTTTGAAAATTCCTATAGATTTTATCCAAGCTTTCGACCACAAAGCGCAACTCGATAAAGGCGGGACTATCTCCTGTAGGGATACCTTGTTCATGAATTTCATCTATGATGTCCTTTAAGTGATCTTGTTGCTGACTCACCACATCAGCCGATCTCCGAGTATCTTCATACAGTTGCTTTAGACCATGAGTCGCTACGTGGGTTTGAATCAATTCCCGCAGTTTACTAAGTCCTCCATCTTGGCTAAAGTAACCTAGCTGTCTACCCAAATAGCTACGGGTGTCAGATTCTATCAGATTTTTACTTAATAGCTCCCATTTCTCTTGTAGCCGTTTAGATCGATCTAAATAATCAGGATAGTCCAAGTTAGCCAAAAACTCTGGTGAACCAGCTTTGACTTTACTAGAACGTTTTGCCAATTCAGCTAGTCCCAATAGTGGCGACAGTAAAACGATGCGGTCTTTTTGGGTTGTAAACGCTTCTGCACCATCAATGGTAGTTTGCAGAACTTTGAGTTTTTGGAGAACCGTTTCCTCTTGTAAATGGCTATCTTCAATCAGATGATCAAGTTCTCTTTCGCCACCCTCGCTATCTAAAGGTAGTTGATCGAAGCGACCTACACCTACAAGAATTAAATCTTTCAGGTCTTGTCCCGGTCGCTGCTGCTGCATCATCGTAAAGATTTTATTGGCGCGATCGCTCCCAGGAGATTTACCATTTAGCAATACCAAAATTGTCTGTACTTCTGCCAATTCTCGCAGCGACAAAAAGGTATCCCTAGCTCCCGAATTAGCAGCCCCCAATCCCGGAAAGTCGATAAGAATAAATTTAGCTGCACCTGCAAAATCCCAAATTTCCCGTGAGATTTTCACATCGATATCTACACGGCGAATGAGTGGGAAACTGTTTTGCAATAACTTTGTTGGTAGCCTCTGGGGTGGACTCGGTAATCGGATATGCGCTGGCGGTAGATCCTCAAACTTCATAGTTTGGATTGCCATTGGCTGTTCGACCAGCTGTAGACCTTCGCGGGCGGTGATAGCATCAATCTGGTAGCGCCCACCACACATAACTTCCCCATAGGCTTGATAAGCCCGCAGGAATAATACCAACTCCCGGAGTAAATAACGTAGCTCTAAATTATTACTGCTATTCCATGCTTCTTCACACCAGCCAATAATATCTGTGCCAGAGTTGAGTTTCGATACTGGTATCGGAGGAAGCCCTGCTGCTGTTGTCCGTTTGTTGGCTTCCCCTAGCATGAAGCGTAGACACTCATGTACTCCTTCATGAGAAAGATAATCTACAGTAAAATTACTTAATTGTGTAGTCGCAAAGTCATCTTGCGGTATGATGTGTATGGCGGTAACATTACCTGTAGTGGGGTTCTCACTGACTGGCAAAGCATCTGCATATCCAATTAGACTGCCTAAAAGTAAGGTTTTTCCACTACTGAATTCCCCCATCACCCCAATTTTCACAGGTGAAGTTGCCAGGTCTACAGTTTTCTGGGCAGCTGACCGCAGACGCAGAAGACAGTCGTCAAGACTAGCTGGAACCCAATCTTCTTGTTTAGAAGGGTACTGGGGCACAGAATCTATTTTTCGGAGGATGAATTCGCCGTACTCCTTAAAACGGCCCAGTTTATCTGGTTCCATAAAGTAGTTTCCGCCTAACATTAATTTCTGTGAGCTTTATAACATATAAAACGCGATTGCTAGCCATTGTTGCAACGTGTTGATATCACATTTAGCATTTCTCTCATTTAATTTGCGACTCTGGTATGAGGCGTTTTGAACGGTCAAGGCAATTTTGAAAAATCGGGTTTTGTCAGGATAATTAAAAAAGAATACATTTGTCAAAATCCAAGTTTACGAATAAATAAAGTGAGATTTTATACCATAAGTTTATTGAATAATGCTTAGTGATAAACCTTTTTATACCCATTATTTTAAGCAAGCTGCATCGATCAGCCGGACTCTAATTCATGCTGGATTCTTCTTGATAAAAAATCAATATTTATTTGATATGAAATTCTTGATTATTGTAAATTTATTATAAAGATGTAAACACCTCACAGTGAATCATATAGTTTTCGTGAAGCTAAATCAGGTTTTTGAGTAATACGATTACATAGCTAAGATGAAGTTATAGGTGATTTTAAGAAGAGAAAAGTTTAAACAAATTTCTTGACACATGGATAGCTTAAATTTAATCAAAAATGCTGAAGTTAATCTTAATGATAACTTCAGCATTTTTTTAATTTATTTACAGTAAATGAGGAATTGTTGAATATATAAAAATAAATAAAGTATTAAGATGAATAGCAGGTTGTGATAAAAACTATATACATCTATTAACAAATCCTATTTTCAGACAATTACCTTAATAATTTAGGCAGAGCAGGCAGGCAAAAGTGTATTCTAAAAAGGTGCAGAGCTACATTAACCAAATCATGGTCGAAGAGGAAGAAATACAACAGGATGAAAAAGTATTTTGCCAGCAGGCGGATACTGCTCCTCTGATGATTTGGATGGCTGGATGCAATGCACTTTACCGTTACTTAAATTCAAATTGGCTGGAATTTACTGGAGCATATCTAACAACAGGCGCATCTGCACCTGGGCGAGGAGAGGAGATAAACAATATCTGGACTTGCAGCGTCCATCCAGAAGATAGACAGTCATGTGAAGATATATACCTGAGAGCATTTGCTGTGCATGATTCGTTCCAGAGGCAATATCGTCTGCGTCGGGCTGATGGGAAATATCGCTGTATTTTAGATACAGCCGCGCCAAGATTCGCAGCAGATGGGAGCTTTATCGGTTACATCGGTTATTGTGTGGACATAACAGAACTGCGACCTTCCCTGAGAGAAAGCTGCTCGGCATCTATAAATTGCTGTTGTTGTTTGCATGAAATTTCAGCACAAAAACAGGCAACAGAATTAACAAAAGCACTAGAGCAACTACAAGCTGAAACTGCAAAACGCCAAGCAGTTGAAGCAGAGTTACGCCAAAAGACATCAGAATTTGCAGCGATTTTGCAAGTGCTTCCTGATTTATACTTTCGTCTGGATGCTGATGGAAGTATTCTGGATTACAAGCCAGGGAAGATGGCTCATGCATATATCCCAGCAGGAGATTGTCAGGGTAAGAGTTTGCGAGATTGCTTACCGACTGCTGTAAGCGATCGCTTACAACAAGCAATAACTCAAGTACTTGAAACTCAATATGAAGTCAGTTTTGAATATACCTTACCGCTCTTAGAAAAGAACAATAATTTTGAAGCTAGGTTACTACCATTACCAGATCAGCAAATTATAGTTCTTGTCAGCGACAACATCCAAGCAGCAGTTACAGAAAGTGATGCCAAGTTTCGCAGCATTGTCGAAAACGCCAATAACATTATTTTTGCCTTGACACTTGAAGGAATATTTTCCTACGTTTCTCCTAACTGGACTGAAATTTTTGGGCATGAGGTTGCAGAGGTTGAAGGCAAATCCTTTATTCCCTTTGTGCATCCTGACGATGTGCCTATCTGTGCCGATTATTTTCAAAGAATTTTGACAACAAGCGAGAAACAAGATGCAATTGAATATCGGGTAAAACACAAAAATGGTAGTTGGCAATGGCATACAAGCAACTCATCTGCTATTAGAGACGGCAATGGCAATGTTTTGTATTTCGTTGGTATTTGCTATGACACCACTGACCGCAAACTAGCAGAAGTTGCGCTAAGAGAAAGCGCTCAACGGGAAGCACTACTCAATCGTCTTTCTAACCAGATTCGAGCTTCCTTGGATCTCAATTACATCGTGGAAACCGCAGCGCAGGAGATTCGCAACTTATTCCAAATTGATCGCTGCGCCTTTTTTTGGTATCGGCAAGACGCTGAGATTCCTTACTGGGAGAGAGTATATGAGGCGAAAAGTTCCTTTTTACCCTGTCTGCTTAACCAGCAAGAAGCAAATAACTCAGAAATCAAACTAATCGCAGCCAAAACCTTGAATAGAGAAATCATCCGCATTCATGATGTAGAGATTGTGGACGATTCCATAGCACGGCAGTTTTTGCAGGATTTTGGTTTCACTGCGTTTATGTCACTCCCCGTACACACCCAATCTGGTGAAATAGGCACATTTAGTTGTGGTTATTGTAGTGGCTTCCGCCCTTGGCTGGACAACGAAGTAGAATTATTACAAGCAGTTACAGTTCAACTAGCGATCGCCATTGACCAAGCTAAACTTTATACCCAAAGTCGCATCGCTGCCCAAACTGCCCAAGACAAAGCCCAGCAACTAGAAGCGGCGCTGCTAGAACTCCAACAAACCCAAGCGCAACTGATTCAAACTGAAAAAATGTCCAGTTTAGGACAATTGGTTGCAGGTATTGCCCATGAAATCAATAATCCCGTCAATTTTATTTACGGCAACATTAGCCACGCCCGTGAATATATCAAAGACTTGCTGCACTTGGTAGAACTTTATCAACAGAGCTATTGCCCACCAACACCAGAGATTCACCAACAAATCTACACCATTGATTTAGACTTTCTCAAACAAGATTTGCCCAAAATCCTGGATTCTATGAACATGGGAGCCGAACGCATTCGGCAAATTGTCCTATCTTTACGCAATTTCTCTCGCCTTGATGAAGACGGTACAAAGCCAGTGGATATTCATGAAGGTATTGATAGCGCCTTGCTGCTGTTGCAAAATCGCCTGAAAGCCAAACCAGGACATCCCGAAATCCAAGTAATCCGAGACTATGGCAATCTGCCACAAGTATTATGTCACGCTGGACACATGAATCAGGTGTTTATGAATCTGTTGACAAATGCGATTGATGCTCTAGAAGAGGGAGTGGGGAATGGGGAATGGGGAGCAGGGGAAGAAGCACTCCCTACTCCCTACTCCCTACTCACTACTCCCCAGATTCGCATTCGCACCCTCATTCAAGAAGACCGTGTAATCATTAGGATTACCGACAATGGCCCAGGCATGACTGAGCAAGTACGCAAACGCATCTTTGATCCGTTCTTTACCACGAAACCTGTGGGTAAAGGTACAGGCATGGGATTATCAATTAGCTACCAAATTATTGTAAAAAAACATGGTGGGCAAATCCACTGTATTTCAGCACCAGGAGAAGGTGCCGAGTTTGCGATCGTTATTCCACTCAAGCAGCAACTTGATTCATAGATATTATGTAAATTTAACCAAAAGTTAATTAAAAGTTAATCTATTGGTTGGTAATATCTTTGCATAGGGGTAGCCCAACCCAGGCGATGTCTACGACGGTTTGCGCCTACCCACCTTTGAAAAAAATCCCTGAGTACAAATAAAATAGAAGGCTGGGATGATACAACCCCAAAGTCAAAATAGTATCACCTACAGACGCGTTCTCCACCTAAGTCATGTAATTGACATAGATATTCCCCAATGGTCTGGTGACCCCCCGGTAGAATTTGAAACTGTGGCTGAACTAAATAATGATGGCTATTACCTGCGACGTTTCTCCTTGGGGGAACATAGCGCTACCCATATCAACGCCCCTAATAGTTTTCATAGTTATGCCGTGGGAATTGACCAATACCCAGCCCAATCTCTAGTTGTACCTGCGGTGGTCATAGATATTCGCCAATCCACAGCGGTTAATGCTGATTATGCCCTGACTATTGCTGATGTTCTAGCCTGGGAAGAACAATACGGTGAAATTTACCCTGGTTGCGTAGTTATATTGAATACTGGTTGGCAAAAGAAGTGGTTGGATAAAAGTGCATTTCTAAATCATGATGCTCAAGGAATTGCCCACTTTCCAGGGTTTGGGAGCGATGCAACTCAACTATTACTGAATGAACGCCAGATTATTGGGGTAGGAATTGATACTCATGGTGTAGATCCTGGACAAGATAACAGTTTTGCAATTAACCGCCTAGTTTTAGAACAATCGCGCATTGTCTTGGAAAATCTCACTAATTTGGATCAACTGCCACCTAAAGGTACTACTCTAGCGATCGGGGTTCTTAGGTTGCGTGGTGGTTCTGGTTCTCCTGTGGGTGTATTAGCGTTAGTGCCTTAACGGGTTCTTTTTCTGCTTCCTGTATAATTTGCACGGCTTGTAACTCAATCGCGCGATCGCTACCCTGATAAAAGGTATTCAACAAAGCTTCCAAAAAATTAACGAGCAGTCGAATCATGATGTTTAGTGTCTTAGTTTTTTGAAGCGATGTCCTGCATGAGCTAGAGTGAATGCGTCTAGGTCAATGTTTGGAGTTGGCAACCTGTTCAGAGAGCGTCAATAAAAAGGCGAGGTTAGTTGCTGCTTTAAGCGCGTGGCGTGCGTTGGCTTTACTAAATCTTCAAATTCTGTTTTAAAAGTGGCAACTCTTTTGTAATATATGTATTGACTTGACTGTTGTCAGTTCTGGCATTTGTCTGAGTGGACGCGATCGCTATTTTGATTTGCAATCCTTAGTGGGTGTCATGGAAAAACAACAGTGGTGAGTGTATTAATTACGAATTACGTTAGCGCAGTGTCTCGTAGAGAACGCTGCGCTTAGCTTGCTTCCGCGTTCGCGTAGCGTCCCGTAGGAAGGTGTTACGGCAGAGCTACGTGACCACCGTAGGCATGGTTATCCCAAATCATCATAAAAGCTGAAACGCTTGTCTCGTAGTACTTACAGGTTACTTTGCTTAAAAGTGACAGCTTCGGTAACTTTACCCCCCGTAGTCTAGCTAAAAATGTTAGGCTCACTCGTGTAATTCTGTACTAGGAGTTTGAAGGTGAACCAGATTTTAAAGGATTTATCGACACCTGACTTAGTGAGAGTACTCGAAAACAATATGTTTGCATTTTTGACGAACTATGGCCATGCACCACATTGCCAACTCAACTGTGGATCTAACCTGATTCGTTTTTCTACCGGCATTTCTTTTCCCTTTTTTAACGGTGTTTGCTGTGCCCAACTCCAGCCTGACCAAACCGATGCTACCATTACCGAAACTCTCAACTACTTTATTGCCCAGCAGCTGCCAATGTTTTGGTGGATAGGAACAGCAACTCAGCCACCGGATTTAGGAAAGTATTTAGAAGCCCACGGATTAAGCAATTCAGGTGAATTACCTGTGATGGCGATTGATTTATCGACTTTACCTGAGGAGTTGTTTGTGGTAGAAGATTTGGCGATCGCACAAGTTAAATGTAGCGAAACCCTGAAGCATTGGGTGCGAGTTGCAATGGTGGGCTTTAAAATTCCTGATCCCGAATATAATGCCTATTATGACTTAGAGTTAAGCTTGGGAATAGATTCCAAAGAATATATCCGTTTTATTGGCTGGTGGAACGCTTTGCCCGTTGTAACATCAGCATTGTATCTAGATTCACAAGTAGCAGGTATCTACGTTGTTGCAACAATGCCAGAAGCAAGAGGAAAGGGATTTGCAAAAGCACTAGTATTAACTGCACTGCACAAAGCTTATGCCCTTGGATACCATGTAGCAACATTACAAGCCTCGCAAATGGGGGTAAATATATATCGCCGCATCGGATTTCAGGAGTATTCTAAGATTGGAGCTTACCTTTGGACGGGTCAACTAAATCAAAATCAGTAGCTTTATGAGTGGTTAGGGACTTGCAAAAAAATACAGTACCAGCCATTCTAGATTCTAATCCCTCTCGGTTTTTGGCCTTTTCCTACCAAACAAACTAGTCATACTTAATCCAGTAACCACCAATCCTAATAGTCCTAGTCCGTTTAAAATCGGGTAGATTCCTTGTAAACCCAAGATTTCACCACGATGAATCGAAAGTATTAGACTACGCTCAACTCCAATGTTAGCTGACCACTCACCTACCAGCGTAGCTGCAATTCCAGTTAACAATGTTACAGCAAGCGGTAAAGCCAAAATAATCGCCAGAGTCCGGTGGTACTTCCGAAATGAACGCATTATCCAAAATCTCCAGTGGAAACTATAGCAGTTTGCAACTTGTTCAAAGCCAGATATCAAAACTGTTTTCCTACTATCTTATGTCTTTTGACATGTTAATTGCAGGTTTATGCATCATCATTTTTAATTGATAACAAAGTACGATTTCTTACTTGGGTTCTGATTAAAAAATCTTGAATGCGGTTAACAAATTCTTTTAACTCTAAAATTAAGTTAGTAGTCTCTCTAAGGTCTTGATGGTAAGCCAATCGTTCTAGTTTGTCAGTTGCTAGGTACATAGCTGTGGCTCCAATGTTGGCACTAGCACCTTTAAGGTGATGAACTTCTCGCGTAATTTGCCCAAAGTCATGAGATGCGATCGCTGCAATAATTATCTCTAAACGGGGTTTAATATCTTCAACGCATACTTGCAATAAATTTAATTCAAATTCTGTGTCATTTCCTGATATCCGATGCAAGTGTTCCCAATCGATTCCTAGATCAGTGGTAACTGTCTGCTCATATGCAACTGCCTCTTGTTTTGAAAGGATCACACCTGTCCAATGCTCTAGGGTTGCAGCCAATTTTTCTTTAAACACTGGCTTACTCAAATAGTCGTCCATTCCGGCATTGAGACACATTTCTGCGTCTTCTTTCATCGCATTAGCGGTCATCGCAATTACCACAGGACGACGACGTAGAGCAAAAGTATTCTCTTGCCAACGATGAATTTCTTTTGTGGTTTCTAAACCGTCGAGGATTGGCATTTGGCAATCCATTAGAATCAAATCGTAAGGAATTTTTTCTAATAGCTGCAAAACTTCCTGTCCATTGGCAACGACATCGGCTTTGTAACCCAAACTATCAAGTTGCTTCAACGCTACTTTCTGATTCACCAAATTATCTTCAGCTAAAAGAATTCTTAACTTGGATTTAGTAGAGGAGTTAGGGGAAGAGGAGGTAAGAATGCTTGAAGTTCCTGTACTCTGAATTTCTTTAGTAGCCTCTAGCTTCCAGCCACCCCCTGGTTCTGATTCAGGCTGAGTTTCTAAAATACTCATAATCGCATTGAGGAGTCGTGATGGCTTAATCGGTTTGACCAAATAAGCAACAAATTTGATTTTGACCGCCTGCTGCACTTCATCCCGTTGATTAGTCGAGGTGAGCATAATCAAAGGTATCTCAGCAATTGCAGAATTGGCTTTAATTTGTTCTTCTATTGTCATGTCATTTTTTATATCAACCAAGGCGACATGATATGATTTCCCCTGGTCATAAGCTTTTTGAATAGCTTTGAGGGCAGCAGCAATACTGTCAGCTTGATCTACCTGCATTCCCCAATGAGTAGTTTGATGGTAGATAATTTTGTAATTAGTAGCGTTGTTATCTACCAATAACAAGCGGCGATTCTTTAAAAGTCCGCGTTCGCATTTTGGCAAAACAGGCTCAACTTGCTTTATAAACAGCACCTCAAACCAAAACTTAGATCCTTTCCCCATCTGACTTTCTACCCCAATTACTCCTCCCATCAAGGTTACAAGTTGTTTACAGATGGCTAATCCCAAACCGGTGCCACCATACTTGCGAGTAGTGGAAGCATCTACTTGGGTAAATGGCATAAAGAGTTTGCGTTGGTCTTCAGGGCTAATGCCAAGTCCTGTATCTGTGATGGCAAAATGGATAGTGGCTGTAGTAGAGGAGAGCGAACGTAATTCGGCTTGCACTAATACTTCGCCAGCGCTAGTGAACTTGATAGCGTTGCTGATTAAGTTCATCAGAATTTGCCGCAGCCTACCAGCATCTCCTTTGACTCGGATGGGAACGTTGTGCTCAATCAGTGTGGCAATTTCTAATCCCTTGTTATGAGCTGAGGGAGCCAATAATTCCGCCACTTCTTCCACACAAGTGGATAGGTCAAAATCTAGAGTTTCGAGAGCCATCTCTCCAGCCTCAAGTTTGGAAAGATCCAAAATCTCGTTGATTAAACTTAAAAGCGCGTCTCCACTACTACGAATTATTTCAATAAATTCTCGCTGTTCTGAGTCTAAAGGAGTATCTAACACTAAACTGGTCATCCCTAATACAGCATTCATCGGAGTCCGAATTTCATGACTTATATTTGCCAAAAAGGCACTTTTAGTCTGAGAAGCTAATTCGGCTTGGCGACGGGCAATTTCAAGTTCTTGTCGCTGACGAGTTTCTGCTGCTAATAGTTGGGCTTGGGCTAAGGCAATACCTACTTGGTCGGCTATTTGTCGCAAAAGATCAGTTTCAAAGCTAGACCAGTGATGGGAATCATCGCATTGATGAACTATGAGCAAACCACGAACTTCTTCTTTGACAAGAATGGGTACAACCAAATTGACTTTGACCCCAAACTGTTGCATTAATTCCAGATGCTTTTGTTCAACTTCCAGCAAATCCAAATTAGCCAGCCCTAAAATCTGTCCTTGACGGTACTGCTGTAAATAGTGTTGTTGTAGATATTCCGCTTGGAAGTAGGGATGAGTAATGCTTTGCTCTTTGATTGCTGGTAAGCCAGAAACTACTGCTTCAATCACGGTAGTTGCAGACTCGTTTGGTAAAAGCTGATAAATTAAAACTCGGTCAGTCTTGAGAATCTTTTGTACCTCCTCGACAGTGATTTGGAGAATTTCTTCGATTTGCAAAGACTGGCGAATTTTGAGGGTGATTTCGGTAAATAATTGCGATCGCAAGTTTTGGCGTTGTATTTCTTCTTCAGCCTGTTTACGCTGGATAAATTGCCCTACTTGCTCACCGATAGAATTCATTGTTTTGATCAAATCTTGGTCAGGCGGTTGAATCTCACGGTTAAAGCAGGTAATCACACCAAGGATTTTGTGTCCGCTGCGAATCGGAAAACCAAAAGCTGCGTGTAGTCCTACTTGAGCGTTAATTTTGAAGCGGGAGAAACTGAGTTCTTTAACAACATCAGTGATCCAAACAGGTTCAGAACTAGCCCAAACCCGACCAGGCAGCCCAATTCCTGGTAGAAACGTGGTTTGCCGATTCAGTACTTCAAAGTCTTGCAAATCAAGGGATGCCCCACACCACATATCGAGAAAACGCAGCACATTTGCTTGCTCATCCACCATCCAGATTTCACCCAAATCCCATGCCAAACTCTCACAGATTCCTTGCAGGGTTTGGTGAGTAGCTTCGCTGACTGTGGCGGACTCCGCTAAAACGCAGGTTGTAGCATATTGTGCAGTTAGATGCTGTTGCGATCGTTTACGAGCAGTGATGTCAATGCCAGTGCCAACAACGTATTCCACTACTCCTTCATAGTCTTTTAAGAAGGTATTCGACCAGGCAATTAGTCGGCGACTGCCATCCTTCATTACCCAATAGTTTTCGTACTCCAGGAAGCCTCTACCAGTTAGCAATTGGTCAAAAACTCCTTTGACTGACTCCAGTTCTTCAGGAAGTAGGAACAAGTTCCAGAAATACCTACCCCTCACCTCATCGAAGGAGTAACCTGTTATTTGCTCACAAGCTTGATTGAAACGAACAATTTGCCCTTGAGAATCGAGAACTATTACCAACGCGCCAGCTGTATCAAGGACTGCTGAGGTAAAGTTGCGTTCTTGGTTTAAGGTTTCTTCTGTTCTCTTCTGCTTTATGGCTTCACGATAGATGAAGTAGTAGACTAGGGCAAGAACAATAAAACTTAGGCAGATAGCGATCGCAAGTGTCATAATTGTGTTGCGATTCCTGGCTTTTTTTGCTTGGAACTGCTGCTGGAGTTGTCTCCTTTCCTCGTTTTCTATCTCATTGATCACCTTGCGGATATCATCCATGAGATTTTGTTGCTCATTTCTCACTAGCACTTGCAATGCCGCATCTAATCCCTTGTCTTGGCGCAAGTCGATAGTTTGTTTGAGTTCAGTAATTTTAGCCGTTATCAGAGATTCAAGCGTTGTGAGCTGCTTTTGTTGATTGGGTTGATCTGTTGTTAAACTCTTCAGCTTGGCAACTTCTTTTTCGACGTTAGCAAGTGTTGCTTGATAAGGTTTGAGATAAATTTGTTTTCCAGTGAGGATGTAACTACTTTGTCTAGTCTCAGCATCTTTGAGGTGAGACAGTAGTTCTTCTACACTGTTGATTTTTTGATAAGTATTTTTTACTATACTGCGATTATTAGTAGTTACTCTTGTATTTTGATAAGAAACCACACCAATCAAAACCAAAATTGCCGATGCTAAACCAAAACCTGCTGCAATGTTTTTGTAAAATTGCTTGCGTCCCCTCTGCGCCTGTTTGCCTTTCTTGGTTGCAAGTACCAAACTTGCTAAATTTCGGCGCAATTCCAATTGCTTGATGACTTGACGACCTAAGGTTCGTAATGCCTCTATCTGCTCTGGATTCAGTTCTCGTGGTACGTAGTCAATCACACATAGGGTTCCTAGCGCGTATCCCTCAGGGTTAGTTAGAGGTACACCAGCATAAAACCGAATATTTGGGTCAGATGTTACCAGTGGGTTGGCGGCGAACCTTGCGTCACGTGTTGCATCAGGCACAACCAAAACATCAGGCTGGAGAATAGCATGGGCACAGAATGCAAAATCTCGATGTGTTTCTAGGGCTTCTATTCCGACTTTTGACTTGAACCACTGACGGTTTGTATCAACTAAGCTAATTAAGGCAATCGGAGCCTGACAAATATACGAGGCTAAACGGGTGAGGTCGTCAAAAGCTGCTTCAGATGGCGTGTCGAGAATCTTATACTGCAAAAGCGTCTCGATTCTCTGTGCTTCGTTATCAGGTAATGGTGCTTTCATCCTTATTTTGGGGATTGGGGGCTGGGGACGGGGGATTAGGGATTGGGAATTAAGGATTAGGGATTGGGGATTATTAAAAAAGAAGTCCTTATTTTGTTTCTTCCCATTCCTTTGTAAGTCCCCATTACCCATTACCCAGTCCCCAGTACCCAGTTCAACAAACTTACTTTAATTAATGACAATATTAGTTAAAAGTGTTAGCGTAATTTCACTGAGTTAGACTTATTAAAAAATCGTCAACTGATTAAGTCTCTACTGGATTTTTCGGGGGCTGGTTTATTTAAAATCGGGGGCGAGTCAGCTAACAGTTAAGCTACTTTCAGCTTAAGTTGACACGTATGTAGGGAGAGCAGGGGGAGTAAGGAGAAAATACTAATAATTTTTACTACTAAAAATAGTCCAAAATGCACTTAATTTCTTTCTCTACCCCTGCCTCCCCAGCTTACCCACCTCACTGTTAGAGCATTGCTCCCGTTTTTACATTGCTCGCCGAGCAATAAAAGGAGATAAAAATACTCTTTGATTCGGAACATTGCAGTTGCTTTTTCAGGCTTTGGCAAGAAGAGCTTTCACAATGCTAACCTCACCACAGCCATACTTAAAAGTACAGATTTTAGAAAAGCTAATCTGATCGCTATCTGTTTCAATTAGCTTTGAGAATTAGTGCCACTCATTTCACAGTTCAAAGTTTTCCGTGATACTCACACTCCCCAAACTCACCTGAATTTGAAAACGTTTTCCTTGTTCTCCTTTAAAGGGTTTAAGTTGAATGTAGTTATCTTGGTTTCTCGATTGCACTTCTTGGAGAATTTTTCCGGCTTTTGACATTAAAATTAGTTTTAAATTGGGCGGTAGACATCTTGCTCCACCGCCGGGATGTAGCTGTATCAAAATGGCTAATTTTTTCTCAGTTTCCTCTTTGATATTCACTAATAATGCTACATTTTGATTGCCCAATTGCATCCCTAAGTCAAGAAGTTTGGCTCGCTTTGCTCCCTCGTGAACATTTCTGATGCTGTACACTAAATTTGCTTCTGGGTTGATAAGTGAATCAACTGTTTGCCAAGTTTCATCAAATATATCTTGGAACCCTTAGTGGTGCAGAAAACTTTTTTGAGTTTTAAGTAGAGAAAACAGTGACTTTGGAGAACTCAACCCTGGTCTGTAATTGCTCCCGTTTTTTAAGTGAGGCACAGCCGGGTATAGGACTCCTTCGAGGTAAAGAGGCAAAGGTGGGAATCGGCAGACATTGATAACACAGTCGTTTAATCTCACGTAAACCCAATTGTAAAAAGCTCAAACCTCTGTGGAAATGCCAATCAAGCATCTTAGTGCGACCTTCATCAGTGACAACGACGGCAATGGAAATGGCAATCAGCGTAGCAGCAGCTAGTAGCATCAATAAACAACTGAGTGCCATTTCATCCCGCAAGTGAGAACGGGTCAAGTCAAAGGCTGCTGACTTATAATCCTTAAAATGCGGTTCGATTCCACCAAATCGCTGACCGTAGACTTCAAATGTTTGCAACGAGGGGGTCGTATCTGTCAGGACTGCCCAAGGCTCACCTGCCATCGCTAAATTAGCAGTGGCAAGATGGCACTCAATGTCTTGTAAAATGGTGACTTCAAGGGAAGAGATAGGCTTCTCCTTTGGGCGGCAGTAATTGTGCCACAGGACTTGTACAACCATTGTCAAGGGTCACGTTCAAATCTGATTTTGCGCGAATTGCCCACGACCAACGATGGTCGCGTAACCAACGGATGAATGCACCATGTTCAAACCCTCGATCTGCTAATAATCTCACTTGGCATCCTGGTGGCAACATTCGCAGTGTGGTTTCCAAGACTGGACGATAATTCTCATAGCCGACTGTGGCGCTGCCATGTTCCAAAACGCTCTGTCCTAAAGGAATTGACCTTCCTCCCCAAATTAAACACACCTCTATCAGGCAATATTTATCCCACAACACGCTGGTATCAAGAACTAGTGTCATTTCCATTCCCTCCCATGCCTTGAGAAACTGCTCTACCAGAGGGTAATAGAAAGTTTCGGCATTAATTTTCGGGTTATGGAGAAAGTAGTTTAATCTTTCCATGTGGCTGCGGGCTTCACAATCTCGATGACTCAAATAGGGCAACCAGTTGCTTAAACAGGCGCTTTGAGCTTGTAAAATCGCTGCTATGTTTTCGCAAAATACTTGGAGATGGCGTTTATCTTCGGGATTTATCCATTGACTTAATTGGGCTTGCACTTGACGATATAGATGGGGTACTTGCATGGTATGACTTTTTGTGTGGAAACTTGAGCATCTCATGCTATGCCCCTTCCTGTCACCTCTGTCTGTTTTTAAATCCTACCTATATCTACGTTTCAAGGCTTTTCTGCACCACTAAGGGATTGAAGAAGGAACAGGCGGCGTGAGAGACGTAAAGGCATTGAAATGAGAGCCAACTATGATACACATGATATTTTATACCTCATTTTTACTACCTTAAGTTACTAGATTGGGTTGCGTAAATTTGTTGAGGACAACAATTGTGTATAGTTAGTCACTATACAAGGGTTTGAGCAAAGCGATCGCTTCTATAGGCAGGAGCGCTGAACATCTATCTTATGAGGATGCCCTGAAAGCAGAGCGATCGCAGAACGGATGAGTTTCCGCGCTTATTGTTTGTGCTACTGTGGTCAACCTTTATTCTCTCCCCTACTCCCCCTGCTCCCTCCACTCCCCAATTTAAGATTAGACATCTCCAGAAATGAATTATGCGTTACCTGAAACCCTTGTAGAGACGTTGCAATGCAACGTCTCTACATTCATTTTCACCAGATGTCTATTGTGTAATTTGCGATCGCTAGCGTTAAAATTTGATTCAAATAATTGGTAAATTTCGCTAGTCGTGTCTACATCTGCAAAAACCTTTCCTATCTGGGCATTTTTCTCGCTGTTAACCAACGGCATCCTAATGTTGGCGGTCATCCTGCTAATTTGGCAACAGCAGAGATTTTCCGCTTTTTTTGGGCTAATGACATCCCCGGAACAAATCAGCCTGAACAACTCACCCCAAATTGCTACACCTGATTTAGGTCGCCGTCACCAACTCACTTACCAGCAATGGGTAGACATCCTCAAGCAAGAAGCCAAGGTAGCTGCTGAACAACGTCCTCAGCATTTAACCATCCTGGCGGGAGATTCTTTGAGTTTGTGGTTTCCCCCTGAGTTATTACCCGAAGGTAAAAATTGGCTCAATCAAGGAATTTCTGGCGAAACCAGCAATGGACTATTAAAAAGATTGAAAATATTTGACCGCACTCAGCCAAAGGTGATTTTTGTGATGATTGGCATCAATGACCTAATTCGGGGGATAAGCAACAGGGTAATTTTAGATAATCAACGGCAAATTATCAGTTACCTGCGAAAGAAGCATCCCACAGCGCAAATTGTTGTCCAATCGATTTTGCCACATGGGGCAGAAGAAGCAACCTGGAAAGGACGAGATAAACTTCTGGCTGTTGCCAATAGTCGCATTCGTGAGTTGAATCAGCAACTCCAAAGTATTTGTATCAAAAGAGGTGCCAAATATCTTGATTTATATCCCCTGTTTACCAACAAGCAAGGAAATCTCCGCCGGGAATTTACTACTGATGGCTTACACTTAAGCTCTGAAGGCTATATAGTTTGGCGTTCTGCATTGCAGATTTATAGCGAGATAGAATTAAAAATCCAACGTTAACGTCCTCCGCCAAAAAAGGCTAAAGGACAAAAAGAAGTAATATCTTTGAATACAACGGCGTGTAAATCGTGTCTTGGCGCGAGAAAATAAGAAATAGTGGTTTCAGTAGACAAATCTAATGGATACAAAAGCTTTTAAGCGTAGCCTGCAACATTCAGAAAATTACAATCGCAAGGGCTTTGGTCATCAAGCAGAAGTTGCCACCCAGTTACAATCTGAGTATCAGAGTAACTTAATTCAGGAAATTCGCGATCGCAATTACATCCTGCAACGAGGTAATGTGACAATCCGACTCGCACAAGCCTTTGGCTTTTGCTGGGGTGTAGAAAGGGCTGTGGCCATGGCCTATGAAACCCGCCAGCACTTCCCTACAGAACATATCTGGATTACTAACGAGATTATCCACAACCCTTCTGTAAATCAGCGAATGCAGGAGATGGAAGTAGAATTCATCCCCATTGAAGGAAAGAATAAAGACTTTTCTGTTGTTGGAACTGGTGATGTGGTCATATTACCCGCCTTTGGGGCTAGCGTTCAAGAAATGCAGATACTTCACGATAAAGGCTGCAAAATTGTTGATACAACTTGTCCTTGGGTATCTAAAGTTTGGAATACAGTAGAAAAGCACAAAAAAATCGATTATACATCAATAATTCACGGTAAATATAAGCACGAAGAAACAGTTGCAACTAGTTCTTTTGCTGGGAAATATTTAATTGTTTTGAATTTGCGAGAAGCAGAATATGTTGCTGACTATATTATTAATGGTGGGAACCGTGAAGAATTTCTGACAAAGTTTGCTAAAGCTTGTTCAGCAGGATTTGATCCCGATCAAGATTTAGCAAGAGTTGGTATTGCCAACCAAACTACGATGCTGAAAGGCGAAACCGAGCAAATTGGCAAGCTTTTTGAGCGCACTATGTTACAAAAGTATGGTCCCACCGAGTTAAATCAGCATTTCCAAAGTTTCAATACCATCTGTGATGCCACCCAAGAACGGCAAGATGCCATGTTGGAATTAGTCGAACATAACTTAAATTTGATGGTAGTAATTGGTGGGTTTAATTCATCAAATACTACTCAATTACAACAAATTGCTTTTGAGCGAGGAATTCCTTCTTATCATATTGATACTGTTGAACGGATTAAATCAAGAGATTCCATTGAACATCGGCAATTAAATGGACAGTTAATAAATACAGAAAACTGGTTGCTAGATGGAGAAATTGTTGTGGGAATTACTTCTGGTGCTTCTACACCAGATAAGGTGGTAGAAGATGTGATTGAGAAAATTTTTGCATTGAAAGCAACAGCAGCGCTGGTTTAAGTCTCTTGGCTAAACACCACACCAATATTAGTTATCTTGCTTTTCTTAAATCAGCAAAAAATTAGGGTGGGCAATGCCCACCCTAACAATCAGCGAGAAACTAACTTATTTTTCGGGGTTTAGCTGCTGACCTTTAGAACAGCGGTCAAACCACTCCTGGTATTTTTTCTGGTGTGACTCATTTTCAACAGCTATGGTAACACGCACCTGCTGGCAGCCGTGATCTTGTTCTAGTGCGATCGCATTCAACAATAAACTAGCAGTTTTTGGTGAGCTAAATTCGCCGCTTACCATTAAACCGCTACCAAAATATGGAACTTCAAGTCTTTCTACTTCGGTTAAATCAACGCTAGAAATTTCCTCTTGCCCTAATTCAATTTCTGCAAGTTGTTTGTGTTCTGGGCTAATTTGTTCTACAATCAACTTTTCACGCCGGACAGGCACTTGTATCATCCGGGTTTCGATTTCTTTGCGAACAATCACCTCACCAACTTTACGCTTACTGCTTTCAACAACTAGTCGTTCTTCGAGTAAACGAATAATCTGTTCTTCAGTAGCCTCTTCTAAATTTACTGGCTCAACTGGGCTATTTGTAGTTTGATAATTCACTAGTTGCTCAGTTGAGTTTTCTGATAGTGTGGCATCGCCTGGTGTTTCTGTTTCTAAATATTCAGGCATATACTCAATTTCTGATTTGTTTAAGTCTATGAACACAGATTTAGTCGGCTTGTCGATTTTTTTTATTTTCTGGCTCTGCAATCGAAATAAAGAAGGATGTTTATCGGCTAACTGCTGACCATATTCTAGAGTTTGTTCATTCACCTGGTTAGATATAACTAGGTTTAATCGACGATTACCATCCACAATTAAGTCATGAACTACTCCTACTAGCTGACTTTTCTGATCGTACACAGCAAAATTTTTTACTTTTTGTCTCAGATCTGCTAATGACGTGCTAGTGCCGGGGTCAGAGTTTGCCTGTCCAATGTTTTTTGTCATCGGTTGGCTATTCATATGCAAACTTTATGAACTATTTTCTACTTAGCTAAATTAAATGTATTCATCATCTGAATACCATTTAGAAAATGTTTGCGACAGATGTATTTATCTAACCAATAATCGCAATCCAATATCTAAAGTTGTAGTAGGTATTAGAAGCACAGGTAAAGCTAATTTAACAGCCTCACCTGTACTGTGTCTAATTAATTATTAGTCATCAGATAGTAACTGATGAATCTGTTAGTTAGCGTTCTTCAATTGGGAGATTACTAGAATTCACATCTAACTCTTCACGACGCACGGTTTCTTGAGTTTCAACTGTGTCTTGATCTACCACTTTTCTAACTCTGACTTCTTCACGCAAAAATGCTTCTTTGCGAATTTCAGGAGTTTCTTCATGGATTTCTACCCGAGCAACTTCGCCTTCACGGAAGTCTGCTTCGCGCCCAGAAACGGCAGTACCTGCATCTGCTGGAGTTACACGTTCAATCACAACTCGCTCTCTTTCAATCGGCACTGCAACCCGTGCAGTCTCAGTCTCAACATGCTTACCAATTGCTACTTCTCCAGTTTTTTGGCGACGTTTATTGGCAATTAGGCGTTCTTCATACAATCTCAAAGTTTGATGATCTTGCTCATTTAACCCGTATAAAGAAGGCTCATGTTCGTAATTGTAGCTATCACGATTGTAAGTTGGCGTAGTTGCCGCTGCTTGATAGTTTGTATCTACAGGGATTGTTGCTTCTACAGGGGTTGATGCTTCTAAAGGAAGAGTGGAGCCTGTGGGTTGGCGATATACCCCACGCACCCGTTCTTCATAGTCGTAATCAAGCGCTTCGCGTTCACTGAATTCAGGCAAATCTTCTGCTTGCTCTCTAGTTAAGCCAATTGTGTAGACGCGATCAACGTTATAGTCAATACGGGCACGACCAATTGGTAGTAATACTTTTTTACCAAAAATCCAGAAACCCAAGTCAACGACTACATAGCGGAAATGACCTTCATCATCCACTAATATATCGCTGACAGTACCAATTTTTTCATCAGTTCCTTGGGTATAAACGCCAAGTCCCTTAATGTCATGACCTTCAAAGGTATCGCGATAGTTAGGCTCAAAATCTTCTAATTTGTAAAGAACCATTATATTTTCCCTCAAAAAATTTATTCCCATCTCCTAATAACTAAGTTAGCTATTTAATTATTTATTTACCTCTTTCTGGCGAATGAATTATTTAAAAAGCTAGATTATCAAAAGTTATAGATAGTTATAAATGTTTTTGTTTTTTTATGGCAGAGCAAATACCGTAAGTAAACATGCGAAACCATTGCAGTATAAAGTACAATTTCATGTCTCTACATTTTTATCTCAAGATATAAACTTTTTTTAAGGCTTAGATTCTCGGCTTCTTAGAGAAATCGAGAATATTTTTGTCATTGTTGTTTAATACAAAAACACAGGCAGAGATAAAAATTAACTTTGCCTGCATGATTATTTCAGATGAATCTACCAAATAAATTTACTGACGAGCTACTTAAATAGCTTCATGTGTAGTAGTATCATGTTCCTGTACTTGTAAATTACCTTCGGTATCAACATCTAACTCTTCTCTACGAATGGTATCTTGTGCTTCCACAGTGTCCCGTTCTACTACTTTCTTAATTCGGACTTCTTCACGCACAAAGGCTTCTTTACGTATTTCAGGCGTTTCTTCGTACACTTCTATGCGTGCTACTTCCCCTTCTTGGAACTTAAGTTCATTGGAATCTACAACTTTTCCTACTTCTGTTGGCACAACTCGCTCAATCACAACTCGTTCTTTTTGAATAGGCACTGTAACGCTTGCAGTGTCTGTTTCAAAGTGTTTACCAACTGTTACTTCTCCAGTTTTGATCCGGTTTTTGTTGGCAATTAATCGTTCTTCATACAGTCTAAAAGTTTGATGATCTGGCTCATTCAACCCATATAAAGCTGGTTCTGTTTGGTAATTGTATGTATTGCGGTCATAAGTTACACCGCTGTTTGGAGAACGAAATACACTACGTACATTTTCTTCATAATCATTATCAACGATCATGTCTTCTTTGTACTCAACTAAACCTTCTACTTGTTGTTTACTTAATCCATCAACATAGACGCGTCTTGCAGCATAATTGATCCGGGAAAGACCAATGGGTAGTAATATTTTCTTACCAAAAAAATCTACGCTTGTATCAATAACTAAATACCGGAAATGTCCATCGTCATCAACTAAAACATCAGCCACTGAGCCAACTTTGTCTCCTCCCTCAGTATAAAGTTCCAAAGCTCTAACATCGTCTCCGCCAAAAGTTTCTCGATAGTTTGGGTCAAAATGTTCAAGTTTGTGAAGAGGCATACGCTGTTACCAGGTTGTTTATAAAGCTTGTCGATAAGTATAAAAAATATTGTGCTAAGTCTCATCCTGCTGGCGACTGAATTCAATTGAGATATTTTATGATTTATAATCCATACTTTATGAGCTAAATACTCAAATTGACCATTCAGGGTAATCAATAGGAGTATAACTAAAGTCATATAAAACTCTAGCTTATGCTGGGATAAAGAATTTTTTACTAGAGATGATCTCGAAAGCTAGTCAGCGTAGGCGGACTTCTAGAGCTATTGGTTAAAACTTATCAGAGGGTTAAGATGCAGGGTTAGCGCGTCTCAAATCCTATTGACAGGTGGATTATAGTAGAGGGTAAGAGTTTGAGAGAGCCGCCGCCAATACAGAAACCATATACCCATCATTCATAGCGGCTCGCCGTGACTTTTGCCTAATACTGCGACGGAAAGATGATTCTCGTTCTAAGGCATTGAGGGCAATCCTACGTAGTAAAGCAAAATTCTGTGGGCTATGCAGAGAACGAATCCGAGATTTATCTTCATGAAAAGTGACATCTAATGTCCAATGAAGAGAGTTTTCGATCCCCCAGTGCTGTCGAATTGCACTACCAATCTTGTTAGCATCACTCTTGAGGCTAGAGATGTAAAACTGCACTTCATTGGTAATCTTATTCCAATGTTGAACTGAACGCACTACCATCACGACTGTTTTCAGTCCTACCCAATCGTCTTGTTCATGAAGTGCTGGAATTTGTGAGACGGGCACTGTGTAAACTTGACGATTTTCTTGGTTTTGCTTTTCTTGTTCTTAAATCCTGTTGACATTACTTTGATCTGGCAGCGATATGAATCAAATCTTACCCTACCTCGGATGGTATCACTTTGTTTCCAACAAAGATTGCTGATCGGGCGAGTCCTCTTGTCAATAGGTTTTGAGACGCGCTAACCCTGGTAAATAAAGCAACCATTTAAAATAATGCAAAAGCTTGTCTTATAAGCTATTTGACTTTTGATTTCTGCCTTGCATTACTAGTGGGTTGACTATTGGTTTAATATTTTTATTGAAGAAGAATTCAGAAGTCAGAATTCAGGTGGTCGCCGAGCGCAGTCGAGGTGAGTCAGAATCACTCGCGTGGGGGATTCAGACCCGCCACTCATTGTAGAGCGCTAAATCTTCTCTTTCAGAGACGCACTCGCGTTCGATTTAGCTCTTTTCTTAAACCCACTTATTCAGACGCTCCTGCGTCGCTAACGCTGCGCTATCCGCCAGCGATGCACTGAGCTATTCGTTGTGTCACACAGAATTCAATTCTGAATTCTGGCTCCTGACTCCTGAATTCTGTTTGATAAAACAATCATAGATAAGATTTGATGAACATAAATCAAATGAAAAAAACAATCTTCACTACTACATTAGTTCTTTGTTCCATATTGATTGTGAGTTGTGGCGATGACAATAGTACTTCTGAAAAGAATAAAGTTAATCAAGCAAATACTGCAACAACTACCCCAGCTAATTCTGAATCTACCTCTGCAAATAAAAGAAAGCTAGATAATATTGAAGTTACCAAAAAAACTATTAGTTCAACATCAAATGAAAATACATCTAATAAAAAAGTTAATGAAGTTCCTAAGGATAAACCGATAGTGGGTACTATCAAAGAGATGCAAAATGGAGACTTAAAATGCTACGTTACTGTTGTAGATGAAAAGGGGAAGTTGTATGAAGGTGTCGGTGCAACATTTGATATTTGCGAACCAGAGAAATACGTCAATAAAAAAGTAAAGATGTTTTATGAACTAGAGAATGTCAGTGATTGCCAAAGTTCTGAGCCTTGCGGGAAAACAATCAAAGAATGGCTGATTAGCAAGATAGAAATTCAAGATTAAGAATCACAAGATTTATTTTTAAACGCATGGCGGCACTCCCTACCCTCCATCTACTCATAGGGTAGGGGTTGGAGCAGATGACAACGATTGCTCCTTTGACCAATATCGACCTATTCTCGCTACAAGAGCTTAACACTTCCAACAGGCTAAATAACAATATATCCTCTGCTAGATACGTAGTAAATATTAAGTTAATAAAATAAGTTGATATCTGTAAATACGACCGGGAATCAATGAAAACTGGCATTCAAAAAACAGCAGAAATCCTGGAGCAAGTTCACCAATTAGAATCTACACTGGGTCTAAAGAATGAAGCCTGTCGTTCCAAATTTTTGATTCACCCTGACTTTAGATCAAAAGTTTTTTTATTTTTGCATGGTTTTACAGCAGGCCCTTACCAGTTCGAGCCGCTTGGTAAAGCCTTCTTTAACACCGGATATAATGTTTTGATTCCTTTACTACCCGGTCATGGACGCTCCGGTGACTGGAGTCATCAAAACCCTCCACCTCTGCCAACAGATATTAAGATTTATCAAGAATTTGTAATTAAATGGTTAGAGATTGCAAAAACGTTAGGTCAAGAAGTTGTGATTGGTGGATTATCGACTGGTGGAACTTTAGCTGCTTGGTTAGCTTTAGAACATCCTCAGCAGATTAACTGCACCTTATTGTTCACGCCTTATTTGGGTAGCCGCTATTCACTATTCGATTTACTTATCAAAATCTTGCCAATTTACTTTGAATGGTTCAACAAAGATGCACCTGGTAATTTTGGTTATAAAGGTTTTCGTCTTAAGGCATTACGGATATTTCTTGAATTGGGATATCAGGTTTTAGAAAAGGCTCAAGACTGTGTTTCTGCCCCTATCTTAATGGTATGTAGTGAAGCAGATCATGCTGTTAGTCGCTCGAAACAGCAAGATTTTTTCCGAAGAGTACTTAAGCAGCAACCAAAATCTTGGTATTACTGTTTCGATGATTCACTTCAAATTGAACACCGAATGATGACGAAACTGGAAGACAATGATTATGAGGAACTGATAATTACCCTTGCGAAAGCATTTGTTGAGAGTGATTTGACTTGGGTGGAGTTTGAGCAAATGGCAAAGCGGATCACGCAGGGACAAGCCTATGACCAAATCATGCGAGAACTCAACTTTGATAGGCAAGTTTCTCAACAGCTATCTGCAATGATGACTCAAGCTTTTGGCTGTGAGCATCTCAAATGCATTAATCCAAATTCCTAGTAGACATCTCCAGAAATTAATTATGCGTTACCTGAAACCCTTGTAGAGACGTTGTAATGCAACGTCTCTACATTCATTTTCACTCCTATGTCTAGTGAGCATCCCAATTTTGCAAAAAAACGAAGAGACTCAAAAAATATGTGTGTTTTTGGGCATGGGGAATCGGGCATGGGGCATGGGGAAGAGTCACCAATGCCCTATGCCCCAAATCGGCGGGCGGCTATCCCTCTCCAGGCCACTTGCGGGATAGAGTTTCCCGCCGACTTCCATAAAAATGACGCTCATTTCGTCAGTATCTAGATGCGTTTGCCCTGATTGGGAATGCCTTCGGTAAGCTAACTGTAACTTTAGTTCCTTGCCCTACTTGACTAGACAAGGTGATATCACCACCATGTAACTCAACACAAGCTTTAGCGATCGCAAGCCCTAATCCTGTACCGGGTATTGTATCAACGTTACTTCCACGACTGAAAGATTGAAACAAATTTTCTTGATCTGCCATCGGGATACCAATTCCGTGATCTTTGATATAAAAGATTACTTCTGATTCTTTACCAATGAGGTGGAATTCTACAGTACCTCCATCTGGAGAGTACTTAATTGCATTGGATATTAAGTTAGTAAAAATTTGTTGCAAAAGTCTGCGATCGCCCCAAAATTCCTGGTTATTACCAGTAATTTGAAAAATTAATTCATGGCGATCGCCTGCTGTTTCTCGCTCTTGTTCTATCAAATCAGAAAAAAATTGCAGTAAATCGAGCCAGATTGGCTGATATTTGGGTTTTTCCAGTTCAAATTGGTTAACCAGAAGCATGTTATCCACAAGTTTGGACATATACCTTGCTTTCTGTTCAATGATTCCCAAGAACCTTTGTTGTTTAGACTCATCCAGTTGCTGGCTGTGTTTTACCAAAGTTGATGCAGCAGCCAGAATTGAAGTTAACGGCGTTCGATACTCATGGGAAACCGTGGCAATAATTTGCGATTTAAATGCATTGAGTTGCTTTTCTTTGGCAAGGGCAGCTTGAGTTTGGGCTAGCAATTCCGCTTGCTGGATGGCGATCGCTAGTTGCACCGAAACTTCATTGAGCATTTGGGCATCATCGGTTTGCCACTGTCGTTCCCCGGAATTGTGGTGAGCAATCAACAAACCCCAAAGCTTGGGGGTTGGGTTCCCATTGTTACTCAGGTTAATAGGAACTACCAAATTTGCCTTAGTATTAAATTGCTCTTTCAGGCTGACACAATTACACAAGCCAAGCTCGTAAATGTAAGGGATTGGGGATTGGGTATTGGGGATTGGGGATCGGGAAAACTCTTCTCTAGTTATCAGTATGTCTCCTAGTCTCCTAGTCTCCTTGTCCCCAGTCCCCAGCCCCCAGTCCCCCACCCCGACGCGATCGCACAATGCTACAGTGCGGCATGGCTCAACTGAGGAGGCAACTATTTTACCGTCTGCATCTGGGGCGAACTGATACACCATCACGCGATCGCACTTTAGAAGTTGCTGTACCTCAGCTACAGCTGTATTCAAAATTTGCTCCAGGTTAAGAGACTGGCGAATTCTTAAAGCAGTTGTGGCAATTAAGCGCTGTCTCTCCTGAGTTTTGTAGAGTTGGGCTTGCAAGCACGATTGCTTGATGGCGTTGCGGACTGTTAGTTGTAGCACATCCTGTGTTAGATGTTGCTTGACCAAATAATCCAACGCACCCCGTTTCATTGCTTGCACAGCTATCTCTTCATCGCCACGCCCTGTCAACATAATCACAGGGACAGAAGTATCAAATATCCCCTGCTGCATCTGATCGAAGAGTTCTAACCCACTCATATCAGGTAGGCAAAAATCCAGCAAGATGACATCAAAGCGCATTTTTTGGCACAAAGCAAGTGCTTCTTCTGCACAGTCTGCCTCCAAAATCTGGTAGGACTGGTGCGGATCTTTTAACAGATATCGACGATAGATTTTTCGATCTGCTGCACAATCATCGATGATGAGTAGCGTCCATGTGTCCAACATATTAAGTATGAGGATCGGGGAGCTATGTAGATCCCTTTTATCCAGATTGCGTTTTTATTGCATAATTCTAAAAATAATATAAAATAAGTGTAAATAAAATCTAAATTCTTTAGAAATTCTAAAGTAATTTAAGTGGTAAGATAAATAACAAAATGGGGAAAACGCATCTAAAAGAGACAAGCAGACACAGTGACTCAAAGAGGAAAATGTCTCTGTGTCCTCCAAGGCGTCTCCTTTGTTATCTTTTCCCTACTGCCTCATCGAAAGAAAATAAACAAATTAATCCAAGACTGGCGGCATATTGGCTTCAAGCCAATAGTCCACGAATGCTTGAATTGTCTTTTTTAGTTCCTGAGCATCCATCGGCTTTACTAGATATCCATTTGCACCCTTTTGGTAGCACAGTTCAATATCCTTGGGGTTAGATGATGTAGTAAAAACAACGATGGGGATTTCCTTGAAACTCTTGTCTTGCTTGAGCCTATCTAAAATGTCACGGCCATCAATACCTGGCAAATTCAGATCGAGCAAGATAACAGAAGGTCTTAGTGCTACTTTAGAGTTGCGTAAGGCTTCGCTTCCTAGTTGATAGAGGAATTCTAAAACCTCATCCCCATTAGTACAACGATGTATGGGGTTCTGGACGGACATGTGCCGCATCAGACGTTGTAGCATCCGAAAATCTTCATTGCTGTCCTCAACAACGAGCAGAGGTTCATGAAGTTTTTTTGTCATTCGTGGTCTTAAAAGAGCTTAACAAAAATATATATTTGGTTATTATCTTAAACTATTCCAGCGTGAAATAAAAAATTGAGCCAACGCCTACGGTAGATTCAACCCAAATTTGACCGTTATGAAGCTCAACAATTTTCTTAACAATAGCTAATCCAGCACCTGCTCCTCCACCGTACTTTTCCTGAGAGTGGAGCCGCTTAAAGAGTCGAAAGATGGTTTCTAAGTGATGCTGGGGAATTCCAATACCGTTATCTCGGATATAGAAGATTGGGGATTGGGCATGGAGCATTGGGCATGGGGCATGGGGCACTTGTACTGAGCGACGTCGAAGTATTGGGGATTGGGGATTGGGGATTGGGGATTGTTTATTCTTCGTGTGTCTCTTGTCTCCCTCATCTCCCCCTGCTCCCCCTGCTCCCCCTGCTTCTTCTTGAGAAAGGTAGCCAATCTCAACCCATTGCTCTGGCTTATCGTTGTATTTGAACGCATTGCCCAGGAGATTACTGAAGACTTCATTAACGAGAACTCGGTCACACTGAACTGTTGGTAAAGACCGAGGAATACGAATATCTACAAGCGCAAAGTCTTGGCGACTAGCACGAAAGACTTCAATCACTTGGGTAACTAATTCGTTGAAGTCAGTTGCTTGCTCTCGCAGATGTGCTTGTCCTAACTGGGAGAGTCGCAGCAGAGCATTAATGAGAGTTTCCATGCGTACAGACAAGGAAACTACTGTTTGTAAGCACTCAATTCCCTCATCATCTAATACGTGAGCATAGTCTTCTAGCAGCACCGTTGAGAAGTTATAAATTCCCCGCAAAGGCTCTTTGAGGTCATGAGAAGCGGCGTAGGCAAAGGATGCTAGTTCTTGGTTGCTGCGTTCTAATTCTAGGTTAATTTTAGCTAACTCATCCGCTTTAGATAGTACAATACCAACGATCGCATTATTCAGAGCGATGGCACTCTCAAGTTCACAAGCTTGCCAAGGTAGAGAAGTTAATCTAACCTTTTCTTGCCATTGTTCAAAGGATTTTCGTGGAGATAGGCTAAGGCTACCATCTGCCTGAGCTTGAATGGATTCGTTGGGATTACCTGCCCAGTTTACCGTTTGGATAACTTCGGGGCGAAACCAAAGAATATAATACCGCCGGATTTTAGAAATCCGCAGTAGCAGCAAGCCACTAGCAGCATCTTTAAATACGAGCGCTTCTGGATAAAGCTTGGGCAGAGAATCAGTGGAAAATAGGTTATTACTAACTTGAATATCCGCCCATTCAATTAACGCCCGAACTTGATGAATATTCGGTGTTGCTCCCACAAGGGTAATTTCATTATCCAAGCAAACCGCTGCTCCAGTGGCACTAACAAGATCGAGCAAGCGGATTTCAGGTTTAATTAAAGCATCGATAAAATTATCTGCTTGGGAAATGGACTTAAGGAAATCAGACTGTAGCGATTTGAGTTTTACCTTATAGTCCCATTCCGAATAACTAATTTTGTGCGCTAATTCAGAAGACACAATCTGTCCCAAAAACTCGCACATTTTCTGCACTTCGTAAGAAATATACTTTGGTGTTAAATGATGGCAGGATATTAATCCCCAAAGCTTCTGCTCTTGAATAAGCGAAATCACCAAAAGAGCCTTTACTCCCATATTTTGATGATATTCAGCACAACACGAATCAAAACTTCGTAGTACAGAGTAACTTAAGTCAAGATGCTGATGTGTTGCCGGATTTTCTATTGGAACTAGCTTAACAGGTTCGGCATTCAAATCGGGGAGAAATCGGAGAAGGCTGCGTGTGTATAACTCCCTAGCCTGCGCTGGAATATCTGTAGCGGGATAATGGAGTCCTAAATAAGGTGATAAATCCTCTCGTTTGACTTCTGAAACAACAGAACCCGCTCCCGACTGGTCAAATCGATAGACCATTACCCGATCAAAACCGATCATTTTTTGGACTTCTTCGGCCACTACATGCAAAAATTCTATCAGGTTTGATGTTCTTTGCATTTTTGCGATCGCTTCACCCACCAAAGCATGAAAGCCTAAAAAACTGACCTCAGATTTTGAGTCTGTCGGTTCTAACTCTAGAATCACAGCCTCTTCTGTACGATGAGCAATCGCGTCAAAGTATCGTTTTCTGTGTAGAGTATTTATTGATACTTTAAATACATTAGAGCTACCAATTTTTTTTACTAAACACTGCTTTACAGCTTCTACTGGTTGAGCTTCTAGTAAATAGCTCAACGGTTTACCGAGCAATTCTTCTGGCTCTTTGCCCAAGTATACTTGGGTATTGTTGCTAACTTGCAGTATCTCTAGCTGAGTACTGAGTGCCAGTAGAATACCATGAGGTTGAATAGAGCCAGGTATGTGAATAGGTTTGCGATCATGGTTAGTCAGAGCAGTAGCTTGGGTAGTAGTATTTTCAGGCTGGCTCATAAATCAACTTAGTAAAGCTGATTTTTACAATAGCGCAATTAAATGTCACATTTCTTTAAAGTATATGTCGATAAGGATGAATGCGATCGCATACCAATTGTGCTTGTCACGGTTTGTACAGTAATAAACCTCGGCACAAATATCCTCATGTTGCTTTCCATATGAGGATATTTGAGAGCCAATGCTTTATTTATCACCAATTTCCCGAAAACGAGCCATTTTTATATCTAAGGAAATAAGACTAGCGATCGTAAAACCTGATTTAATCAGGTTAATAACATTATAAAATGCCCACTAGGCAGTTAGTTTGGGGAGCATCTCACTTTTTGAAGTGGCTCAAACAGACAATAATCCATTGAGGTAAGCACAGCGATGAGCCAGAACTTGAGGCACATTTTCTCGTTTCCATTGCGCCCCAGAAATCTTTGTTCGACGGTCAATCTGTTTAACG
>JBBSOX010000044.1:0-47352 GCA_038259325.1 Chroococcales cyanobacterium | reverse complement strand
TTACACCACGAAAAAGCTGGAATTTAGATGTAGATAATTTATTTGTTTTCTGGTCATTTGATTGTTCAAATTCTCATGAGCGCATTTTCTGTTTATGTAGTTTATCTATGCTACTTATTGAAGTGCGGAATGTGGGTTTGAATACTCTTTCAATATCAGGCTTCCTATTTAATACCAGTGTCGCTAGTTGGCTTCTAGAGTAGTCTTTTTCACTCTTGAGTTCCTGAAACTACGATCAAGTTATCCGTTGTATTCGGTTGAAGTTTTCTAGGATGTTTTGTTTGGATGAATTCGTCAAACAATTTGAAAAACTGCTCTAAGGCAGTGTGTTCATCTTGGGAAAAAAATAAAATAATCTGATCCCAAGTCTGATTGGAAGTTAAATTAAATCTCTGCTGAATCCAGGTTTGAAATTCAGAAAATTGCTGTTCTTGTTGTGTTTGAGGGATTCCTATCTGGCGACGAGCAAAGCAGTAACCTGCTAGAAAAGTGCGGAGGTTGGATATACAAGCTCGTCCTAAATACATGGCAGGACGTTTCTGTATATTGTGGATTAGATCATATAAATCAACCATCTGTCCCTTTTGCTTAAAATTCGGTTTCGGTGATTTGGAAATTGCCGCCTAAATCTTGGGCAGGGCAGTATAAATTATTAATCCAGTCTACTCTGGAAATTCCTTCAGGGTGGATGTTGTCAAAAATGAGTTCTTGTCCATCAATTTCAACCGCGATCGCTTCATGTCGCCCATTAATAGAAATGTTTTGTCGGAGGCGTTCATGGTAAATGTTGCAGAAAGGATCTTCTGTACTACCTGTGAACAGACTAATCTGTTTACCAGAAATGTTTTGATTAATCAGGAATTGGCGCAGGACAATAGCACAGGAAACACATTGAAAAACCTGGAATTGTGAAGCGATCGCACTCCGTTGACTGTGAAGGCTAGCCTTGATCATGATGTACTTTTATCAATTTCCAAGTGCTAACCATTGGTTGTCCATCGCTTTATTCAACAACTCTATTCTTTTTGATGATGAAACCGAATTCCTAAAAATATGTCATAAACAAACTCAAAAAAGTCCTTTTTCTGCAACAATCCTGAAGTTTGATAACAACCTTTTTCATCTAAAAGGGGCTTCATGACATAGTATGCAGGCTGGTAATTATACCAAGGAATAGAAGGCCACAAATGATGAATTAAGTGGTAATTCTGTCCCATAATCAGAATATTAAGAACTTGGTTTGGGTAGACACGGGCATTTTTCCAGCGATCGCGCTCCGCAAAAGGACGATGAGGCAAATAGTCAAAAAATAATCCCAATGCTATGCCCACCACAAAAGCTGGTATAAACCAAAAATTTAGAATGTAACCCAAAAAGTGGTATTGCACTGATATATAAACAATTACACCGACAATTAAGCGGCTGATGAACCATTCTAATAGCTCATATTTACGCCACAGCCGCCGTTGAAAGAAAAACACCTCATGGTACAAAAACCGCACTGCAATCAGCCATAGCGGGCCACCCGTAGAGACATAATGATCTGGATCGTCTTCGGGATGATTGACATGTCCATGATGCTGTAAATGCACCCGCGTAAACACTGGAAAAGCAAAAGCTAGCATCAATGCACTGCCATGTCCTAACATCGCATTCATTACCCGGTTGCGATGGGCAGATTGGTGACAAGCGTCATGAATTACTGTCCCAGCGCAATGTAAGGCAATAGTGTTAATACTAAAGCACAGCCAGTGTGGCCATTCCCAAAGCCAGTAACCAAAGTTAGATAATACCAGCATTGCTACAGCTACCAAAAACAGCAGTAGCGTGGGATTGAAATCACCAGGAGGCGCTAAAAATTCCTTTGGCGGGATTGTCAGTGGCTTTCGTGCCTCCGATGCGATCATTTCTAACATTGACTCCTTCTTAATCAAACATTACAAATATACGATAAATATTAGGGAAGAATAAAATTTTGTAAAGTTTTGTATAGCAAGATTTATCCACAGCTTTGCATATCAGCAGATGAATAACGCTATGATTCCAAACGAAGCCTAGTCTTTACTGATAAGTGGGGTATGACAATCGGCAAGAAGTTGATGGGATAAACTCCTTCGTCGGGAGGATGGATACAAGATTGATGTACTATATCTAGTCTATCCCACAGCCTCCACTCTCCCATAAACCCTCTTTAACTGCTTATATCTATTGGTATAGCAGTGACTGAAAAGGAGATGCAACTTAAGTTACGATGACTTCCCAGATAGCTCCCTAACTTCAGCCCCTATGCAATTAAGAGATTCTCTGCGCCGGACAAAAATTGTCGCTACTATTGGCCCCGCTACTAGCAGTCCTGAAATGCTCAAGGCGATTATTGAAGCGGGAGCCACGACGCTGCGGCTAAACTTCTCCCACGGAACTCATGCCGACCATCAGCGTAGTATTCGCTTAATTCGGCAAACCGCTTTTGAATTAAATCAGCCAGTGGCTATTCTCCAAGACTTGCAGGGTCCAAAAATTCGCTTGGGGAAGTTTGAGAACGGGTATATAGTTTTGGCAAAAGGCGATCGCTTCACCTTGACAAATCGTCCAGTGATCGGTACTCAAGAAATTAGCTGCGTCACCTACGATTATTTAGCCGAAGAAGTCCCGGTTGGCGCAAAAATCCTCCTCGATGATGGACGAGTAGAAATGGTTGTGGAGGAGATTAACCGGGACAAAGGTGATTTGCATTGTCGGATCACCGTGCCTGGTAAACTTTCTAACAATAAAGGCGTAAACTTTCCCGGCGTTTACCTGTCAATTAAGGCAATGACCGACAAAGATCGAGAGGATCTGATGTTTGGTCTAGATCAAGGTGTAGATTGGGTGGCACTTTCATTTGTCCGCAATCCGCAGGACATGATCGAAATTAAAGAACTAATTTCCAGTACAGGTAAGCAAGTACCGGTGGTTGCCAAAATTGAAAAGCACGAGGCCATCGAACAAATGGAGGCGGTTCTGGCTTTGTGTGATGGCGTCATGGTTGCCAGAGGCGATTTGGGCGTGGAACTGCCAGCAGAAGATGTTCCCGTACTCCAAAAGCGGCTAATTGCTACAGCAAATCGCTTAGGGATTCCCATCATCACTGCCACCCAGATGTTAGACAGCATGGTGAGCAATCCCCGCCCCACTCGCGCTGAAGTATCGGATGTAGCAAATGCGATTTTAGATGGCACGGATGCGGTAATGCTCTCCAATGAAACCGCTGTGGGTAGCTTCCCTGTAGAAGCAGTGGCAACGATGGCGCGAATTGCCGAGCGGATGGAGCAGGAAGAATCCCAACACTTAAACTTACGTTCTGTGAGAGATGCCCGGCGCTCCATTCCCAATGCGATTAGTCAAGCTGTAGGTCAAATTGCCGAACAATTAGGTGCAGCGGCAATCATGACCCTAACGCAAACTGGGGCAACAGCTCGCAATGTTTCTAAGTTCCGTCCCCAGACACCGATTTTGGCAGTGACACCCCATGTAAATGTGGCGCGGCAGCTACAGATGGTCTGGGGAGTAAAACCGCTGTTGGTACTAGGATTACCTTCCACTGGTCAGACATTTCAAGCTGCGATCAACGTGGCTCAAGAGTTGAAGTTGCTGTCTGAGGGAGATTTAGTAGTAATGACCGCTGGTACACTCCAGGGAATTTCCGGCTCCACAGATTTGATTAAGGTAGAGGTGGTAACGGCAATACTAGGTCACGGAATTGGACTGGGACAAGGTTCAGTGAGTGGTCGCGCACGGGTGGCTAATACTGGTATGGATGTTAGTAACTTTAATCCTGGAGACATATTAGTTGCACCCCGCACTAGTGCCGATTTCGTCGAGGCAATTCGTAAATCTGCCGGCATTATTACTGAAGAGGAAAGTCTCACAAGTCATGCGGCAGTTATTGGCTTACGTCTAGGTGTACCAGTGATTGTCGGCGTGAAGCAAGCAACACAGGCGATTCGGGATGGGGCGATTATAACCCTGGATCTGCAACGGGGTTTGATTTACTCTGGGGCGGTGAGAACACATTAGGATTGGGGAAGAAGCAGGGGGGCAGGGAGCAGGGGGCAAGGGGGAGAAGAATTAATAACCAATGCCCAATGCCCAATGCCCCATGCCCAATCCCTTTATCAAACAGTTGCGATCGCTACTCCAAGCCATCCAGCAAAATTTTGCTGTTGTTTGGAGTCAGGATTCTCAACAGGCATTACCTGATATCGAGTGGGACATGGTGACGCTAGGGTAATGGAATAGGTACGCAGTTCGTCTTGGTGGAAAACTGTGACTGTAATTGTATCGTTTGGTTGGTAATCTTTGAGGCGATCGCTTAAGCCACCTGCTGTTACCTTAATCCCATCAATTGCTAACAACTCATCACCTGCATCAATTCCCCCTGCTTGTGCAGGTGAACCAGTCTCCACAAATTTAATTATCTCCCGCCCATTCTCTGTATTTATTCTCACACCTAAGTAAGGTTCTTCCTGCTGTTCAGCTACCAACTGTAAACCAAAGGGTTCTAAGTACTGATTCAAAGGTAAATCGTCAGTGCCATCAATGTAGCGTTCAAAGAAATCAGTCAAATCGATTCCGGCGACAGATTCTATAACTTCCTGCAACTGTTCTGGAGTATAGCCAATTTCATCTTGACCAAATTGCTGCCACATTTTCAGCATCACGTCATCAAGGGAGCGCTGATTGTCGTGATTAGAGCGAATCAATAAATCTAGCAACAACGATACCATTTCTCCCTTTAAATAGTAGGAAATTTGGGAATTACCGCTATTGGCATCCGGGCGATAGAGTTTTATCCAGGCATCAAAACTCGACTCGGAAACGGGTTGTACTTTACGTCCCGGTGTCATTTCATATCTAGTAATTTCTTTACCCAAATTATTCAAATACGTTTGAACATCATAAATTCCTGCCCGCAAAGGAATTAACAAGTCGTAGTAACTAGTAGTGCCCTCACAAAACCACAACGATGGCGTGTAGTTTTCTTGGTCATAATCAAAAACCTCTAAAGCTTTTGGGCGAATTCGCTTGACATTCCATAAGTGAAAGAACTCGTGTGCAACTAATTGGATAAAGCGATTGTACTTATCTTGAGCGCGAAATCCAAAACGCTGGTAAATTAAGGAGCAAGAGTCCTTATGCTCCAAACCGC
The DNA here is from genome assembly GCA_038259325.1 of Chroococcales cyanobacterium. Taxonomy (GTDB): domain Bacteria; phylum Cyanobacteriota; class Cyanobacteriia; order Cyanobacteriales; family Nostocaceae; genus Nostoc. The sequence goes on along the minus strand of JBBSOX010000044.1, from coordinate 42,164 downwards.
CAAAAGCTTGGCTAAATAAATGTAGTAGAAACACGTATCGTTTATATGGCAAACCGCCGAACATCTGTGCTTCTACCTGAATAATTTTTTCAATATCAGCAATCATCTGCTGGGCTTGGAAATTTCCTTGCCCCCAAATTGCCAGTTCATGGGGTTTTCCTAATACCTCAAATTTATACAATTGGTGGCGACCAATCTCAAACGGAGTATCAACAAGAGTATCAAAATCGCCAGCTAAGAAAGTATTTTTTTCCTCACCAATCGGTGACAAGGCAGTAGTTACCTGCCATTCCGGGCGTGGTGGTACGATAGTGACGCGAATGGGTTGCTTGTCCCACCCCGGTATTCTAAAAAATAGTGCCGCACCGTTAAAATAACCGTGGGTAGCATCTAAGTGATTTGTCCGTACCGATAGTTCATTCGCAAAAACGCGGTAGCGTACAGTTAATTCTGAAACACCCTTTTTATCTATCTGCCAGTGATTTTTACTGATCTTCCGCCAAGGTAAAGGTTTATCCTCTGTAAAAGCCACAAAATCCTGTAAATTCTTAGCATATTCCCGGACTAAGTAGGAACCGGGTGTCCACACCGGCAATTTTAAATCGAGAATCGGTGAGGGGTAATCGACAAGGTGTAAAGTCACCTCAAACAGATGGGTTTCTGGTTGGGACATTGCCACCACGTAATGAATGGTTGGCCCGGTTTCCTGGACGTAGGCGTTGGGACGAGTTGCTGTTGCTTCAGTCATCTTATGTGCTGATTTAATACTCAATGGTTAATGGGATTGGTTATCAAAAAATTGGGTCTAAAACCCCGTCATAAAGGACGGCTTCTGGTAGAATGGGATTTGTGGCAGGGTAATCAACCACTTAAAAAACCCTATTGCTACCTAACACGTAGACGCTGCACCCTTCTCCCAAGGGGAGACGCTAACGCGAAGACAGCTAAATCTAGAGGGTTCTACTTCGTAGTTCTAGTATCACCTGGAAGTAGGTAAAAGATTTACAGGTACTAGACGAACAGCATTAAACTTCAAACAAATATTGCAGTAGTGCAACTATGGTCGGGCAGACCAAAAGTTAACGCTTGGGGAGAGAACCACCTCTGCCTTAGATACCGCAAGGGGTCTAAGTTAAGTGGACTCGTTGAACCAAGAATCCTCACGCCTTTAGGCTGAGGAGTGTCAATTCTCCTATCATGACAAATTCGCCTTTTAAGTTTTGGCTTCAAAGAAGAGGCAGTTATTGAAGGGGGCAAAGAGAAATAACCCCTTCACTAACTGCTGTGGAATCAAGGGGAAAACATGGTTCTGAGTCCCCCCCTTCTACTAAGTGGCTCTCGTAAAAAGCGGGAAGCTAGCCCAACAGGCGGTAGCAAATCCCGAACAATCCCCCTTGCTCCCTGCTCCCTTACCTCTTTTTCAAATCGAGACGGCGGCTGTTTGCTGCGGCTGATAGTCAGAACCAAGTTTGTTAGCACAAAACCCAGTATCCCGTACTTGATTTGGTTCAATTGTTTTTCCCCAGTCCAAAGGAGTCACTACATACTGTATATCTCCTTGCTGCTTAAAATCTGCGTTCCAAAAGTTGTTAATCTTAGCTTGATTCATGTTAAATGCCAGTTGCCAGTTATTAACCTTGGTATTACTCTGATTTGTAATTTTGAAGCTGACACAAAATCCAATTTCCCAGTTAGAACTGATTTCAGTAGTGACTTTTAGTTGGGCAGTACTAGTAGTAGATGGGGAGATAGAAGGAGTAGGAGTTGGGGAGACAGAAGGAGCAGGAGTTGCGGAGATAGAAGGAGTAGGAGTTAGGGAAACAGGAGGATTACTAGGTTGATCTGGCGGTTGAACTTGTACAGGTGGGAGCAATTGGGACAGTAATTGCTGCTTGGGTAGATCAACACTTTGCCAATCATCTAATAAAATTCCGCCTGTATCACTACTATTAGGATTCCAACTCCAGTAAGTAAAGCTCAAGTTATTTTTTTGAATGTATTTCACCAACTCATTTTGCCAAATTCCTTCTTTGGAACTTAAGTCTACTTGCCGTCCCCCAAACTCCCCAATCAAGATGGGAGCGATATTCTGACTAGCGATATAGTTAAATCCTATCTGCCAGCGATCAATCAGATTGTTAGGAAAGTTAGAGTCAAAAAAGTAGGGCTGATTGTACACCCCAGCGCCGTACTCATGAGGAGAATAGACTAGCTTATTAGAACGCGACAAACGTACTGGGTAGTTTTTTACACCTTCTAAATTTCCACCATACCAATGCTGTGGCAGTTTTTGACCGGGGACATTCTTTTCCACTCCTTCAACGACAATTAGCCAATTAGGATTAACGCCCAGAATCGCATTGCCTGCACGTTCTGCTGCTAATCGCCAGTCAGTACTTATATTGTTATCACCCCAGCTAGCTTTCCCGTAAGGTTCATTTTTTAAGTCTGCGCCAATAACGTTAGTTTGATTCTTGTATCGAATTGCTAACATTGTCCAAGTATCGATCCAGTCTGCCTCCGTAAAGCCATCTCCATACCACAATTCTGGAATTTGCTGGTCGTTGAGGCGGTGGCTGTCGAGTAAGATTAGCAATCCTTGATGTTCCGCTTCCTGAATAACTAAGTCCATTACCTCCAAAGGGGTTTTACCTTGAAGTTCTTGGTTACTGCCGATTCCAAAGTCAATACCACTTATATTAAGCGATCGCAATCCTGCCACAGAATAAGGCAACCGGATAACGTTATATCCTAAGCTTTTAATCTGTGCGAGCATTTCTTTATAATCTCGTTTCCATAAACCGTGAGGGGCGTGCGTATCAGTTTCCATTCCAAACCAATTAACACCTCTGAGCAATACAGCTTTGCCTTTTGCATCCACAATTGTTCTACCAATTGTTGAAAGTGGTAACTCTATTGGCGTCGCAGCCCTAGAAGCATCTAGCTGAATACTAGCAGGTGCTTTAGTCAAAATAATTGCTAAAAATACTATTAGACTTAGGGAAAATATCAGTAATCGCTGATGTAATTTCAATGTTGTTGGTTTATTTTTCTTGATAACTTGCATACTATGATTACTTCTCTTGTCGGGCAATATTTAAATCAAATCAGCAAAAAAAATATATGATGCTTTTTACGAGTAAGGAAATTTTACAGCATCTTTGGGTAAAAAGTATTTTTGGAAAATATGATTTTTATGCCGACGTTAAATATATTTACTCTAATTACAATGCGTTTATTTGACAGCTATTTGTATAACTTAATTAACCTTCCATGTGTCTGACCATCTTAGTAATCTTAGAGCAATACTTAGCTACTATTGTTTCTGCATCTGTAAAAATTGCATAGTGGAAGTCAAGAACGCTGGAAACTTTGATTAGTAATACGTATAAACTCCTGTCTAGGTTTTAGATTTCCTTTTATATAGTTTGCGATAGTTACTTAATTTACAAAAAATTTACGTATTTCACTTAGTTCTTCATGAGTTGTCTATTGAAAGTATCTCGTATAGAGAATAACTTAGATAGTAAGGCAGTACACATATTAAGTGACCGTGAAAACTCTACAAAGCTAGATGTTATAAGCGGTATTTATATCTGCTGCAATCTATCGATAGTCTTTTATTTGACAAAAGCTTTCTGAATATGACACTTTCTGCACTGCAAAAATTTTTACTACCACCTGCGATCGCTACTCTAAGTGTATTTTCTTTAATGTCATTTCCCCTTGCTACACTAGGCGATAAACAAATAGCTATCAAATTCCAGGAAGAACCTATTTTTTATGGCAAACTTAGAGATATTGCTATTCCTTATGTAGTTTTTGCAACTGTACTTAGTATAGGGTCTGGAATTTCAGCACTCGCTTTCTGTGGTTGGCGAAATTCTTCTTCTAAGTCAGCGAAAATTCAGCAGGAATTATCTAATCTAGAGCAACACCTACAGCAAAAAGAGGCATTACTAAAAGAATGGCAAGTTTCTGAGCCTCGGTTACAAATTTCTGGATTGAACGCTTTTTTAGATGACGAAGTACCTTTTGACCAAGCTTTCAGTTCAAAATTTCAACCTATTGGAGCGCAAACTCCAATGCCGATGCACACACAGTCAGAAAATCCTGTGCCAAAGGTTGCAACTCAAGAAAATACCACTACTATAAGAAATATTGCTGCTAATTCTGCGTTTGCAGCTGCCCAACCTTTCCTTGCCTATGCTCAAGAAAATCCTAACAGCATTAAAGAAATTACTGCTGCTGAAGTGAATCAAACAGCAATGATGCCATCAGAATTTGAAGATTTACAAAAACAAATTAAAGAGATGATGTTACAAATGCAAGCAATGCAGGAGAACTTGCAACTAACATCTCAAGCAACAAATGCTGAGGTAGAATCCAAAGCTAAATTTCAGATTTACTATAATACTGTCCTTTAAAAATTGGTGGTTACTGGGTAATTAATATCTGCATACCAGCGCTCATATTGAGGCTGGTATTCCAGTTTTTATCTATCAAAAAGAGAGATGAAGGCTATAGTACCCCGTCCTTAATAAAGTAGAAAGTAGGGTAGGGGTACATAGACAGGATTATTTTATCAGAAAAAGCTAGGTTCAAAACCTCGCCCCTGGTGGGTAGCTGAATTAATTGCGAATTGCGAATTGCAAATTGGTTTTATGGGTTTGATGGTCATCTTAATTCTCACCTGAGAAACTCTGAAGGAGTCACATAGGCATTCGTTTGCCTATTTTTAATCGGTGGAAGTAAGGTATTTTTAGAAGCTATGGATTGCGGTGGGATTTGATATCGGTTTCCCCAACCACCATTCAAGTCTTCCGGCTGCGGACGAGGTGGTATTGTTTTCCCCGTAGGTAGGGGTATTGTTAAGGTTTGGCTAACTTCTAAATATCTTTCACCTTCGTTAGTAAAGCGAATCAACTTTCCTTCAAGCTTTTCAAGCTGTTGATTTTCTGACTTCAACTTTTGAGAGTTTTGATTATCTAGCTGTTCCGACTGAGTAGCAGGATCGAAAATAGCTACAAATGTAACGTCACCTTCTGGAAACAGTGGTATTTGTGCTGGATTTACTTGCCAAACTTCTTGGAAACTACCATTGGGTGAAACTTGCCACAGATTCAGCGTAGCCTCCCATTGTCCCTGTTTCACTTCCACAATTTGACGAGCCAGAATTGAACGGCTAGTATTCGTATCTGAATTCAGTAAAGCTTCTGCTTGCCCTGATGCTGGACGTAAATAACGCACAGCGGACACTGTAATCTTACTAGACTCGGGGAGATTGGTACTACCGACGACATTGTATACACCTTTACTTGATATAGATTGTACATCTGCAATTTTCATCTCCACCTTTTCTTGTGCTTTTTGAACACAGCCATAGTTGGTAGTTAAAAGCATTAGACAGATGCTTACCTGGAAATTAGCAGTAAATAAAGCTTTAAATCGGGGTAAAATAGTCTTTAAATCAAGATAATTCATAATAAAACGCGCTTTTTTAGCTTTTTATTCAATCAATCTGATGTTTTTACCTATTATGCCCAATTTATTGTTAAAACTAACAAATTTTATCGACTCTTAATCAATTAATTTAAAATTACGAATTTTCGTGGATCTAGTGGTTAATACTCATTTAGTTTGCTAAAGTAGCGACATTCAATAACCTAAATATGTAGTTGTTACCCAACTAGGCTGATGAGGCAAACAGTATTAGATCGTTATAAATTTACTATTTCAAGTCAGTACCACAAGGTTTATCCACTGCTTTGTACTGTCGCCGTCTCGATTTGCTGGGTACTGGCAGTGAGCGAAAAGTCTTCAGCTCAAGTCAACCCATCTCAGCTAGAGGCTCTCGACTACCAATTGGGTTTAGCAGAACCATTACCTGTCAAGAAGAGTCAGTCGCAGACATTGCATCCTCCACGTCTAACGACTGGTGTAGCAGTTGCACCGATCGCTAATCCAGTGTTGAAAGTTGTGGAACCCAAGCCAGTCAACGATCTCCAACAGATGGAGAGTGCCTTCATCGATCAGCAGGTAACTGGAAAAGCCCCGGCAGGGGCACGTAGTTCTGTTGCACCGCGAGTTGCAGCAGGTGGGGAGACTTCTGACCTTAATTTGGGATTGCAGGGACAGATGAACGGCTCAAAGCCACCAAGTAATTCAGCCCCATTGCCACCACTTGTCAACTTGCCTGTAACGCAAGAATTCACCGCACCAGCAGCACCAACTTTTAATCAACTACTCAGTTCTCAAATAGCTCCCCTGCCACCACTTCCCAATTTGCCTGCAACGCAAGAATTCACAGCACCAGCAGCACCAACTTTTAATCAACAACTCAATCCACAGACAACACCATCAGTCCTTAGTACGACTCCTACTCCAAGCGCAGCAGTGCCAGTCCCATCGATAACTACTCAACAGCGCCGCCAGCTTCCTAGCAGTAGTTTAAGGGAACCCTCTTTACAATTCCAAGGAGTTTATATTACTCAAGGTGGCGACACTTCAGCGCGGGCGAGAGTCACCGGAGTCTACCCACTGTCTCCTCAAGCTTTGATTGGGGCAACCCTGGACTTAACAAGCCAAGGCACCAATTTGGATGACTCCCGAAACGAGGGTTTGAACATCAACGAGCTTTATTTGGCGACTTCACTAGCAGGAGTACCTAATTTGCGGTTTGTGATCGGTCAAATAGATTTAACGTCTTATTTTGATCGCAACAGCTTTGCTAAAGATGGAGCCAGTCAATTCTTTAATCCGGTGTTTCAAACCAACCCAGCACTGGCAGCGACAGGAATTAGTTCACGCACTGGTTTGTTAGCCGATTGGAGTGTCACCGACAATATTGAAGCGAAAGCGGCAGTCTTTTCATCAGCAGACAAAATCGGTGACTTTTCTTTAGATGGATTTGCTGGCGAAATCGGCGTCCGTTACGGCAATGCAATTATTCGTGGTACTTATGCCAGCGATCGCGACGCTGGTGTTGGTGATAGCTTCCTCGAAAGCTATAGCATTGCCAGAGGAAACAATCAATTTGGCCCTGATAAAAATGATCGCGAAGAAGCATACGGCGTCAATGCCGAAGTCTTTATTCCTAATCTGAAATTAGGTTTATTTGGGCGCTATGGTCGCTACGAAAACCGCACTTTAGGAGAGGGTGCAAATACTTACGTTTTGGGAGCTAGTTTTTTGGATCTGTTTACCCCGGATGACCGATTAGGAATAGCTTATGGACGCGCTCTTTCTAACGATCGCCTTCGTCGTGAAAATCGTCCCGATGTATTGGAGATGTTCTATGATTTTAAATTTCTTGACAATCTACGGCTAGGCTTTTCGGTTCAAGCACGTGATGATTTCTCAGAAACAGTCTTCGGTGTCAGGGTTAAATCAGAATTTGATGTCACTCCCGGCGGGAGAATTACTCAATGAGTCAAAACAATATAGATAAAAGGCCAAAAGGAAAAGCTAAAAAAATTAAATATCGTTCTGTTTTTACTTGTTCATTTTTCCTTTTTACTTACTTGCTAACTGTGCCACCTTTGGTCAGCATTGCTCCTGCTCAAGCACAGAGCTTATCAGCATCGGCACAAAAGGGTTTTGCATTATTAAAAAAAGGCTTCATTAATGATGCGATCGCAGCCTTCCAGCAAGCCCTCAAAAGTCAACCGCAATCTTCACAAGTTCAGTTAGGATTAGCGATCGCTTATCGCAAAGCCGGACGTATACCCGAAGCTTGGAGTGCTTATCAACAAGTACTGGCGGTAGATACCAACAACCAGCTAGCTTTAAAGGCAGTTGGTATATTGGCTACTTATCGTCCTGAGTGGAATTTAAAAGGAATTGAAGCTCTGACAACTTTATTAGAGTTAAATCCTAATGACTCAGAAGGTCGTAGTTACCGCGCTCTCCTCTACTCTTATCAAGGACGATTAACCGAGTCCCTGGCAGACTACCAAATAGTGCTGAACAACAACCCCACACCAGAGGCAGTCCTTGGTGCTGCTCAAACTTATAGTTACAGCGGGGATTTTCCTAAAGCATTGGAGTTGTTTAACCGCTATCGCTCCACTGGTAAAGCCATTACAGGATATGCAGCAGTAGCCTATGGTCGCTCCTTACGAGAAACAGGCAATCCTGGGGGAGCAGTACAGGTGTTAGAAGCACAGTTGCAGCGCTCGAATAAACTTGACCAGATAGGATTTGAAACCCGTAAAGAATTGGCTGTAGCATATCTTGTCAATCAACAACAAGCTCAAGCATTGGCGGTTTTAGATGTATTACAGGGAAGACCAGATGCGATTTTGCCCTTAGCGCGATCGCTCAATGAAATTCGCAAGTACACCAATAACCCCACCCTCACCCAGCAAGTTTTCAATCTTTACCGTCAAGCGCTCCAAACCGATCCCAACCCTTCTCCCAAACTACTGCGCGAAGTCGCTGATGTCTTTACTGGGTTCCCCGAAGGACGACAAACAGCACTGCAACTGTATCGACGGGTGGCTTTAGAATTTCCTAACGATCAAAGTCTAGTGGTGCAGCAATTGGCTTTGGAAAATCAGCTAGGTTTGCTCGGTAAAAATGACTTGAAACAGCGTTTGGCTACTGCAATACAATCAGCGCCGAGCGATCGCGTCCAGTTGCAACAACTAGCTAATGCCTTAGTAAACATTGATGCTCCCGATCCAGAATTTTTACCTGTGTACCAAAATCTTTTACAAATGGGGGTTAACGTCCCGTTTTTGAATTTCCGGGTAGCGCAGATGTATGTGCAGCGCCAAGATTTGAATGGGGCAAGGCAAGCCTTGGCAGCTTACACAGCTACCCCCGCAGGTGCTAAAGACCTTGCACCCCAGTTATTAGCAGCAGAAATTGAGCGTCGTGAGGGTAGCCTCGAAGCGAGTGCTCAACGTTACCAAGCTGTGCTTGCTAGTAAGCCAAATAGTAGCGATATTATTGATGCTACTTTGGGGGGACTGGCTGGAGTGCGACTGCAACAAAAGCGTTTTGATGAGGCTGTAACAGTTTATGACCAATTGATCGCTCGCAATCCTCAAAATTTGTCGATTCAACTAGGGCGTGCTAGTATCGCCTATCAAGCCAAGCGGATCACCCAACCAGAAGCAGAGGCAGTTCTCAACAATTGGTTAGCTACACAACCTGCAACCAATACTCCTCCAGAACTATATAGTTTGTTAGGAGCGCTGCCTACTGATCCGCAAAAAGAAGCTTTATATAGTTATTTGCTAGAAGCTGACTCTAGTTCCATACCATTACAACTGCGTCTATTACAGGTGATAGCAAAACGTAATCCTGCTCAAGCACGAGCGCGGATGAAGCAGTTAATTGCTCGCATTCCCAAAACTTCTGACTCATACCAGTTGCAGGCGGAGTTGGCTCGATCTGTAGGTGATTTGAATTTGGCTAGCAATACCTATGAGAATATTTTGGCGCAGCAGCCAGATAACATCGATGCCCTAGCAGCTTTGGGCGGAATTCGCTTTGAACAACGCCGCTTTGAATCGGCACAAGAGATTTATGCTCAAGTGTTGGCACAAAAACCGGAAGACAAAGGTACACGCCGTGCCCTCGCTGGCTTGAATGCAATTTTAGATCAGCCTTTAACAGCGCTGGCACAGTTAGAACAACTACAACTAGAAGCAGCCGCAGAAGGAGGAAATGATAGCGATGCATCTCGGCAAATACAGCAAATCCAAACAGACTTTCTGCTACGACGAGGATTTCAACCCCCTTGGGAAGACTATCAACGCCGAAACAGAAATTAGCGATCGCTTAACTTTCTTCATAAAAGTTAATTTTCAACAACTACAAGGGAACAATAAGGGTACGGAGATGACATTCTTGTGCTATCCCCATCAGCTAATGTTTTACAAATCAAATTGTTCTTAGGATGTGGCACTTCCCAAGAGTGGCAGCTATTGCCAGCCTGATTGGTTTATCTGCCTGTGTCTCTAGTTACTCGGCAGCAAACCCCAAAACGCCGGATGAGAAAACTCCGGTGGCAAACGTCCCCACTGAAGGTAGTAGTCAAAATTTCACTGGATTATTAGCTGATCTCCCTAAATCCACCCCCAACCGGGAATTACTAGCCCAAAGTTGGGATAGCTACCGCCAAAGATTTATTCAGTCAGATGGGCGGGTGATTGATTACGAAGCAAGCGATCGCTCAACTAGTGAAGGTCAAGCTTATGCTTTGCTAAGAGCAGTACTGATTAATGATCCGGGAACCTTTGCCCTGACTTTAAACTGGTCAGAAAATAACCTCCAGCGCCAAGCAGATGGTAAACGCACAGATAGTTTGTGGGCTTGGAAGTGGGGACGAAAGGAAGATGGTAACTGGGGCGTCATCGACAGTAACTTTGCCAGTGATGGAGATATAGATGCGATTACTGCCTTGATTTTAGCATCACGGCGTTGGAATCGTCCCGAATACCTGGAACTGGCAAAAGTTAAACTGCAAGATTTGTGGAACTTGTCTACCATTTCAGAACCACAAGGTAAGCGTTACCTGTTACCAGGGCCTGTGGCTGCATTTGTTCCGAATGCATCTACCGTTTACCTGAATCCCTCTTATTTTGCACCTTATGCTTTTCGCATCTTTGCACAAGTTGACCCCCAACATGATTGGTTGAGTTTGGTAGACAGCAGCTATCAAGTGCTAGAAGATTCCGCAAAGCTTTCTAGCGTAGGTTTACCCAGTGATTGGGTAGCTCTGAATACCAAAACAGGACAATACCAAACCGTACCAGCATCTAGTCCTCTGAAGAGTTTGTATAGCTTTGATTCCTATCGAGTCTGGTGGCGTTTGTCGTTGGATGCTGCCTGGTTCAACTCACCCCAAGCGCAGCGCTATCTAGTGAAATCCACTCAGCACCTGCAAAAACTGTGGAGTAAGCAATCGAGTTTACCAGCAACTATCGATCTCCAAGGGAAAGCATTAGTGGATTACGAAGCTACATCCCAATACGCTATGTTTTATGCCGCCATGCAGTTGGTAGAACCAGCGATCGCTCAAGAACTGCTTGTGAAAAAAATACTGCCTCAATATAAGCAGGGAATTTGGGGAGATCAATCTGCTTATTACACCCAGAATTTGGCTTGGTTAGGATTGTTACCTCCAAAGACAATTCCCCAGCGATTGCTTAAATGACATTCCCTAACGCTGAGTTAGGGCATAAGCTTCCCAACTATCTTTTACTAGCGGCAGACTGACTCCGTTGATTTTTTCAAAAAATCCGATGGGATGATTTTGAAGTTCTAAAAGCAACAAAATACTTGTGCTTTTTACATAAAAATTTTGAGTAAATTCACACTAGAATCACACTTTACCATGAAGCAATTGTTTCATCTTTCCCAAATTAGTAAAAAAGCAATTATTGTTACTTCTTGCTTTTTTTTGTTTCCTAGTTCATTATCGAGCGCTCAAGCTCAAACCAAAGGTGATCTGCAACAAGAAGTAATTTTATTAGCTCAAGCAACGACATCAGAAAATACTAATAAAGCAGACTTAAAAGCTGCTAGTGCCAAAAATCTAGCAACTTACACCCTAGAATTTAATCGTAGTCCGATTGTGGGCAACCGGATGCGTTTACGTGGAGTTTACTCAGAAGGTCGTCTTGCCTTTACCCGTCCTCGTGGCTGGAAACTAGATCGGGGTAAGGTACAAGCTTTAATCCGTTTTCAACACTCACCATCCCTGTATGCCAATCGCTCTAACCTGACCGTGCTAGTTAATGGCACCAGTGTTGGTAGCGTACCACTCAATCGCAAAGAGTCCCAAGTAGGTCAAGTACTTTTCAATATCCCAACAAAGCTGCTGCAAGACTATAACGAACTCATATTGGTGGCACAGCAGAATAACAGCATTGAATGTAGCGACCCTAGTAGCCCCGACTTGTGGACGGAGATTCTGCCAGATTCCAAATTAATCTTGAACTATGAACGACAGCCGATTCCCCTGAATTTCAGCCGCTATCCTTATCCTTTCTTTGACGAACTCGGCTTAGAAACTAACCAAGTTGCTTATTTGCAACCGAGTCAAGTTGATCAATCCTGGTTGACAACAGCAGCTCGCTTACAAGCAGCATTGGGGAGAATCGCAGATTTTCGCCCGATTCAGACGAGCTTGGTGTCTGATGTCGCAAATGTGAAGGCAAGCGATCGCTTGGTGATTATTGGTACTCCCAACGAGCAACCAACCCTAAATACTTGGAAGAATTTGCCCCTGAAAATCGTCAGCAATCAAATTCTTGATCGTGATAATAACCCCGTACCAGATGAAACAGGGGTGTTGATTATAACTAAAGCCGAAAAGAGTGGGGTTCCGGTTTTAATTGCTACTGGCAACAGTGCAAAAGCGGTGGAAAAGGCAACCCAATTTTTATCACAGCCAGACTTGCGGAAAATGGGGACTGGTCAAGTAGTATTCGTCAGCACCATCAAGGAAGGTTCTACACCAGGACTCCGCCAGTGGCCTCGTTATTTGCCAGAACAAAATTCTTTTAAACTGGGCGACATCAAAACTCAGGTGAATGGTGAGCCATTTAGTGATGTAACTGTGCGTGGGATCGGAGCGCCGCCAATTGAAATTGATTTTCGCGCTTTACCAGATGATCGGTTTGTCCGGGGTAGTTCCATGAATCTGGTGTACAGCTACGGGCCGCAAGTTAATCCGCGAACTTCGGCGATCGAAGTTTTACTCGATGGAGTTTTCATTGGTGGGGCACGTCTTGATTCTGAGGCGGGAGAAACTCGTAAAAACCTGAAAGTCAATTTGCCGGAAAATTTGATCAAACCCAGCTCGAAACTGCAAGTTTTCTTGCGGATGAATCCGAGAGAACCGTTTGATAAACAGAATTGTCTTCAGCCACCAGATCAACAACTTACAGGTACGGTGCATTCTGATACTAGCTTCGACCTGAAGCGGGAAATCTCTACACAACTACCAGATTTGAACCTGCTGAAATTCGGTTTCCCCTTTGCTGCACCACAGGATTTGTCTCAGACAGCGATTGTCGTGCCACAAATCCCCTCGAAGACAGATGTGTTAACTTTGTTAGCTTTTAGCGAACGCTTAGGAAGGCTCAGTCAAGCAGATGCGGTCAAACTAAATGTTTATACACCGGATGCTTTGCCCACAAAAGTCCGCAAAAATGACCATTTGGTAGGAATTGGAACGCGAGAAGACTTTCCTTTTTCCGAAGTATTTAATTCCACTGGCTTTAACTTGAGCCAGGCATATTCCCGCTCCTCTGCCAATGCTGTGGTTCAAACCCCACAGGATACACAAGGCATGATTAAGCAAATTATCTCTCCTTGGAACAGCGATCGCGTCGTTCTAGCTTTAACATCTCAAACTGAAACTGGTTTAGAGCGAGTGCGGCAAGTCCTCAATCAAGATCCGTGGTTCTTCCAACTCAAAAAGGATACGGTGCTAATTAGTAGCGATCAAAAAGATCCAGTTTCCTACGATGCTGATGCCTATCAACTACAGTTTTTCCAAAGCGCTCCAAACACTCGTCGCTGGGAAAATACCACTCTCCTCAGTAAAGCATCACGCTTTTTACAAGAAAATTGGCTATTGCTGCCTATAGGCATTTTCAGTGTGTCTCTAGTTCTTTACGGAATTCTTCAGTTGTATCTCAAACGCTTGACTGCTGACAAAAAGTAGGCACTTTTGGTCAGGTATCGCCCATCTTAAATTTAAATTTCAAAATTTAGATCCACAATGTCTTCTTCACCCCCCACATCGCCCCGGAAATCACGCGATCGCCAGCGCTTAAAATTGAGCAATTGGTTGATTGATATTACCCCCCGATTTTTTGACCGCACTCTCCAAAAGGTGGGTGTGAAACACTTTAAGTGGTTTATCCTGCTGCTATTGTTGCTTTCAGTGCCACTGATTATTACTCCAATAGAAGTTTGGCAGCAGGGATTGGTAGCAGTGTTTCTCGTGCTACTCGGTCAATTGCTTATACACGCAGAATTTCAAGAGTCTTCGCCAGAAATTAGCCACTATTATCACCTGTTTATGCTGTGGCTGAGTATGGTAACAACCCTGCGTTATTTATACTACCGCAGCAGCTACACTCTCAATTTTGATGGTTGGCTCAACAGCATTGCTTGTGTATTGTTGTTCGCCGCCGAACTTTATGCCATCCTGACTTTAATATTGGCATACTTTCAAACCCTAAAAATTCAAGAACGCCAACCAGTTAATCTCACAAATATTCCTGTTGAAGAATGGTTCAAAGTTGATATCTATATCCCCACTTACAACGAAGACGTGGAGATTGTTCGCAAGACGGCTGTGGCAGCCTTAGCCTGTGATTATGCTCCTGATAAAAAAAAGGTTTATGTTCTTGATGATGGTCGTCCAGAAAAGTATAAAGAGAACGACCCACGCCGAGAACAGTTTAGCAAAAGACGGGAACAGCTACGGCAAATGTGCCAAGAACTCGGCTGTATACACATGACGCGGGACAATAACGACCACGCTAAGGCTGGTAACATTAATACCGCCTTTTACAAAACCGAGGGTGATTTAGTATTAATTTTGGACTGTGACCACATCCCATCGCGGCAAATTCTCTTGCATACAATGGGTTTTTTCTTCGATCCCAAAGTATCGTTTGTCCAAACTCCTCACTGGTTCTATAACCCTGACCCTTTCGAGCGTAATTTGGTCACTAAAGGTAGAATCCCCGCAGGCAATGAACTGTTCTATAAGGTACTGCAAAAAGGTAACGATTTTTGGAATGCCGCCTTTTTCTGCGGTTCCGCAGCATTAATTCGTAAATCCCACGCTTTAGAAGTTGGGGGAATTGCGGTGGAAACGGTGACGGAAGATTGTCACACTGCCTTGCGATTGCATTCGCTGGGTTACAAGTCTGTCTACTACGACAAAATTATGGTAGCTGGTTTAGCGCCAGAAACGTTTTCTTCTTACGTAGGACAACAAGTGCGTTGGGCCAGGGGGATGGCGCAGATTCTACGATTAGAAAACCCGATTTTTAATCCGAAGTTGAACCTGACATTTGCACAACGGATTTGTTACTTTAGCGCGACTTCACACTTTTTATATGGCTATCCTCGACTAGTATATGCGATCGCTCCCACACTATTTTTATTATTTGGCGTTAACTCTGTCCAAGGTTTGGGTTTAGAAACTCTAGCCTACGCCCTACCCCATATTCTCCTCTCCCTTTTTACTAACTACATCATTTACAAAAACGTCCGTTTCTCCTTCTGGAATGAAATTTTTGAATTTGCGATGGCTTTCCAGGCTGGGTGGGTGACGATGTTGGCGCTGTTTAACCCTAAGCTGGGTTCATTTAACGTTACTGACAAAGGAACGTCTATAACCAAACGCACCTTTGATTGGGAATCGATGCGTGGTCTTTTGGTGGTGACAGGACTTGTGGTCTGTTCCTTGCTAGCTGTTCCCTATTGGCTGCTGCTACATCCTGAAGATTGGCAAGCGGTCTTAGTCAACACCATGTGGTCTATTTTTAATCTGGTTTTGCTGATAGCTGCTTTGCTTGTTGGCTTTGAACAACCACAAGTACGCACTGCCCACCGTTTACAGCGTCGTCTCCCCATCTTAATAACCAGTAACGGTCAAACAATCACGGGCAAAACGGTGAATATTTCAGAAACCGGGGCATTAATTTCTTTGGAAACCTGGCCCAATTTACTGGAGGAAGTGGAAGTTGAGGTGATGGGAGATTATACTGCTAGCGCCTCTTTAACAGCACAGATTGTCCGAGTCTCTCCTATTAATGACACAGAAACGCTTTTGGCTGTTGATTTTGTGAAGCTCAACAATGCCCAACGCGATGCTTTAACTCTAGTTTTATATTCTGATGTACGGGAGTGGTATTCTCAAAAGGGTCAGTATGTAGACCGACCCTTCGCTTCCCTGGGATTCCTAGCCACAAGTCTGACTCGGGCCTTGCGTGACGTGAAACAAACTAACCGTAAAAAGGTACGCAAGCAGGTAAATAGCCATAGCCGACTCTACTGGGATGGTAACTTCTTCTTTGGAGTAGCCACAGAATTAGGAACAACGGGTTTGCGCTTGGAAATAGAGGATACAAAAGCTGTGTCTTCTCACAAAATGCTAGGACAAAAGGATTTGCACACGATGCGAACTGTTAAACCATTGGTTGGTTTACTGTTGAATGAGGATGGGGATAATCTCTCATCTAACCGATTTGTTGCCGAAATCTATGCAGTAGAAGAACAGACAAATGGCAAGATTGCGCTCGAGTTAATTTTTCCAGAAAAATTCAAAGAACGCCAAGACACCAAAATTAAACAACTGTTGCAGGTTTTGTAGCAGAAGTACTTAACTAGATTTTAACCAGCGCAAGCTCCATTTCAGTTCTGATGTTGCTTGCGCTTGGGAGTGTCTTAAATTGCAAAAGTCACTCGATTTTATATTTTGGATTTGCGATAGCGTAGCGTTAGCGACGTAAGAGCGTCTTTTAGATTAACCTCTTCTTTAAAGAAGAGGCTTGAACAACGAATTTTTTCTTTTTTTCTCCATAAGTGGAGAGGCTTGAAACCCACCAAATTTTAAATTTCAGATTTTCATTTAATCCAAAATATAAAATCGAAAATTGTTCGGTCAATTCAATACACCTTTGATAAATATTATCGCACTCTAGAACAGGTGCGACGCTCTGAAGTTGTGAGTGGAGAAAGTCGATGCACACTAAGGGTTTTTGCTACAAACTTCTCTCTATCCCACTAAAAAAGTAGTGCATTCAATTAAGAACCGTTAACAATCACACTTTGCCAGCCAAGTTCATCAACTGTTTGAAGTTTACAAGATAAATAATGTTGTTGGCGCTGTCAATTTTAATCCACCCTTTCTCATGCAGCTTTTCCATAATTTTGGTGGTTTCTTCAACACCAATTTCTGTTACTTCTGCTAAATCTTTGAAGGGAATGTTAAAAATTTCTTTGCCAAAATTCGATTCTTGACCATAGCTTTCGCCTAAAGTCACTAGAGTATGGGCGAGTTTAACTGCTGGTGGTGAAGACCGCATTTGTAACCGCAAGTTAATTTGCCGCAATCGCCGCACCATAAGTTGTAACATCCGGTGATGTAACTGCGGGTCTTTGAACAAGATTTGAATAAAACGCTCTCTGGATACACTCAGCAAATTCACAGGCGAAAGGGCGATTACATCGGTTGAACGTGGAGATTCATCCAAAATTGCCATTTCTCCAAAAAAATCGCCCCGACCAAGAATTGCCAGAGCTACTGAATCTTCCCCGACGGTACGCCGGACTTTGACCCAACCAGAAACAACAAAGTAAACGGCGTTACCCCAGGCATCTTCCATCACAACGGCTCGCCCAGATGGGTATTCATGTTCAATTGCAACGTTGAGCAGCCATTCCAAAGTCTGTGGAGTGGCTGTACTCATTAAGGGGAAAAGTTCACTAAAAACCTCAGTCTGCATGAAATATTTGCAAAAAATGGATTCAAGAGCAGAAAACTAACTTTGTCACTATAAATTTTTTTAAACCGTAATCTTACGTAGAACACGGTAGCAAAATTTGTACCTGTTTGAGTTGAACTCTAAGGTTGATCGTTCTAGAGTTCGATTACAACATAACAATTATGGATAAAATTGGAAACAGCGATTTCACTTACAGAACTATGATTTGAGGTTTGTTGGGTAAGCGCTGTCCAGTGCCAGTATTTTGATTTGTTGGTCTAAATTTTCTACTAGTTGATTCAGGGCAAATAAAGCCTCTAATTGCTGAGAGTCGAGGTCAGGATTCAGGAAAAACCGTTCTTGTAGCTCATGCAATTTGAAGCTTAGTTGTTGAGAAATTACTAAGGCATCGCGGCCCAGACGCGTCAATTGTTGTTGTTGATAGAACTTTAATGCTGCTCCCCGCAAAACTTGGAGTGTTGCCTCTTCACCGTAGATTCCTGGTATGACTCGCAAGCGTAATAACAAGCGGTTTTTTTGATACACGTATTCCTTCTCTACCTGTTTTGGTTCTGCAACTTTGGTAACAGGTAAGCAAACAAACCGCTTTAATTCATTAAGTACCCCTTGAAAAACAGAGAGCGGCAGTTTGTCTAATACGGACTGCAAAACTCCATTGTCACTCCACAGAATTTTACCTTCATAAGCTTGTCTTTCTAAGTACAGCCGACCAATTCCCCCAGCCAGAATTCGCCCTAGTAATTCTTCTAGTAATTTCTTGGGTGGTAGTGTTGGCAGCACCTCAATAGGACTAAATAGTTCAAGAACTTGTGTGGGTAAAATAGGTAAATTTTTTGGTGGTGCTACTCCTGAAGTTTCTCGCTCTTGACTACTCGTAGTTTGAAATGATTTATCTAACTCTGGGATAGGAGGCAAGTCTACTCGCTGCCCAGAATGTTGATGCTTTTGTGTTTGAAACACCATCAATATTGATTGCTGATTTGACTCAGAGTCGGCATCTAGCGAGGAAATAGGTTTGTCAGCAATGCTAGCTGCGTTATTTGCGGGCGGAAAATCTGCTGTTGGCTGATGCACTTGTTGGGCATCTAGCTGGGATGTATTCTTATTCTTATGGTTGAGGTAGGCTGACAGTATTCTACGGTGAGCATCGGCTGCGATCGCCTCAATCACCATTGTGCGATTAATATAAGATAAAATGCGACCAACATAATCTAGTGCCTCGCTATCTTGTGGATGAACCATACCTAGCAAGAGATTTTTGTCTTCTAATCCAAAAGGCAAAATTTGGTGGTAGAGACAAGCTTCAAAGGACACAAGACTATCAATCAGGTGGAATATTTGCTGGCGATTGCCTCCTTCCTCCCACTTAGTTTGAGCGGCAGTTAGCATTTGCTGCCCATTTGTCGCGGTATCATTTAGTTCACCTTTTGAAGACAACATAAATTTGATTGCTTGGTATTTACTTATATAATATTTTGTCTTTAATTTAGTATGTAGTTAATAAAGATACTTTGTTGGATTGTTAAAATTTAAATTATATATACCTAAGTAGACGTAAGTAGAAGATTAATTTTAGATGTAGACTGGGGATAATACTGACTTGTGAAGTTCTACAAGTAATTGAGGCATGAGGAGATGAAAAAGCAAAGGGGAAGAACTTGCTATGAGTTCTCCCCTGCTCTCATCTCCTACTTTGATACACCGCCTTGATTGAGCAACTAGATGCTTCACAGGCTACTCCTGGGTTCTTAAAGCTTGGGCAGCAAGATAGACTTTTGTCCATTCGCCTAACACTTGATGGGTTTTGAGTTTTAACTGTTGGGCTATTGCTTCTATTGAGTTACCTGCTTTTTGCAAATCTAGAATCTGCCGCCCCAGAGGAGTCAATTTTTCATCAAGTTGCTGCCATTGGTTTTGGGTTAAACCCAAGTTATGTTCTTGCAAGGAAATTGAGAGCCAACTTTCTACTAGTTCTGGTTTACCTTTGAGGGCAAAAACACGCACAGCGTGGTAACTAATCTTTTCTCGCAGACGGTATACTTCTTTAGTCTGCTTATTTAATCTGTGGGCGATCTCTTCCTGGGACTTACCTTGCAAATACAGTCGTAGCCACTCTACTGCGTCTGTTCCCAGATTTTCTTGTAAATAATGTTCAAATTCTTTTTGTACTGACTGGCGTAGTACGTGTTGTTCTTCTAGTTGTTGTGCTTCAATATATTCTGCGATCGCCTGACTATCTACTAAATTAACTCGATTGTCACTGTCATCTGTGAGAACTTCTTCCGACACCAGTCTAATTAAGTCACGACCCGGCACTTGGGTTAAGCCACCGCGCTGAGTGCGACGCAAGTAATTTACAAATCGATAAGCTAATAGGGGTTGATTGCGTACTGGTCGTAGGCAATATTCTTCTACACTGGCAAATAGCAGAGCATCCCCCAATCGTCTATCGGTTGTATATTTGGCAATATCAGCCATTTGTTGTTGCATGTAGGCATCAGTTTGCAGTAATTCTTGGAGTACTTCTTGCAATACATCCATGACGCTGCGCTGGCGATCGCGGCTTAGGGCAACCCAAGTTTGAATTTTATTCCGTAGTGTTACTAAACTCCCCAATCGAGTTATCAAGTTCCGATAAGCACGTTCTCGCCCTAGCCCCAAATAGCGTTGACGTAAAATTCTCCAGCGATATTCCATCGCTTGCTTGGCGATATCGAGTTCTTTAGGGTTAAACAGATCAAACCTTTTTGAGTCAGATTCAAATAGCCAGAGAATAATACTTTGCCTAGCAGCTTCATTTTGGTCTGGGTATTCCGCAGCCAAGCGCTTTTGCCAATTTAGAGCCAGTTGTTCCACATCTATTGTCATAGTGAGATTGCGTTCCTCGAAACTCAATTTTGAAGTTTGCATCACAACCCCCATTCGTCCCACCTAATTGTTTAACTGGCAACTTCCCGGATTTCATGAATCTCATGAAAATAGCTCAGTGATTCCACTTTTATTACGTTTGAATTCACTAGAATTATGCAGAAATTTCTATATTGATGCTTTACTTACAGTTTCTAAATGCCTAAAAGCTATACGTATGAAGCTTTTGGAGCTATTTTGTAATTTACCTTTTTTGTAAAGTTATATTTTGTAACTGAGAATAGAAATCTGCCTACGGTAGTGGGGACATACCTTTGCACAAGGTGGGTTGAGGAAATCTGAACATCTTGTAACCGAGCCGAGGAATGAATCTAATTTAACTCAATTCTATGCGTAATTTTATTTATGTAAGTTTCAAGAATCTACAAGCCCTTACGTAGAAAAATACTTAGTTAAATCTCAACACACTTGTTGTTAGTGATATTTCGCCTCGGAAGCTCCCCCAAATCCACGCTAGTCGCTCATGTGGCAGCCCTAGCGTGGGCTGGTTCACCAGAATAAAGTAAGTGCGTGGAAACCCCCAGAATCATATTAGGTTAAAATTCGTAATATTTTTTTAATCAATTAAGTGTATATACGTAAATTAGCGTTTAAGAGGATGTTTGGTAAGCGGTTATATAAACTTTAAATAAATTTTTGAATAAATACTATAGGTATAACGTGAAATCAGGACCAGTATGTTAAATGGCGATCGCGCTATTCTCAATAGTAGGAATTAATAGGTAAATTTATACTTTATAAACTAGCTTCACCCACAACTGTGCCTCTAATATTGGCAAGTTCTTCTTACAACTTTTACATTCCCAAAAATGAATAGTCAACAGTCAATATTGATTTTGACTATTGACTTTGACTGTTGCTTTCCCTCTGCTTCAAAATTTAACTTCTGCAAAATTTAAAAACAGAAAAGTTTGCAATCGTCTAAAGTTTTGATAGTCAGAAGTCTGACAAGAAACTTTTCTTTAAATTCATTTATGGTAATTTTTTGTTTTGAATTCCCCCACAGGAGGTTAAATCTATCGACTGTTGGATCTGACAATGGGATTTTCTACAGATTCTCGATACCCTTGGACTTGTTCTGTGTAACCAATTGGCAGAACAGCTTCAACGTTTTCATGGGGACGAGCAATAATTACCCAGGATTCTAGTGTACCGCCATAAACATTTTCTGCGGCTTCAACACCGGCAGCCATAGCGGCTTTTACTTCAGAAACATCGCCACGAATATTAACTGTAAAACGAGCGCTACCTACTCTGATATAACCAACGAGGGTGACTCGACCAGCTTTTACCATAGCATCTGCTGCTGCTAGCACCGCAGGGAAACCTTTCGTTTCAAGTGCTCCAACTGCCTGTAATGACATTATTAATCTCCTGTATGAATAAACGATATGCGGACTACCAGTTAATTGTACGAAGCTTCGCTACAGATTTTAATAGCAAAATTGCTTAGAACATGCGAAATGGTTCTGATTCTTCAGTGAAATGGATTGGTAATATGGTTTCCACATTTTCTGGGGGATTGGGAACAATGTAGTAGGTAATTACTGTACCAACTTTGACTTGCTCTCCAGCTACGATTCCGGCTTCAACAGCTCTATTTACTTCAGAAACATGTCCCCGGACAGCGACTAACAAGCGAGCGCTTTCCGCTTGACCATAATACACAATTGTGACTGCGGCAGCTTTGACCATTGCATCTGCTGCTGCTAAAACACTAGGAAAACCTAAAGTTTCAATTACGCCAACGGCCATTGGCATGGCATTAGCTCCTGGATTAAGGGATAGGCGATATTAATTGTACGTGGCTTTAGTCCCAATTTTGACATTTTGGAAAACTTTTTTGATGTCATAATTTTTGGGGGAGTGGGGAATGGGGAGTGGGGAATGGGGAGTTAGAATGTTTTATATATTACAAATAATATCTAAGCGTGTTAGTTTGCGTAATTTTGTTGTTTACAAAATCAGCGATGTGTATAAGCAAGCTAGTACGATAAACTGAAATTTATGTTTCCAAATTTTCTTCCTAAAGCAGTTGGGCAACTGACAGAATCTGCCTCGATCGCACTAGCTCAAAGTATTCAAACAACTGCGATCGCTACTCCTTTAATTAATCAACCAGTTACCACAACCTATGTCAAGCAAGGGAGTGGTGGAACTCCTATTTTATTAATTCACGGCTTTGATAGTTCTGTATTGGAATTTCGGCGGCTTTTGCCACTACTCTCTGGAGAGAATGAAACGTGGGCAGTGGATTTGTTAGGTTTTGGGTTTACAGATAGACTCTCAGGAATTGCTTATAGCCCAAGTGCCATTAAAACCCATCTTTATTATTTCTGGAAAAGTCTGATTAACCAACCTGTAATTTTAGTAGGCGCTTCGATGGGGGGCGCTACTGCAATTGATTTTACGCTGACTTACCCGGAAGTGGTAAAAAAACTGGTGTTAATTGACAGTGCAGGTTTGGCGGGCGGTTCCCCATTAATAAGTAAATTAATGTTTCCCCCGTTGGATTATTTAGCAACTCAATTTTTGAGCAATCTAAAAGTACGCGATCGCGTTTCCCGTATGGGATATAAAAATCAAAGTCTTGCCTCTTTAGATGCGCTATGTTGTGGCGCATTACATCTACAAATGCCGAGTTGGCATCAAGCTTTGATTACTTTCACTAAAAGTGGTGGTTACAGTGCTTTTAGATTTAAAAAGATATCAGAAATTGTGCAACAGACGCTAATTTTATGGGGAGATTCTGATAAAATTTTGGGTACTAAAGATGCTATGAGATTTAAAAGAGCAATTCCACATAGTACCCTCATATGGATTAAAGATTGTGGACATCTCCCTCACTTAGAGCAACCACAAATTACTGCCCAGCATATTTTAAATTTTTGTGCTGAATGACATTAAATCATCACTGAAAATCAACAGAAAGTTGATCATCATGCGATAGCTTTGCTCGCCGTAGGCATCGCTACCTAACCAAGTTTGAGGGAGTTTGGTTAGCAAAGTTTTTGTCCATCAATTCTGCGCCTGAGTTCGCCCGTACAGCGCGGAACATTCCAAACCGACACAGCCCTGCACCAAATGCCAAACGCATCAGTAAAAGTGTCGGCACTTCCCGCACAGACTTGACAAAACCAGACAGTCCAAAACGCACCAATCCGTCTGGCCGAGCTATCCCTTGCCAGATTGAATCTAACCAAGAAGGAAGCGTTTCTTTCGTCCAGTCTGCTGTAATTACCTCCCCCTCAACTAATTTCGTTTCTGCTAAAAGCTCAGAAAAGCCTTCTATGCTGGAAAAAGCAGGATGAGACCACTGATCGAGGAGTTGTCTCATCACTGGTTCCTCCCAAAAATTTAGCGGCTTTTGGCGGTCATCTCTTTGATTCCAATCAGCTACAACCAACACTCCACCAGGCTTTAGCACCCGGATTAATTCTCTGGCAAAAACAGCTTTATCGGGCATGTGAGGGCCTGCTTCAATCGACCAGACCACATCAAAACTGCCATCTGGAAACGACAATGCCATTGCATCATCGATCGCAAACTGGGCGTTTAGCCCTTGGGGCGTTAACTCCTGGGCGCGTTTCACCTGCTGTGGGCTGATCGTAATTCCTGTGACGGCAAACCCATAATCTCGCGCTAAAATCCGACTACTGCCTCCAATACCACAGCCAACATCTAAAACGGTAGTACCAGGAGGTAATTTATCTAAACCACCCCATCTAACCATTTCATGTACAAAGTCAGATTTAGCAGCCAAAAAATCCTTCCGTCGTGGCGGCGAACCGTAGTGACCGAGGTGAATGTGTTCTCCCCAATAAAACTCTAGGATGCCGTCAACAGTCCATTGATCGTAGGAATTGGCTACTGTGCCAGAAGATTGATACTTGCGAGCAGTCAGGAAATAAGCCGCAATTCCCATCACTAAAAGCAGAAGAACACCAATTACAAAATATAAGGTTGACATTGTTTTGAAAGCTTCCCATACAACTAACGTAGCTGGTTGACTATTATTCAATTTCCTGAAAGCCCTATGTGATTTTTATCTTGGTGAATCCTACTTTTATTCAAGCTTATCAATATTTAGACGCGTTTACCTTAGACTCTAGTCAAGTAACCACATCTCGTTAGAACTATCAGGATACTCATTTGGTTGATTTTGTGGTTGATTTTGAGCTAGTGGTTGCGATGACCGATGTGATTTTTTGTAGTTAAGTGGATTGTAGTGGTCTTTTACTGGTTTTATAGCACTAGTTTCTTTTACAACACTATCAGCATACTGATCTGGTTGATTTTGAGCTAGTCTTTCTGATGAAAGATGTGATTTTTTGTAGTTATATGGATTGTAGTGTTCTTTTACGGGTTTTATAGCACTAGTTTCTTTTACAGCTATAGCAAGTTTAGAATTATCTTCTGCTGTTTGTTTTAAAGCATTAATTTCTTCTATAAGCTGGGAATTTGCTTCTGCTAGTTGTAGTGCTGTTTTTTTAGTTTCTTCAAGTTCTATTGCAACTTGTTGTACTAATGATTTATGTTCGGATGCTAATGTTTGTTGTTTAGATAGCTTTGATTGCAAATCAGCAATTTGTTGCCCAAGAGATGCTTCATTTTTATGGCTTTTTTCCAGATTAGCTGTCAACTCTTTGACAGTTGCTTCTAAATCAGCCTTAGTTGGGCTTGTGCGCTTAGTAGAATTTGCCTCAGGTGTTTGTGCTGAGGATTCTTCATCAGATGAAGCTTGTTCTTCGGCAATTTCTTGTGCTGTAACTTCGATCGCAGATTCCCCTTCTGGGGGTGTAAATTTTTGCGCCTCTTCTTGTAGTAAGTCAGAGAGACTTTGTTTCCTAGCCATTATTATTTTCTCCAATCACGCTGTAATTCATCAGCTGCACGGCGGTAGTCTAACTCTGCCTCCCGTGCATTACTTCCTCGCCATTGACTAATCGCTACACCCTCAAGTGCCGCTCGCTCATGAGCCTTATAGGCACGGATAAAGGTATTACAAGCAGGAATACCTAATCGAGTGAGGGTGTTTTTTGCTTCTAGTGCTTCCCCGATACTGCGTGTATCGACTTTGGTAAGCAGTACCCGATGGGGGGTTCCCACGGGGATGACGGCTTCCTTGACTGTTTCCACCAGGATAGCTAAATCCATTGCGGCTGGGGGTGTCGGCAAAACTAGATAATCTGCGATCGCAACTACCGCCACTAATGCTTCAGAGCGCAGCGCGGGAGGCGTATCTACCACTATTAAATCGTAACCTGTTATCTTTCCTAAATCACCTAAAAGTGTTGGATCTGTTTCTTGAGATAAATCAAATCCCATTCCCTGCTGACTGCGCCCAAACCACCAACTGGCAGAACCTTGAATATCTGCGTCAATCAGCAATACCTTTTTTTTCTTCGCAAAGTTTGCAGCCAGATTGACTGCGGTAGTCGTTTTACCGACTCCTCCTTTACCGTTGAGAATAGCGATGATTTTTGGCACTGCTTTAGCTAGGAAAAGGGAGTGGGGAGTGGGGGGTGGGGAATAGGGAAGAAATCTTTTTCATTTTTGGTTGTGGGATTTTTTGATTATGGACTGACTTGAAAGAGTGTTGAGTACTGAGTTAGTTATTAGAAGTTATTAGTTATTATCCTTCTCTTCTACTTTCTACTCCCTACTCCCTACTGCTTATCTCCCCCATGATGAATATACCGCTTTATGTAACCCTCAAAAACATGAAAACTCGTAACAATAAAATTCAGAAGCCATCAATTCCCCAAACTCCGATGACAGCAACTTACAATTTGCCTGATGGGCCTCAAATGCCGCGCTGGCTGAGGATGATCAAGTTTATTGGTCAGCCACTGAAATATATGGATGATTTTACCAAAATCTATGGTGATACCTTTACTATCAGAAGTACTCGCTCTGATAAGCATGTTGTGTACTTTAGTCAACCCCAAGCGCTTGAGCAGATTTTTACTTCTGATTCTAGCCATTTTGAGGCTGGCAGGGGGAACGCAGGATTAGGATTTTTGCTTGGCGATCGCTCTTTTATGTTAGCGGATGGCGATCGCCACCAGCGCCAACGGCAACTATTAGCTCCTCCTTTTCATGGCGAAAGGATGCGGACTTATGGTCAGGATATCCAGGAAATAACCCGGCAAGTGAGTAATGAATGGCAAATTGGCAAGCCTTTCAAGATCCGAGAGTCGATGCAAGAAATCACTTTGCGTGTTATCCTCCGGGTTGTATTTGGTTTAAATGAAGGACAGCTTTTTGAGGAACTAAGGCGATCGCTAAGTGATTTACTAGACTTCATCAGTTCACCCGTAATGTCTAGCGCCTTCTTTCTCAGGTTCATGCAAAAAGATTTCGGTGCTTGGAGTCCGTGGGGTTGGATTTTGCAACAACGGCAAAAAATTGATCAACTTATTTATGCTTTGCTTCGAGAACGTCGGGCTGAATCCGATCAAAATCGCCAAGATATCCTCAGTTTGATGATGGCTGCTCGTTACGACGATGGTCAAGGGATGTCAGATGAAGAATTACACGATGAGTTGATGACGCTGCTAGTTGCGGGACATGAAACTACCGCCTCTGCATTGACATGGGCTTTTTACTGGATTGACCATTTACCAGAGGTGCGTGAGAAGTTACTACAGGAACTCAATACCATTGGAGTTAACTCCAATTTGAGTAGTGTAGCTAAATTGCCCTATTTAACAGCAGTGTGCCAAGAAACATTGCGAATTTACCCAATTGCCATGACTGCTTTCGTGCGGATTGTGAAAACCCCAATTGAAATTATGGGCTACGAACTGCCAGAGGGAACGGCAATAGTCCCCAGTATTTATTTAGCGCATCATCGGGAAGAAGTTTACCCACAATCCAAACAGTTCAAACCAGAACGCTTCTTAGAAAGACAATATTCTCCCTATGAATATCTACCCTTTGGTGGCGGTAATCGTCGCTGTATTGGGATGGCATTTGCCCAGTATGAAATGAAAATCGTCTTGGCTACTGTTTTATCTGACTTTCAAGTATCGTTAGTAAACAAGCGTCCTGTGCGTCCTGTGCGCCGTGGGTTAACTATAGCCACACCCACCGGAATGCGGATGGTTGTTACACCTCAAGTTAAGCCTGCGAATACAATTGCTGCCTCTAGTTTAAGTTGATGTAGAGGCGTTTACTCGATTTTCTGATGCTCCCGATCAATTTCTCCCTATAAAAATTGTAGAGACGCTTTTACGATTGGCGTCTCTACAAAAGTTTTTATTGGGGTACTAATCAAAATCCCTGTACGAATAGATGGCAGGCTAGTTAATAAGGAATAGCTCTCAGAAAGCCACCAGCTAAGTTGAGCGCGAAGAAAGCTAAGATTGGAGAAAAATCCATACCGCCTAATGGGGGAATAATTGAGCGGAATAGATTCAAATAAGGGTCGGTTATCTGGGCTAAAGCAGCAAATGGCTGATTATACCAGTTGATTTGCGGAAACCAGGTCAACAAAACCCGGATAATTAGCAAATAACTATAAAAGGTGACAAAGGTAACTAGTGTCGTAATCAGTAAACTCATGGATAGCTTTGTTTCCTACTAAGTGTCAAACGCGGTCTTATCTTTATAATTTTAATTTAGTCCATTTCATGGTGTTTGCGAATTTCGCACTTACCACACTTGACACTTTCACCACGCCTGAACAAACTTTAGGAGTCTTTAGGGAGGGAACGGTCATTAGTTGCTTGGGGTGAACCGCCATTAACATTTCCCAGCTGCTTTCGCACTTCATCAATTGTGGCATTTAGCTGGGCAATTTTATCTTCTAGCGATCGCCTAGCCGTTTCTATACCGTTGCTCTCGCTTTCTGAGGCTTTCATCTGACGCCGCTTTGCTGCTATTTTCTTGGCTTCGACTTGGCTATCTGTCAGTTCTGTCTCCTCCTCGGCTAACAATTCTGGATCGCGTCGAGAAGCAATCACTGCTCCTATGACACCGCCAAATACGCTACCAACAAATGCCCCTGCTAAAAAACCACTGGCAAATCCATCTCGTTGACTCATATTACCGCCTTCAACAAACCTTGCAACTTTTACAGTAGTTATGCTATTTTCCTGCCCTAGCTGCATACTAGCTTAAGTCCCAAAGATGCGATCGCCTGCATCTCCCAATCCCGGTACAATATATCCCTTGTTGTTGAGTTTTTCGTCAATAGTCGCAGTGTAAATTATTAAACCTGGATAAGCTGCACTCAGTTTTTGTAAAGCTGGTGGAGCCGCCACTACGCATACGATTCGGGTCAGGGCTGGATCAGCACCCCGTTGTATCAATTCTGCCATTGCCGCCATGATCGACCCTCCTGTTGCCAACATTGGATCGGTAATTAACACTCGTGTTTGGGGGTCAAATTTTTCTGGTAACTTGTTTAGATAACAATGAGGTTGCAGTGTCTCTTCGTCTCGCGCCAAACCAAGATGGTAAATGGATGCTAAAGGCAGTAAAGTCTGCGCTCCCTCAAGTAATCCTAGTCCAGCCCGCAGAATCGGTACTACTGCTACTGGGATCTGTGGATCAATCACGGTTGCCGGACAGGTATCCAACGGACTCTGCACTGCTGTTTCTTGTGTCGGCAACCAGTCTCGCGCAGCTTCATAAGTCAACCATCTCCCCAACTCAGTCATGGCACTGCGAAATAATACTGAAGGTGTGCCTGCATCACGGGCAACTGCCAGCCAGTGTTTTATCAGGGGATGGGGTGGAACATAAACGCGCAATTGTAGCGTCATAGCCAGAAATAGGGGCTTTTCTATTGTATAAGAACTGAAACACCATAATACTCTTTCCTGCATCCGGCTGACAGCTAATAATTAACGCTTTCAAATTTATTGATAAAAGTTTTCATTAATAGTTGACATAAATTCTCAATCAAGGCTATATTGTTATACAGTGTTCTCCTCTCTTTTAAGGATCGGCAGACGGGATTAGCCAGCTAGTAGCAGGCTCGTCCCTCTTTTTTTTCATTTGTCATTGGTCATTTGTCCTTAGTTAAATTAAATATTGATTGACTCTAGACAAAGGACAAATACTTCTCTACGTTCGCGCAGCGTGTTGCAGACAGACGCTACGCGTTAGCAGAGCTTTCGCTTTAGCGATACGCTCAGTACAAATGACAAAGGACAAATGACAAATGACAATTGATGCGATCGTTATTGGGTCTGGGATTGGCGGATTAGTAACAGCAACTCAGTTAGCAGCCAAGGGAGCGAAAGTGCTGGTACTGGAACGTTATTTAATTCCAGGTGGTAGCGCTGGTTATTTTGAACGCCAAGGTTATCGGTTCGATGTTGGCGCATCGATGATTTTTGGGCTGGGACAGAACGGCACTACTAATTTACTCACCCGTGCTTTGTCAACTGTGAATGTTAGCCAAGAAGCGATCGCAGATCCGGTGCAGATTCACTATCATCTACCCCAAGGTTTAAACTTGAAGGTTGACCGGGTTTATGAAAAATTTTTGCAAAATCTTATTGCTCATTTTCCCCATGAAGAACAGGGGATTCGTCGCTTTTATGACGAATGCCAAAAAGTATTCAAGTGTCTCAACAGCATGGATTTGTTGTCGCTGGAAGAACCTCGGTATCTACTGCGGGTATTTTTCCAACATCCTTTAGCGTGTCTCGGTTTAGTTAAGTATCTGCCCCAAAATGCGGGAGATTTTGCAAGACGCTACATCAAAGACCCGCAATTATTGAAATTTATCGATATGGAATGTTATTGCTGGTCGGTTGTTACCGCTGACATGACACCAATGATTAATGCTGGGATGGTCTTTTCTGACAGGCATTATGGCGGAGTTAACTATCCTAAAGGCGGAGTCGGACAAATTGCCCAAAAACTGGTGGAAGGTCTAGAGAAGGCTGGAGGTAAAATTCAGTACCAAGCTAGAGTTACAAAAATTCTCACAGAACAGGGAAAAGCGGTAGGTGTGCAACTGGCAAATGGTGAAGTATATCGGGGTAAAGGCATAGTTTCTAATGCTACACGCTGGGATACATTTGAACAATTACTACCAGCAGAAGAAATGCCAAATAATGAGAAAAAATGGCAACAAAATTATCAAAAATCTCCCAGCTTCTTGAGTTTGCATATAGGGGTAAAAGAGTCAGTTTTACCTGCGGGGACAGAGTGCCACCATATTTTGCTGGAAGATTGGGAAAAGATGACAGCAGTGGAAGGCACAGTTTTTGTATCGATTCCCACATTGCTTGACCCAGATTTAGCACCAAGTGGATATCACATCATTCATGCCTTTACGCCTCACTGGATTGATGATTGGCAAGAACTTTCTCCGAGTGAGTACGAAGCGAAGAAAGAAGAGGCGGCTTGGCGAATTATTGACCGCCTAGAGAAGATTTTTCCAGGCTTAGATGCTGGATTGGATTATTTGGAGGTGGGAACACCCCGCAGCCATCGCCGCTTTTTGGGTCGTCAGGATGGCACTTATGGGCCAATTCCCCGGCGCAAGTTGCGGGGGTTATTAAGTATGCCCTTTAATCGCACAGCTATTTCAGGACTTTATTGTGTGGGGGATAGTACCTTTCCCGGTCAAGGATTGAATGCAGTAGCTTTTTCTGGGTTTGCTTGCGCCCATCGCATTGCCGTAGATTTAGGATTATGAAGTACCCTAGCCTCAGCGAAGCAAGCTGGGAGCTTCCAACATTAAAAAATTTTTATAATTGTGCTTTAATGGTGAGCGGTTTTTGTTTTACAAGAATCTTACTCACACACAAAGAAAATCTTCTGAAATTTAGCTGGTTTTTACCCGGTTTCTTAATTTTGTTTCTGTTTGGCTCCAGTGTCAAAGCTGCTGCGATCGCTAATTGACATTTTGATAGCAATCGTTGTCATGACTAACATTTTTTAAATCTTGGGTTGTTACCATTCCCGCCTCGGAATAAATTCCAAGGCTAATAGTTAAAGTCCTCTCAAGAGGACTAAATACAAAAATTTTTAGCCATTTAGAAGACTATCTTATGTAAAATGGAAAATTTCAGTCCACTTGAGTGGACTTTAGCTATCAGCCCAGAACTTAAGTTCTGGGTGTGATATTGGGTGAGCGCGACGACACTTTAACTGTTACAAAAATATGGTTAACTACGATCTTTTTAAGGGCGCTAGTAGAGCGAACCCCAAAGACTTGTGGTGTTGGATTATAAACTTAAGTTGACACCAATGGCACACAGTACGCCTCTACAGGAATTAGATAATTATGATTTTACTTGCAGCTTTCGTAGCTTTTTCCCTAGCCTCTTGGACATTAATACCTTTCGCTAAAGCTACTCCCATTCGCCGATATGGATGAGCATTAGGTTTACCGAATAATTTAATATCTACATCTTTTTCTGACAAAGCATCAGCAACACCACCAAAAGTAATAGAATCAGATTTTTCTGAAGCTAAAATGACCGCACTAGCTGAGGCTCCTAGCTGTTCTATATGAGGAATTGGCAAGCCTAAAATAGCTCTTAAATGCAGTTCAAACTCATTAAGATTTTGTGATATTAATGTCACCATTCCTGTATCGTGGGGTCTGGGAGAAAGTTCGGAAAAAATCACTTCATCTTTGGTAATAAAAAATTCAACGCCAAAAATTCCGGCTCCTCCTAAAGCATCAGTGACTTTTATGGCTATTTCTTGGGCTTTTAGTATCTTGTTGTCGGAAATTTCTGCGGGTTGCCACGATTCTTGATAATCGCCTCGTTCTTGGCGATGACCTATAGGAGAACAGAAAATAGTGGGTGCATTCCACTGTTTAATTGTTAGTAAAGTTATCTCAATTTCAAAGTTAATAAACTCTTCTACAATGACCTTTTGACTATCACCTCTAGAATTAGCGATCGCATAATTCCAAGCCTTCTCAACTTCACTCTTATCCTGCACTACAGACTGACCTTTACCAGAGGATGACATCACAGGTTTAACAACATTAGGAAATCCAATTTTATCTGAAGCTGCAATAAATTCTTCTAGAGTTGTTGCATAACCATATTTAGCCGTTCTGATGCCTAATTCTTGATGTGCCAGTTCCCGAATTCTATCGCGGTTCATTGTATAGTTAGTGGCAGCCGCAGTCGGTATAACTGTAATCCCTCGCTGCTCAAATTCCAAAAGTTTTTCTGTTCTGATTGCTTCAATTTCTGGTATAATTACATCTGGCTGATGTTTTGTAACTACAGCTTCTAAATCATCAGCACTGAGCATAGAAATAACTTCATAAGCATCAGCAACTTGCATCGCTGGAGCATTGGCGTAGCGGTCAACTGCAATCACATAATTACCAAGACGTTGAGCAGCGATCGCAAATTCTTTACCTAGTTCTCCTGAACCCAGCAACATCAATTTTTGGGGCAACTTAATAATCATTAACTTATCCAGGTCAATCTCAATTTAATAATTTTATAATTTTGTGTGTTTTAATTACCATCTTCTCAAGAATTAAATCTAGCTCCGCGTAGTTGTAAATCTTGACGTTGCAGATGATTTAAACCAGTACCTAGGCCAAGCTGACAGTTATTTACTAAAGTCTCTAACCAAACACTCTCATTAAGAGTTGCACCTCGTAAATCGGCATTCCTCAAGTCAGCTTTCGTAAAGTTTGCAAATAAGAGGTCTGCATTGACTAAACTACTACCTTGTAGATTTGCTTCTGACAAATTTCCTCGAATGAAGTTTACACCATCTAAAGTTAAACCAGATAAATCTGCTCCAATAAGATTCGGAAATTTTAGCTGACTTGGATATTGAAAAAACCGCATCATACAGATAATATTTGCTTCATTTAGTCGTATTTTTGTGAGAAAATCATAACGAGCTATACCAAGTTGCTTAAGAATGTGTAGACGCTGTGAAGAACTTTGTTCTAAAAACTGAATGGCTGTATGGCGTAGGTCTTGAGTTGGCAGATTTAGCATTATTGTCAAATTGTAATGATACTTATGCTAAT
This sequence comes from Chroococcales cyanobacterium, assembly GCA_038259325.1. GTDB lineage: Bacteria > Cyanobacteriota > Cyanobacteriia > Cyanobacteriales > Nostocaceae > Nostoc. The sequence continues at coordinate 8,750 of JBBSOX010000044.1, read as the reverse complement.
GAAAAGTTTAACCTTAATGCAAGAACCCCGACTTCTCAAACAAATCGGGGTTCTAATAGATAATTACTTACCTAGTACAGCGCGGCGGAAATAAACAACCCATTCTAAATCAACGAAACGCCTATGTTGTATTCATTTTGACTTTTGATTTTTGACTTTTGACTTCCGCCTTGCGGTACTAACGCCCTGCCAATAATGCTTTTGTAGCAGATTCGCCGGCTAACCTCACCTGCTTTGTCAACTGGAAGTTTAACAACGCTAAAACACTCAACTGAGCTAGAAATGCCATAAAAATTGTTGTCGCGCCAGAGTGTTCTATCGCTGCCCAAGGGAAAGTTGAAAACAGCCATACAGTAGGGTATTTCCACGAGGAAATGCCGAGAAATTCTAGAATCATTGGTGGTAAAAACGTTACTGCACTTATAGTACCTATTGCCCAGAAATAACGTTTAGGAGTTTTCAGCAAAAGTATCAATTGGGCGATGCTAGCGTAAATCATGATTACGCTGATAGACAAAGCTATAGTTAAAAGTACTTTCAACCTGTCAAAATTGTCACCTGCCCAATTTGGGCTATGGTCTGTATCAAAAACAGATGTAAATGAAATCCAAACTAGCCAGGGGATAGTAACAATTGTCAAATTAATAGCGATCGCCACGATTGCAGGGCTTTTTTCAGCCCAAATTAGATCCTGCCAAACACTCTTGCGGCTAGAAAATTCTTGATGTCGATATCTTGCCCAATCTTGTACGGCTTGACGGTGAGGGGAAAGAATTGCAATTAAACTTAAAATCAATACCAAGTTGTACGATGCTAGCAAAATGTAATTTTCCCCTACCTGTTGATCCCATGTGTAACTATTTTCATTAATTTGTAGGGTAAATCCCCAGATCATCAACTGGCAAAACGCTACTAGTAAATAACTTTGCTTCTTGCTGATTATTGAGGCTTGAGGATTACGGAAGCAACGTTTAAGAACTTGCAAAATCCCGTAACTGCACAATCCCAAGTTTAATAAATGGAAGCCAACAACACTAACAACACTTTTACCTAATGGTAAATAGAAAAACTGCCAGTTTTTCAGGGGGGAATCATTGGAGAGATGGGATAATAATTTAGGAAATAGATAATTAGTTGTATCCCAAGGACTAAAGAGCCTAAACCAAGCAGTTGAATTATTTAAACTGTTGCTATAAGGAGACAATGCCATCACCATCGTTGTGAACAAAAAAAGCAACAATACACCACTACCTAACAGACCTAACAAAGCCTGAGAACCTCTAAACAAACGACTAAATAAGCCAAATAGTAGTGCAGCGCTGTAGAAAAAAATACAGCTAGCAGCAAGAATTGCGTAGTAACTCAAAATGTAATTAAAGGCAATTTTGGCAGAAAGCCCAGCCCACAAATGTAAAGGAACTGCTACTAAAAATATGAGATAAATTAAACTCGGAACTCCTAGCAACTTACCAGTCAATATACTTGTTTCTGATTGGGGGCTGAGACGGATGAAATTTAGCGTACCGCGAGTTTCTTCTTTGGCTAAATCGTTTATTAGTAAATAAGTTCCTGCAAGTAATAGTGTAAATATAAAAATTACACTAAATGTTAGAAATATATATTCCCAATGTTCTTGCCACCACAACTGCCAATCAATTTGGTTTGTGGGGCAAATATGTTTTGAGATTAAATCATTCAAGTAAGCATTTTGGTAAGCCTGTTTTTCTGGCTGTTGATCTACTTGATTAAAACGGCAGTATGTACCACTTAGAGAGTATTGCTCATCAGGAAACTCCCGGAACTGATATAAAAAAACTACCAATTGCAGTAGTAAAGATGTTGTAACTGCGATCGCTACATTAAAAAATTTCAGGCGTCCTTTGAGTTCCCGGAATAGTTGCGGATTCCAATCGCCGATTTTGTCTATTAAATTGACCATCATAGGAAAAAGTCTCCAAAAATGGGGATTGATATTTATTGACGAATCAAGATGCTTGTTTGTGACCTAATTTTAAGAAAATAGTTTCTAAGTCTTCTTGTGTGCAGTGAAAATCAGTCAGAGGAATGCCTGCTTTAATGAGCGATCGCAATAAATCAGCACTATCTTCATCTTTGCCCGAAAAATTCACCCGCACGCTGTTTTTTCCGGGTATTACCTCCCACTGTTCTACTAAAGGATGGTGTTTAAGTTCGCTCAAAAGTGTCTCTAAGTTCCCCAGAGTTGATAACACAATTTGCTGATGGGCAAGACGTTGATAAAGTTGCTGTAGGGAACTACTTTCTACCAAAAAACCAAGTTCCATAATTCCCACAGAAGTACAGAGTTCCGCTAAATCACTGAGAACATGGGAAGAAATGATTACAGTCATTCCAGCTTCTCGCACAGCCTTAATGATTTCCCGAAACTGCATCCTAGCAATAGGATCAAGCCCAGAAACAGGCTCATCCAGTAGTAATAAAATCGGTTCGTGGATAATCGTTCGCGCTAAACTTAAGCGCTGTTTCATTCCCCGCGACAGGGTAGAAATGCGACTATTGCGTTTATTACCGAGCTGGATTAGTTCTAAAACTTCATGTAAACGTTGAGTGCGGCGTGGTTCTCGTAAACGATAGAGACGCGCAAAATAATCTAGGTAATCCCAGACTGTCAGATCCTCATACAGTGGGTAGTCATCGGGTAAGTAGCCAAGACGACGCTTAAGTTTGGGATTACTCTTGTCACGGAGTAAGCGATCGCCATTAATATAAATCTCACCCGTAGTTGGTTCCTCAGCAGTTGCCAACATTCGGATGAGAGTTGTTTTACCCGCGCCATTCGGCCCAATCAGTCCATATACTTCCCCCGCCTGGATTTCTAAATCAACATCATTGACAGCAACGTGCCGGTCAAATTGCTTAGTTAGCCCACGGGTACAAATCGCTAATTCTTTTACCATCGCTGCTGGGGTGCGGCTTGTGATTAACCGCTAACCTAACCTTTTCTACAGCTTTTGTCATACTGGTTTCGGAAATTGAAACTGGCTTTATATAAAGCTGCTTTTAGTCATGGGCATTATTTACCCTATCTTCACTAAACTTTTTAATAATACCAAATATTAAGTTTTGCTACGGGGAATACTAAAGTTAGAAATCTCTAGGTCTTCTCAGTTAATCAGGTAAAAGCTGTATGGATTTTGAATCAATTATGAATATGCCTGCGATCAGTGGTACGATAAACGGGGTAATGATGAATGCTTGTGGACATTCAGTGATTGCTTTCATCAAGGTTTGGAAGAGATTATAAGGTAGGATGACGTAGTGATTATCTAGATTCTCAAGTCTAAGCGATCGCTACCAGATACTTTTCTACTTTTCGCCCTTCTGCTGCTGTTTTCGTCGCTCCTGAATGCGAGCAAAGATTTCATCGATAGTGGGATTTCCCAAGATTTGATCCCTGTCTTGTGTGTAATCTCCACTACCTATTTCAAATTGCTGCATAAATTGCGCCATGCCAGCATGACCAAGGGTTTTAGTTAGCGCTTCTATTCCTAGTTGCCTAATCTCAGCTTGAGTAAGTTTAGTTACATCTAGCATTGTCATATTTGTAACTTTGGGCAGAACATTTGAACTTTCAACCTGCGAGATCCGCCTTTCTTGGATTCGGGCAACTATTTGCTCAATACTAGGATTTCCTAATACTTCATCCCTATCTCGCGTGTAATCACCGCTTCCTAAATCGAATTGATGCATAAATAGCCCCATTCCTGCTGGGCCAAGAGCTAAACTCAGCGTATCTATGCCTAATTGCTGAATTTCAGTCTGAGTCAACTTACTCACATCTATCATTTGCAACCTCTCTGAGCCACTGAAGCGGGTTCTCTACTTTCACTTGTAGCAAGTCTTTGTACCTTGCAGCCAAACGTAACATTCTGTCATCAGTTGTGAGCAAAACATCGGCATTGCTAGCTTCTGCACAAGCAATATGCAACGCATCGTAATCTTTAAAGCCCATTTGGGCAAGTTCACCACCACGAAACGCGATTTGTTGGGTTATGTTGACTTTGCTGATTGCTAAAGCAGCCCAAATCTGCATCTGCCGTTTTCTTGCTCCTTCAGGAGTGTTCCCAAGCTCATCATCAAAGGTTTCGCTTCCTTGCAGCCGCCAATCACCCATTTGAACAATAGCTAAAATGCGAAGCGAAGCACCGCCTCAGCTTCCAAACGAATCCGTTCTTGTGTCTGGTCATCAAAAGGGCGATTCAGACAACATACATCTAAATAAATTAAAAACTCCATCGGTACATTTTGCTAGGTATGATATTTGATCTGTAAGCATTTACCTAGTAATCATTAGCTATGACCCAGAACTACCGCATTACTCTACTACCCGGCGATGGCATCGGCCCTGAAATTATGGCAGTGGCGGTAGATGTGCTGAAAGTCGTAGGGAAGCAATTTGATCTGAAGTTTGAATTCCAAGAAGCCCTCATCGGTGGTGCAGCAATTGACGCTACAGGGGAACCCCTACCATCTGCCACTCTCGAAGCTTGTCGTAACAGTGATGCTGTGTTACTTGCTGCGATTGGTGGTTATAAGTGGGATTCTCTACCATCCAATTCACGCCCAGAAGCAGGTTTGTTAGGGCTACGTGCAGGTTTGGGATTATTTGCCAATTTGCGCCCAGCGAAAATTTTGCCGCAGCTAATCGACGCCTCAACTTTGAAGCGCGAAATTGTGGAAGGCGTGGATATTATGGTGGTGCGTGAACTTACTGGCGGGATTTACTTCGGTAAGCCTAAAGGGATTTTTGCCACAGAAACCGGTGAGAAACGCGGTGTAAATACAATGGTTTACACCGAGTCGGAAATTGAACGTATTGGGCGGGTGGCGTTTGAAGCGGCAAAAAAACGCGGTGGGAAACTTTGTTCGGTGGATAAAGCGAACGTATTAGAAGTATCTCAGTTATGGCGCGATCGCATCACCCAACTTTCACAAGAATATCCAGATATTGAACTCTCTCATTTATATGTAGATAATGCAGCTATGCAGTTAGTACGCGCTCCCAAGCAATTCGACACCATAGTTACAGGCAACTTGTTTGGCGATATTCTCTCTGATGCTGCCGCCATGCTCACAGGTAGTATTGGGATGTTACCCTCAGCTAGTTTGGGCGCTTCTGGGCCTGGTGTGTTTGAACCAGTCCACGGTTCTGCCCCAGATATTGCCGGACAGGATAAAGCTAACCCTCTAGCACAGGTTTTGAGTGCGGCGATGATGTTGCGTTACGGCTTAGACCAGCCAAAAGCAGCAGATAACATCGAACAAGCCGTATTGCAAGTTTTAGAACAAGGCGATCGCACAGGCGATATAATTTCTCCAGGCAAAAACCTCTTAGGTTGCCGCGCTATGGGCGATGCGCTGATTTTAGCTCTGGAAGCAAAATAATAAATAATGCAACTTGGGCAATTTGGCAACCTTTGCTATAAGTTTCGGGTAGACTAAAAGGAAATCTAGCAATCAAATAACAGTCGATAGTGTACGCATTACGACAAGGTCAAGCAAATTTTACCGCCCCAAAGATCCAATCGCCTTTGATTGATCCCGCCCTAATTAGAGCCGCTGGGCAGATATACTATACTCACTGTGAAGTACATCCCGAAATAGCTGGGCAATCTTACGGTGTAGCAATTAATCGTGTGACTCATCGAGGTAAGGTTATTTTTACTAACCAACCAGTTCTTTTACCTCAAGAATGTTTTGTGCCTTTGAGTCAAATAGAATCGCATATGTATTAGTCATTAGTCATTGGTCATTGGTCATTGGTCATTAGTCATTTGTACTGAGCGTATGGCTAAAGCGAAAGCTCTGCTAACGCGTAGCGTCTGTCTGCGACACGCTGCGCGTTTGCGTAGCATCCCGCAGGGAACGTAGAGAAGCCGTAAAGCCTGCGGCATAGCTACGCTTAGGGCGCAGCCTCTCGTAGAGAAGTATTAGTCATTGGTCAAGAGTAAATATTGATTAACTCTCGACAAAGGACAAAAGATAAACGACAAATGACACAAGACAAATGACAAAGGACAAATGACTGTATGGACATTTTGTTCGCCGTTCCGGCGAGTGTAATGGTCTTTGCTTTGGGTGCTTCTATTGGCAGTTTTCTCAATGTTATTGTTTATCGGCTACCTGCTGGGTTGTCAATTCTTTGGCCGCCTTCTCGTTGTCCTAAATGCTTAAACCAGCTAAAAGCTTACGACAATATACCAGTATTCGGCTGGATTTCTTTAAGAGGGCGGTGCCGTTATTGCAAAAGCAAAATTTCTGTCCGTTATCCTGTGGTAGAAGGGGTAACGGGCATAATTTTTTTACTGGTTTTTTTGGTATTTCAAGTTTCGACTTTAACAATAGGCTATTGGGCTTTTTGTAGTTGGTTATTGGCGCTATCGCTCATTGATCTGGATACAATGACCCTACCTAATCCACTTACTCAGTCGGGTTTAGTGGTAGGGATTTTGTTTCAAATGGTGGTTGGTTTTTTACCAGAGGCTAGCTCTGTAGGATTGGTAAATCACCTGATGATGGCGATAGTTAGCGCAGTATTGGGCTTATGGCTGTTTGATGCGATCGCCCTATTAGGTTCAATTGCCTTTGGTAAAACTGCAATGGGTGCGGGTGACGCTAAGTTAGCAGCCATGATGGGAGCTTGGTTAGGCTGGAAATATTTGCTTTTGGCTAGTTTTATTGCCTGTGCATTGGGAGCGTTAGTTGGCGGCGGTGTTATTATGCGTAGACGCAAAGCCATGATTCATGAGACATCGCGGCCAAGGTTAGGACAAAAGATGCCTTTTGGCCCTTTTTTGGCTTTAGGATCTGTGATTACCCTATTTAGTGGCGAAGCCATTTTGTCTAGCTACCTGCGGTTATTTTTTCCAGCGTCTTGAATTGAAGTAGAGAAGAAGCAAGGGAGCAGGAGAGGAGAGTTTTCCCCTCTGCCCCCCAATGCCCCATGCCCAATGCCCAATGCCCAATGCCCAATGCCCAATGCCCAATGCCCAATGCCCAATGCCCAATGCCCAATGCCCCATGCCCCATGCCCTTTCATAAGAAATATTTATAATTCGTGACTGTAACCAACATTACCCCATCTACCCTTCATATTTTGATAATATTCAGCTTGTGACTTGTATTACCCTCTTAACGACGATTAACCGTTGGCAAGCACAATTAGTGCAACAGATGCTGATTGTTCATAACCTAGCAATACGAATCATTGATTTGGGTAGGAGGGAGAAAGCATCTTATTTGGAGGTTGGTATTCTCATGGCTTTGTCACTACGTCCATATAATTAAGTCTGCTGAAAAAAGAGCAAGATACTTGTATTGGCATAAGTATTTTCGTTAAGCTGGCAACCAAAGATGAAAATTAAGGTCTGAATTGCTTAAAACCGTAGTTTGACGATGTAGCCTTTTTTCATAAGTAAAGACAAATGACAAAAGGCTAAAGACAACCCAATACGGCTTGACATGTTTTCGACCTCATGCCCACTTAAAATAAAATAAAAAATGGCTAACAACGAAGAATCACGCGGTTTAAAGTCTCTATTTGATTGGTTTGCAAATCGACGGAAATCAGGACCTACCAGCCTCGATCGCCAAGAACGTGAAATTGCTGATGGACTGTGGCATAAATGTTCTAAGTGTAGCGTTTTGGCTTATACAAAAGACTTGAAAGCCAATCAGATGGTTTGTGCCGAATGTGGTCATCACAATCGGGTAGATAGCGATGAGCGCATCCGTCAATTGATAGATCACAATACCTGGAAACCGCTAGACGAGCATTTGCGTCCAACCGACCCGCTAGAATTTCGCGATCGCAAAGCCTATAGCGATCGCTTGCGGGAAATGCAAGAGAAAATTGGTTTAATAGACGCAGTTAAAACTGGTTTAGGTCAAATCAATGGTTTACCCATTGCCCTTGGGGTTATGGACTTCCGCTTTATGGGTGGTAGCATGGGTTCGGTCGTAGGAGAAAGACTCACCCGCATGATTGAGCAAGGCACTCAACGGCGGTATCCTGTAGTTATCGTCTGCACCTCCGGGGGCGCGAGGATGCAAGAAGGAATGCTCTCCCTGATGCAGATGGCGAAAATCTCCGCAGCCTTACAGCGCCATAAAGACGCTCGACTATTATATATTCCTGTTTTGACCAATCCGACAACGGGCGGCGTTACCGCTAGCTTTGCGATGTTGGGCGATATCATTTTGGCAGAACCCAAGGCAACCATTGGTTTTGCCGGTCGGCGAGTGATTGAGCAAACCCTGCGGGAAAAACTACCTGATGATTTTCAGACTGCTGAAGATTTGCTCCTGCACGGTTTTGTTGATGATATTGTACCCCGTACCCAATTAAAGAACACCCTAACCCAGCTGATTGCCCTACACCAGCCTGTACTAACAACACCTCAGATGGTGTTGTGGGAAACAATGTCCTTGACTTCTACCGCCGCAGAATAGAGCATTGGGCGTGGGGCATTGGGCATGGGGCATTGGGCATGGGGCATTGGGCATGGGGCATTGAGAAGAGGACAAGGTAACAAGGAGAAGGAAAAGACTTGTTACAAGTTCTCATTTTCTGTCCCCTTGTCCCCTTGTCCCCGTGTCCCCGGCACCCAGCCCCCGGCCCCCAGCCAGACAGGTGTATGTTTATTAAGGATGTGTGAGTATTCAAAACTAAAAAAGAGAAAATAAATCATTAAAACAGGTGTGTATTAATA
>JBBSOX010000043.1:0-47357 GCA_038259325.1 Chroococcales cyanobacterium | reverse complement strand
CTTCAACCTCTGAACTCGGAACTTCAACCTCTGAACTCGGAACTTCAACCTCTGAACTCGGATTCGGTCACTTTACTGCTACTCAAGCATGAGAACTCAGGGACTTCCTACTAAAAAAATATTCCATTGCTACTGTTAACTGTTAACCGTTCACTGTGAACCGTCAACAGTCAACAGTCAACAGTCAAGAGTCAACGACCTCAAGCGGAATAATTTATTTTTTGGAGTTCCCTCAGCACTGTTTTTCCAATTACTTCTCTAAACTGAAGACTGGCTTTTGTTGTCTACGTTTCCGCAATGTGATAGTAGCAGCCCCAAATCCGAGCAATGCTAAACCCAATGCTGAACTAGGTTCAGGTACTTTAGCTCTATCTTCTACATTTAGCACTTGGACGCGACCTTGGAAGAAATCGCCCACATAAAGCTTGTCATCTTTGAGGGTTGTGCCACCCGTCCAGTTAAATCTGCCGGGAGTGAGGTCGAGGGGGTTGCCAAAAGGAGGGCCAGTTAATGCTGGAGGCGGTACAGGGTTCCCTGATGCATCTAGGGCTGGTTGACCGAAGGAAGTCAAGAAGTTACCGTTTTTATCGAATACCTGAACGCGGCTGTTGATAGAATCAGCTACATAAATATTCTCTTGGTCGTCCACTTCGATGCCAATTGGCTGAAGAAACTGTCCAGGTTCGCTACCTGCTGAACCAAATGCCAACAGAGGGCTACCATTTGGATCGAGTACTTGAACCCGGTTGTTATACTGGTCAGCTACAAAGATATTTCCACTAACCGGGGAAATTCTTACACCTGCTACACCTTGGAATTCCCCAGGTGCAGTGCCAAGAGCGCCACCAATGACACCAATTGGCTGTCCGTCTGGTGTGAATTTAAGGATTCTTTCGCCGTTAAAATCACCTACGTAAACGTTGCCAGTTTTGTCAAATGTCAAACCAGATGGGCCAAAGAAAATTCTATCATTTACGCGAGGGGTAAAATCTCCGTTTGCAAAGGATCTAATAAAGTTACCTTGAGGATCGAATTGATTGATGCGGTTGTTGTAAACATCACCTGAATACAAATCCCCTGTTACGGGATTAAAGTCTACAGTTGTTGGCTCGTCAAACTGTCCGGGCCCTGTGCCGCCGGAGCCAATTGCTCCAATATACTGACCGCTAGGATTAAATATTTCAATTTTGTTACCAAGGTCGAAGTTAGGAGTACCATCCGCCGGGTTAATACCGCGTCCGTTAGCTATGAGGGTATTCCCTTGGCTATCCACCGCTATCCCTTGGGGAACAAAAAGCTCTCCAGGGCCGAAGCCAGGACTACCGATACTTCTGTCGTAAGTTAATGTTACAGCCTTGGCTTGGGCTGCTGTTGCCAGCACCATGAATCCAGTACCGAGAATGCCGATTGAGAAATTTTTGACTAATCCCATGAGTTTGAAGTCCTGGTTGTAGGAGTGTATACTCTTTCCTAGACTAATATTCGTTCCCAGTCCTAGTTCGGGAACCCTAATATTCGGGCTGCTGCCTCCTGTTTGAAATGCAACTTTCTGTGTGAGGCAGCAGCCTATTTTCTAACCATTACCTGACACCAGGTAATGAGGAATTAGACTATCTCTGCTTTGGGTAGCAATTCACCCAACTTGTCTTGGCGTTTGCGCTTGGCGATCGCACCAGTTGCGCCTACACTAGCAAGGGCTAGTAAGCTAAGTATTGAAGTAGGTTCGGGGACTCTCTCTGTAACGATACCATCCACCCGAACAACCGATCCTAGTTCTGGGCCAACACCGCGTTTGGTGATGTATATTTGCCCGTCAGGGCCAATATCAATTCCAGCAGACGATTCCAGCCCTTCACCGGCAGCAACCAGGGTTGTGCGAGTTAAATCTGGAGCAACTTGAATTAGAGAACCGGGAAGGAACCGCAAGTCACCCTGCAACTGAGACTCGTCGCCGAATTGCAACACCAGCAAGTTGCCTTGATCATCAAAGGTTAAGTCAGTGATTTGCGTAAATCCATCTAGGAAAACCTCTGGGTTCCCATCTTCGCCGATGCGGAAGATCCGCGATTCATTTTCTGGATATGGAAAACCTGAGTATTCGGCAACGTATAAGGCTCCATCGGGGCCAATTGTGCCACCTGTAGGTACTGATTGAATTGCGATGTTTCCTCCTGGAAGTATGTCTATTAACCCTGGAGGCAGTTCTTGTCCTGGTGGAAGGGGTGGCAATGATGAGGCACTAAGGACTTTCTTGGGAATTGCGATCGCCTCAGACTCACTTCCGTCAAGTTTGACTTTGTAGGCGGCGTTTCCACCCCCGTCAACGATATAAGCAGTATCACCACTAACGGTCAAATCAAAGGGATTGGTAACTACATCCCCACCGTCTGGGTTATTAGTAATTTCATACTTGCCGAAGTCGAAAATACTTTCCAGTTCTCCGGTGTTCAAGTCAGCTTTGAAAAGTTGTGCTAAAAGCGGGGTATTCAGTACTTTATCGGGTGTGGAGGGCGGGAAAGTAACAAGTTGCTGCTCTGGAATCGAGAAATTAGCACCAAGGTTAAGTGATTCTAGGTCACGATTTCCTGGATAACCAGCAAACCCAGTTAGAAGATAAGCATTCCCCTGAGAGTCGAATTGTATGTCTTGAATACCAGCGCCTTGGTTTCCACTGGGTTGCTCTGCTATAGATTGAAAGTTATTGAAGAGACGCTGTGGCTCACCGCCTGGTGTAACTTTGACCAGTGAACCACTATTACCAGCACAGATAGGCTGAAACAGTGTACTCGGAGATGGTTGACAATTTCCGTTTCCTCCGATACCTGGCTCTGCTACGTAGAGAGTACCATCGGGGCCAAAGCTAACAGCCCGTGCATTACTGACTCCATCAACAATTGTCGTTAGCGTTGCAGCTTGTACAGATGGTGTTCCGCAAATAGCAGCAAAACAAAATGTCAGAGATGTTAGAGCAAATGATTTGAGTTTCATACCTTTCAAGGGAGTTAAGAGTTACTAATTTATTTCGGGAAAGTTTTATGGTTTTAAAGACAAGAAATCCTATCCCCTGGAGAATGCAGGGTAAGTAAGTGTCCTTGAGAGGCACTGATATTGGTTTGAAACTTTTTACTTGAGCGCCACAACTCTATCTGTGAGAGGTTTAGAGTTTCTTTTCTTGTGCAACCAAGCAACGCCAAAAGCGCCGATCGCTAATACGCCCAAAATAGAATCAGGTTCAGGGACAGATTTGATATTTTCAATTCTGAGAACTTGTCCAAGTCCAGGGCGATCGCCTCGGTTTGTGACGTATACTGCACTATCAGCACCAATAGTCAAAGCGCTAGGCGACTCTAATCCATTGCCACTTAGAAGAGTTGTGCGTGTCCCATCGGCAGCCATTTTGATGACAGAACCATCAAAATCACCCTTCCAAGCTGATTGATTGGCGTACTGCAAAGCATACAAATTGCCCTCAGTATCAAATTCCAAGTCTGTGAGTTGGGTAAAACCATCGGCGAAGACTGTTGGTAAACCATCAGCACCGACTCGATAGATTTTTGCCCCACCTTCAGGGAAAGGAAAACCAGTAAATTGGCTGACGTAATAAGCGCCATCAGGGCCTTTGGTCACACTGGAGGGTACTGGTTGGCTTGCAAACTGTGGTCGCACCTCTTCACCTCCAGATGGCACTTGTGCAGGTTCATTGGATGGTGTACCAGAGGGTGGAAAGACTGGATTAGTCAAGATGTCTTGGGGAAACGCAACTATGGACTGCAAATTACTAGCATCAGTATTCACAGTGAGTAAGTCGTTTGCACCTGCATCAACTGCAACCAACTGATTGCCATCTATTGCAAAACCTAAGGGATTGCTACCGACATCACCACCATCGGGATTGTTGGCGAGTTCATAGTTAGCTAAGTCAGCAACACTCGTCCAGGAATTGGTATTAAAGTTGGGAGCGATGATTTTACCGAGGTCAGTGTTACCTAAATTGCGATCGCGAAAGGTTGGATCAGCCCCATACCCAATCAGAACATAAGGTTTACCTGTAGCATCAAATTGGATGTCACGAGGCCCAGCGGCTCCAGTACCATCTGGTAATGCTAAGGAAGGAAGTCCCGTAAGTATGCGCTCGGTTTTACCATTCTCAATTTTGGTGACTGCGCCACTTGTGCCATAGCATAAAGAATCGCCTTGACCACTTGGTGGTGGAACACAAGCTCCATTTCCCCCGATTCCTGCCTCTGTAACATAGAGATTGCCATCAGGGCTAAAGCTCAAACCTCCGGCGTTATATAAACCGTCGGCGATTACTGAAAAGGATGCAGCTGAGGCAGCTTTGATTCCAGAAAAAGCGGCAACACAAAAGGTGAGGAAAGTAATAGTAAGTTGTTTCTGTTTCATGTGTTGCAGGTAATCTTGAGGAATTAAGGGGGGATTTTAAACGCAGAGGGGCGCAAAGGGAAACGCAGAGGAGCGCTGAGGTTTTAGTTGGTGACTAGTGCTTCTGGAGTTTTTGGTAGATAGCTCATTCCTCGGTCAAATGATTTGAGATTGCCAGCTTTGGCTTCTAGTAAACGTTTGATGTTCATGCTTTCAGCGCCAAAGTCTTCAATTTGAAGTTTGCCGTGGGTGACGGTTCCATCTGTTTTCCAGAATGTGATTCGATGCAGAATAAAACCAGAAGCTTCGGGATCAGCGAAAGCGTAGGCAGTTGGAATAAGTAAGGCTACAGAGCGCTGATAATATTCATAGTCTGGATAAAAGTGTTCCTGTTCAAGCAAGTAGTATTTGCTCAGACTATGAACGCGTACAGATACTTTTACTTTCTGGTCATATTCATCTTTAAATTCACCTGATTCAGCAGTAATATCACCATCTGGCCGTAATAAGTGCGCCCACTCATCTATGTTGTTTAGGTCTTTTAAGTATTCAATACCAATTTCAATTGGGGCATCAACATAAATAGTGTCTGTATCGATAAAGTGGCTTCCTTTGGCTGCTGCGGTAAGACCAGCTTTGCGTTCCAAATTACCTTTGAGAGAACGACATTCGGAAGTGTGTACCGTGTGAATTCCCTGCATAATCATCTGAGTTTGCCGTTTTGGATCGACAAAGCTCAACCAGTGAAAGTAAACGCCTTTTTCATCTGTTCCCGGCTCGATGTAGTCGGTGGGAAATAGCAAAACAGGGTAAACCTGAAAGTATTTCTGATACTCTAATCCACAGTGCCACTCAATGCCGTAGAAAAGTGGGTTTTCTAGTTTTTTAACATGATAATAAAGATTTTTGTGATAACCAGATGCAGTTCCGAGCCAAGTATCTTCGTCAACTTGCTCTTTCATCCGGCTATAAAGCGTCCATTCATCTAAGTTTTTTAAACTACAAAGATATTCAAAGGCGCTTTCTGGTGAGGTAGCAATGTAAGCTGACGTTGCAAAGGTATTCTTTTCCACTTTTACTCCTTAAGATAATAACAATTAAGCTGCGATCGCTTTAGTCTTACTTCGCTTACCACTCTGTATACGGTCTTCTGCTAATCGTTTAGCAGCATCATTAGTAGTAACTCCCTGCTGTTTAGCAATATCAAAAATTGCTAATAGCGTGTCATAAATGTTATGCACTTGTTTGAAAGCTTTTTCTTCGTCATAGCCAATCATTTCGTTGTAAACGTTGATTAGTCCTCCAGCATTAATTACATAATCAGGGCTGTAAAGAATCCCTTTTTTGGTAAGCATCTGACTATGTAGCTGCTCGTTTTCCAATTGATTATTGGCTGCACCAGCAATGATGGAAGCTTTTAAGAAAGGAATTGTATGACTATTTAGAATTCCTCCTAAAGCACAAGGAGCAAAGATATCTACATCAAGAGAGTAAATTTCGTTGGGTTCTACAATAGTTGCGCCAAAAAGCCTTTTTGCTTCTTCCGCTTTTACTGGATCTACATCACTAACAAAAAGTTTGACATCATGCTCATGTAAGTGGCGGCAGAGGTTTTTACCTACATTGCCTAAACCTTGCACTGCAACTTTCATTCCATCAAGTCTTTTGCTTTGCCAACGAGACTCTACAGCAGCTTTAATTCCGAGAAAAACCCCTAGTGATGTTATGGGAGCAGGCCCACCAGACTTTTCTGATACCCCAACAACATGTTTTGTTTCTTGACTGATTGTTCGTACATCATCAGGGGTAATATTAACATCTTGTCCGGTAATAAAACGCCCATTCAAGCTATCAACAAAACGTCCGTAAGCTCTCAACAAATCATCTGTTTTATTTTCAGGATTAGCGATAATGACTGCTTTTCCGCCACCAGCCGGGATGTTGGCACAGGCAGCTTTATATGTCATCCCACGGCTGAGACGAAGTGCATCTTTTAAAGCAGCTTCTTCGTTGACATAAGGCAAGAGTCTTGTAGCTCCCATCGCTGGGCCCAAGGTCGTGTCATGGATAGCAATAATTGCCTTAATTTCGGGGTTTTTACCATGACAAAAGAGAACTTGTTCGTGACCCATTTCTCTAACAGTTTCAAATAGCAGCATTTTCACCTCTCGATATTGTTTGGGATTGGTTAGAGAAAGTAATTACTATTACAAAATGTAAAGATATAGACACAAAAACACTCTCGAACATTAATATTGGATAAAGTTAAGAAAAGACTTAGGGTGTAAAAAGTCAAAAATTTAAAATTCCAGTTGATTGGGCGTAGTTTTTTGGCTGGAATAAGGTTTTTGCCGCTTCTAAATTTATCCTTTGTCTTTTGTTGAATGGACTAATCCAAACTTGGATTATAAAGTCCGCCTTGTTGAGATGTTTTAGTGTCTATAACAATTGCAGGAAATTGCCAGCTTTTAAAGTTAAACCATTGGAAATGAAACTTGCTTGGCTGGATTTTTAGCTGAACTTGATTTGACTCCTTGTGACGCTAAACTTTTATTACGTCCACCTGAGGGTGCTGGTCGATCAGCGTCAATCACTACATCGATTAGAAAGGGAACATTTGATGCGATCGCTTGTTGTAATGCCGCTTCAATATCCGACTCTCTAACGACTACGATCGCTTCTGCTCCCATACCACGAGCAATCATGGCAAAGTTTGTCGGTGGAAGTGTTGCATCCGCGCCCTTTAATCCCAAGATTTTCATCCCTTGATGGCACATGTTGTAACGCGCATCGTTGAGGACAATCCAGATTGCAGGAATTTTGTATTTTACGGCTGTGCTGATTTCGTTATTCATCAGCATTGCTCCATCGCCGACAATCCCTACAGCTTTGCCATTGTTCGCCACTGCTGCACCCAATACTCCGGTGACGGCGTGACCCATTGCGCCGACTCCGGTGCTGACTCGGTAACGATTGGCTTCGGAAAATTGGAGTAGATGAGTTGACCAAGTAAAGGAGTTACCACACTCCGCCATGACTACGGCATCGGTATCTTCAACAATGAACTTTTGAATTGCTGCCATCAATACTTCTGGCCGCACTGGATAATCTGCCTCTGGAGCAGGTTCAATTGCTTTGCGTTCTGGATTAGGTAGCGACAAAGTTGTGGAACGAGGAGCATCTGGTAATTGCTCCAATAACTCTTCCACAAAAGCTTTGATATCAGAGCGAACTGCGAAAGTTTCAACGTGTGGATAGGCTACACCTGGCACTTCTGGGTCAATATCTACATGGATGAAACCTTCTTTTGGAACCAGCGCCGAACTCCAGAAGGAAGTTGGTTCACCAAGGCGGGTTCCTAATACAAGTGTGCGTAGTGGAGGTTGCTGTTCCATATAAGTTAAGACGGAAGCATGACCACCTAAACCTGTGACACCCACAAACTGGGGATGATCTTCGGGGAAGATACCTTTACCACGGGGTGAGCACATGACGGCTGCTCCGGTTTTTTCAGCGAGTTCAAGGATTTCCTCTGCTGCTTCACGCGCACCGAAACCAACCCAGATGGCAAAGGGGCCAGATGATAATAACTCTACAGATTTAGCGATCGCTTCTTTTGAAGCAGTCATCGGAAACGGAGTAACATCTAGCTGGGGTAAAGCTATATTCTCAACCAAACTTGTTTGCACAGCGGTGGGAATACTCAGATGAGCGACAAATCCGCCTGGTTGCGCCATAGCCAAAGCAAGTTTGCGGAAAATCTGCGGGAGTTGAGCCGCAGATTCAATAGTGATTGCATAGTTAAATAGCGCTCCGGGGGTAAAAATTCCTCCACTGGGCAATGTATAAGTGCTGGTTTCTTGAATTGCCCAACGTCCACGCTGCGGTGCTGAGGTGCAAGCCGACACTAAAATCACCTTTGCACCTTCACCACGAGCCGCAAATAATCCGGTGAGGGCGTTAGTGATCCCCGGCCCTGCTGTGGTAAAAACTACAGTGGGGCGATTATTGGCAAAGTATGCTTCGGTCGCTGCAAATGCTGCTCCTGCTTCATGGCGGAAGTTCAACACCTCGATGCTGCTATTCGACAGCGCACCCCAAAGGCTTGCCATCGCACCACCGGCAACACCAAAAGCGTAGCCTACTCCCAAATTTACCAACATCTGAGCGATCGCATCAGCAACTGAGAGCGTTGGGGGTGTTTCGTCGTTTAAAAAGGGCTGAACTTCGCCATTATTCTGCGATTCGTCAAGCTGACGGGAGTCAGACACAGACTCTACATATCTGTTTGCTCGAAATTCCTTGTATGGCTCAGTGGTGATGAGAGGAGAGTTTGAACCAGTATAATTTTGACTCATTAGTTTCACTAATTATCAGAAAGTTACATAAAGCTCTTGAGTTTACAATTACAGCGATAGAAATATTTTATACAAATAACCCTGTTATTTTTAACAGCTATGACGGAGCTTGGTCGTTCGTAAAAACGGTTAATCGCTGCTGATTGATGCTTGTGAGCGCAGTAACAAAAAATTTTTACAAAAGCATACAGCAATCAATGCTGTGCTTCTTGTAACAAGAATAAAGGAGATGAAGAATATTGTGCAATCAAAAATCCTTTGATGGGGATGTCAAATTTTTCGCTTCTACTATGATGACTACAGTGCTTAAGTAGGTTGGTGGGGAAAAATTAAACCATATAAAGGTATATAAACAAGCAACTAAGCTTAATTCAAGCGCTTCTCATAAAAATTACAAAAATTAATACAGTTAAGTTTAATAACGCTGATTTAATTAATGAGCTACCTGAGAAAGTGCTTATCTTGTGATGGATACTATGAGTAAAATTTATTTACAATGAACAATCTTTAGACGAAAATATCAATTCTTTCGCTTTTATCCTGATTGCGACATTTCTAATTTCTAACTTAGTCATTCTGAAAGATTGATACACTGCGATCGCACTTAAGACACATTACAAAATTTAAAATAGTAAATCTTTCGATGGGACTGTCAATTCTTTTGCTTTTAGCTCCCCCAAACCCTTTAAGAATGCGATTTTTAAGATATTTCCGGGATTTCTTTTCTTATGCGAAGCTCTATGAGTCTTCCAATCTCACCCCGAAGGAGCTAACAGTCCATAAAAAATCTTGGTTATTGGCTTTTGAACTCGCCGTTACAAATTATCCGAATTAAAGCATGAGCCTAACTACAAGAATTTAACGGTCTTTTTATTGCCACCAAAAACTCATTGTTTGAATCAGTTGTAACAATAAAGACATAACTACTTAACCTTTATCTTTCCTTTGAGAGATGACTAAATACTAAGTAAGTAATTTTTTGATAAACTTTATTATTTTCGACGTACAATTTAGCATAAATCCCGTACGTTCTCAACATAAATGTTTTTTTTGTAACAAAAAGGCACAATATATACGTAAAATGCCCGTGATATCTCTAATACCAATGTATTTCTAAGGACGGATGACTAAGCATATTCTTTATAGCTAAATTCCTGAGAGAGTAAGTTAAGATAATTTAAGAAAATAAATGGATGAATAAAATTTGTTTATAGAACACACGAACGAGCGTCTTGATTCTGACTCCTGACTTCTGAATTCTTCTTAAATTAAGCCAAGCCCAGCACTGCAAATTCATTTATGTTGATAATCAAACGACTCTACACCAGTAGTTCGTCAAAGCGCTTGGTTGCGGAAAGGTTAAAGGATAAAAATTTTTATCTTTTAACCTGTCCCCAGTCGAAGCCCAACAATTTTAGGTTGGTGAACCGTAAGCCTGAAGTTAACTCTGGTGCAAGGCTAGTACCGCAAGGCGGAAGTCAAAAGTCAAAAGTTAAAAGTATTATGGAATAAGCTCTTTAGGGATTTTAAATGGTTGCTCTATTTACGCCGTGGCGTACTAGTACCGCAAAGCGGAAGTAAAAAGTCATGCATAATTGTATTCCGAGCTTCTTGCGCCATTTTAAATGGTATGTTTATTTCCGCCAATTTAAAGTGTTGTACTTGTAAAATATCTTTTCTACTTATAGATTAAAAGTTTTGAACTCTATCCTTAATAAGGCTTATTGACTAATCTGATTTGATTTGTCTAAATTTTGTGTTGCTATAAAAAGCCGCTGAAGTCATTAAATATTTAAGTTGTTTTTAGGAAAATTTTGTTTAATAATTCACTTTTTTTTGGTATGATAAGTTTTGTTAACATGATTAGTAATATTTTTTAATTTACTAACCTATTTTATTTTTTAACAGGCTAAAGGTGTCCCAAAGATTTTAGTAAGTTATGACTATTAACTCATTAATGGCTATGGTAGTTATTGATTACCAGGAGGAAGTAGGAATATGAATTCTGGCGAATATACATTAGCTAGAGCAAACAATCAATGGGTGCTACAACCAGAAGCAGAGATGAAGTTTGCTCACTTCTTAATAAATCACGCTGTAGATGCTGCCTTTTGTTTAGGAGAAAATGCCCAGTTCCTCTACGTTAACGATGCCACTTGCCGAATGACTGAGTATTCCCGCGAGGAATTACTTTCCATGAGGCTGCATGATATAGACGTAGATTTTTCTCTACACAATTGGTCAGATATTGGCTCACAGGGTTCTCTTACCTTTAAATCTCGCTACCGGAGAAAAGGAGGTCGGATCTTTCTGGTAGAAATATCCATTAATTATGTAAAACAACAAGATATGGAATTTGGCTGTGCTTTTGCTCGTGAGATAAGTGATGAAATAGTAGAATTGAGCGTGCAAAAGTGGACTGATGAATTAAGGGATGCCAAAGACAATTTGCAGCAGGAATTTTTTCAACTCAAAGCAAAAGAAGTAGAACTAGAAACATCTCTTTCTTTACTTCGTTCTACCCTCGAATCTACTGCCGTTGGTATTGTTGCAGTTAACTTTGAGGGAGATATTCTAAGCTTGAATCAAAAGTTTATGGATATGTGGCAGATCCCAGAGTCCCTAATCCTATCTAAGAAATGTCCTCGATGTAAAGACTTTTTTGAGAACCAACTTAAAGACCCACAAGCCTTTAGTCGGCTGATTTGGGAAGTGTCTAGCCAATCTGATTTTGAAAGTTACGACATTCTGGAGTTGAAAGATGGAAGAGTTTTTGCCCACTACTCTAAGCCTCACTTATTGGAGGGCACAATTATTGGTAGGGTGTGGAGTATTTGGGATATTACTGAATCAAAACGAACTGAAGAAGCATTACGGCTGAATGCAGAGAAATTTCGGACAATAGCCGAAACGACAGATACCAGCACTTTTCTGATTCAAGACACGCGGCTTTGCTACATAAATCCAGCAGTAGAGCAACTCACTGGCTACACAAAAGAGGAACTGCTAACAGGTTTCGATCTTCGCCGACTGATTAAGAGCAAAAAAGGTAGGCAGATACGTAAGCAGGGTGAAGCAGCTAAGTTTGAATACCAAGAGATGAATATTCTGACAAAAAACGGTACGGAGCGCTGGCTAGCTTGCGCGGTTGCAATGCTGGATGGAGCGCTGGATTTTGGTGGAAAACCAGTAGAAATGATTGCAGGCATCGATATTACCGATTACAAATGTGCAGAATTAAATCTTAACCAAGCTTTAGAAAAAGCAAAACAACTTAGCGAACTTAGAGCGCGTTTCCTGTCTATGGTCTGCCATCAATTTCGGACACCGCTGAATATTGTTTCATTTTCTAATAGTTTATTAAAGGAAGAAGTAGACAAACGTACACAGAAGAAAATACAACCACTACTGGATCACATTCAAAAAGC
Organism: Chroococcales cyanobacterium; assembly: GCA_038259325.1. GTDB lineage: Bacteria > Cyanobacteriota > Cyanobacteriia > Cyanobacteriales > Nostocaceae > Nostoc. The sequence continues at coordinate 35,188 of JBBSOX010000043.1, read as the reverse complement.
TACCGAACAACTGAGTCAGATGTTGGATGATATTTTGTTCTTCTCTAAGGCAGAAGCAGCAAAAATAAACTGTGAACCCAAACCACTTGAATTAGTTGAATTTTGCAAAGATTTAGTTGCACAAATGCAGATGAGCGTTAGCCAAATTCCGATTAATTTTGTAAGTCCAGATAATTCTTTAACAGCCTGCATAGATAAAAAACTGTTAGAGCCGATCTTGAAGAATTTGCTCGACAATGCAATCAAGTATTCTCCCTCCCATATTGCAATTGAGTTGAAACTTTATTGCAAAAATGAGAAAGTAATTTTTCAGGTCAAAGATAAGGGTATCGGTATTTCAGTAGCAGATCAACAACGAATATTTGAACCATTTTACCGTGGTACTAATATTGATAGTATACCTGGTACTGGATTAGGGCTATCGATTCTTAAAACCCTTATAGATTTACATCACGGTCAAGTCTCTGTAGAAAGTCAAGTTGATGTGGGTACTACGTTTACTGTGATGTTGCCATTAAATAAATCAGAATTTAGTTGTTCAGAGTTATGAATGTTGAAATGAAGTTATTAATTAACAGCTTAACAATCATAACTCTCGGAACGAAGTAATTAATTTTATACCTATTTACATACTCACCAAAGAGTATAGTGAACAGCTTCTGTAAAAAGTTATGGTAATACAAAATGATGTACGAATCGTCAAAGAAAATTCTCGTCATTGAAGATGATAACGTTACCCGCAATCTTTATTTAAAGGGTCTTGAGGCTAAAGGTTTTGATACGATAGGTGCTAATAACGGCCTTGCTGGTATCCAACAAGCACAAGAGCATATACCCGACTTAGTAATTTGCGATATAACGATGCCTGATATGGATGGTTATAGCGTTTTAACTACGCTACGCCAAGAGCCTCTTACAGCAATTATTCCCTTCATTTTTCTGACGGGTAGTAGTACGAAAGCAGATGTTCGCAAAGCTATGGAATTGGGAGCAGACGACTATCTTACCAAACCCTCTACACTAGACGAATTGCTCAGAGCGATCGCTATTCGCTTGCAAAAGCAAGCTACTCTCCAATACTGGTGGGCTATGAAATTCGAGAAAGCTCCAAAATCAGTATTTGCAGATCATACTCCAGCGATCGCTGGAGGTGTTAGTGTTGGTGTAGCCTCTGGTACAGAAGCACCTGATACAGAAATGATGGTTCCTTCTAAGTCAATCTTTCCCTATATTCCTCAATTAAAAGAAGTTTTCGACTTTATCGAAGCTCATTATCATCAAGGAATTACTTTGTGTGATGTGGCTGTTGCTGTTGGTTACTCACCTGCTTACTTAACTAACCGAGTAGCAAAGCAGACAGGAGAGACTGTAAACTGCTGGATTGTCAAACGCCGGATGGCGGGAGCTCGTTTTCTACTCCAAAATAATGATCAGACAGTCGAGAAGATAGCGAAAGCATTGGGCTATCAGGATGTGTCTCATTTCTCTCGCCAGTTTCGTCAACATCACGGTTTACCTCCCCAAGCTTGGCGCAAAGAGCATCAACTTGTATCGCAAAAACAGGTAAAACTTTGGCAAAATTGCTGAAAATGTAAATACAGCATTCCGAACAATCGCACTGTGGAATGTGGGGTATATGCTTCTTACCGCTTCAGGCAGTATTTCCATTCCCAGTATTGCATAGTTGCGGGATGATTTAGCAACTTCCAAAATTCTCTTTCTGCTTCCCCTGCTTGCCTCCATTAGACCTCTTGCAGAATTATTTTATCAAGAAAGGCTCCAGCGCTGAAGGCAGGAGGCTCAGTTGGAATACAGTTTTCTGCTAAGAAGCCCGTGACAATCATCGAACTTGCAGTTTAAGACCCCCACCAAATTTTCTTGTTTTGTGGCTCCAATTAAGTACAGTGTTGAATCCCCTACAAAACATTGAACCTTCTCCCAAGGGGAGAGGCTTCTCTTCTCTACGAGAGGCTGCGCCAACGAGACGCTCCGCGAACGCCATCTGCCCTCTGCCTCCTGCCTCCTTCAAGGTAAGGTGGAGGGTTTTGAGATCAATTGGCTTCACCAATGCGATATCACGGATAATATTTACGGCGAATAAGACTTAAAGCAATCATGTTTAACTGAGAACAATGAAATGAGAGGATATTAGCGGAAGATGCTTTAATTAAAGAAGAATTCAAAAGTCAGAAATAATGTCAACTTGAAGAATTCTTATTTGATGTGTGTAAGCTCCTATGGTCAAGCGATCGCTCCAGGGATCAGTCACCGGGATTGAACAAGCTAAAAAAGCGTTCGCTCATAAGGGGTGGACACAAGAAAATTTGGCTTTTGAAGTCAACTTAAAGACTCGCCAACCAATTTGGCGGTTTTTTAGTGGGCGTCCCGTTGAGCGTCATATCTTTATAGAAATTTGTTCTGTGTTGTCGTTGAATTGGTGGGAGATTGCGGCTAATCCTCCAGAAGAATTTTCTGAATCAAAAGAACTTGGTCCTTCTGAATTTTTAGATATTGATGCTCTAGTACAACAAGTGCGATTGCCAAGCATCGAAACATTGAGCATCACTGGCACTTCAGCCCACAGCAACAGCAAGTATTGCAACAATATTACGATGCCAATCAGTTGCTTATCGATTGCCTCAATAGCAACTGTGAGGTAACAGGCGTTGTGCGGCAGGAGATTGAAGCTAGTTTATTGTTGCCGAGAAAAGAACTCTCCGAGCGAGAATGGCAAGGATTGTGATCGGGCAGGGGAGCAGGGAGAGGGAAAGTCGTTTTGAAAGAGTGAAATTGGATAATTTATTTTTTGGAGTTCCCTAAAAAACTTTTATTCACTAAGAAAAGGTATCTATGCTTAGACAGGACATTATTGTTATTGGTACTTCGGCAGGCGGACTCAAAGCGCTGGGTGCAATCTTAGGCACTTTGCGTACTGATATTGATGCTGTCTTCTTCATTGTTCAGCACCTCGCAGCAGAGAAGCCTAGCATTCTCCCCCAAATTCTTACAGATGTAGGCTCTCTCCCAGCATCTCACCCGGTAGATGGAGAGTCAATTCAAACCGGGCGAATCTATGTCGCACCGCCCGATTATCACCTGTTGGTCAATCAAGGCTCGATGCGTGTCGTGCGCGGGCCTAAAGAAAACCGCTTTCGCCCCGCGATCGATGCGTTATTTCGTTCAGCCGCCCGCGCTTATGGTACAAGGGTGGTAGGTGTGGTACTCACTGGCTATCTTGATGATGGCACGGTGGGGTTGCAGGCAATCAAGAAACGGGGCGGAGTGGCGATCGTTCAAGACCCAAAGGAAGCAGAATACCCCAGCATGGCCAAGAGCGCCTTGCGGTATGTGAATGTCGATTACTGCCTGCCGCTTGCAGAAATCCCAGACCTACTAGTGGAGTTATCAAAGGAACCCGCCGCCCAGCAGGAGACATACCCCGTGACCGAAGAGATCGAAATTGAATCCAAGATTGCTGAACAGCAGATGAATACCCAGGAGTTTTTAAAGAATGTAGAAGCGATCGGGACTAGAACGACTTACACCTGCCCTGAATGCAACGGCAGCATTTGGCAAATTGGCAAAGAACAGCCGTTGCGGTTTCGCTGTCACACGGGGCATTCCTTTACAGCTAAAGTGTTCCTGGCAGAGCAAACTCAGAATCTCGAAAATGCGCTGTGGTCGGCTGTGCGGGTAATGGAAGAAAAGGTTACATTCTCCCGTCAAATGGCAGAACAGATGAGAAACTCCAATTTAACTAGTGCCGCAACAAAATTTGAGGATCATGCAATGAATTTGGATAAAGAGGTGTCCTTAGTTCGAGGCATAATTCTCAACGGCTTTGCCACGAAACGAACTATTGCAGCAATAGAGGAAGATCGCGCTGAGTGCTGAGTGCTGTTAGCGGAAGCGGGGCGTTTAGCCCGTGATGAGTAATTCCTTTTTACTCGCTGCTAATAAAGGGCTATTCATCCTAGCCATTGGTTAAAAATATCCTAGTATTTATTAAGGACTAGTACTTTATTTATAATCAGCTAAAATGAGCATTTAATGATATTGAAGTCTTGCTCTAATTGTTTGTCAAAATTGCATTTTTGGATAACTTCATCTCAGGAGTAACTATAAATTTTGAAATCTTTTATTTGTTTGACTAAATCAGAGTTGTCTTGCTGCATCAAGCTTACCCTACTGTTCTGCTAGTACTTTGATTTCATAAAGTTCTCGCTGAATGAAATCGGATGTAAACATCAAGCGTTTACGACTACTGTTTACAAAAAAGAATCTCTGATTACGAGATTGATGGCTAAATTTGATTTGTTCCCCTCGGCAAGAGTAGATTTTACCCCGAATTAAATCGGTAGATTTAAACATTTTCAACCTCCTTATCAAAAACCTACTTACAGCAGAATTCAGAAGTCATACCATTTCACAAAAATAATGAAACAGATACAAACCCTGAAACTCAGACTACGTAATATTTCCTTAATTACGAATTACGAATTACGAATTACGAATTATCTGTGCCTCGTCCACTCAATTTTGCAATCATCAATACTAATTGAGATCAAAACTTGGTCTTCTAAATCTAGCTTGGGAGGACAACCACACGTTTGTTTGGTTTCCGTAGTATCTCCCATGACTTTGACCATCTGAATCAAATGTCAGCCTTTGCACCCCACCAGACCTTTGAACTCTTGGTTTGATAGTTTTTTTGTTTGCTCGTATCGCATAAGTGAGTTTAATAAGGCTAAAAACACCCAATCTTACCATTAAATAATTTTGCAAGAGGTATATTGATTATGCAACGCCCCATTCTGTGCGTTATTTTCAGAGAGCAACCAAGTTATCCAATTTAAATAAATAGTTGCGTAAACTCATACATTAAATCCACCCTGCCCTTACGTAACATGGCTGGATCTAATCTTTCAGTAGTGTTGCAAGTCATCAAGACAACTAAGCGTTGCTGCATCTGAATCCCAGACTCATCAATTACGCTCTGATACAAAGTGCCATCCAACAAACTCAGAATGTGTTCGGTTTTGTTATTGTATTGCGCTACCTCGGAAGCACGATTTTGCGCTAAATTATCAGCTTCGTTAATAACGATACAAATACGCTCTATGTAAGTTGGGGGAACAAAGTTAGCGATCGCATCATGATCTAAAATAAAAATTACATACCCTAAAGGTACAAGAATTTCTTTTGCTACTGCCTGTGTCCAGACTGTTTTACCAGTACCTGGTTGCCCATGTACAACAACCGCTAACTGGTTTTGATTCAGAATCGCTTGTTGTACAGAATCAGTAAAGTTTTGGATATCTGTTGGAAATGTGCGAATGGCAAATTGACTGTGAACCTTGCCTACACGGCTTTGATATCCACTCAGCATAACTGCTAAGTCGTAAGTCGCTTTGTTAATTAGGGGCGCGAGATTTTTCGCCATTAAAGTATATTGTCGTCGCCCGCGATCGTAGGGATCAATTTGCAACCAAACGTCATACTTCGACCAGTAAGCATAAACAGTATTGATAACATCTAAACGTTCCCAGCTAACAAATTTATCTATAGGAAAATAAAAATCTCTTTCTGAATAATACTGCGTAATAATGTCAGGATTACCCAACACTGCTAAAACTCGCAGTACAGTAATTTCTTGCAGTCGATTAAGAACATAATCAATGGGAATACTACTACGACTAACAAATTGGACGATGGGAGTTTCCGTACTCAAAACATCTTTGTACCGATGATCTGGTGATTGAGGATCTGGTGTGATGTAATTCCAAAACTTTTCAACTTCGTAACGGGTATTATCAGATACAACATTTAAGATATTAGCCCACCAAGCATAATTATTGCGTCCCAAAATATCAGCAACATTACTCGCTAAATTCAAACTTTTTTGAGCTAATTCGTGGGAGTCACTATACAACAGTTGCCACAAAAACCCCCAGTCTAATTCTCGGTTAAACGGCCGCCAACCGGTAGCAAGCAAACTTTGCCGGCTATTATTTCCAGAAGTACCATCATTGCTTCTAAAATAGTCAAAATCCATATTTGTTTATTTATACAGCCTTAATCGAGTGATTTTATGTTAATTATGAGATTTTGAAAAACTTTTCTCGTTATATTAACTAACTGCGTACAAATGGTAATTTTATTTTCACCGTGCTGTCCTAGCTAAGAAACCTTTTTAATTTAACTCATCCTTTATGTAATATACTGTATTACATAAAAACTACTTATGTCAACTTTTTTAGCAAAGCAATTGCTAATTGAGGGTTTACTTTTAGTTCTTGATATACCTGCGCCATTCATCCATCTCTAAATGAGGAATAATCTCATCTACGTGCAGTTACTAGTCGCAGTATTAATTGTTGCAATATATCCAGGGCAGCCTAATACCTTTTTTGAAGCCAGCTTGATGTTAAGTTTATTGACTTGCTTGTTTATTAGTCATAGTATTTTGATAAAAAAGTAATATAAAATAATCTTTTTTTAGAAATTTTCTGTTTTGATTTTTTAATAATTACCACTAGCGATCGCTACATTAATAATGTTGTACCGAAAGCCAATAAATAAGTTGCAAAAATTCATCCAAAAACAAAGTTATTTACATATAGGGGTTTTCCTGGCAACTCTGTTGAGCATCATATTGTTCAGTTGGGTAGCACTCTCGCAGCAACCAGTTACCCTCAATCTGTTAATGACTGCCCCTGACGCTCAACCTTGGAGACAGGGTTTGATTAAAGACTTCGAGACTGAGAACCCAGGTATTCGTATTAACTTAGTTGAAGGGCCAAATGCCACAAATTTGCTCGAAGACCTGTATACCTCATCTTTTATTTTGGGTGAATCCCCTTATGACCTGATTAATATGGATGTGATCTGGACATCCAAGTTTGCTGCTGCTGGATGGTTGCTACCTTTAGGCGATCGCATTTCTAAAGAAGAGTTGGCAGCATTTTCATCCCAGGATGTAGAAGGGGGACGTTACCAAGACAAACTGTACCGCATTCCGGTGCGTTCTGATGTGGGAATGCTGTACTACCGGGAAGATTTAATCAAACAAGCAGGATTGAAACCGCCAGAAACCTTTGATGATTTGATCCGAATTTCTCAAGTATTGCAGAAGAAAAATCAGGTAAATTGGGGCTATGTTTGGCAGGGTCGCCAATATGAAGGACTCGTGGCGATGTTTGCAGAAGTCCTCGATGGCTTTGGTGGCTTCTGGGTTAATGCCGACACCCTCGAAGTTGGACTAGATCGACCAGAAACATTACGAGCCATTGAATTTCTGCGTAGTACCATTAGCGAGGGCATTTCTCCTCCTGGAGTCACAACTTACCAGGAAGAAGATACCCGGCGCTTGTTCCAAAGTGGTCAAGTAGCGTTTTTACGCAGTTGGCCTTATGCGTGGCCTTTAGCTCAGGCAGAAAATTCGCCAATCCGGGGTAAAATTGCGATTAAACCGATGGTTCATGCTCCTGGGCAGACGGGAGCAGCTTGTCTTGGGGGCTGGGGTTTAGGGATTTCTAAAACCTCTAGACATCCCGAAGAGGCTTGGAAAGCAATTCAATATTTTACCAGCCGGGAAGCACAACGCCGATTTATTTTGACCGCAGGCTATGTCCCTAGTCGCCGGGAACTGTTTACAGACCCAGAGATTGTTGCTAAATACCCCCACTATCCGCAGTTATTGGAGGTCGTGGACAATGCAGTTTTACGTCCGCCCATCGCTCAATATGCTCAGACATCAGATATTTTACAGCGTTATCTCAGCGCTGCCTTATCCGGGCGGATGAATTCTGAACGAGCAATGCAAGCTGCTGCTGCGGAAACGCGGCGATTGCTAGAAGCTGGAAGAAAAGGATGAATAAAGGTAGAAGGCACGGAGATGAGGGAGATGAGGGGGACAAGGGGACAAGGGGACAAGGAGAATAACCATGCCCAATGCCCAATGCCCAATGACAAATGACAAATGACAAATGACCAATGACAAATTTAAATACACTCAAAAATCGAGAACAACAGACAGCATGGATTTTATTAACACCAGCATTGCTGCTACTGTTGTTTGTATTTGCCTACCCGATTTTACGAGCATTTTGCTTAAGCGTATTTACTAGGAATTTGGGAACAGAGTTACAACCCGTATTCTCTGGTTTGGACAATTATGTGCGGATGGCGGGGGATGGTCGTTTCTGGCAGAGTTTGTGGGCGACGACTGTGTTCACAACAGCATCAGTAATCTCAGAACTACTGCTAGGACTGGGGATTGCCCTAGTTCTCAATCAAGCGTTTTTTGGGCGGGGCATAGTGCGTACAACCGCTATTATACCTTGGGCTTTGCCTACTGCTCTAATTGGTCTGGCGTGGTCTTGGATTTTTAACGACCAGTTTGGGGTTGTGAACGATATTCTGCGGCGATTGGGGCTGATTGAGACTGGAATTAATTGGTTAGGAGATCCAACTCTGGCAATGATAGCAGTGGTTTTTGCTGATGTTTGGAAAACTACGCCGTTTATTAGTATCCTGTTGCTAGCTGGGTTGCAGTCGATATCAAAAGACCTCTATGAAGCTTACTCAGTTGATGGAGCAACTGCTTGGCAAAGCTTCCGCAATATTACCCTGCCATTGCTGCTGCCGCAAATCTTAATTGCAGTGCTATTTCGGTTTGCTCAAGCTTTCGGGATTTTCGACTTGATTGCTGTGATGACTGGGGGTGGCCCTGGTGGCGCTACGGAAGTGGTGTCATTGTACATTTACTCCACGGTGATGCGCTACTTAGATTTTGGTTATGGAGCAGCCCTGGTAGTGGTGACATTTTTAATATTAATTGCTGCGGTGGCGATCGCTAGTTTCCTGCTTAACAAATATCGTGCCAAAACATCAGGAGCCATTTAACTCATGAGTGTAACACCACAAGCAGTTCCAACGACTCCAAAACCAACAGGGAAAACCAAGTTTTCTTTCAAAAAAATCTTGCTGCCTATAATAGTTGTATTAGTGGTGATATTCAGCCTAGCGCCAGCCTTATGGCAATTGCTGACCTCCTTTAAAGTGAATGAGGATATTGCCGCCGTTCCTACTGTTTATTTCCCCACACGATTCACTTTCAATCACTACATTGAGTTATTCACCCGTCGTCCATTTTGGCGCTACATCTTCAACAGTGCCTTTGTGTCGATTACTTCTACAGCTGTAGCTTTAGCGATCGGCGCACCTGCGGCTTATGCCCTGGCACGGTTACGCCCTTGGGGTGAAAGAGCTATCCTCGCCAGCATTCTAATTGTTACCTTATTTCCTGGAATTCTATTGTTCTTAGGACTATTAGAAATTATCCAGGCGCTTAGATTGGGTAACAATTATTTGGCGCTGATTATACCCTACACTGCAATCAATTTGCCGCTAACAATTCTAGTACTTAGAAGCTTTTTCCAACAATTACCGAAAGACTTGGAAGATTCCGCTAGGGTCGATGGCTACAACACTTTTCAACTTTTGTGGCAAATCGTGCTACCTATGACCCTTCCTGCTTTGGTGACTACTGGAATTCTCACCTTTATTTTTGCGTGGAACGAGTTTATCTTCGCTCTCACGTTTATGACTCGTGAAGAGTTGAAGACAATTCCCGTTGCTGCTGCTCAATTGGGTGGTGCGACAGTATATGAAATTCCCTATGGGCCGATCGCTGCTGCTACTGTCGTCGGGACATTACCCTTAATTTTACTAGTGTTGTTTTTCCAACGCAGGATTGTCCAAGGTCTTACTGCTGGTGCTGTAAAAGGATAAGAAAGATGGCTAAACTTGAACTTATAAATTTGAATAAAACTTTTAATCCCAAAGTCGTCCCTGTCAAAGACGTTAGCTTAACTGTAGATAACGATGAATTTCTCACTTTACTTGGCCCTTCCGGCTGTGGCAAATCTACCGTTTTACGAATGATTGCGGGTCTTGAAGAACCGACTCGCGGTCAGGTCAAAATTGGGGAGGTAGATGTCACCTATAAACGAGCAAGCGATCGCAACATTGCAATGGTTTTTCAAAGCTATGCACTCTATCCTCACATGACGGTGTACGAAAACCTCGCTTCTGGACTCAAGCTGAAAAAAGTACCACCTACAGAAATTAAACAGCGAGTGGCAGAAGTAGCAGAAGTTTTGGGATTAGCAGAGTTAATGAATCGCAAGCCTGGTCAAATGTCTGGAGGTCAACGCCAGCGGGTTGCTGTCGGTCGTGCTTTGGTGCGTAATGCTGATGTATACCTGCTGGATGAACCTTTAAGTAACCTGGATGCACTACTGCGGGAACGAGTCCGAGCCGATATCAAGCAAATTTTTGCAGCACAAAAAGTACCAGTTGTCTACGTCACTCACGACCAAACAGAAGCGATGACGCTCTCCACGAAAGTTGCATTGCTCAACGATGGCTATGTGCAGCAACTTGACCCGCCTGACCGCATCTATAACCATCCAGCTAACTTATTTGTGGCTGGATTTGTTGGTAGTCCGCAAATGAATTTACTGACTCTACCTTGTAAGGGAAAATACGCAATCCTGGGTAACTTCCAACTGCTTCTTCCAGATATACCAACTGTACCACCGCAGATTGTTCTGGGAATCCGTCCAGAAGATGTCCGCATTGCCCAACCAGGTGATACCCAAACTATCCAAGGGCGAGTGTTTTTAGTGGAAAACTTGGGTATGCACTATTTAGTCAGTGTCAGGATTGAGGGTTTACAAACCGGAGGGATTACTGTACGTGCTTTGTTGCCAACAGACCAAAATTGGAGTAACGAGGATATTACATTAGCATTGCCCTCTGAGGATATTCACTGGTTTGATGTTCAATCTGGCCATGCTCTTGTTAAAAGACAAATCTTAGGTGTCAGGAGCTAGTACCGCAAGGCAAAGTCAAAAGTTAACACTGTGAGCGAAGTCGTAAAGCCTGCGGCATAGCTACGCTTAACGCGTAGCGTCTGTCTGCGACACGCTGCGCGTTTGCGTAGCATCCCGCAGGGAACGCAGAGAAGTGTCAAAAGTTAAAAAATTGTATTTCAAGCTACATCACGCATTAGTCATTATATTTAAATTGTTGCCCTCCGCAGTTGTTTTGTCAAAACCGGAATTTTTATTTCTGGCAATAAATTCTGGCAGTCTTTAACCGGACACAATATTACTGACCGTCCCGCACGCAGAGAACCACGAGTTCAAAAACGCCGCCCCAAAGCTTACCCCTTCATGACAAAACCTCGACAAGAATTACGGAAACAACTGCAAACTTTTTAATTGGCAACTGTTTCCGCTTTTCTTAGTACCATTTGTCTTTAGGCTACAGTGACTCCTAGCGTATAAGAACCAGGATCAAAAAAGCCAGAACTGAAAGTTCCGCCATTTTGAGGGAAGTAATCATAATCACTTACTGAAATGGAGTAAGTACCTGCCCCTAGTGAAGCGGTGATTGATTGAGAAGTACTGGAACTCTGTAAGTTCTCAGCACTATTAAATAGGCCGAGAACTGGAAAGGTACCACTGTAATTCGGCGTGCTAATAGTCACAGTTCCTGGGTTAGCTAAAGAAAATGTGAAAAAGTCGAAATCAGGATTGTTCCCTGGAAGTCTTGCCAGTTGAGCAGAGGTATTAACTTCTGAACCTGATGTTAAAGTACCTAGCTTCTCAGCAGTGGCTAGTGTGTTGTTTGTCCCTTGTCCAGCATCTTCTTTCTCGTAGAACAGGAAGTCGTCACTATCAAACCTCAGAGACGACGCTTGCACAACACCAATGAGTTCATCTAGCTCTCCCCCTGATTTGTCCAGAAATACCCTTGTATTGGCTCCCACAGTCTGCAAGCGATAGTCTCCCAGTGTTCCTTTGATCTGGATTGTATCTTCGTTGGAGTTGAAGCCACTGATGGTAGCGTAGTCTGCAAAACCACTACTTCCGCTGTTGTTATCGTCATAAAAGACATTAGTAGCATCTCCAAGTAAGAACTGATCTTCCCCAGGCCCTCCAGTTAGGGTATCAATCTCCCCTAATCCAAGAGAATCAGAACCGTTAGTATCAACGCCTATGAGGACATCATTTCCAGGTCCTCCAAGGAGAGTGTCATTGCCGACCCCGCCACGCAGGGTGTCATCGCCTTCTCCTCCTTCGATTTGGTCATTGCCAGCACCGCCAAACAGGCTGTCATTCCCATCCTCGCCCAAGATGAGGTCATTACCTTCCTGACCATCAAGAAAGTCATCGCCATCCCCACCAAGCAAGGTGTCATTGCCGCCTCTGCCAAAGAGGGTATCACTGCTGCCTCCTCCAATCAGGGAGTCGTTAAAACTAGAACCAAAGACTTGCTCGATATTGAACAGGACATCATTCCCATCTCCCCCACTGGCAGTTCCAGTGCCAAGGTCAACGGTGACTCCGGCAGTGGCATTTAAATAATCAGCAGTATTAATGCCAGTCCCACCAAAGAGTTGGTCATCCCCGCCTCCACCAAAGAGTTGGTCATCCCCGTCTCCACCAAGCAGAATGTCATTGCCGCTGCCGCCTAGCAGGGTATCATTGCCTTCTCTACTAATGAGAGTGTCACCCCCGTCCCCACCTTCGAGTTGGTCATCGCCAGCCCCACCAAGCAGGATGTCAATGCCGCTACCGCCAAGCAGGGAGTCATTGCCGTTCCCGCCATTGATAAAGTCGTCGTTAGTCCCGCCCAGGAGGGTGTCATTGCCGTTATCGCCAAAGAGGCGGTCATTACCAGCCCCACCATTGACAGAGTCATTCCCGTCCCCACCACTGAGGAAGAAGTCATTGCCAGCTCCGCCAAAGATGGTGTCATTGAACCTAGAACCAACGATTCTTTCAATCTCCAACAGGACATCATTCCTGCCCTGCCCTGTAGCGGTTCCAGTGGCAAGGTTAATCGTGACTCCGGCAGTGGCACTGAAATAATCAGCAGTATCAACACCAGCTCCACCCAAAAGTCGGTTATTGCCAGTCCCACCACGCAAGGTGTCATCGCCAGATCCACCACGGACAATATCGTTGCCTTCCTCGCCATCAAGCACGTCATTGCCAACTCCACCATTGAGGGTGTCATTGCCACCTCTACCAAAGAGGGTGTCATTACCGCGCCCGCCAGTTAGAGAATCGTTGAAACCAGAACCAAAGACTTGTTCGATATTAAACAGGACATCATTCCCAGCCCCTCCACTGGCAGTTCCAGTCGCTAGGTTAACGGTGACACCAGCAGTGGTATTTGAATAGTCAGCAGTATCATTGCCAGTCCCACCAAAGATTTGGTCATCCCCGTCCCCTGCTTCGAGTCGGTCATTGCCAGCCCCGCCAAGGAGGACATCATCGCCAGCCTGACCAATCAAGTTGTCATTGCCATCCTCACCATCAATCTGGTCATCGCCAGCCCCGCCATTGAGGGTGTCAAACCCTTCCCCGCCAAAGAGTTGGTCGTCACCGTCTTCTCCAGCGAGTCGGTCATTTCCGTCCCCGCCTTCGAGAAGGTCATTGCCAACTCCACCAAGGAAAGCATCATTACCGAACCCACCAAGCAGGGTGTCGTCACCGCCTTTGCCAAGGAGTTGATCGTCGTCTTCCTCACCATCGAGAAGGTCATTGTCAACTCCACCAAGGAGGACATCATCGCCGAACCCACCAAGCAGGGTGTTCTCGCCGTCCTCACCATTGAGAAGGTCATTGCCGTCCTCACCATTAAGCGAGTCATTGCCAGCCCCACCCAAGAGGTCATCATTGCCGCCCCGACCAAAGAGGTTATCATCACCGCCCTGACCAAGGATAGCGTCATTCTCAAACGTGCCAATTAGAGTGTTATTCCTGTTGTCTCCAATAATGTCTGCCATATCAATCCCCTCGGTTATAAGTTTGATTCAGAGATATTCGCTCGAAGAGGTGTCATCTATGAGTAGCCCTGCCAGCGGGGAGAAACCCTAGATAGTTAGTTCAAATAAATTCAGCATCTACTTAGACTTGTTTCGTAACCGCTCAATAATCCGGGGTAAATCGCTCAGTGACAAGGCTCAAATGGGGTCAACTCGTTCCTGAACTGGTAGTTCGCCCCGATTTATTGAGCGGATACCTGGTTTCTTGGTCTAGACACAATAAACTAGCTCCAGTCATCTTAGCCAAAGCAAAGCCTTGTTCAAAAACATATTTGCCCATCTCAAAGCAATCCAATGCAATCAGAATTTTTTTAACATATAAACCTCTAATACTTAGGCTCGGTGAGTTTTTTAAAAGCTCCTCGTCTTACATACAGTTAGATATAAAGAAATAATTTGAGGAACTTGTGAGGAACATAAAAGACTTTTGCAGTTTCTTACGCCTGTGGTTCAGTTGTGGAGCCTGATGAGCAGATGGAAGAGTTCTATTGATTTGAAGTTGGATTATGTACGTCGGTTGGGGTTGAGGAAAAACCGGGAGTGCGTTTATCAATTGGTTCCGCCCGATGACGAGCGTGATTTAATTTTCAGGCAGTGGTTAAACCGGGATAAAGCATCTGTGTTAACTAGCGCTCAAAATGCTGTGTCAGTCAATAATAATATAGGGCGTGTTTTAAAAATATAACCACAAGAGGATAGAAGCTAGAGCCAGTATTGCGAGGTAGTTTGGAGCAAGCCCAAAAATGGATTTATTGTTAGTTCCTCACAGGTTCTTCACAACTTAGTACTCCTTACTATCAAGATGCACTGCAACAAACTTGGTTGTATTTCTGTCGCAATGTCTGTAAAGATTTGGCTTGTCAAACCTATGATCCTACTTATGAGAGTGTTGTTGCTTGGCTAAATACTTACGCTAAAACCCTTATGCCTATTGCCTATTGCCTTATCCCAACAACAATTATTTACGCCGACTTACTTAATCTAGTTCTTCTTGTTGTTAATCAAGTTGAATATTTGCCATTAATTTCTATATAACCCTCTGAAAGATCGCAACCCCATACAGTTGCAGAGGCTTCTCTACGAGAGGCTTCGCCATCGCCAATATTCAGGCTAACATGGATATTTACTTGATCTTTGGACATAATTTGCCGCAACTGCTCTAAATTTTCCCCCAATCCTAATAAACCTGCCCGGATTTTTTCAATTGGGTAACGTCTACCAATTACACCTGTAGAAGCTATCACAATATTATGTGCAGCAATTCCAGTTTCAGTTGCAACTAATTGCAGAACCTCTTGAGCATCAGCGATGCCAACAGAACCATTAGCTACATTTGCATTCTTAGATATAATGACAATTCCTTGTGCTTGTGAATCTTTTAAGTTATTACGGCTAATCGTAACACTTGGCCCGGCAAAAAGACTTTGAGTGAAGACTCCATCAGCAACACAAGGAACTGATGATTTAATAAATAGACATCTCTAGAAATTAAATATGCGTTACCCAGAACCCTTGTAGAGACGTAGCACTGCTACGTCTCTACATTCTTTTTCGGAGATGTCTAATACAAAATCCTCTGTTGTATCTCGTATTCCTAAATTAGTAATAAATGCACTAAAACCCTGAGGTGTGGAAGATGTATTTGATGACATTTTTTGAATTTATTAATTTTGATTAATTATCTCATACCATTTACAAAAATATTTGCAATACATGAATCGGCTGTAAGAGCGTATAGATATGCACCTCTAGCAACGTATATGTATCAGAAATTCCATAAATTTTTCATATAACCTAAAAATCTATAAATCAGTTAATGTAAGAGTAAATGTCGTCCATCCGTTACCGCTTTCTACTTGAATATTTCCTTGCAGTTGTTCGACTAATTTCTCTACTATAGGTAAACCTAATCCCGAACCACCTTGATTCCAGATATCTGCGTTGGGGAGGCGATAAAATTTCTCAAAGATTCGTGGTAACTCTGTTACCGGAATTTCTTTGGAATTACTGGCAGTAATAATAGTTTTTGCAGGCGCTTCTGAGGAATTGTGACGTACACTTAAAATAATTTCACCACCCACAGGTGTGTATTTACACGCGTTATTTAGCAATTCTACTAATATTCGTTCTAAGCTAATACCATCTGACAATAGCGGCGGGAGATTTGAAGGGAGATTCAACTGTAGAGTTTGCTGATGTTGTTGAATACGGATTTGAAACGGCTCAATAATCCAAGGTATCCACTGTTGTAATACCAACGCATCAGGTGTAATAACTTGATAGGATGAGCTTTCCAGGCGTTGTAAGTCTAGTAGATCGTTAATTAATCCTAACTCGCGATCGCACTCGCCTTCCATCAACTGTAGATAGTGTTGAGCTTCTTCAGTACTAGGAGACAATTGTAACATTTGAATCATTAACTTCATATTACTCAAAGGCGATCGCAGTTCATGGGAAACTAAGTTCAAAAAGTCATTTTTAAGTTGATTTATCTCCTCCCATTGCACCAAAAGTTGCTCTTGTTCAATTTGCTTCTTACCCGCCTCTATAGCTAGTTTGCGCTCAGTAATATCTCGAAAAACTAACACAGCACCTGTAATATTATCTTTATCATCTTTAATTGGTGCAGCGCTGTCATCAATTGGTATTTCTGCGCCGTCTTTAGTAATCAGAATAGTTTCTGCTGGCAGATTAACGGTAATACCGTCTTGAAGGACTCTTGCGATCGGACTCTCAACAGTGTTATGAGTTTCTGCATTGGCAATCTTGAATATTTCTGATGAATTTCTACCGCAAGCTTCTTCCTGTTTCCATCCGGTGAGATTTTCAGCAACAGGATTCATAAAAGTTACCAATTCTTGCATATCGCTAGCAATCACAGCATCGCTGATACTTCTTAAAAGTGCATCCAGCCATTTTTTATTTGCTTTTAATTGCCTTTCTAAAGCATGTTTAGTCAGAGTTATCTCAATATTAGTTTGTAGTTCTTTTTCTTTAAAAGGCTTGAGTAGATAACCAAATGGCTCAGTTATCTTGGCTCGTTCTAAAGTATTTTCATCTGCATAAGCAGTCAAATAAATTACTGGAATATCTAAACGCTTATAGATTTCTTGGGCAGCTTCTATTCCGTCCATTACTCCTTTTAGCTTAATATCCATTAGTACTATATCTGGCGATATTTCTACTGCTTTATTAATTGCTTCTTCTCCTGAAGAAGCAATAGCAGGAACCGCGTAACCAAATTTTATAAGCCGATACTGTAAATCTTTAGCAACAATAGCTTCATCTTCCACAACTAAAATTTTTGCCTTTGTCATCTTGTAGCTATTTTATATTTAACTTAATGTAAATGCCAACTGACACTCTACTCCCATCGAACCTTGAATATTGAGATTTCCTCCAAGTTGATTGGTTAGAGCATCTACTAATTGCCAGCCTAAAGAGGCCATATTTTTGAAATTAAAATTTGATGGTAAACCAATTCCATCGTCACCAACAATAAGTGTAACTTGATGTTCATGATTTTTAATCATTTCAAGATAAATTGTTCCCTTTCTACCTAGTGGAAATGCATATTTCAAGGAATTGGATACAAGCTCGTGGATAATTAAGCTACAAGGAATTGCTGTATCTAAGCCTAGAAACACATGCTCATCGATATTTACTCTCAGAGCGATCGCGTCTTGGTTGGCTTCGTATGCGCTAAATAAACTGCTTACCAAATCTCGAATATATTCACCAAAATTAATCTTTGCCAAATCTTGAGACTGATATAATTTTTCATGAACTAAAGCCATTGATGCAATTCGCTGTTGGCTTTGTTTGAATATTACCAAATCATCTTTATCTTTAATATAGGCAGATTGCAAGCTTAACAAACTAGAAATAACCTGTAAATTGTTTTTGACCCGATGGTAAATTTCTTTTAATAACACCTCTTTTTCTAAGAGTGATGCTTGGATTTGCTCCTCCCACTGCTTGCGATCGCGCTGCGCGGCTTGCCGTTCGCTAATGTCTTCAATCACAGAAATAAAATACTTTGGCTCCCCGCTAGGTTCGCGCATTAAAGACACGGTGAGATTAACCCAAACTATGGAACTATCTTTGCGGAAATAGCGCTTTTCCATCGAGTAAGTTTGAATATTATCTGCTAAAATCTGGTTAACGTATTCCAGATCGGCGTTAAGATCATCTGGGTGAGTAATATCTTGGAAAGTTAGCAATTGTAATTCTTCGGATGTGTAACCAACAATATCGCAAAGCCTCTGGTTAACTAACAACCACTTTCCATCTGTTGCTATATGGGCGATGCCAACAGCAGCTTGATGAAATGCAGCACGGAATCGCTGTTCGCTTTGCCGCAATGCTTCTTCTATTCGCTGGCGCTCGGTAATTTCTGCCTGTAGTGATTGATTAATTCTTGTTAACTCTGCTGTCCGTTGCTCAACTTTGCTTTCTAGTTGGTTTAGTAGACTACTTAATGTCTCCTCTACTTGCTTTCGCCCAGTAATGTCAGTATTTGAGCCTGCCATCCGCACTACGTTACCATCTTTATCCCACAGTGCCTGACCTCGATCTAAAATCCATTTATAAGTGCCGTCTTTACATATAACTCGATACTCAGTAATGTAAAATGGTGTCTTTTGAGCAAAGTGATCTTGAAGTGCTTGTGTTACCCAGTCAAGATCATCAGGATGCACTCGTGTCAGCCTTTCATCTAAATGGTTAGAAATTTCGTTATCTTCGTAACCGAGCATTTCCTTCCAGCGAGCCGAGAAAAAAACTTCATTGGTTTTAACATTCCAATCCCAAATTCCATCATTATTGCCGCGCAAAGCTAATTGCCAGCGTTGTTCATTTTCTCTCAACACTTCCTCAGTTCGTATGCGTTCAGCAATTTCCTTTGCTAGTTGGTAGTTTACAGCCTCTAGCTGGGAAGAACTCGGTAGAGCCAGTGCCTGAGGTATTAATGGCGCAAGTTGTATAGCTGTTAATACTGAGACGAAAGCGGTGATAGCTTTAATTAACCCTGATAGCCAATAGGTAGGGTGCCAAAGCGTCCACACATCCATTACATGGGTTGTGCCACAAGCAACGATGAATGTGCCAAACATCAGGAACATCCAGCCGAAAGGCACATCTCGCCGTTTACGGACAAAATAAACCAACATTACTGGAATTGAATAATAGGCAAGTCCAGTTAATACATCTGAAACCAAATGCAACCACACCAATCCTGGTTTCCAGAGGTAGCAATGTCCGTGGGGAATAAACTGGCTAGTAGAGAAAAAATTATTTAAAAATTCCATCATAAAAATCAAAATTTATATAATGTACAAGTCTTTACCAAAGCTTAGGGTACGAAAAAGAGGTTTTTAGCCTAAAATCTTAGTAGACGCACAGACGCCTAGAGCTTCTCATACTCTAAAGGAGAATACCTGCGGCGTTTGTCAGAGCTTTCCCATACTAGCTGTAGGCTAGTACCGCAAGGCGGAAGTCAAAAGTCAAAAGTCAAAAGCCAAAAGAATTGTATTCCAAGCTTTTGTGCCATTTGAAATGGTATGTCTATTTACACCGTACTGTACTAAACCAGTACAGAATAGCAATTGGGGCTTCTATATCCTGTATCTGTCATCTTTTCTGAGTTTTTGAAGCTGACAATGTTAGGTTTATTGAAATTAAAGTACCGCGATCGCTTTGGTTTTGTTACCGTAAATTCTCTGAAATGAACTCTTTATATATACAAATGCCTTCACAAAATCACAGTAATTTTTTGCTTAAAATATAACTAATACTTTTGATTTAAGTGTATTCACAGGCAAATACCTCTAGAATTCATACCTGTATATTACGCAAAAATTATAAACATGCGTTGAGAAAATCCAATATTCTAAAGATGGGATGAGAGACGCCCCGACGCCGTTGACGGTTAACAGTCAACAGTTCTATGCACCCTCATATAGAAGTGGTATGGCAATAAAAATATTCCTTAAGTTTAATATAAAACACACCTAGAGTATGAAGTTATAAGTTCTTAGGTTAAATAAGATTATGGGGTATTCTTAATGTAAATTTGGTCTTAAACGTTGGCAGCATCTGGCTGCTTGAATTTTATAGGTTTTTTATACCAAACTAGCAAAAAATAATGTAAATAAAGTCATTAAATTTCTAAGGTTCAAAATCTTGTTTAAGTTAGTGATCGCTTGTATTCATTAAGTAGCCGATGTGAATAATTAAAAGTTTTGTAGTATACCCTTTGGAGGAAGCAAGCTACACGTCATATCTTCTACTATATTCTATAGCTTTAGCAGTTATCGTGAACTATAAACTGTAAATTAAGTTCTATATTATTGCATAACAAAGGTTGATTTATTTTTGCCTACTTAAGTTAACGCATCTAATTGAGATAATTAACTAAAAAACGTAAATCAATTATGGTTGTCAAGGAGTTTTATGGTTGAAGATTTGGTTTTTTGTATACAAGAAGCAGCTTTATCATTTATATCTAAAAAATCTCAAACACATAAAGATCCTTCTGAATGCTTTGTAAACCCTCCCTGTGGATGTAGCAATCCAGGAAAAAATCCCCAATGTGAAGATTGTGGTTATCTTGAGGCCTGCTTATCTAATTGCAAGCTCCAAAAACGTTCATTATCTTCACGTTTATAAACTAAATTTTAATGGAAATTAATTCCTGCGATAGAATTGATTTTACTCTTAATGATAGAAGCCCTTTAAAAGATTAGCAGCTATGTTTTATAGGAATGGAAAATAATTCATAATAAGTAATTAACAGTTCTGATACAAGCAAGTGAATGTAATTTTACCAAAACAAATATTATTCCTTGCCATTGTGGACAAGTGGCTTTGTTGCTGAGTTCGCCATCATATCATGAATTAGTGATTACTGATTATGAATTGGTTTTTATTTGACAAATAGTTAAGTTGTTGTTGAAGCTTAAAATGCTTTCAAATCTTCCAAAACAAACTAGGTAAAAGGCTCCACAATCTATCTTGTGAGAATTTCCCGAATTTAGCAGTGGATTGAATAGACAATATCGGTTTGAAAATCAATTAACCAAAGAAATCTAGAACATAAAAGGAACCATAATTATGAAGCCTTCGGACTTATCTAAAGCTGTTTTGGCTACTGTTTTTGCAGTCAGTTTCACTTCTGTGTCCTTACCTCCTTCTGTTTCTGCCCAAAGCGGAAGTTCCGGCAGTGCTGGCAGTAGCTCAAGTACTGGAACAACAGGTACTGGCACTACAGGCACTGGAACAACAGGCACTGGCACTACAGGCACTGGCATAACAGGTACTGGTCTAGGTACTGGCGCAACAGGCACTGGCACTACAGGTACTGGTCTAGGTACTGGAACAACAGGCACTGGCACTACAGGTACTGCTCTAGGCACTGGCACTACAGGCACTGACACTACAGATACTGGTCTAGGTACTGGAACAACAGGCACTGGCACTACAGGTACTGGTCTAGGCACTGGCACTACAGGCACTGACACTACAGGTACTGGTCTAGGTACTGGCACTACAGGTACTGATACTACAGGTACTGGTCTAGGTACTGGCACTACAGGTACTGGCACTACAGGTACTGGTCTAGGCACTGGCACTACAGGTACTGATACAACAGGCACTACAGGTACTGGCACTACAGGTAGTGGTCTAGGTACTGGGACAACAGGCACTGGTACAACAGGTAGTGGTCTAGGCACTGGTACAACAGGCACTGGTACAACAGGCACTGGTACAACAGGCACTGACACTACAGGTACTAACAGGAATACAGGCATCACAACTACCCAAGAAACTCGCGATCGCGGTTTCGATTGGGGTTGGCTAGGTTTACTTGGTCTAGCCGGTTTAGCGGGTCTGACTCCTAAGCGCGAAAAAGTCCGGGCTTATAACGATCCTAATGAAGTAACAGGTACTCGTTCTAGATAGTATTCACCAGCACTGTAAGAGCCGTACAATCTTCGATTGTTTTAATTCCAGGCTATTACAGCGCTTAGATCACACACGTGGGGGCACAATATATTGTTATTGTGCCTCTACAATCACACATCAGTTCGCTCAAGTCGAGTTACTGCCTTGCCCAATGAAGATTACATTTGCCAAAACTTGTATTTTTGTTAGCTCATGCACAAGACGTTGAGCTTGATAAAGTGGTATTGGCAACACTCTAGGCAGATTATTCATCCATTGCCTAGCAGTAACAGAACTACATCCCGTAATCAAGACTATTTCTTGGGGGCCATACATAATAGCATTTGTAGTCAGAGCTTTTTCAATCTGCACGCTCCATTGGCGAGGCAGCATTTCACCCCATTCAATTCGCTGCAAACTACTGCATACCTGCCTGCTGTAAAACATAAGGCTTGCGGCAGTCTCCTATAATTAACTTTTCTAGTAAGCTTGGTACTTCTGGGACTTCCCAATGTTCGGGTTCTACATCGTCAATGGCGTTAACTTTAACATCGTATTCCTTTAGGACTGCAACACAATGTTGCCCTAAACTTTGGAGTCCGCATACTAAGAAAAGGTCTTGGTTTTTTTTGATTGGTGCTAGGAGAGGGATGCACTTTCTGTTGATGGCAGCATTCGATACTGCTAACAGTATGTGTTTACTAGGATTCTAACTCAATACAGTTCAGATAAGACCAAAACACTTGTCTTGACGGCGATTTATCGCGTCTCTAAAACCCACAATTTTCTACAATTAGCCCTTAACCCAAGCGTATTGGATAATAATTGACGTTTAGATAATCGCTGGAATTGGGACTAGCACTGTTTTTATGAGAGGCAAACTTATCGATAATCGTATGTAATTGCACAGTTAGAGGTAAGATATTCCCTTTAAGGTGTTATCTGATCGCACGATCGCAACAAAATCACCAGCTATATCATATATGAAGATTATTGCTTAATTACTTTATGTCTATTCAAGTCTACGGCATTCCAAACTGCGGCACTTGCAAAAAAGCTTTGATGTGGCTCCAAGACAACAATATTGAATATGAGTTTATTAATACCAAAGAAACTCCGCCCAAGAGTGAGATGATCCGAAACTGGGTGAAATCTTTGGGTTCTACTCCCATGCGAAACACCTCTGGTCAATCCTACCGTGCTTTAGGAGATGAAAAGAAGATTTGGACGGATGAACAGTGGATTGATGCATTCACTCACGATGCAATGCTGCTCAAACGTCCGCTTTTCGTTAAAGATGGAGTGGCAGTGCTAGTAGGTTTTAAAGATAAGGCAGTAGTGAAAGCAAAATTAGAGCTTTAATTCAGATGCCTAGCGGCTCTAACACTTGACTTACAGCACATTCTAGCTAAAATGTCATATAGATTTTGTAACAACTATAGTCACACCAATTATCAAGAGAAGTTTAAGAAAGCAAACTAGCAGAATTGTCGTCTAAAAATAACGTCGCTTGGGGTTGTTGACGGAGAATAGAAGCCGGACAATCTGTATTTATAGCTCCTTGCAACATCTCTTTTACCACATTCGCTTTACGTTGTTCTGGAGCAAGACAGAGAATTTTTTTAGCTGAACAAATCGTCGGGATGGTGACAGTAAAAGCATATTGTGGGACAGTTTCTAGATTCGGAAAGTGACCTGTGCTTACTTGTTGCTGACGATTCACTGTATCTAGTTTCACTAGTTTCACACTGTAAGAATCTTGAAAATTTGCTACTGCTGGATCGTTAAAAGCCAAATGTCCATTTTCGCCAA
Organism: Chroococcales cyanobacterium; assembly: GCA_038259325.1. Lineage (GTDB taxonomy): Bacteria > Cyanobacteriota > Cyanobacteriia > Cyanobacteriales > Nostocaceae > Nostoc. The sequence goes on along the minus strand of JBBSOX010000043.1, from coordinate 11,523 downwards.
CACCAAGACAGCATAAGTCAATTGGTTGTGCAAGAAGTAGTTTGGTGTAGCGATCGCACTCTGTTACTGGTTGCAATGTATCACCTTCTATATAGTGAAATTCCTTAGGAGCAACCCGCTTCTCTACACGTTCTCGCATATAGCGCCGGAAACTAGCAGGATGGTCAGCAGTAATTCCCAAATATTCATCTAGATGGAACAGAATAATCCGTGACCAATCTACACCACCCAATGCAATCAAAGCATCGAGAAATTTGAGTTGGGAGTTACCTGTTGCTAATAATACAGCGGCTGTCTCCTGAAGATTCAGAACTTGCTGTAAATGCTTTTGTGCGATTTCGGCAACATCCTGGGCCATTTCGACTTCAGAGTTATAAATCTGCACTAGTAAATCATCAACGCGAAAAAAGTTTGTAGCGGCTAGCATTTGCTTACACAGAAGGTTATCAATTATACGGTAGTTTTTTGAGAGGCTCTACTGATATGCCCTATCCAGTATAGATTTTAGGATTTAGCAGATTAATTTATAACTTCTTGCGCTGTATAAGCACAAAAAAACGATGTAAACTATTTAAATTAAGTTAACAATTATTTACATTTTACCCAAAAATCATGCTGGCTGCAATTCTCTTTGACCTAGACGGCACTATTGTCAACACTGACCCTATACACTACCGAGCTTGGCAGGAAATGCTGTTAAATTACAGCATAGAAATTGACGAAACATTTTATAAATCCCGAATTAGTGGGCGGCTAAATCCAGAAATTGTTAAGAATATTTTGCCACAATTATCAACAGCAGAAGGGCAAAAATTTGCAGATGAAAAAGAGGCGCTTTTCCGCAAACTCGCCCCGGATCTCAAACCGCTAAATGGATTTTCTGAACTACTAAAATGGACAGAGACACATCAGTTAAAGCGGGCATTAGTAACTAATGCACCTAGATTAAATGCAGAATTTATGCTAGAGGTTTTGGGAATAAAAGAAGCTTTTCATACAATTGTTGTAGCGGATGATTGTATTGCAGGTAAACCCGACCCAGCGCCCTACCAAGTTGCTTTGAATAAGTTGGGAATTACAGCAGAGGAAGCGATCGCTTTAGAAGACTCTCCCTCTGGTATTCGGGCGGCGGTGGGCGCAGATATCCGCACTGTTGGCATCGCCTCCACCCACGATCCCCGATTCTTACAGGAAGTCGGCGCATTTATGGCAATTCCAGATTTTACTGATTTGCAGTTGTGGACATTGCTCAACTCACTCATTGAACCAGATTTGAGTGCGATCGCTTCTAATTTGTAAGCACAAAATCTGAGAACATCCAGAGTAGAGACACGAATTTGCTAACCTGTCTCTACTTATTTTTCTGCAAGAATCGCGTAAATTTCCCGTTTAACTTGCTCTAGAAGCTCACGCACCCGATTTATTCGCTCCATATTGCCACTGCGAGCAACCTGCACCACAACAGCAGCTAATTCTGTTGCGGCATTCCGCAACTCAATAAACTCTTGGGGTTTACCTTTTACAAAACTTTTGAAAGTATCCCAAGGAGAGTCTGAAGTATTCTGTTGGGAACGTTCTGCTAATAATTGTCTACCCTCATCGGTAATCGTGTAAATCCGCTTGCCACCTTCCTGTGTACTCTTGAGATAACCGCCTTCCTCCAGCAATTGGAGTGTTGGATACACTGAGCCAGGACTGAGGCGACGGAAACCACCATAGCGAGTTTCTGCATCTTTGATCAGGTCATAACCATGACTAGGATGCTCAGATAACAATTCCAGCAGAATGAACTTGATGTCACCCCGACGAGTTCGATATTCATCTCCCCAACCACGACCAAACATTTCATTGCCAAAGTGTTTGCCATGATCTCTACCATGATGCTTGTTATGTCCAAACCATGACCTGACAAGCAATGAATCATCTTCGCCAACTCCTGCCCATGCAGGTGCTCCAAAGCGTGACCGAAAGTGTCTAAACATAAATCAATCTTAAATCAACTTTCTCTAATATACGATATATCGGAATATATCACGATATATCGTAATAGAATTCTGATGAAGATTTTTGAAGTAAGCAACTGTAGTGAACTACAAGCGATGCCTCCGGTGGTTACGTAGCTCTGCCGTAAAGCCTGCGGCAGAGCTACGCTTAGGGCGCAGCGCAGCCTGCGCCAACGCAAAGCTAGTAAATCTGTGGCACAGGTTTAGCCACGTTGGCTTGGAAAAAAGAGTACGGGATACCAGCTAAAACGTAATAATTCAGCTGTAAAACTGGAAACCAACCATTCTTGGAGTTTACCTATCGTTCCTGAAGACACTGCGATCGCACTAATATCACCCATTGCAGCCGCCTCTAAAACCTCGGTAACAGAGTATCCTTCCCGAACTTCTATCTCTACTTGTAAATTTACCCCCTCCAAATCAGCTTTAATCTGAGATAGAGTTTGTTCAGCCTGCTGTGGTAAGATTTTCCTTGGTAATTCTCGACGACCAGTATCTTCTAAAACCCAGCAAAGCTTGCATTGTTGTAGATATCTACCAGATTGTTGTTGAGCCAATTGCTTTACTTGTTGTACTAAATAATCCGCCTCTTGAGTACCGTTGTAGGGAACTAGCAAAGAACGGAAAAGGTGCTGACAACGGAGTATTAATTCCTCAGAAGTATAAGCACAAATTAACTGAGGACGCAGTACCAGTAAGGGAATAGGTGTTCGACGAGATAAGTTAGCCATCGTACTACCCACCAATTTTTCCGTGAGTAAGCTGCGACTTTGAGAACCCAGGATAATCAATTGAGACCGATAGGTTTGGGCAACTTTAAGTATGGTATCAACAGGCTTTCCCGATTGAACTTCTATTTTTACTTCTACATCAGTGGGGCTTTCGCCAACAGCTTCTGCTAATCGAGTTTGAGCTTGTTCTATTTTTTCACTATCGACTTGTGGAATAATGCCTCTTTCCGATAATGGAACAGCGTGCAGAAAAACTATTTGCTTCATCCCCGTAAGCGCAAGACTAGAAACAAAATGTATTAGACGATGCAAACCGTCGGAAAAGTCTGTGCAAATCAAAACTCGTTGAAACATATGTAACTAATAAAAGGTATTTAGAAATCTTCTAATTTAATCCCAAAACTTATAATCAAGTTTGCTTGATATAGTTACAGCATATTTCATTTCGGTGATGAATCTATAATTTTTTTGCAGAATTTAGCGGCAAGTCTAATGATTATTTCTACAAATATCTGCAATAAGTCTTTAATACTAAGTTGTCGCGCATTTAACTTGTACATCTTTTCATACTGGCTGTTGACAGTTGACAGTTAACCGTCAGCGGTCAACGAACCTGAAGAGTGAGTGTGTAATTTAAAAGCGTAATAGCTTACTCTTTATGAAGATACGTATTATGACAATAGCCGCACCCAAAGGGAATAGCTACTAGCTCACACTTTTTCGAGAAAAGACTCTACCCATTGCAAATATTGCAAACCGGCAATTACTGCTGTGTCATTATGATCTGCTCCTGGAACCAACAATAGTTGCTTTGGTTCGGGAGCAACGGCATACAGTTTTTGGGTCATGAAAGAGGGTACAGTCGAATCAGCAGCGCCATGAATGAATAAAACTGGCATTTTTAACTTTGGCAATTTTTTAATGGAATCAAACCGCTGTGTCAAGATTAAATCCACAGGAAACATCCAAAACATGTTTCGATAAGTTATTAAATCGCGGATGGATGTAAAAGAGCTTTCCACGATTAAACCAGCAGCTTGTGGGTGTTTCACAGCCAAATCGATGGCTATTGCACCCCCAAGAGAATGTCCATAAAGAAAAATTTGGCTAGGTGAAATCTCTTGTTGCTGCACCAAGTAATTCCAAGCTGTGGCTGCATCTTCATAAACCCGCTTTTCATTGGGAAACATACCCTCACTGCGACCATAACCCCGATAATCAATCAGTAACACCGAAAACCCTAGCTGATGAAACCGATTCGCATGAGCTATATTTGCGCCAACATTGATACCGTTACCGTGTAAGTATAGCAACACCTTGGCATTGGGTTGCTTGGCTTCTATCCACCAACCGTGAATGTGTTCTACCTTGCCTGTTTTAGGCACAGATAACCAAACCTCTTCATAAGAGAGATTAAAAAACTCTGGTGTCTTTTCAATGACAGCAGAGGGAAAGAAAATGAATCGAGGTTGCCCAATAAAAAGAAATATACAGATGGCAAAGTAAGCGTTCGCTGCAATGATTCCACCCCAGAGTAGCAGTTGGGAAAATACTTGTATTAAAAATTGCAGTTTATTAACTTCCATGCTCTAACTTTTTATTGAATATAAAAGTGTCTATGTTAACAAAGAAATTACTTAGAATGAGTAGCTTTAGCATTTTTATATCTAGAATTCAAGCATTCCCAAAAAATTTTACCCTAAAATCAATTATTCAGTAAAAATACGTATGCAATGTTAAGTCTTCTCAATATATGAATAGTAGAATTAGCCCATACAGGAGAAGACAGTGACGCTCTTAAACCAAGCTCAAGTAGAGCAGCTAAAGGAAATAACCACACACTTGCGACAAGTAAGACGAGAAAAATCCATAGGCATAGAAGAAATAGCTGCAAGAACACTGATTCGAGCAGGTGTTTTGCAAGCTTTAGAAGAAGAACGATTTGAAGAATTGCCTGAGCCTATTTTTATTCAAGGATTCATCCGTCGCTATGGAGATGCTTTAGGGCTGGATGGAAATGCTTTATCACATACTCTTATAAGCAATGTAGTCCGCCAAGACTCCAAGAATGATCATAAGAATTCAGACAACAAATCAAATACATACATACCTCTTGTTGTCACCTACATTCTATTATTAGTAGCTGCATCTACTGGTCTTTTATATATACTGAATCCACCACAAATTGCATCTGAATCCCTCACTCCAAAAGTAAATGGTCAACAGTCAATGGTCAGTAATCAGTGAGTGGGGGAGGTGGGGGAGATGAGGGAGATAAGGGATCAGGGGAGGCAGGGGGAGCAGGGGGAGATGAGGGGGACAAGGGGATGAGAATAACCGATGCCCAATACTTCGACTTCGCTCAGTACAAGTGCCCCATGCCCCATGCTCAATTTCAAGATATTTGCGGTTTACGCAGATGCCAAGTAGTGGATTGCTCATAAGCGTAAGCTACTTGAAACAGTAGGTCTTCTCGCAGGACATTGCCAATTAGCTGTAATCCTATTGGTAGCCCTTGATCATCGAAACCACATGGCAAACTTAAACTAGGTAAACCAGCAAGATTCACAGGGATAGTCATCAAGTCAGTTAAATACATGCTCAAAGGGTCAGTAGTTTTTTCCCCTGCTTTGAATGCTGTAGTGGGAGATGTGGGACAAACTAACACATCAACTGCGCCAAAAGCCTTTTCAAAGTCTTGCTTAATCAGGGTGCGGACTTTTTGCGCTTTCAGATAGTAGGCGTCATAATAGCCAGCCGAAAGGGCGTAAGTGCCAATCATAATCCGGCGTTTGACTTCTGTACCAAAACCAGTGGCACGGGTGCGAGTGTACATCGATAGCAGATTATCCGCATCAGGGGCGCGATAACCATATTTAACGCCATCGTAACGAGCTAGATTTGCTGACGCTTCTGATGGGGCGATGATGTAATAGGTGGGTAAGCCATAGCGAAAGGTGGGACAGGAAATTATATGAATCTCTGCTCCCAAACTTTGTAGCTGATCTACTGCTTTGGTAACAGCTTGTTCCACAACAGAGTCCAAACCTTCACCAAAAGTTTCTTTAATGATGCCAATTCTTAGCTGACCTCTGGGTTTGAAGTCGGGTTTTAAGCTGGCGGCGTAGTTGGGAATGGCAACTTTTAGACTGGTAGAATCTTTGGGATCATAACCTGCGATCGCATTTAATAATATTGCGGCATCTTCCACTGTGTTTCCAAATGGCCCAATTTGATCCAAAGACGAAGCGTAAGCCACCAAACCATAACGGGAAACCAAACCATAAGTCGGTTTCATTCCCACCACACCGCAAAAAGATGCAGGTTGCCGAATCGAACCGCCAGTATCAGAACCGAGAGCAACTACACATTCTTGAGCCGCCACCGCCGCCGCAGAACCTCCCGAAGAACCACCTGGAACTCGTGACAAATCCCAAGGATTAGCCGTGACTTGGTAGGCAGAGTTTTCTGTGGAACTACCCATCGCAAACTCATCCAAGTTGGTTTTGCCTACCATTACCGCCCCAGCATCTGCCAGTTTTTGCGTCGCCGTTGATTCATAAGGCGGCACGAAATTTTCTAAAATCCGGGAGGCACAGGTGGTAGGAATTCCCTTGGTACACATATTGTCCTTAATCCCAACAGGAATCCCTGCTAGCAGCCCAATTTCTTCTCCCGCAGCAATTTTGGCATCCACAGCACCCGCCTGCTCTAATGCCTGTTCTGCGGTAACACATAAAAAGCTGTGCAATTTTGGCTCTAACGCTTGAATGCGCTCTAAAGCTTCTTGGGTAATTTCAACGGCAGAACGTTCTTTCTTAACCAGCTGTTGGTGCAACTCGCGGATGGATGCCATGATTGCTCTCTTTGTGACTCAAGTCATTGATTTTAGTACATATTGGATGAGATTGGAAATTGGGCATTGGGAATTGGGCATTGGTTATTCTCCTTGTCCCCCTCATCTCCCCCTGCTCCCCCATCTCCCTCATCTCCCCCTGCCCCCACTCCCCACTCCCCACTCCCCACTCCCACATTTGTATAAATACAACTCATACCTCCAAAGAATTAAGCAATTGTGGTGATGGAAAAATTGCCAAGCGGAAACAAAATAATATGAGGAATTTCACATCATCCGTAAATAGAGGGACTACAATCAAAACGGACAAATGTTTCATGCTCCAACAAAAGAGGATTACAAAGCTATGTCCGACTTAAATCGCGGAATTATGAAATTTGAGGGTGCAGATTCCCCAAAAGTAGTCACTATCTCTACCGTGTTGCTTCTGGGATCGATCGCAGCTCTGATAATTTGGGCGCTGCAAGCTGCATACGCGCTAAACTAAAACCATTAGTAAGCTAGAAGGGCACTTGTCTTAAACGGTTTCCGTCGTAGCCAAGTGTCCATCCAGTAGCTAGTAAATAAAAACCCCCTATAATCATCAAAAATTTCAGAAAAACTTTAGATTTTAGATTTAAGGTTTTAGATGAAAAATTTAAATCTAAAATCCAAAATCCAAAATGTTTGAACCTTGGGGTGTCTTAGTTATTTTAATTGCCTGCCCCCTCTTGGGCGGATTACCCCTGATTGCATGGATTACTTACGCGCTGACGCGCAAGCAGTTATCACAAGTTGGTACAAAAAACATCAGTGTATCAGCTGCTTTTTATCATGGTGGTAAGTTTGTCGGAATTCTGGCAGTCTTGTCAGAAGCTTTTAAAGGAGTTGCAGCAGTCTTACTCAGCCGCATTTTCTTCCCCAATGGATCGTCTTGGGAATTGATTGCCCTCATCGCTCTGGTAATAGGTAGATACTGGATAGCCAGAGGGGCAGGTACGACAAATGTCGTTTGGGGATTTGTCGTACATGATCCTCTTGTAGCAATATTTGTATCTTTCTTTGCAGGCATTAGTTTTACAATTCTGCAATCAAGACAGCTAGTCAAATTTGGGGTTTTGGTTCTGTTTCCTCTATTTGTGATAGTTCTGCATATTAGCGATTACCCCAGAATGCTTGCTGCTATAGCCTTAGCTGGTTTAATGGGCTGGATTTATACTAAAATTCCTGATGATATGAGTCTGCCAGCCCAAGAGGCACAAACAGAATCGCAAGCGATGTTGGAGTTTTTACGCGGCGACCGCACGATGGTTTCTTTAGATGAAGAGTTGGATGCTGCCATTGTCGGAGAAAAGGCGGCTACGTTATCTCAAATTAAGCGATGGGGCTATCCAGTCCCAAAGGGGTGGGTACTCGCCCCAGTTGACGATGCTAATCTGTTGACATTTCTCCAGCCATCAGAATTGTCTCCTTTGGTGGTGCGTTCTTCTGCCATTGGAGAAGACTCAGAACAAGCTTCCGCCGCTGGGCAGTATGAAACAGTTTTAAATGTTACCAGCCCAGAGGCATTGCAGTCAGCGATCGCTCAAGTTCAAGCTTCCTACAATCATCCATCTGCCGTGCAATATCGGCGCGATCGCGGCTTGAATGACTCAGCAATGGCTGTGTTGATTCAACAACAAGTCCAAAGTGTCTATTCTGGCGTCGCTTTCAGCCGCGATCCCATTACCCAGCAAGGTGATGCGATCATCATTGAAGCCCTTCCAGGCAGCCCGACGCAAGTCGTTTCGGGAAAAGTCACACCAGAACAATATCGCGCTTTTGTCATTGAAGGAGAAAATTCTTCCTCTGTGCAATTAGAGGGTCAAGGACGAGTCCCACAAGCATTAATTAAGCAAGTTGCATATTTAGCCTACCGACTCGAAAAACGTTATCATGGCACTCCCCAAGATATCGAATGGAGTTATGACGGTCAAACGCTGTGGGTGTTACAATCTCGACCAATCACCACTCTGTTGCCCATCTGGACACGCAAAATCGCCGCCGAAGTGATTCCTGGAGTAATTCACCCCTTAACATGGTCGATTAATCGTCCATTAACTTGTGGAGTTTGGGGAGAATTTTTTACTCTAGTTTTAGGCGATCGCGCTTTAGGGTTAGACTTTACTGAAACAGCAACTCTGCATTATTCCAGAGCCTACTTTAATGCATCCCTCTTAGGAGATATCTTTCTCCGTATGGGATTGCCGCCGGAAAGTCTGGAATTTTTAACTAGAGGAGCTAAATTAAGTAAACCATCCTTGCAATCAACCTGGGAGAATTTGCCAGGACTAGGGAAGTTGCTGAGGCGGGAATTAAGTTTAGAAAAAGACTTCAAGGAAGACTATCACAAACGGTTCATTCCTGGTTTGTCGGAGTTGGCGCAGGAAGATATAGATAATTTGGAACCAGCCAAACTGTTGGAAAGAATTGATTTGATCCTGGATTTGCTACGCCACGGGACATATTACAGCATTTTAGCTCCCTTAAGCGCTGCCCTGCGGCAGGCGATTTTTCGGGTGAAGGATGGGCAAATTGATAATAGCGTTACTCCAGAGGTAGCGGCATTGCGATCGCTGAGTGCAATAGCTACAGATGCCAAGCAAGTATTGCTTGAGTTTGAGCCGCAGCAAGTATTTGAGCAATTAAAGCAAACCCCAGAGGGAGAGAAGATCCTGCAAGAATTTGACGAATTGCTTCAGGATTACGGCTATTTAAGTGAAGTGGGAACTGATATTTCCGTTCCCACCTGGCGGGAAAATCCCCAAATGATTAAGCAGATGTTTGTGCAGTTAATGCAGGGTAACGAACCACAATCAGGCGCTAAAGACGCGATTAATAGCATCTTTGCTGGTAAGCGCAAACGCTCTTTTGTGCAACGGCGTGTGGATATCAAAGGACGAGTTACCGAAGTTTATTCACGACTTTTGGCTGAATTGCGTTGGAGTTTTGTAGCTTTAGAGAAAATTTGGTTAAATTCCGGCTTACTCAAGAAAACAGGAGATATCTTTTTTCTAGAGTTTGATGAAGTGCGGCGTTTAGTTGTGGGTGACGATTCTAGGTTAATTGAGGAGTTAGATGAGTTAGTGGAATCGAGGCGATCGCAATTCGTCCAAGATAGCGAGTTCATTCAAGTACCCCTTTTAGTGTACGGCAATGCACCCCCTCACCCCTTAGCTCCCTCTGAACTCTACTCTGACCAATTCTTACAAGGGATTGGAGCCAGTCAGGGGCAAGCTGAAGGCAGGGTGAAGGTGTTGCGAAATTTACAAGACGTGCCGGAGATTGATCGAGATACGATTCTGGTAGTGCCTTACACAGATTCCGGCTGGGCCCCTTTGCTATTAAGGGCTGGAGGATTAATTGCCGAAGTTGGAGGGCGGCTTTCTCACGGTGCGATCGTTGCTCGTGAGTATGGGATTCCCGCAGTTATGGATGTTCGAGGCGCTACATGGATACTGCAAGATGGTCAACGGGTAAGGATTGATGGCTCTAGGGGTATTGTGGAATTATCTAACGATTTAAGACCCGAATGATTACCACTTCTCTGAAAAACTTGCCAGAAGAATCTGTTTCTCACAATGCCGACATCAAGAAAAAGGTGATGCTACGCTTCGGCGATTTGCCTCACCTGACTAACTTTTCTCAAGCACGTTTTGCTCCTGGACAAACCGCACCAGCACACGCGCATCAAGATATGTGCGAAGTATTCTTTGTGGAAACTGGTTCAGGAGTAATTCACATTGATGGTACAGAATACCCTTTACTTCCAGGGAACTGCGTAGCGATAGAACCCGGAGAAATACATGAAGTTGTCAATAGTGGCTCAACTGAGCTTGTTTTGACCTACTTTGGTTTGCGAGTGGAAAAATCAGCGTAATTATTTTGAATATGAGTTCGACAAACCTCTCCCTGCCTTGAACTTTAGTTCAAGTCTGTCCCTCTCCGAGTCGGAGAGGGACAGGTTTTGCGTAGTAAAACCAGGGAGAGGTCTTTTGGACGGACATGATTGGTTAATACAACATACAGTGAGGGCACAACATTGTTATGCCCTCACAAAACTTTGCTGAACGTGGGTTATAAACAAAGATAAATTGTAAAATCCTAATATACTAAGGGTGTCACGCCGCGCATCTTACGTAAAGAATTTATACAAGCAGGACAATCGCAGTTAAATAAGTTGACTGCCACATCGCTTTCCTCGACATTGAACTCTAGCATGGGAGAATCTTCTTGAGAAAACTCTATTTCGCGCTGATAGTTAGGAATTTGAGCCAATACAGAAGCCCTTGCACATACTAAACCCACTTTATGTTTATTGCGTATACAAGATAGACGGTCTGTGGTGTTGGCTTTTGGTTGTGGCTCCATAGCTTGTGCTTGATTGAGCATTACTCCCATAGAGAGCATAGAGCTAATCAGCACAGGAGAAGAAAGCAAACTCAGTATGAATTTGTTCATTGATTTTCTTAAAAAACAATCTCGATCGCTTAGGTTATCCGATTAAATCTTACAGTGCAAGTCAACGTTTATCAGGAATATCGCCAGTTGTATCATCCGCTAACTTCTCCCTTGCTTTATGAGAAAACCGCGCCCTCTCCCTGACTCGCCTTCACGCGTCATTTTTGGGTTGGTCGAGTACTAATGCAATACAGTTCAGATAAGACCAAAACACTTGTAGAGACGGCGATTTATCGCGTCTCGAAAACCCAAAATTTTGTACCAGTAGCGCTTAACTGAACCGTATTGATAATGGTCTATCGCATTAATTCGCTGGGCTACGAGATCCCCGACTTCTCTAAGAAGTCGGGGATCTGACCACCGCTAACCACTCATAATTAATGAGACAGAGTACTATAGGATAGCCCTTTCAAGGTGACCAACGAAGATACGTTGTTTCAGTGCTACCATCTTG
>JBBSOX010000042.1:0-47421 GCA_038259325.1 Chroococcales cyanobacterium | reverse complement strand
GATAGCGCAGCGTATACCCTTCGGGATGCTTCGCTTAGAGCGAGTACTCGAGCGTCGGGAACCTCCGCAACGCACTGGCTCCTCTACAATACCTAATTCCGTTCAAAAATCAAATAGTAATCCTATAGAGCCATAAAAGGAGGTTAGCCCACATAACGGCAGAGAGCAGGAAGCAATATTTCTCTTGCCTTCTGCCTTTCTGGCGTTGCTGAATTAAAGTATGAATCTGGATGTAGAGACGTAGCACTGCTACGTCTCTACAAGGATTTTGGTATTATGCAAAATCATTTTTATATATGGAATCAGCAACGCCGCCTTTCTTGATAAATTACCAGGCAATCATCATATTATGTCGCGCCAAAATAAAGAGCCAATTGGGTGTGGATGTGCAAATATTCCCTTCTCTGTAATCATAATTATTGTAGGAGGTGGTTATTGGTGGTTCAGCCAGAAAGGAAATTTAGATATCAGCAAGTTTGTACCTAAGAACCAACAAATAAATACTCCGATTTTGAATCCGGCTCCAACTGCTTCTTCAACCCCTACTCCCTCTTTCTCAAGCCCTCCAAATTCCGCTTCCAATAATAACCAAGCTTCGGAGAAAATAATACCAACAGAAAAAACACCATTACCTCCAACTCCTTGGGAGAAGAAAGTAATTAGAGGAATTTATTTAAGTCGCTACCAAGTTACCAATAATGCCAATGAACAAACAATTCGTGAAAGAGTTCGTTACTATCGCTCTCAAGGAATTAATACCATTATTCATGGTGTTTGGGGGAATGGTTGTACGATGTACAATAGCGATGTTATGCAGCAAACTCTAGGGTATAGAAGTTGTCCAAACCAGTTTCAAGATCAATGGTTAAATTGGTTGATTGATGAAGCGCATAAACAAGGAATGCAAGTTCATGCTTACTTTGAAAAGGGAATTAAAATAGATAAAAATAGTCCCATTTTTGATTTAGCGATCGCTCGTAAATGGATTGTCCCAGGAATAGATAAAACCTACTCTGAAATCGATCATTATGTTCTTGATGTAGAGATTCCTGAAGTTACTAATTTTTTCAAAAATATTTTAGTAGAGTTTGTCAAAAAATACCCTACCATTGATGCAGTTCAATGGGATGATTATCTAGGCTATTATGCTGAATTACCTGGGAAAGTTGACCGCACTGCAAATTTAACTAGTTTTGTGCAACAAATGGTAAGCTCTATGAAAAAAGCTCATTCCTCGGTAAGTTTTGATATTTGTCATCATAACCCCTATTGGGCTAAAAAATATTTTGCGGCTGACTGGGAAAAATGGGGTGTGGATCGCGTCTTTATTCAAGCTTATAATGATAGTAATTTTGTTGAAGAATTAAATTACGCTCAAAAATACGCCGGAGTTGCAATTACAGATCGGCAACTGGGCCGTTTAAAAGAATTAATCGATAACCCAAAAATCAAGAGTATCTTAGTTTTTCCATTTTTGGGAAACCCAGAAAAAACAGCTTCTAGCTTAAAAAACTCGATGTGATGCTCTGCAAATATTCTGGTTACGGGGCGAGGAAGGAAGAACGCTCAATTATTTCCCGCCTGACGATATTGCTGGGACAAAAGCTCCCAGCTTTCTGAAGTACGGTAATGTCATATCTGCGCTTGCCTGCTATTTCCGTACTCAGAGGGATTTCTTGATGAAATAGATCCCCGACTTCTCTGAGAAGCCAGGGATCTGGAGAATTCTAAAAAAGTTAAAAGCAGATTCTATAAGCCTTTTGACTTTTGACTTCCCGTTAAGGCGTGATGGTTATTGCATTTTCATCTGATGTTTTATCTGTGTTAGATTTCAAGCGTGTCAATCTGCTTTTACGGACACGTTCGCTGTCTCTAACGCCACCTGCAAGTTCATATTCGTTGCTGTTTTTGCCGTACTTGAAACCAACCCCCATCAGCATTTTGTCTGAAACCTGACTTAAGGTTTTTTCCATCTCATCCAGCTTATTTCTAGAAGAGTCAATCATAGCGATCGCAGCGTTATAATCATCAAGCATATTGTGAAAATTGTCTATTAATTGAGTTAGGTTTTGCAAGTTGTAAGTATCATCAAAGTTGATATTTGCATTGATAGCTTTCAGCCCGGCAACTCTAAATTCAGCTTTTTCTAAAATCCGGGAACTACGTTTTCTTCGAGTCATAATTTTACGCTTTTAATAGCTTTACAGAGCTATTTTGTCTCAATCAACCTGAATTTTGGTTCAGCAAAAAGCGCATTTTTTTTAGTGAAAGTTTTTATCTATGTCCGTGATTTCTCGGAATTTAATTGTCAAAGGTTGATTTTCAACAAAATAATATTATGTTTAAGCAACAGACAATAGGGCATTATCATAGGTGTCAAATTACCCCCCTCAATCCCCCCTGGGAAAGGGGGGAAGAAATCTAGTTCCCTCCCCTTTACAAGGGGCGGGTTAGGGTGGGGTAAAATGCCTGTGGAATAAGCGTTTAAGCTGTAAGTTGACACCAATGAATATTGCTGTGCCCCTACAAATGGTCTGTATTCCATATTGCTCTAACTTTAAGCCTTAATGTTGTAACCTTAAGGCTTTATGTTCTAGCTCTAAGACTTAATGTTGTAACCTTAAGGCTTTATGTTCTAGCTCTAAGCCTTAACGTTGTAACCTTAAGGCTTAATGCTGTAACCTTAAGAGTCAACCTTATAACATTGATGACCAAAGTTTGTTGGTGAGTGCATTATAGCAAGCGTGGTATTTTAACGATTTTGTTCATGCCTCGCCCAAAACGTAATTTACAATCAGGCTTTTGCTATCACATAACGACTCGCTGCAATAACCGCGAATTTCGCCTAACGCGCTTAGAATGCCGCGAAGTTTTTCTGTATGCCATCAAGAAGGCACAGGAAAAATATCAATTTAAGCTCTATGCTTTGTGCATTATGAGCAATCATGTGCATTATTTGCTGGAACCAAAACAACCAGAAGATTTACCGAAAATTATGCACTGGTTAAATTGGTATACTGCTATGTGTTTTAACCGGATGCTCAACCGCACGGGGCATTTTTGGGAAAAGCGCTACCACAGTACAGGTTTTGCTAATACAGATAAACGCCGTGCGTTAAATACTCTGCGATATATCCACGCTAACCCGAAAGCAGCAGGAATACAGCAGGGATTTTTCTACGACTTCAGCAATTACGGCACTCATGACCGCTTGAGTAATGATGGTATCACTCAATGGCATCCGGCGTTTTTGCTATTGGGGAGGACGTTGGAAGAATGCGCTGCTAGATATCGCCAATTTTGTAAGAAATATCGACCAAAGGCAAAGCCTGAAAAAAGGAATCATTGGGGTAGTCGTTTTTTGCCTTCTTTGAAGAATAAGGATAAGAAGAAATCACCGGGACAGATGAGTTTACCTTGGGATAAGCAGAGAGTCACTGAAGATACGGAGGTGCATGAGGTAGCAGAAAAATTTATTCAGGCGAACTGTTATAACCCCGCAGTGCCAGGTATCGGAAATCTGAAATGTTGATTCTACCGTTCATCTGGGGTTTGTAATAAATCTTTAAAAATATCTGAAAGCCTTAGATGTTACAGTTTACAAGTCTCGATGCGAGATAAGAGAAAAACGAACCCTCGCACGCTAGCACGGGAGGTGTCCTCTTGGGGAAGATGTATCAAAAGTTTCTTTAGAGTAAGAGATCCAACTACTTTCCCCTTCTCTTCAACGCGATCGCCAAACTTCTCCCAGGCTTCTTCGCATTGCCGTCAGCTTGTCAGCTTTACCGCCGACGCTCAAGTAAATTTCCTTCTGGACGCTGAAGCCAAAATGTCCATTGCTGTATTTTACCCACAAGCGGTCTATTGTGCGTAAGTCAGTGCAAGGAAAATTTAAGAGTTCGTCTGAGGTGAAGTGGTCGCCTTCTCTTTTACCTACAGCCTGAATCATCACCAGATAAGTTTCTTCGTCGGCTTCTTTCCAGTTTTTTGCTGCTAGTAAGTCGCGCAGTCTGGTGTAGTCTATGCCTTTTTCAGACTCCTGATAAATTTTTTTGTTGGCTTGCTGGACAATATAATCAATCCCTTTATCACTACTGATTGCCACCCAATTCTTTATTTCCTCATATTCTTTTGGGTGATAATTTCTAATCGTTTGCATATCGATACCATGCAAAATAGGCAGAATATTATTAGTTGTTAATATCTGCTCGAACTCCATAAAAGTCCATTCTTTATGTTTAGCAAAGTACTTATTGCTAATTACCACAATTCCATACCGTGATGCTTTTAGCCCTTCTTTAATTTTTATTTTTAAATTGTCTCCCCAGCCGAGTTCATTTTCGTCATACCATACTTTATATTGTGCCTCGGTTAGTCTTTTGTATAATTCTTGTACAAAAGTTTCTTTGTCTTCAGATGCATGGCTGAGAAATATATCATGAACCATAAATACTCCTTGTTATTTTATCCGGTATGCTTAAACTTTACCCCACCCTAACCCTCCCCTTATAAAGGGGAGGGAACCGGATTTTCTTGTTTCCCCCCTTTCTAAGGGGGGATTAAGGGGGGTAATTTGACTTGTGTATACAACACCATAGCTTTGTAAGAGGGGCTTTAAGAGTCTATTTGCCCACCCAATAAATACATCGGTGGAGTTGGGGTATTAAATACTTCTCACCAATGATTTTTATCACTCCTCCACGCCTGCGATTTTTGCCAACGCCTTAGCGTAATCTTCCAACCCACCTCGCAAAACTTCCAACTCACTTCGCAACTTGGGCTCCTCCGACCAACTCTGCTCATGTTCCTTCGGACTCACCCCTATAGGTCGTCTAGCTTCCCACGCTTGCAACAACGGATGCCATTTAGCCAAAAACGGCCTTAACCCATTATTCAACACTGCGATCGCAATTCCCCCCACAGAATCACGAGAAGCACCCACATCCGGCCCGGCGGCTTTGAGAACTTCGCGGGTTGTTCCAAATAAACTATAAAGAGAGTTCATCGCTTCTCGTACCAAACCCTGGTCAACTTCTAATGGTTGCACAGCAATGCGCGTCACCAATTCCACATACAGCGACCAAGCCGCCTTCTTTTGTGTGGTGTCAACTTTCCAAGACATCGAACCAATGCCAAAAGGCAGACTTACAGATACAGTCTCTAAAGAAACGCGATCGCGCATATTCATAGTAAGCAAATTTAATACATTTATTTGCGTTTATTATAGTAAATAATGTTACTAATCTATAAATTATTCAGACTTTTACCTAAATTTTTATGATAACATCTGGATATTTTTAACTAATTCAGATAAACTAATAAATTTGTCCGTAGCATCACGCTTCTTTTGTATATGCCCAAAACTTACACCGTAGAAATTGATCACCAAGGCAAAATTCATACCTTGCAAGTTCCTGAAAATGAAACGATCTTATCAGTTGCCGAAGCTGCTGGTTTGGAACTGCCGAGTTCTTGTAATGCTGGTGTCTGCACAACTTGCGCGGGTCAAATAAGCGAGGGAACTGTGGATCAAACTGATGGTATGGGCGTTAGTCCAGATTTGCAAAAGCAAGGTTACGTATTGCTTTGTATTGCCAAACCCCTTTCTGATTTGAAAATTCAGACGGAAAAAGAAGATGTACTTTATCAGTTACAATTTGGCAAAGGCAAATAATTAGTGATCAGCTATCAGTATATCGGATGATTATTGATAGCTGAATAACTGGTTACCAAAATTTTAAAAAGCGATAAAAAAAATACAATTATCGTCAGACAAAAAAACTTGTAGAGATGGCGATTTATCGCGTCTTGAAAACCCACAATTTTGTACAATTAGCCCTTAACTAAACCGTATTATTAAACCAAAAATTAACAAGATTTACCAAGATGACGACTCATTTTATTACCGCAGAAATTGATTTACAAGAAACTCCAGCAGAGTTACTACAAGTAATTGAAACAGAGTTAAAGAAACAAGGAGAACCGCTACGTTGGGCAATTACTTCTGTAGACGTTGACGAACAGAAAGCTACAGTTGAAGCTGTGGTGACTACAGTAAAAAGTTAGAAGTCATTCAATTTCAGATTTTGATTTTTGGATTGATGGAATACCTGTGCGATACAGGCTAGAAGCAAGTCCAATAAACTGATAAAATAAAAATCTTTATTGATAATAAATAATATTTTGCTTTTATGCTTAATTCATCTAAAACAATTCAAAAAAAACATGATTCAAAAAGACATGATGATTTGTTCTTTAAGAGTTTTAAGCTGCTAACTGTCCTTTTGATAATTATAGGGATATTGAGCAGATTTATTAATATTGATGGGAAAATATCTTGGGCAGATGAAACATTTACTTATTTAAGAATTTATGGTTACACCAAATCAGATTTAATGCAGGAAGTAGTTAATAGCCAAATATTAACTGCTGGAACATTATTAGAAAAATATCAAAGTCCTGGTGTTGGAAAAAGTGTAATTGATACTGTTAAAGGTTTAGCAGTAGAAGACCCAAAACATCTACCCCTATATTTTGTGATGGTAAATTTTTGGGTGCAATGCTTTGGAAGTACAGTGGCAAGCATAAGAAGTTTTTCTGCTTTTATAAGCTTATTAGTTTTTCCTGCTCTCTATTGGCTATGCCAGGAATTATTTAAATCAAGAATTGTCGGTTTAGTAGCAGTTGCCATTATCGCTGTATCACCATTTTATCTTGTATATGCCCAGGAAGCAAGAATGTATAGTTTGTATACACTAAATATCTTACTATCTAGTGCTGCATTACTTAGAGCAATGAGGTTGAATACAAAATCAAGTTGGAGTATTTATTCTGTCACTTTATTGCTGGGATTATACACACATTTATTATTTAGTTTAGTAGCAATTGGACAAGGTATTTATGTAGCTCTTAATCAAGGACTCCGAGCCAGAAAAATATTAAATGCTTATCTGATCGCATTATTGGCTGGAATATTAGCTTTTCTTCCTTGGTTATTTTTAATAATTACTCAATCAAACAAAGTTCAAGAAACAATAAGATGGTCGAAGCTTATCGTTCCGCTAAAGGATTTAGTAGATTTATGGCAGATTAATTGGGCGCGTATTTTTTTTGATATAACATCGGAGTCTAGTTACTCAGATCAGTTACAAAACAATCTATGGTTTTTAATTATTAGACTGTTAGTAATTTTATTATTTTATGCAGTTTACTTTCTATGTCGTAAAACGCCCAAGTCAAGTTGGTCTTTTATTCTAATATTAATTTCATTGACAGCACTATCTCAAGCGATACCCGATCTAATTTTTGGTGGGATTCGATCAATCATTACGAGATACTCAATTCCTATTTATTTAGGATGCCATTTAGCTATGGCGTATTTATTAGCTCAAAAAACTATCTTATCTCCAGATATGAATATGCGTAAGCATTTATGGAGATTATTACTTATAGGGTTAATTTGTTTACAAATCATATCATGTGTGATTATTATCCCGACAAAAACTTGGAATAAAGCTTATAGTTCAGATAATATTCCTATGGTAAATATTATTAAGCAATCTGCAAATCCTTTAATTATTTGTTTAGAGTGTGGTAAAGATTGGGGTTGGGGAAATGTATTATCTATAAGTTACCTTTTAGAACCACAAACAAAATTTCAATTATTTCCTGGTACAAATATTAAACAAATTCCTGATACTTTTACTGATGTATTCTTTCTCAATGCTTCTAAAAAAATACAAGATATCTTGAAAAAAGAACACGGCTTGAACATAGCCTTAGTTTTCAAGAACAAACAATCTCTATGGAAGTTAAAATCAAACACAGAAAATAACTAAATAGCAGTGGAAGAATGCAATTCGCAATAATACTTGATTACACCAACTTTGATAGGTAAATAAGTTTGTAATAAGCACTGAAGTGCTTACTATATACTAGACAAAGTTGCTGTGGTGGCCTAATTCATAACTCTAAACTCAATATGCAACGTCCATACACCGCTATCTTAATCGTACCAACTGGCGTTGGGGCTGCCATTGGGGGCTATGCAGGAGATGCTTTACCTGTTGCCAAAGTTATAGCACAGGTTTGCGATCGCCTAATTACTCACCCCAATGTCCTCAATGGCGCAAGTTTATACTGGAATCTGCCAAATGCTTTTTATGTTGAAGGTTACGGACTTGACAAATTTGCTTCTGGATGCTGGGGTCTGCGTCCAGTCCGCAGTAACAAAGTAGGTTTGCTTTTAGACCAAGCCATTGAGCCAGAGTTGCGGCTACGACATATACAAGCAGCCGATGCAGTCAGAGCAACTTTAGGATTGACCTTAACAGATTATGTAATTACAGATGCGCCATTAAATGTAGAATTACGAACTACAGCATCGGGGGCGAGTTGGGGAACAATTGGCAACCCAGATAGCTTATTACGGGCAGCTGAGATATTAATTAAAAAAGCGGGGGCAGAAGCGATCGCAGTTGTAGCCCGTTTCCCCGATGATATGGATGAGGAGGCAGTACAAAAATATCGCCAGGGTGAAGGCGTTGATTCTTTAGCGGGTGCAGAAGCCGTAATTAGTCATTTGCTAGTACGAACCTTTCAAATTCCTTGTGCCCATTCTCCCGCCCTTTTGAGCGAACCTCCACAACCTGATTTATCACCCCGTTCCGCCGCCGAAGAATTGGGCTATACCTTTTTGCCGTGCGTCCTTGTAGGATTAAGCTGTGCCCCACAATTTATAGTAGAGAGAGGAGCAATCGCATCACAGCAAGGAGATATTTGGGTAGATGAAGTGGATGCTGCGATCGTACCTGCAACTGCTTGCGGTAGCAGTGCCTTACTGAGTTTAAGCCAAGGACGATGCCAAATAATTACAGTAGAAGAAAATAAAACTCTGATAAAAGTTCCTCCCCAACCGTTGGGGATCAAATCTATACAGGTAAACTCATATTTAGAAGCAGTGGGTGTATTGGTAGCACACAAAGCAGGCATCAATCCCTCCGCTCTCCGTCCCAAATTATTACCTTTGCAATCAATTGTCATTGGTCATTAGTCATTGGTCATTAGTCATTAATTATTCTTCCCCTGCTCCCCCTGCCCCCCGTCCCCCGTCCCTCCCCCCCTAAAAACCCGTGGTTGAACAACAAAAGAAAGAGCCAGAAATTCCATACCTGACACGCATCCAAGTACTTGGAGCGATGGGAGCGACTGCAATCATTTTGTTGATAGTCGCCAAACTTTCGTTATACTTTGGCAACTTTTCCTTATTTTCTTTGAAATTGAACCAAAGAGAGTTGCTGTTGGGTGTAGGGTTGGGATTCGCCATCACTGCCTTAAGTGGCGTAACTTATCGCCTTTGGACTGCCTATCGTAAAAGTGCAGATTATTATCTAGAAGTGGTGCTAAAGCCCTTAGCCTTACCAGACTTAATTTGGCTAGGGTTACTACCAGGGTTGAGTGAAGAATTATTATTTAGAGGTGTAATGCTGCCAGCTTTAGGCTTGGATCATTTGGCTGTGATTGTATCCAGTCTTTGCTTTGGCATCTTGCATCTTAGCGGTTCCCAACAATGGCCTTATGTGATTTGGGCAACAATTGTCGGGATGATATTCGGATACAGTGCCCTGCTCACTGATAATTTATTAGTGCCAATTGTTGCTCATATTATTACCAATTGGATTTCTAGCTATTTCTGGAAAATGTCACAATTGCGGCAATTTAAAAATAAGTTTTGAGCTTGTAGAAATTAGTGCGTAAGCTTCTTGAACCGTAGCGATCGCACACTAAGTAGGTAGACATAATTAAATATAAAATAAACTCCTAGTTTGTAGTGAGCGATTTATCGCTCAGAGCAAGGATTATCAGGACTAAAGTCCTTACTACAAACTTTACATTTATTTATGCCTAGATACTTATCAACTATAAAATAAATTATGTAGTTTGAATGCTCTGGCTTGATGCTTTTTGTGCAACAGTTTTTAAGCAAGTTGCTCTGCTTTTACGGATACGTTCACTTTAATAATGATACAAATATGCTGGTAGGGGCATGGCATTGCTCATTGGTGTCAACTTAAGCTAAAAGTAGCTTAACTGAAAGCTTGACTCGCCTGCCTCGAACTAAAGTTCTAGGCTAATAGCTAAAGTCTACTAAAGTCTACTAAAGTAGACTAAGGATTTTTCGGATTCTTGAGTCATCAAGAGATGACTTTCGCTATTATTCTTGGAACTTTAGTTCCTTGCGGGACATGGCTTTTACGTTAAGTTGACACGTATGGGCATTGCTGCACCGACAACTTGCTTGTGTAATTATTAAACTAAAATGGTATAAACCTCAACTCCTTCCCGCACTTCGTGCCGTGCCGCTATGCGAACGTAAGGAAACCCAGTAGTAAGCTTCTCTTTTGTCAAGCTTAAAAGACAAAAAAAGGGTTAGGGAAATCACAAAAATTAAATTACTCAATTCCTGCATCAAATACAACACTCATCTTTATTCTCCCCCCGCTTACCAAAGCGATTGATTGTTTTTTATCTAAAATCCCCTTATGGGGCATGACGTAGAAGATTAGTGGTTTAAAATACTCCTGAAAGCCAGTCCTTGTTTAATAAGTTTTGTGTAGAATTTGTTGGTGAGGTTATTTACTTGATTCTCAATTGCAGCAATCCAGGTTTCATTTATGAATCAGTCTTTTTCTCAAAACCAAGCAAGGCGAAATCGTCAACAAAGGCTGCGGCAACAAAAATGGAGTTTAAAGACTAAAGCAATTGTTTGGGCACTAAGTATTAGTGTCCTTCCTGTGGTTGCAATTGGAATAGCTACTTACTCCTACGGGATTAATTTAATTACCAAAGAAATTCCGCAAGTCAAGCAAGAGACTGCAAAAAGTCCAGCAGAAACAGAACTTGCTTTACAAAGACAATTGTCAATCTTGTTAACTGGGATAGGGGGAACAGCAATTTTAGCAGGTGCGATCGCTGTTTTTGTGACTAATCGAGCTATGAGTCGAGTCAGCAACGCTGCTGCAACTTCTAATCTTATCAAAAACAAGCTACGTCCAGACAGTGAGTTTACTCAATATTTCATCGCTAACGAAGATGAATTAGTGATGTTAGAGAGAAACATAAACTTATTTACAGAGCTGCTTTCAGTTTTGGTAAAGGAGAAAGAAGCCGAAGCTGATTACTCTCAACTATTGATGAAAGTTACTCGCTGGGTTCGAGAATCATTCAATGAAGAAGATGTTCTCAAAACTACCTCAGAAGAAATTCGTAAAGCTTTAAGCATCGACCGCGTAAGCATCTTTTGCTTCAACTCCAACGGTAATGGAACCTTTATCACAGAATCAGTAGCACCTGGTTTACCGAAAATCTTAGGATTTACAGTCTCTGACTCTGGGTTCGAGGCAGGGTATATAGAAAAATACCAGAATGGTTATACCCATGCTATTGATAATATTTATAAAGCCGATCTCAGTGATGGTGATATTGATCTGCTCAAGCAATTTGCTGTCAAATCTAATTTAGCAGCACCTATTTTCAAAGGCAAACAGCTATTCGGTTTATTGATTGCACATCAGTGTTCTAGAATTCGCTTTTGGCAGCAGTCTGAGATTGATTTGTTCGCTCAGATAGCTATACAAGTAGGATTTGCCCTTGACTACACCAAACTTCTAGAAGAGGTTGATACGAAGGCAGATATAGCTGAGGTATTTATTGAAATTACCCGGAGCATTCGGCAATCGCTCAACGAAGAGGATGTCATCAAAACCACCGTGGAAGAGGTTCGCAAAGCACTAAGTACTGACCGCGTGTTGGTTTATAGCTTTAACGCTGATTGGTCTGGAACTGTGATTGCTGAATCAGTGGTTCCAGGTTATCCCAAAGTTTTGCGGTCTGAAATCCTAGATCCATGTTTTGCTCAAGACTATGTAGAAAAATATCAGTCTGGTCGTGTTCAAGCCACGAATAACATTTATGAAGCAGGTTTGCGGGATTGTCATATTAACTTACTTGAATCCTTCGCTATTAAAGCAAATTTGGTCGCACCCATTCTCAAAGATGAACAGTTGTTTGGCTTGTTAGTTGCACATCAATGCTCCAGACCCCGTGACTGGCAACAGTCTGAGATTGATTTATGTGCCCAAATAGCGATGGAAGTGGGATTTGCTCTCGACCATGCAAGGCTCGTGCAACGAATCGAGGCTGAGAATGTGCAAAGTCAATTGCTGGCGGATACTATCGGCAGCATTCGCCAATCGCTCAACGAAGAGGATGTCTTGAAAACGACTGTAGAAGAGGTTCGTAAAGTACTGGGTACTGATCGAGTGATGGTTTATAGCTTCAATGCTAATTACTCTGGAACTGTAATTGCCGAATCAGTTGTTCTCACGTATCCAAAAGTTTTGCGGTCTGAAATCCAAGACTTATATTTTGGTCAAGGCTATGTAGAAGACTATCAGTCTGGTCGCGTTCTGGCAATAAACAACATTTATGAAGCCGGTTTGGCTGATTATCAGATTAGCCTACTCGAATCCTTTGCTGTGAAAGCAAATTTAGTAGCCCCTATTCTTAAAGATGAACAGCTATTTGGTTTATTAATTGCACATCAGTGTTCTAAACCTCGTGATTGGCAACAATCTGAGATTGATTTATTTGGCCAAATAGCGATGCAAGTGGGATTTGCTCTCGACCACGCAAGACTCCTGCAACGAATCGAAGCCGAAAGTATGCGAAGTCAGTTACTGGTGGATATTACCCGCAGCATTCGCCAATCGCTTAAGGAAGAGGATGTCATCAAAACCACTGTGGAAGATGTTCGCAAAGCACTAAGTGTTGACAGAGTATTGGTTTATACGTTTTATGCTAATTGGTTCGGAATTATAATTGCTGAATCAGTAGTTCCAGGTTATCCCAAAGTTTTGCGGTCTAAAATTTACGACCCTTGTTTCACAGAAAACTATATAGAAAAGTACCAGTCTGGTCGCGTTGTAGCAACAAACAACATTTATGAGGCCGGTATGGCTGATTGTCACATTAACCTGCTGGAATCCTTTGGTGTCAAAGCAAATTTAGTAGCACCTATTATCAAAGATGAGCAGCTATTTGGCTTGTTAGTTGCACATCAGTGTTCTGCCCCCCGTGATTGGCAACAGCCTGAGATTGATTTATTTGCCCAGATAGCAATGCAAGTAGGATTTACTCTCGATCATGCTAGGCTCCTAGAAGCGTATCAAGCTACTGAAGCGAACTCTGATTAAGTCATGTCCCGCAAGGAACTGAAGTTCCAAGAATAATAGCGAAAGTCATCTAAAGATGACTAAATAATCCGAAAAATCTTTAGTCTACTTCAGTAGACTTTAGCTATTAGCCCTGAAATTTATTTCTGGGCGGGCGAGTCAGCCAACAGTTAAGCTATTTCTAGCTTAAGTTGACACGTATGCACATCTGTACACCCTACCGTGTGTTGCATAGAAACAAGAACCGCTAGATGTATTTTTACGTGAAGCTGAGTGTAGTTTTTGACGAAGATGCTGCCAGAGTGATCGCTAGTGGTAAAATTCGATGTTCCTGAATTTGAATTCTGGCATGGAGTGTTTCTGCTGTATCATCTGGCAGCACTGGTACTGCGGCTTGCATCAATATTGGGCCACTGTCCATTTCTAAACAAGCTATATGCGCTGTGCAACCAGTGATTTTTACCCCAGATGCCAATGCTTGTTCTACAGCATGGATTCCCTTGAAACTAGGTAACAAACTAGGATGGATATTGATAATTTTATCAGGAAAGGCATCCATGAAAACTGATGTTAACAATCGCATCCAACCTGCCAAAATCACCCATTCCACATCGTAGCGTCGCAATGTCTGCACAATGTTCTCATCAAACTCTTCTCGACTTTGATAGTTGCGGTGATTCAATAAAACAGCTTCTACGCCTCTATTGGCTGCTCTGACGGCTGCTTTAGCCGAGGGGTTATTGTAAATTAAAACTTGAATTTGGGCATTGAGCTGCCCATCTTGGATAGCTTGAGCAACTACATCAAAATTGCTGCCATTCCCAGAAGCCATAATTCCCAGTTTTAAAGGGGCGACTTGTTGGCAAACATCGCTAATGCTGGGAGAAACCAAGCTAAGGGTAGAATCAGGGCGGAAGGTCATAACAGCTAAGAGGGAAAATTATAGATGCAAAAAAAATATACTAAGTCGTGGTTGGATAATGATACAGTAGCCGCCTAGATTTTTATGACATAAATAGGTAAAATTTGATCCTTTGAATTAGCCCTAATAGAGTTCGGTTAAGGCAAGAGACGCGATCGCCACGGCGATTTATCTTTGCAAGATATCAGTATGTCATCAAAAAACCTTATGCAAACCGTATTGCGATCGCACCTGCTAGACTTTGAGATTCAGCTAGAATATTAGTACGAATTATTTTTACTACTAATCGGTAGGAAGATGAATGTAGAAAAACTCTCTATTTCCTTGCCACCGTCTTTAGTGGAGTTTGTCGAAAACTACAAGCTCAATAAAGGCTGTAAATCTCGTTCTCAAGTAATTGAAGAAGCATTAGAATTGTTGCGAAACCGAGAATTAGAGGTAGCTTACCGAGAAGCGTCTGCTGAAGTTGATAACGATTGGGATGTGACAATAGCAGATGGTTTAACAGATGAAACGTGGTGATATTTATTACGCAAATCTTAGTCCGGTGATGGGTTCAGAAATGGATAAACGTCGTCCAGTGCTAATTGTCAGTAATGATATAAGTAATAGTGCTGCTACCACTGTGACAATTTTACCGCTTACTTCTAATGTGAGCCGTGTTTATCCCTTTGAAGTTCTGCTTAATGCAGAGATTAGTGGTTTAACGAAGCCTTCTAAAGTACAGGCGCAGCAAGTGCGAACAATTTCTAAGCAACGAATTACTGGTGAAGTATTAGGTAGTTTAAACAAAGAGATGATGGTACTAATTGATGCAGCGTTAAAATTGCATTTGGGATTGGCTTGAGTTTGCAGAAAAATAGCGATGTTTAAGTAAAGACTCCAAGTAGAGATAATTATTAACCAAAAGCAAACCCCAAGCGATCGCTTTAAAGGGGCGAATTGTCGGCGATCGCTAATGCTGGGAGAAATCAAGCTCAGGGTAGAATCAGGGCGGAAGGTTATAACAGCTAAGAGGGAAAATTATAGATGCAAAAAAAATCTACTAAGTCGTGGTTGGATAATGATACAGTAGCTGCCTGGATTTTTCTCACACCAGCATTAATTTTACTAGGCGTTTTTATCATTTGGCCGATCGCCTATTTGTTTTATCTCAGTTTCACCGCTGGTAGTTTCACCTTAAAAGGTATTTATTGGATAGGCTTAAAAAACTATACGCGCTTGCTACTCAACCCCGACTTCTGGCAAGTTCTGGGTAACACCTTTTATTTTACTGTTGCTACCATCATTCCCAGCTTAGTTATTTCGTTGGGATTGGCAGTGTTATTAAACCGCTCCATTCCCTTGCGGGGCATCCTGCGAAGTGCCTATTTTTTGCCTTCAATTATCTCACTTGTGGCAGCCGGGTTAGGATTTCGCTGGCTGTTTCAAACATCAGGGCCAGTTAACGGACTTTTAGATTTTTTCGGTATTCCAGACATACCCTGGCTAGGAGACACATTTTGGGCAATGCCGGTACTTATTTTAATGAGTATTTGGAAACAACTCGGTTTCAATATGGTAGTTTTTTTAGCAGGGTTGCAAGCAATTCCTCCCAGTCGTTATGAAGCAGCAGATTTAGACGGAGCAAATGCTTGGCAACAATTTTGGTATATTACTCTGCCTGGATTGCGCCCTACTGTCATATTTGCAATCATCACTACCGCGATTTTTACATTGCGGAGTTTTGAGCAAGTTTATGTGATGACTGGCGGTGGCCCACTAAATTCGACTAATTTGCTGGTTTATTACATTTACCAAGAGGCTTTTGCTCAATTTGATTTTGGTTATGCAGCAGCAGCAGCGACGGTGTTATTAGCAGTGACGCTCGTACTAGTTTATTTACAACTGCAAACTTGGGGAGAAGAGTAGGGGACGGGTAGAGTATTCACTAATTCTGAATTCTGACTTCTGACTCCTGTTTTACTTCTTATATAAGCTGCGATATTCCCAAGGATTAACAAATTTAGCATCACTCCAAACACCAAGCCGTTGTTGCTTGGCCTCAGCTTCGGCTTGTTGAACTAAGTCTTTGCTAGGGCATTTGTTTAAATAGGGACGATACACTTTTGCTAATCCTTCTTGCAACAATACCTGTTGCACAAAAGTGCCATTTTGTAAATGAATTTCGGCAACTTTGCGTCCATAGCGATCGCTAT
This sequence comes from Chroococcales cyanobacterium, assembly GCA_038259325.1. Taxonomy (GTDB): domain Bacteria; phylum Cyanobacteriota; class Cyanobacteriia; order Cyanobacteriales; family Nostocaceae; genus Nostoc. The sequence goes on along the minus strand of JBBSOX010000042.1, from coordinate 31,069 downwards.
CGGTGATATTCAAAGTCACGCGATCGCCTCCTTGTTGTACTAGTTGTTGCACCCGTTCTTGGGCTTTTACACCCCAAGTAAATTGATTGCGATCGCTACTGCGTTTACTCTGCTTTTCTTTATTAGTATGAGCTATTTCTGGTGCATCTACACAAGCAAAACGCACGGTAAGATTTTTGCCGTTAGTATCTTTAACTACTATAGTATCGCCATCGCTGACTCGCTCAACTGGTTCTCCAGAAGTACCGATAAAGCGATCGCAGCCGAACAAACCCAAAATTAGGATAGTTGCACAAAGCCAAAATCGTACTGATTTAGTTAATGTCTCCATCCAAGCTCACCTGCATTACCTCTGTGGGATGATACTATCAAAATGAAAAGATATATTTGTTAATCGTTGACATAATAAGAATTGTAACCTTCCAATTGTCAGCGGGAATTTTTACTGAAGTGCAAAAACTTGTAGATATGTGGCGAACCCGCAAGGTAAACGCCTTGTTAGCAATGGTTGGTGGTATACTCCAGCGTAACGGTGAAACGCGATCGCTAGTCCAGGATAGTGCGCCGTCGGAAATCGATTCAGAGTTGGTAGCTACGTCATAATTATAGATATCCTTGAGTATCTAATGTTCAAAGAATTGAGAAAATTCAACATCTAGCTTGAAAGGCAGGAGGTCTGTCTCTTGCCTTCTTCAAATTAACAAAACTAACTATGAAAGCTGAAGCAGAAAACCATCTCAGGCTTACTTGTGAAGTAGAAACTACCTTAAAGGTAATTGGCGGACGCTGGAAAGTTTTGATTATTAGAGAATTAATGACTGGCGTAAAACGGTTTGGTGAGTTGCAACGGGCTTTACCTGGAGTTACACAAAAGATGCTAACCCAGCAACTCAGAGAAATGGAGGAAGACGGCATTATTCATCGAGAAGTTTATCCCCAAATTCCGCCCAAGGTAGAATATTCACTGACGCCTTTAGGAGAAACTTTGCAACCAATTCTCTATGCTATGCATGAATGGGCTGTTCAGCGGAATAGGGAATAGGCAATAGGCAAGAAGCCTCTTTGAGTTCTACTGAATTTTTTTAGCAATCAAATATGAGTCCCGTAGCAGATTTATGTTTGAATTTTAAATTTATTCGTTGTTTCGTAAATATTCAATTGCTGCCTCTAATTTTGAGGAGTAACTTTCAGCAAACCTTTCAAACCAAAGACCTTCGGATGAAAGTGGATCTACTTTGGCTAACCATTCTTTTGCTTGCACTTTCAAAGCCTCTATTTTTTTGGCTTTGAGTTGTTCTTGTCGAATTCGTTCCTGTTCTAGTTCTTGCTGTTTTTTTAATTCAATAGCAGCATCCTCTTCGGCAAAATCAGCCTGAACTTCTGCCAAAAGGTTATCTATAAAAGATGCCGACTTTGGTGATGGTGTGATAAAAGGTTTGGCTGTAGCTGATTTTGACTGTTGCTGTTCTGGTTGTACTTCTTTGTATTCGGTTTGGAGTTCAGCTAATAGCTTATCAATGGAATCCATTTTGGCAATTCCTAATAAATTTTATAGCTAGTACCGCAAGGCGGAAGTCAAAAGTTAAAAGTCAAAAGTCAAAAATTTTGTATATCAAGACTTTTGCAAGTTTTAAAATGGTAGCTTTATTTACGCCTTGCGGTACTAATCATTAATGGCATTCAGTAGCACTTCTGATAGACTCAAATCTTCCATATCTTCCATAGTAATTGTGTCACAAATATCAAATTTAGCACCAGCACTTTGGAGTTCATCGTCTAAGACTTTGAGAAAGCGGGTAGCTTGCTGATCTGTGCCGACTTGAATGAAGGAAATGGCTAATTCTTCATCTTTATCAATACGGCGAGAAGCTTCAATAATTACCCTCATGACTGCTTTGCGATCGTCCGGTTCACCATCAGTAACCACTAAAATTGTTTCACCATTTGGCTTGGTTTTTCCGGCTGCTTTGCGTTGAAGATAATCATCAGTTGCGTGTTTTAACACACCTGCCAAGTCAGTTGTACCAGAGGGGTCATTTTCGCGGAAAATTTGCGCTACTTTGCTGGATGTCACATTTTCGTATCGCTTGAATTTACCAGAAAATACATAGATCGTAATGCCATCTGGGTCAAATTGCTCACACTTACTAGCTAAAGCTAAAGTAGATTCTTGGGCTGCAAGCCATCTACTTCTACCACCTTTTTGATCTTGGGTGGCCATGCTGCCGCTTTTGTCAATAATCAAGGTATAGTCACGATTTTCTAGCATTATTCAATTCTCCAATTAAGAGTAAATCAATTTTGGATTTTGGATTTTGGATTTTAGATTTTAGATTAACCGTTAACCTAAAGGTAGGATCTTGAAAAGAAATTTGGGATTTGAATTTTCATAGTTGAAACTAGTTGCACTGAAACTAGATTTAAATTTTGAATCCTTCAATCCAAAATTTAAAATTTAAAATCTAAAATTAGTCAGTTATTGCGTTCGTCAATACATCTACAAGGCTCATTTCTTCTAAGTCGTCTAAAGTGACGGTATCGCAAATGTCAAATTTAGCGCCGACACTTTGCAACTGGTCATCCAAAGCTTTCAGGAACTTAGTTGCTTGGGCATCTGAACCTACTTGAATGATCGAAATTCCTAATTCTTCATCACGTTCCATCTGGCGAGTCGCATGAATTATCACTTCAAACACAGCTTTGCGATCGTCTGGTTCACCATCGGTAATGACTAAAATTGTCTCTCCGTTTGGCTTGCTTTGACCGGCTGTTTTGCGTTTAAAGTAGCTATTGAGCGCATCCTGGAGTACACTTGCTAAGTTTGTCGTTCCAGAAGGGTCATTTTCGAGAAATATCTGTGCAACTTTGGCTGAGGTAACATCATCGTAGCGTTTAAATCTACCGGAAAACACGTAAACGGTGATGCCATCGGGGTCAAACTGTTCGGCCTTTCTTGCCAAAGCGAGAGTAGACTCTTGGGCTATCTCCCATCTACTTCTACCACCCGCTTGGTCGGGTGTGGACATACTACCGCTTTTGTCAATGATTAATGTATAGTCGCGATCGCTCATCATGATATTCCAATGATTCTTACCCTGTGTTTCTAGTCTAGTCTACGAATTTGACGATACCGTAAGCATTTTAAGGTTTCGTATTAATCTTGCTACTCAAAACGGGTATGCTTGACCCTGATTGTCAGCGATCGCTATCAGTGCCAGGGTATAGGAACCGAGTTACTACAACGCTTACTGCAAGTTAGTCGAGATGAGCAACTAAACAGAATCACTGCTGATATCTTGGTTGACAATTATGGTATGCAAAAAGTTTGTGAAAAACTGGGTTTTCGCATCGAATTCACAGATGATTCAACTGTAGTTAAAGCCCAAAAAGTCTTGCACTGACCAAAGAGCCAGGGGGAGAAAGAGTTTTCAGGTTTTTGCACAGATGCGGGAATTATGATTTTCCAATATGGTTTGGATAACTTGGCGACGGCAGTCGCTTCTCCCTACAGCCTACGGTGTACACACATCTCTGTACAAAACCAAAATGTTTTAGATCCTCCTAAATCCTCCGATAAATTGGAGGATTTTGAGAGGTTTTTGCCCCCCTTTTTAAGGGGGGTTGGGGGGATCAAAAGCCTGTGAGGCAACTCTAGAGGACTTGTGTGTACACAGTAGCCCTTTCTTTGGGAGAAGGAGAGACGCTGCGCGTCTTGCTTCCCCGTAGGGATACAAGTCGGGAAACCCGCTATTAGCGACTGGCTCACGGTGCTGCCTCGCCTTTGCTTTATTGTCCGAAATCCTTTTCAGATTTATTTGTTAGGCTGAGGAGTCATCCGCAGATAGGGTTTGATTTCCTCATAACCTTTGGGGAATTTCTGTTTTAGTACTTCTGGATCTTTCAGTGAGGGGACAATTACACAATCATCTCCATCTTTCCAGTCAGCTGGTGTCGCCACGCTGTAATTATCAGTCAATTGCAGAGAATCAATCACCCGCAAAATTTCATCAAAATTGCGTCCTGTGCTGGGAGGATAGGTGAAAGAGAGACGGAGTTTCTTGTTGGGATCTATTACAAAAACCGATCGCACTGTCACAGCCGCATTAGCATTGGGGTGGATCATGTCGTAAAGGTCAGAAACCTTACGATCTGCATCCGCCAAAATTGGGTAGTTAAGAGTGGTGCTTTGAGTTTCTTCAATGTCTCCCACCCAGCCTTTGTGAGATTCTACATCATCAACGCTGAGTGCGATCGCTTTGACATTGCGCTTGTCAAATTCTGGTTTGAGCTTGGCAACTGTGCCGAGTTCTGTTGTACAAACAGGTGTAAAATCAGCAGGGTGAGAGAACAGCACAACCCAGCTGTCACCCGCCCATTGGTAAAAATCGATGTCGCCGTGTGTTGAGGCTTGCGTAAAGTTGGGTACTGTGTCACCTAGACGGAGAGCCATGTGAGATTCCCTGTAGTTAGAAAGAAAGGCATATATATTCTAGTATGCCATCATGACATAAAACCCCATTTCCCAATCGGACTTTAGCAGTTTGAAACAAAATTTTAGGTTGTCAGCGCTCTCAGATAAGGGACGAGAGGCAGGTAAAAATTATTGACTAAAGTACACATATATGATCTGAAGCAGTATGTTTTCCATACAGGCTTTTCTTTACATTTCAAAAATCAAATAGGAATTCTATAGTTATAAATTTCCACGCCGCCTTACTTATCTTAGGTTTGAATGTGTAAGTCTATATCAACTCTACCTTGCTTGACTTGAGCAACGCATCGTAACCACTCATGCCAAACAGCAGGATCAGCAGTTTCACCATCTCCTATAGTACTCATGTCCCCAAGTAATCCTCCCAAGTCATTTGATTGGGTTCTTTCATACACTTCAACTAAGAAGGCGTACATTGCAGTATAAGCTTCTTTTTCAGTCAGATTGATACTCATTAATTACTTCCTCCTGGCGTGGAACTGGATAAGCCTGTATTGGGATTATATGTTTTTGGAACATCATTAATTCCCCCATTGTTGATGACTCCTCTTTATCGCAACTAGGGTGGCTTTGGTTACTTTAGGATTAAATCTAGTAACTCGCATCAGAGGCGAAGTTCCTAAGTCTCCCTTTCCGAAAACTTATATATTGATTGGGATTGGTTTTGTGATTGCAGATATTGTTGTCAAAGCGGTTCTAGCACCTATTTGGCAAAAACTGCTGTTGTCTGCGTTGGGTTAAATTCATTTGTTTGTAAGAATTTTTTGGTAGGCTTGGATTGTTTGCCTTGCGATCGCATCCCAGCTAAAATTTTCCAAGGCATATTTTTGGGCGTTTAATCCCCGGCGCTGGCGTTCTGCGGAATTTTGCAAAGCTTCTTGCAGTAACTCTACCAGTGCTTGGACATCTGTTGCGCCTACCCAACCCGACTCACTATCACGTATCTGTTGACAAATATGTACTTGATCAGAAATGACTACAGGTACACCTGCAACCATCGCTTCAGCTACAGCAATCCCAAAGTTTTCGTAGTAGGAAGGCAAGACAAATAAATCAGCAGCTTGTAGTAAACTAACTTTGAGTTCACCACTAACAAAGCCAGTAATTGTAGTGTGCGATCGCAGTGGTGAACTTTGAATCTGGGATATTATCTTTTTTTCGTAATCTGGATCTTGGGGATTTGTTCCAGCTAAGACAAAATGAAACTTATAGCCAACCGCTAACAGCTTTTCTAGCGCCGGAATCAACAAATTCAACCCCTTTTTCGGGTCAATTCGTGACATAAACAGCACTAAAGGTACATCACTTGGAATTTCTAATTGACTACATGCATTTTTAAGAGGGGATTGAGGGGGAATCACACCCAAAGGAATCACCAAATCGGGTGTAGATACGCCAAATCTTTCTGATATTTTAGCTTCTTGTTCGCTGGTAAAATGAATAGCTGCGGCACCAGCTAAATTTTGACGTTCTATAATTGCAACATAAAGCTGTTTTAATTGTTTTTTCTTCCGTAAATCAGCCGGATCGAGAGTACCTAAAGGGCGGAAAATATAAGGTAGCTTTTGCTGACGACACACAATAGCAGCAGCGCTACTTATGGGAGAGAATAGAGCATGAATATGCGCTATATCAAACTCGTGAGCATGACGTTTTAGCCAGTTTAATAAATCTAGGGAAAATTTGTAACGACGAAATGGGGCGCAACGAAAGTAAATTATTTCATAGCAATCTTGTTTAATTGGGTGATTTAAGGGAATATCTAGAGGTGTTTGACCATTATCACCATTACTATCAGTTGTGAGAATTGTAACTTCTACTCCCTCTTTTACCAATGCTGGAGATAATCCTAGTACCATTTGACTCGGCCCACCGTAAATTAGAGAAATTGAGGGAACAATTTGTAATATTTTCATTTTTTTGTCATTAGTCATTTGTCCGTCGTCATTTGCCTTTTGTTATTTGTTATTCACTAATGACTAACTCTTTATAAAACTCCAATTGCTGTTTAGCCAAAGCTTTATTTGTATATTTAATCATTGCTTTTTGATATCCATTTTCACCCAAAGTATGAGCAAAATGTGGTTTATCTATTAATTGAACTAAGCAATTAGCAAGGGCTTGAACATCACCTTCGGGAAATATTAAACCCGCATCACCAATTACATAGGGGATTTCACCAGAATTAGAACCAATAACAGGCACTTGGCAAGCCATTGCCTCAATTAACACATGACCAAATTGTTCTTTCCAGCCAACAGAAGTTAAAGTTTTAAAGTTGTAAGTAGTTTCTGAAGGCAGTACCAAAGTACTCATTAAATTGATATAGTTTGCAACCTCGTCGTGGGGAACGCTTTCTACCAAAATTAAACGTTCTTGAATATCATTTTCTGCTGATATTTTAATTAATTCGTTTTGCAACTCCCCCCGTCCTAGTAGCAGTAATTTCCAAGGTTTATTTTTCAATGTGATTAAAGCTTGTAAAAGCGTTAATAAACCTTTTTCTTGCACAAATCGCCCAACGAAACCTACTACAAAATCTTCTTTCTTAATGCCCAATTTAGCTGCTAGTTCTGGCTGGGGTTTGGGAGTAAATAAACTTTCATCTACACCCAGTTGCGGCATGACTTTAATTGACCCTTTGTATCCCCTTTGTCGCAAAACTTCTGCTCCATCTTGATTGCCAGAAATGATGCCGTGGCTGTGATTGAGGTTATACTTTTCTAATAAAGCAATTGGTAGTTTAAGTTCATAGGGAAGATTCCACCAAGTAAAAAATACATTTTTTGCCTTGAGTCTTAATAGCTGATTTAAGGCAATCATTTGAGTATAAGCCAGACCCCTAGACCCTTGTTCCACTTGGATGATTTGGGGACGGAATTGTTTTAGCAAAGAGATCAAATCAGCACCAAAGGTAAGGAGTCCCTGATGATTTTGGCTGAAATTAGAAACGGGAACTATTTTAAATGTCCCTTCATCACGGTATTCAGTTTCAATAATTCTGTTTTGCACGCCGCCTGGTTTCCAGCGCTTTGGGACTACAACTGTCACTTCAATATCGGGTTCTAGTTGAGATAAAGCGCGTAATTTTTCACAGTTGAGGTCTACGATATAAGTGTGACTAGCAACTAAGATTTTCATCTATCCTTTGTTATTCACTAATGACTAATGACCAATGACCAATGACAAATGACAAATGACTAAACTTGTTCATCCAATCGACTGTAAATTTGACCATCGTTCCATAGTGATTGGATGACAGTACCCAAGGCTTTGAAAAAACCCAAAATGTAGAAAATAGCGCGAGTGGCAACTTTGATGGGGGAACCGCTTTTGTGACAAGGTGGGCGTCCGAGAACGTGACAGTCAAATAAACGGGCGTATAGGCGTAAAGCTTGAGTCGCAGTAAGGTTTTTCAGCCCTAGTAGGAAATGGTTGTGGTAAAAGGTGAGTTGATATTTTAGCGATCGCATACTAATATCATGACAACCCCCTGTTTCTTCGCCTAAATGCACTAAATGGGCCTCTGGGTCGTACCAAATCTTATACCCCGTCTGTCGCACCCGCAAACAAAAATCTGACTCTTCGCGCACTGCACTACCGCGAAACCTCTCATCAAACCTTAGCCCGTATTTAGTAAAAATTTCGCGGCGAAATGACATGTTACAACCCCTCGCCGTCAGTACTTGCTGGGGTTTGATGGTATGCACCAAATCAATATGATACCAAGCAATTCCTGGGTCCATAGCTTGGGGAGGCAGATATTCAATCTGTAAATCTCCTCCAGAATCACCCAATTTCATTCTGTCAAATACCCGTCCGGCGACAGCCCCCACTTCTGGATTTTGCAAATAATTTTTCGCATGGGCTGCTAACAATTCTGGGGTTAGCTGAACATCATCATCAATAAATAATATGATTTCACCAGAAGACCGACGCACAGCATAATTCCGTGCCCCTGGCAAACTGGCCCAATCTAAACGCAACCATTTAATTTTACCTGCCTCCGCCATCTCTTCTAGGTAGGCTTGAATTTCTGGTTGGTGTTTTGGGGTTTGGTCTACCACTAAAACTTCAAAATTTGGATAGTCTTGTTTCAGGACATCGACAATGCTATCTCGTAGCGCTTCCTCTCGCCCATAGGTAGGGATAACTACAGTAATTAAGGGCCAATTATTCATAATTTTTATTAAATAATTTTACTTATTTTCTTTGATTTAAATTGTTTTTAGACGTTTTTTCTTGTTTTTTTGCTGAGGGTTGGCATCTTCTATATCTTGTTTCTCCAGTTCTGGCAATTTAAAAAGAACTCCCGCAAAAAACCAATAATAGACAGCAACAGGATCAACATCCAGAGGATAGTAATAGGTGTTGTAGCTAATAAACAATATAAACACCCACAAAGCTGCTCCGTAACTACGGAAATTACGGTTCTTTATGGAGCGATAGGTTTTAAAACCAATAATTGTTAAACTAGTGACTAAACCCAGAAAAGCTAGCACTCCAATAATTCCAACTTCATAAAGTACTTTGGGGTAGTAGGTTTCCACAAGCTTAGTTTTACCCATTGTACGGGCAGAGTTAGTTGCTCGACCTAAGCCACTTCCCAAGGGCCCATCTACGCTTTCCCAATTCTCTTCAAATTGCTGGACGATAAAATCTTGAGGTGGTGAAGCCTCCCATCGACCTGTAAAACTCTCGGTTCTTTGTTGCACGACATCAGGGTTAGTCACCATTGCTATTCCCAGAACTAGTGCAAGTCCTATCCCGATGGGGATAAATCGTTTAAGGTTGCCAAGTTGACCAGTGAGCAATAGCAAAATCCCGAAGCAGATTGGTACTAAAGCTAAGGCGATTCTCTGTCCAGAAATTACAGCATTGATAAAGACTGCCACTAAAGAACCTAAACTAATCAGTCGCCATATTGGGGATGGGTCGGTGAAGCCAGTGGCAAAGGTAAAAAAGGTGCTGGAAATTAAGAACCATGCCCACTGCCAAGGAGCTACAAATGTCCCTGGTAGACGAATAACTCCTTCTTCGGGACTATATAAGAGCGCTCCACCAAAATAACACCGGGCTTCTAGTGATGTGACAAATAGGGCATTTCCTTCAAGACCTCTAGTGCCTTGACATACACCAGTGAGTAGTAATAGGTATTGAATAAATCCCAGCACACAGCAAACCAGTATGAGGAGAATCTGGAGGCGCGATAAAAATAGAAAATCCCGCTTATCACGAATTAAATAGTAAGCACAACCAAGCAGAGGGACATACCCTAAAAACACTTTCAGTCCCAGAATGCCCATTCCTAAGGGTATTTCTTTCTCTACTTTTTCCAATAATCCCACACTAGGCGGGTTAAACTGCTGGCCACCATTGATAAACAACAGCGTTAGCAGACTGCAACCCAAGACAATATAAAGTGGAATTTTAATGCCTTGGGGAATAATTAGGGGTAGCCTCTGCTTACGACAAGTCTGCCAAAGTCCAATTAGGGCTGGAATATAAAAGGCATCTTTAGCTAATTGGAGTATGGGACTATTGCCCAAGTAGTAGGTGATAGTACCCCCAATAGGTACGTAAATGATGAAGGCATATAGGGCTTGGCGCGGGTATTTGTAGGAAAGGGATATAACGAATATCCCTAATACGCCAGGGACTGCCACTTTAATTCCACCTACGAAAAAAAGTAGGATGCCAACTAAGACACTGCCAAAGATGGCGGTGGTGAGTAAGCTAATGAGTTCTTTACGTGCTTGGGCTGCTTTACGCTTTTGGGCTAACTGTTCTTTGAGGCTAAGAGTAGGAGTTTCTTTTTCAGCCTGTTTTTTCGATTTTTTATTTTTTGACTTGAATTTCGGCATAGTGGCGCTGTAGCCTATCAGCCTTAAAAAACAATCTATAGCTTACATACAAATGGATTAGAATGGCTAGAGCGTGTACAAGCCAAATTCATCCTTAAGTGATTGAGTTAGGGATTTTCGATCGAAAATATTGAAGTTTAACTTCATTGAACCATAAAAAAGATTTTCTCCTGTTTCTACGATGTAAACTGCTCCAGGGAATGGTAATGGTTCAATAGGTTGAGCTTTGCTTTCTAATACGCCTTTGACTTTACCGTGATCTATATAATATTTGTAGTATCCATAACCCCGATTATATTCTGCATTTTCTGGTAAGAAATTTAAATCATATCGGATAATATTAGATGTGCCGCACATTGAGTAGAAGTTTTTTCTTTTAATATATATATATTTACTACCTTCTTTATATTTATAACCTTTATTGATAAACCATCCATTAGAGTTAGGATATTGCTTAATAAATTCGGCTAAGTTTTTACTAATGCAATCATCTGCATCAACTGCCATAGTGTGAGTTGGAGAAAATTTCCGAGCATACATTAATCCCTTCAATATTTTTCGCCCTTTATCTGTGTCTCCTCTAGCTATAGGGTCTGTCTCGTTGGGAGCAGGAAAGTCAACTGTAATGTACGTAATCTGGGGATGATTAAATTCTATTGTTGGCTGTTCATGGCAAACGACAATAGCGTGAAAATCAGGAGAGGTTTGATTGCAAATTGATTTGATGCATCTTTCAAATGATTGGGTGACACGCTCCCAAGAATTGGAAACTTGCGGACTTTTAAGTGGGATAACAAAAACAAGCATATTATAGGATTACTATTTGATTTTTGAACGGAATTAGGTATTGTAGAGGAGCCAGTGCGTTGCGGTGAATCCAGCGCTGTAGGCGGGTTTCCCGCCGTAGGCGACTGATGAACCCGAAGGGAGGTTCCCGACGCTCGAGTACTCGCTCTAAGCGAAGCATCCCGTTGGCGCAGCCTCTCGTAGAGAAGGGTATACGCTGCGCTATCCGTTGTAGCAACTGGCGTTGTGTTAGAACGGAGTTCGTAACGCACTATTATCAAGGGTTTGATGCGTTACGCTGTCGCTAACACATCCTACGTAGATTTTCAGAAATCAAACCGGATTCCTATATTACCTTATAAAAATAACTCAAGATAAAATAGACACATACCTCTTTCCTTGTTAGAAAAGAGGTTTACAACATACTTAAAACTTAAAAGTGCAAATTAAAATACTACATCTTCCGCAAATCACCAAAGCTGGTTAATTTACAAAAGCTGTGACAAAGAAAAAGTTCCACTTTTGAAAAGTGAGATAAGCTGTTATGCATTTAACTTGAACATTTACATGAAGGCTGATGACTGATAACCGTTAACCGTCAACAGTTAACAGTTAACAGTAACTTAGATTGCTATGTGTTTCTGGATTTTTGAAACTAATTCATTTGTCCAGTAGTTAGTAAGTTCAGCATCGGCTGCTTCCACCATAACCCTGATCACTGGTTCTGTACCAGAGGCGCGAACCAAAATTCTGCCGGAATCACCCATTGCAGCTTCAGCAAGAGCGATCGCTTGTTGCACAGGTTGGCAATCTTGCCATCCCAAACGGCGATCGCGATCTACAACTCGCACGTTCCGCAACAGTTGCGGGTACGTCTGGAAGCTTTGCTCTACTAATTCGCTCAAGGGAACACCCGCCTCTTTCACCAAAGCTGCTATATGTAATGCTGTTAACAAGCCATCTCCAGTAACAGCATAATGACGGCAAAGAATATGACCTGATTGTTCGCCACCTAACATTCCCCCAGTCCGCAACATTTCGGCTTGCACATATTGGTCGCCGACTGCGGTGCGAATCAACTTACCCCCAATTTGTTGCCAAGCTTTCTCAAAGCCTAAGTTAGCCATGACTGTAGATACAATTAGGTTGTCTGGCAATTGTTGGTTCTGCTGTAAGTGGCGTCCCCACAAGTAGAGAATGTAATCGCCGTTAACTTGCCTGCCAGTATTGTCTACTGCTAAGACGCGATCGGCATCCCCATCAAAGGCAAAGCCGATGTCGGCGTTATGTTCTTGGACTGTGGCTGCAAGAATATCTAGATGAGTAGAACCGCAGTTAACATTAATGCGATCGCCATTTGCTTCGTTATGCAAGCAGATTACCTCTGCCCCCATTTCTGTAAATACTGATGGTGCTAACCCGACTGCTGCTCCCCATGCCAAGTCTAAAACAATCTTCATTCCCTGAAGATTTAGAGCACCGTTCAAGGGTGTTTTCAACGCCGAGCTATAATGCCCCACTAACTCAAAACGTGAGTGATGCCGTCCGTAATTACTAACTTTAGCAATCGGTGATATTTTGCCACGCAGTCCTGCTTCAATTTCTGCCTGCAATATTTGCGGCAACTTCCCACCATTCCCACCAAAAATCTTAATCCCATTGTCTTCTGGCGGATTGTGGCTGGCAGAAATCATCACTCCGCCGATGGCATCACTGATGCTGGTGAGATAAGCAATGCAAGGAGTGGGACATAATCCCAAATGCCAGACCTCTAATCCTGCTGCTGTTAAACCTGCACTCAAAGCCATTGCCAGCATATCGCTGGAGTTTCTAGAATCCTGTCCGAGAATGACTGGCCCTATTTGAGTAGCATGGTTACGTAAAACAATACCTGTCCAAAAACCAACTTGCAATGCTAGAGGCGCACTTAATAATTCTCCGACTCGTCCGCGAATACCATCTGTACCAAACAAGGCATTTGCTGGTAAGGGGATTAAATTTAGTGCAAAACTGCTCTCAATCTCTTTACCCAATGATGCATCAACTTCGGAAGCAGAACCCCCAGAGATGCCCGGTGTCCTAGTTATAGATGAAACCATATTTTTAAACACTCCACACAATCACACTGCAAAATAGCACTTAAAACTTTATTTCAGCAATTTTTTACAAATTCATTCTAGAACTGCCTTCTCTACGTAACAATACTTATACTTGGCTTCTTGAATTGTAAATTTTTCATGAAGTTAGTATTGGTTTTTGCGTTCTCAGTAAAGTGTTCACATCTTAGCTGATTATTCCTTTTATGCCCTCTACCTTGGTCTTGATTTTTATCTGTATTAGTTCACACTTTGCAATGCTACTAACTCTGTTCGCTAGTAATAATTATTACTTTCCTTTGTCGCACGTGTTTTTCAGCAAAACTGAGGATAAAAGCAAAATTTAGCCAAATAACCACAAAAAACCAAAACAGCAGAATGTAAAGTTATATCCCTCCAGAACCAGGATTGTGTAAAAAGCTACAAAAATATGGCAACTTAAAAAATTTTAATATAAATTCTCATCAAATAGTTTTAAGGTAACGTTTTAATGGCTTTTTTAGCCGTTACTGAATTTAAAACTCCGGCAGTTAACTTTTTAAAGTTGGGAAATTTAGCATGAGCAGCAATTTAGCAACCAAATTACGTGTAGGCACTAAGAAAGCCCACACAATGGCAGAAAATGTAGGTTTTGTCAAGTGCTTTTTAAGAGGAGTAGTCGAGAAAAACTCTTACCGGAAACTAGTTGCTAATTTCTACTTCGTCTACTCAGCGATGGAAGAGGAAATGGAAAAGCATCGCCAGCACCCAATTCTTTCTAAAATTAACTTTCCTCAGCTAAATCGCAAGTATACCTTAGAGCAAGACCTGAGTTATTACTTTGGTGCTAACTGGAGAGAGCAAATCAAGCTATCTCCCGCAGGTGAAGCTTATGTAAAGCGTATCCGAGAAATATCTGCCACAGAACCAGAACTGTTAATAGCTCATTCATATACTCGTTACTTGGGTGACTTATCTGGGGGACAAATTCTCAAAAACATTGCTGTAACGGCGATGAATTTGTCTGATGGCCAAGGAACAGCCTTTTATGAGTTTCCAGAAATTCCTGATGAGAAGGCATTCAAAGCAAAATATCGGCAAAATTTGGATGAATTACCCCTTGACGAGGCGACAACCGATCGCATCGTTGATGAAGCTAACGCTGCCTTTGGCACGAACATGAAGATGTTCCAAGAATTAGAAGGCAATTTGATCAAGGCGATCGGCGTAATGCTTTACAATAGCCTCACACGGCGTCGTACACGCGGCAGTACTGAACTCGTCACAGCTGAGTAAGTCTGTTGAGATTGCGGAGTATGGTGTGTGGAGTTATAAGTTCAGATAGCCTGATGAAGGATAATTCATAGGTGTTTCTGGAGAAAGAGCGATCAACGCTCAAAATATTTAGGGGCAATAGCCTTGTGACTGCTTTCTATTGGTGAAAGCAAGCATGGGGAGATTGCCCCTCAATTATGTTTAATAGTTAGGATTTATCAACACCAATTTTTTGGGGTTTTGCATAAATTTTCAACTTATAGCAGAGTTGAAGAGGGCGGATGCACGCGATCGCACTTATGGGTTTATCTTAGGTAGGGCAATGAGTGATCGCTTCTACCCCCCCTACTGCTGACTCCATCGACCCTGGCTTGACCGCATTGGCTGTTGGGGATTGGGGCGATCGCCCTTAGAGTAAATAGGTGAAAAGTAACTTATGTCTACTGTTGACTATTAGTACCAAAAAAGGTACAAAAGTAATGTGATGTCAAATTAATCTAATTAAACATAGCTCTGTAAAGCTACAATATGTGCTTTTGCAGGTTTATGTATTTTTAGAGAAATTTGATATAGATGGAAGAAAAACGAATTCCTGCACAGTTCTATCAAAATGAAAATGGTACAGAACCTGTTCGTGATTGGTTAAAGGACTTAGACAAAGAAGACCGAAAATTAATTGGTGCTGATATTAAAACAGTAGAAATTGGATGGCCAATTGGGATGCCAACTTGCCGTCCAATGGGTAAAGGGCTATTTGAGGTACGTACAAATTTACCTCAAGGTCGAAAAGCTCGTGTGTTGTTTTGCATTTATGGCGAAAAAATGATTCTTCTTAATGGGTTTATCAAAAAAACTCAGAAAACTCCACAAAAAGAATTGGAGTTAGCCTTAGAACGCAAGCAAAAACTGGAGGCGCAAAGATGAACAAAAATCCATATGTTGGTTCGTCTCTTGATGACCTTCTTGAAGAAGAAGGGACACTTGAAGAAATTAACCTGATTGCTGCTAAACGTGTTATTGCATGGCAGATTAGCAAAGCAATGGAAGAAAAAAAGTTGAATAAGGCAGCAATGGCAAAAGAGATGAACACTAGCAGATCATCTCTTGATCGGCTGTTAGACCCCAATAACTCATCTGTATCCCTAGACACCATTGAGCGTGCTGCCAGAGTGGTTGGTAAACGGATACGTTTTGAATTGGTGGATGCAATGTAGGCATAATTCAGCATCACCTATCTTCCTAACCCATTTCATCAGAGATGGGTTAAATTTTGCCCCGTATTAAATTGCTGTACCAAATAGGCCTGTACCCCTACGCCGCAGGTCTATTTACCTGGAAATAGCTGTAAAATAACTAAGTCAATCTTCACACCAAGCTTAATCTCAGTATTTAAGTTTGTAATCTGTAAAACTTACCATACTGAGTAAATCAGGCAAAAATATGGCTACGAAAATTCCTGTCACAGTAATTACAGGCTTCTTAGGTAGTGGAAAAACCAGCCTAATTCGCCACTTGCTACAAAACAACCAAGGACGCCGCATTGCTGTTTTAGTCAATGAATTTGGCGAACTCGGCATTGATGGCGAATTGTTAAAATCCTGTCAAATTTGCCCAGAAGATGGTGAGGGCGACACTAATATATTTGAATTAACCAACGGCTGTTTATGTTGCACCGTGCAGGAAGAGTTTTACCCGACGATGCAAGAGTTAATCAAGCGGCGAGATAGCATCGACTGTATTTTGATTGAAACCTCTGGTTTAGCCTTGCCAAAACCACTGGTGAAAGCTTTCCGCTGGCAAGAAATTCGCAACGCCGCTACTGTGGATGCGGTAATTACCGTGGTAGATTGCGCGGCGGTAGCGGCGGGGACATTTGCTAGTGATCCAGAGGCGATCGCAGCCCAGCGCCAAGCAGATGATAGTCTAGAACACGAAACACCCTTGCAAGAATTGTTTGAAGACCAACTTGCTTGTGCAGACTTGGTAGTGTTAAATAAAATTGACTTGGTAGATACTGAGACAAAAGCCAGAGTTGAGGAATTGATTAAGCAAGAATTGCCCAGAGTGGTGAAAATTGTCGAGAGCGATGCCTCCGGCGGGCTACGCCTACGTTCTCAACTAGACGCATCTATATTATTAGGATTCCAAGCCGCAGTGGAAGACAATTTAGATTCTCGTCCTAGTCATCACGATACCGAAGAAGACCACAATCACGACGAAGAAATTATCTCAACTAATTTAATTTTGGATCGTACATTTGACCCAGAAAAGCTGCAACAGCAGTTGGAAAAATTAGCACAAGAACAAGAAATTTACCGGATTAAAGGCTTTGTGGCAGTACCAAATAAATCTATGCGTTTAGTGATGCAAGGCGTGGGAACTCGATTTGATAAATTTTACGATCGCCCCTGGAAACCCGAAGAGTCCAGGCAAACGCGCTTAGTTTTTATCGGTCGTGATTTGAAATCTTCAGAAATTGAATCACAACTTGTAGCTTTATAATTATACCCAGATCCCCGACTTATTTAAGAAGTCGGGGATCTTTCTCCTGAGAGTTACTAGTTATGAATAATTAGTTAATTCAAAACAAAAATTCTTCACTTTACAAAAGTATGGCCATCTCACAACTATTTAATGTTGCTAACCTTTTCGTATTGCCTTTTTGGGCGTTGATGATTTTATTGCCAAATTGGAAAGTTACAAGGCAGATCATGTCATCATATTTGCCCTTTGTGCTGTTGGCTTCATCATATTTGTATTTGTTTATCAATAGCATTACTCCAGAAAATGCCCAAGCTTTATCGAATCCCCAATTAGCTGATATTGCGCGGTTTTTTACAGATGAAACGGCTGCTGCAACGGGTTGGATTCATTTTTTAGTAATGGATTTATTCGTCGGCCGCTGGATTTATTGGGAAGGGCAAAAAACAGGCGTTTGGACAATTCACTCCCTTGCACTGTGTTTGTTTGCTGGCCCTATGGGATTACTGTCTCACATCTTGACTGACTGGATTGTTAAGACATTTTTCCCCAATTCTCAGCAGAATGAAACGGTGATGGTAGAAGAAAAAGCATAAAAAATCAGATCCCCGACTTCTCAAAGAAGTCGGGGATCTTCTAGTTAACCGTTGTCGTGTCTATAATCGGCATCTAACCAACAGCGTGGTAAAACTTCACCTGAAGGAAAAACGAGATTTTCTTTTTTAAAACTTTCAGGTTGCTGTTCTTCTTGACCTTCTTGGTCTTTTGCGTGAACAACATCATTACTGGGGTCAATTAATTCCTGAATCTCAAGAATTTTTACCAATTCGCCACTATCTTTGACTTGTAAAAGCATAGAAATTGCCTCAATGAGTTTGCATGAATGTTCAAAGCGAGTCTCAATATAAACTCGCTCAAATATCAACCGATTTTGAACGCGGAGATTCCTTAATTGTTAAAGGAAATTTTTATCAGATATCCACACATAAATTACACGAGATTGATGTGTGTGTATCTGTGGAGTTCATTTTTATAAAATAGACGCAGCAAAGATACACCTAATTCAGAAGCTAAAATCGAATCAGGAAATGCTGATTAATAAAATTGTCCAACTAATTCAATCTTGCTTTTAGCGACTAGAAATCACGTTGATATTTTTCCAAAATATCTACTAAACTGACCTGGCATTGCAGAGGTAGTAAATCGATTAAAGGAATTTCACGTTTCCCGCCGCCAATTTTTATTGGAATCGATCCCAGGACTTGTAAAACTCGGTCTTCGTTTACAGCGTTGGAAGTAATTAAGGGATACAGTTGTTCGGCAACAACTGTATGCAGTTTGGCATTAGATAAATATAGATGCCATTTAGCAACGTCTATGTAGACGTTTTCGCCAATTTCAGCTGCTAGGGCTTCTAGTAGTTCTGTGGTGTTAGTCTTAGCCATAAAAATAACCCTACATTAAGAAAAAGTGCGAAATCTCAGCCTTTTTTACATTATGGCTCAATTAACAGCCTAATCCTACTACCAGAGGTTACAATCGCCCCAGCATGAGTAATCCATCTTCAGGTGGATTTTGAGGGAGTTTCAGTGTAGTTAGCGATCGCACTAATATAAATCAGATGCACTAACAATATTCCTGTCCAACTTAAAGTCACCCAAGGCAGCCACTCCCAAGTAGTGCCTTTCAAAATGTGGAAAAACCACAAGCCAGAATTGATAGTAGCAGCGATCGCTACATGCA
The DNA here is from genome assembly GCA_038259325.1 of Chroococcales cyanobacterium. Classification (GTDB taxonomy): domain Bacteria; phylum Cyanobacteriota; class Cyanobacteriia; order Cyanobacteriales; family Nostocaceae; genus Nostoc. The sequence goes on along the minus strand of JBBSOX010000042.1, from coordinate 12,353 downwards.
CGGCAAAATTCATCCGGTCATCGATCTTGCGGTAATCAGGGTCTTTGCGATCGGGTTTGCGAGGCCAACGAGGAGGCATAAATATTTGTTACAGATTTAAATACACCCTATTCATTCTAAGGTTTTTGGGGCAGTGGTTACTATTAGACCTCTACAACCAGTCATAATTGAGTTGGAAGTCAAGAGCCACTGGGTTAAATCAAATGACGATCTTTGAGCAAATAGACCCCGATCTCCTCTATCCAGATAGTGACGGCAAACCAATGGCAGACAATACAGAACAATATCGTTGGATTGTCCTGATTAAGGAGAATTTAGAGATTCTGTTTGCTAATGATGACAATATTTTGATTGCGGGAGATTTACTTTGGTATCCCGTCCGTTCTCGGCTGATTACACCGACTGCACCTGATGTGATGGTTGTCTTCGGTAGACCAAAGGGAAAACGTCGTTCTTATCGTCAGTGGCAAGAAGATAATATTCCACCGCAAGTAGTCTTTGAGATTCTTTCTTATAGTAATGATACCAAGGAAATGGAACGTAAGCTGGAGTTTTACGATACTTATGGTGTTGAAGAATACTATTTATATGACCCTGAAAGTTTTCAACTAGATGGCTGGTTGCGGCAAAACAATCATTTGAATAAACTATGGCAAATTGATGGTTGGCTTAGTCCCCGCTTAGGAATTAGATTTCAAACGGGCCTTGGAGAGTTAGTAATTTATCGTCCAGATGGACAGAGATTTTTGAATTCTCTGGAACTCAATCAACGGGCAGAACAGGCTGAGTTATTGCTAGAACAAGAACGTCAACGCGCTGAACAGTTAGCAGCATATTTGCGTAATCTCGGCATTGATCCTGATAATCTTCCATAACTGGGCAGTGGGGATGAGGGAGTGAGGGAGAAGATTACTGAATCTTTTTTCTGAGTTTCGAGCTTTTGGGAGCATTTTTAGTATCTGCTGTAACAGAAGTGTTTGTAGTAATAATGTTGAACTAAGCGGCCCCGTCACCAGAGCAACTTAGTTCAACATGGATGCTGCACGAACGCATCCCCTTACAGTCATCAGCTAAAATCAGTGATCGTGATCATGACCATTATGGTGATGATGACCACCAAAGGTGGTTGCATTCCAAGCCCATAGATGAATATGTTCATGAACAGAGTAAAAGATTCTGTATCCCTCATCGCTATCGGATGCGTCAAAGCTGTTGGTGCGCTGTTGTGCAAATAGTATTTTTACATTTGGTTCACCTAAATCACCGTTTTGGTCAACCACATCGTACACCCAGTACTTAATGTTGTTGCCACCTGGTGAATTAGACTGGCGGGTTTCACGATACTTCAGGGAATCATGATGCCAATCTACAACAAGACTATCACCGTGATACCACACGAAATTTGCATTGCCATCTGTTGAGCCTTCTCCATTCAGCGTAAATGTTCCTAAGTTCGGAGATAAGTAACCAATTGTAGACTTAGGTGGCTCACCTTCAGTTACTCGCAAATCTTCAAGCTTGAGCAATGTAATTATCTGCCGACCAGATTTAGTTGCACTAGTCATAATTTACTCCCTGATAATTGAGGAGAAAAGAATAATTTGAGATTCATCACTATCGATGCTTTTCTAATTGCGGGTAATCTCTTATGCCTTGGTTACTACTAATTACGCACTGTACAAAACAAATGATGCTTTTTCTTAATGCATAACAGTCCTAGACCATAGTCAAGTAAAGTTAGTACACACAATTAGAATTTATACCAAATAGCACTCTTTCATTCTGAGCTAAACATAATGTATTAAAACGTTTGGTAATATTTTTTGCTTTGCTCAGAATAATAAGCGAAGACAATTTAGTATTAATTCATGTGTATCAGTTGACATAACTATTTAAATCATCCTTTGGGTAGAAAATTTCTATCTTTCTTTGATTTGTGAAGGCAATGTCTTCTCACAGGCCTATTCCTCTGGCGGGGAATAATCTCCTGATTTCCCACCACTCTTACTTATTAAACGAATTGATTCAATTTGAATCGACTTTTCTAAGGCTTTTGCCATATCGTATAAAGTCAGGGCAGCCACGGAAACGGCAGTTAAGGCTTCCATCTCGACACCAGTTTCAGCTTTAGTTTTGACTGTGGCTTGAATTTGATAACCAGGTAGTTGTGGTTCGGGTATAATTTCGACTGCGATTTTTTGCAAAGGCAACGGATGACACAGAGGAATTAAAGCGGCTGTTTGCTTGGCTGCCATAATCCCAGCCAATCTTGCAGTTGCCAACACATCGCCTTTTGGGACATTTCCGGCTTGAATGGCGGCGAAGGTTGCTGGCAGCATTCGCACATTGGCCGCGGCTACTGCTTGGCGGACGCTGGGTGCTTTATCAGACACATCTACCATCTGCGCTTGTCCGTGTTGATCTAGATGGGTTAAGTTGGGAAAATTAGATGAAAAATTATCTTGCACCATTTAGTTAGAACGTGTTAATATAGATTGTCGGTGAGGGCGTGTAGCTCAGTGGACTAGAGCACGTGGCTACGGACCACGGTGTCGGGGGTTCGAATCCCTCCTCGCCCGTTTTTAAGAGTTGAAAGTTAGGAGTGAGGAATTAAAGTTCCTCGCTCCTAACTTTTAGGATGCTCAAGGCGTATGCATCTGGAGCGCGACCTAGTGCAAAGCGCAGGGAGTTGGATAGGTTTTTGCTCGACTGGGTGAGGAAAAGGACAAGTGCTAAAGAAGTGATCACAGCACCGTAGCCAAACATATCGCGGTAGCCTACAAGTTCTGCGATCGCACCCAGAAGAGGAGCAGCGATCGCAATTCCCAGATCAAGTCCAGCTACGCATAGACCAAAAATTTGCCCCCGTTCTTGTGGCAGTGAGCGGTCTGCCATCATCGTAACGATCATGGAGATTAGTGTACCACTACCAGCACCTTCAGCGATCGCAGCCAGTAAGAAAAACATTGCGGTGTGAGCCTGCCACAGCAGTATTAACGATAAAATGTAGCAAAAAATACCAAACGTGATAAATAAACCACGACCAAAGCGATCGCTTGCTTTACCAGCAAACACTCTGATACTAAAACTAGAAATTGCCGCAGCTGTAAAAAACAGTCCGCCATTGAAGTCCACATCAGTGGATTTGAGGAATAACGACACAAAGGTATGGACAGCACCGAGAGACAAACCAACTAGTAACATAACTATCGTTGGAACTCTCACCGATGGACTGCTCAAAATTTGCCAAAAGTTGCGATTATTTCCCTCAGTTTGCTTCTGTGACTGCACTGGCGGATTCGTGACTTGTACAATCCCCAACAGAGCAACAAAACCCAATTCGGCACAGAAGAGAAATAATATCCCATAACCACTTGTAGCTTCCAAATACCCACCCAAGGCGGGGCCAATTGCTAAACCAAGGGGAGTTGCTAAGGTCATGTAACCAATGATTTCGCCACGAGTTTCAGTGGGAGCTAAATCTGCGATTAAGGCACTGTAGCCAGTGGTAAAAGCGGCAATACTAATACCGTGAAAAATCCGCACTAAGATTAATAACCCAAGAGATTGGGTTGCCAAGTAACCAAAGGGTGCGATCGCAGCTACTATCGTACCAATCAATAAGGAAATTTTTCGACCACGTTCATCGGCTAATCGTCCCAGCATCGGGCGAGATAGCAACAAGCCAATGGCGAAACTGCCCATGACAATCCCAATTTCTTGTTTGCTTGCGCCCACATGATCGATGTAAAGCGGTAGGGTTGGTAAGAGCAAAGATACGCTCGACCAGAATAATAAACCTGCCGTAAATAAAATCAGCAGGTTGCGTCGCAGTTCGGCGTCAAAGGTATTAAATGCTTTCAAAGTAGATGCAAGTTAACGAGGTTTTTGTCAAAAGAGACGCGATTAATCGCGTCTGTACAAGAGTTAGGAGTTAGGAGTTAGGAGTTAGGAATAAAACAATATTTACTCTTGACTGTTTACTCATGCCCAATGCCCCATGCCCCATGCCCCATGCTCTATGACTATTGTTACGTTACTTAACATTTTTTGCTACTACTTCTCGCACGCGATATATAGGCCTTCCTTGGGATTCATGGTAGGTACGCATGAGCAATTCTGCCAGAAGACCGAAGCAAAACAACTGCACTCCAGTTACTAGCAGGAGAACAGCCAAAATCAGCAAAGGGCGATTGCCAATCATCTCACCTAAAGCAAATTTGACGAAAGTCAAGTAAATTCCGATCGCAGTTCCCGAAACCATTGACATCAAGCCCAACAGCCCAAAAACATGCATTGGGCGGGTGAGGAATTTTTTCATAAATAGGATGGTTAACAAATCCATCAACACTCGAAATGTCCGCCAAATCCCATATTTACTACGACCAAAGCGACGGGCATGATGGCGTACTGGTACTTCAGTAATTCTAGCTCCTTCGATGTACGCCAAAGCTGGTAAAAATCGGTGTAATTCTCCGTAGAGGTTCATATCTGCCAACAGTTCTGCCCGATAGGCTTTCAGAGAACAGCCATAGTCATGAATATTCACGCTAGTGGTGCGGCGAATTAGCCAATTGGCAATTTTGGAAGGAAGTAACCGATTTACGGCACCATCTTGGCGATTTTGCCGCCAACCGCTTACCAAATCGTAACCCTCATCCAGCTTTGCTAATAACATGGGGATATCAGCCGGGTCATTCTGGAGATCAGCATCTAAAGTGACGATCGCTTTCCCTACTGCATAATAAAATCCAGCAGCCATCGCCCCAGTTTGTCCGTAGTTACGACGCAAAATCACCGCTTTTAAATCAGTGCGGGTTTGCGCTTCCTTTTTGAGAAAATCCCCAGAACCATCTGTAGAACCATCATCCACACAAATTATTTCATAATTTATCTGACGAGACGATAAAGTAGATGCGATCGCTTCTAGTAAAAGCGGCAAACTTTCCACCTCGTTATGTATCGGCAGCACCACTGAAACATCTGGGGCAATAGCTGAAATCGCCCCATTCTCTTCACTCAACCCTTGATCAACTAACCCACTCCTCATACTTCTGTGCGCCCTCAGCGTCTCTGTGGTTCGTAACTCTTGATAACTCTACCAGCACCCCGCAGTTGCTGATAGTACGACTGACTAACCGCATCTCCCTGTTCCGAGAGAATATCAATCCCAATCCCATCCCGTCCCTGATCTTTCCCAGAACTATGAATGTAATAACCATCCGCCAAATAAAGCCCGACATGGGTTGCTTTTTGGCTAGTTCCAAAAAATACCAGATCACCGGCTGCTAATTCTGCAATAGTAATTGGTTGGGTGAATCCTTCCTGTTGATAAGCATCTCTAGGTAGCCAAATACCCACCGAAGCAAACGCCGCCTGCATCAACCCAGAACAGTCATAATTTGGCCCAACCGTACCACCCCAAAGGTAATAATTTGATTGTTGCATCGCTTTTTGGGTAAAGGCGATGACCTCTACTAAAAGTTTTTTAATTTCAGATTCAGAAAATATTGCAGCCTGATAAGGTACAGTAGCAGGTTGTAATGAATCAAAATCTGAAACAGATACCCATCCCGAATAGTCATCTTCACACAAATACACCTCGACCGCTAAATTTTGACGATTTGATGTTACCCACAAATGCCTCCCAGATGCAGATTGAGTTGCTAAACGCGTACATTCAGGAGAATCATATAAATTTAGGTCAGCTAAACACTGATACTCCCCTAATTTTGGATTTTGAACTTCGGCTTCGCTCAGTCGAACCATTTGTGATTTTAGATTAAAGGACATTATTAGAGAATGATTTTTTTTAATAAAGACGAACAACTCGAAAATCTTGGTAATGGCATTTTAGATGCAACTTGGGCAGAATTTCCGACCTTAGCCCGTAATCAAATTGCCCTGACTTGGGTTGTTTACGATCCCCCAGTGCGAGTAAATACTGGTGGGGCGCTGACTCCCAACGCTTTTTGGGATCACCCAGTTCGTGGTTTCACTTATCGCGGTGTTGAGCGGATTTATCCCGCCAGTGTAGTCAAGCTATTTTACCTGGTGGCGGTAAATGAATGGCTAGAAAAAGGCATGAGTCAAACCTCCAAGGAGTTAGAACGCGCCTTGCGGGATATGATTGTTGATTCTAGTAATGATGCTACCAGTTTGATTGTGGATATTTTGACTGGTACTACCTCAGGGCCAGAATTACCAACCGGGCCCTTTGAAACCTGGAAATATCAGCGTAATATTGTTAACCGTTATTATCAATCTTTGGGTTGGGAAGAATTGGAGACGATTAACGTCTGTCAAAAAACTTGGGGTGATGGCCCTTATGGACGGGAACGGGCGTTTGTGGGAGAGTTATCGGACAATCGCAATATGTTGACAACAAATGCGATCGCTAGGTTACTGCATAGTATTGTAGGTGGGGTGGCAGTTTCAAGTGTGCGATCGCAAGCAATGATGGGTTTGCTCAAACGTAGTCTCAACGATTTACCCACTGACACCGAGGAAAATCAGGTAACAGGTTTTTTAGGCGGTGGACTGACTGAAAATGCTCAAATTTGGTCAAAAGCAGGTTGGACAAGTAAAGTTCGCCATGATGCCGCATATATTGAATTACCAGAACAGCGCCCTTATCTCTTAGTAGTATTTACTGAAGGTAAAGCCCAAGCTAAGAGTCGGGATATTTTGCCCTTTGTTTCTGGGCGAGTTGCCAATGCGATTAGCAGTCTATAATCTTAGGACTTACGCAGAAGAGATCCCCCCTTTTTTACAGTATCGCGCTCACCCGATATCCCGCCCAGAACTGAAGTTCTGGGCTGATAGCTAAAGTCCACTTGAGTGGACTGAAATTCTCCATTTTAGATATGATAGCCATCTACATCGTTAAAAATTTGGCATTGCTGAATTGCGGTATACATCCAGATGTAGAGACGTTGCAATGCAACGTCTCTACAAGGATTTTGATATCATACAGAATCTTTTTCATTCATGAAATCAGCAGCGCAAAAAATTTTGTATTTAGTCCTCTTGAGAGGAGTTTAGCTATTAGCCTTGGAATTTATTCCGAGGCGGGATGGTAAGGAAGCCCACGATTTAACAAATGATAGTAATGCAATGACAAGCCTTTTTAAAGGGGATAGAGATATTGGGTTTTCAATGCGTAACCCAGATTTCTCTGATGAGACTATTTCAACTTAAACTCATCAAACTTCAATACTTCCGAATCAGGTTTACGAGTATCAAAACGATAACTACTTATCGTACCTTTTTCTGTATCAAAGATGCTGAAAACCGTAATATCGTTACTCGCAATATAAGGCATCGGCTTTCCATCATCGCCCAGCAAGGGAGAAATTGTTGGCACTATCGGTTCTAAACCATTGGGATCACCAAGCTTAACATAATCCTCTTGATATCCAATTGGTACTTCTCGTTTCCTATCACCCCAAGCAGCACCGTAAGTATTACCCACATTAGATGTTTCTAGAAAGTGCATTCCACTGGGACTAACAAAGCGATTCCACAAATGAGAATGCCCATAAAATACCAATTGCACATCAGCCGCTTCTAATAAAGGGACAACATCGCGGTTAATATAATCTGCGTCTTTCGGGTATTCATAACGCACTGCTTTGATATTATTCCCATCCCGTTCAATTATTTGAACTGGTTCTGTATAAGCAGGAACTATATTATCGCCCAGAGTATGAGGTGGATGATGAAACATTACAACTTTGTATTTTGCTTGTTTAAATTCAGGGCTGTTGAGTTCTGTCTCTAGCCAATTATACTGCTTGCTGCCTTTAGCAATTGGCTCATAAATCACCTGTCCATAACCCCAATCTTCAGGATTATTTAAATCCTTTTCTGCTTCTAGATATCTACCCTTACGCTTTCCATTTAAGCTAGGAATACGCCACATATTTGTAGCGTAAAGTACCACCAAACGCACATCACCAAAGCTAATTGCATAATACCTTTTTCCACCCTCTTTACTTTTAGGTAAAGAAAAAATTTCTTCGTAGGTATTAGTATTAAAAGAATTATCTATTAAAGATTTGTCTTGGTAAATTCTTTGAGCAACTGCACGGGGAATTGTATCATCAAATTCATCATTTAAACTTCCCATCCTGCCAAATCGTCCCATCACCTCATGATTACCAATGCAAGTAAACATGGGTGCATATTGAATTATTTGTCCACCAGTGTAGGTTGTCTTAATGTCATTGTGCGTCATTTCATATTTAGCACGACCTTGTAAACCGGGAAACAATGCACCAGCACTATTATCATCAAACCATTCTGAGGCGCGATCGCTAACATTTACCAAATCACCAGCAAACCACACCCCATCAACCCGTCCAACTGTTTCTACCACCTTTTGCAGATTTGCCGCCGTCATCGGCTTTAATTGATGGTCAGAAGTAAGTAAAATTTTTAGTGGTGTATCTGCTTTGGGAGTAGCTGCGAGGCTAAAAACATCACTGTTAACACTCTCATCGTCTTCTCGTACACTTGTAATCCGATAGTTTACTCGCAAACCAGGAGTTAACCCAATCACCTCAGCCTCATGTCGCCAAATATCACGCTGGACTGGTTTTTGATAAATTTGACCATCTTCGGTTTGGTTTGCAACTCTTGACTCCTGGTCTTCACGAGTGCGACTGAGTTTGGTAGTATTTGCCTTAGCAGTTTGTTGAAGATTTTCACCGTAGGTTACTGTATGATTAACACCAGCAAACTCAGTAAACCAAACTACTCGCACTGAGGTTTCAGTTGGCAGTTGTAAAAATGGGTCGGTGAGCAGTTGGGGTGCTGATGTCATAATTGTTTGCCCAAAGGAACGCACGCTTACTAGAGTAAAGCATATAACAAGCGCAAGCATAGCCACCAAGGAAATTTTACGGCTGCTTAAGCGTCTGAGCATAAGTAACATACCAAGTTTTTTAGGGATTTACCGACTGAACGCAATTTTATTATTACTCGCTTTCCGCTACAAGCTTACCTAGGGTGGCCGCCGAGATACGTGCAAAATGGGACACGTTGTAAAGTTTTGTTAAGAAGTAAACAAAAAACCTCGATTTACAAGGATTCCAGCCGCTTAAGCAAGCACTAAACTTTCAACCTCATCCAGTGAGGGTGGCACAGTCTCCATATCAATTAGGTAATCACCAAACCGCTTAACATGAGCCGTAATATAAGGACTTACAACCGCCACATCTTCACGACTAATCAAATAACCCTGTTTCTGTAAATACCGTAATATATCAGTTAAATCTACAACATTCTGGAACAAAACAGCATTTGCTACTAAATCCTTATACTTAATCACTTTTTCCTGTTCAATTGGGTCATTCTTCATCACAACCCCAAAGCCACCAAAGAAAAACCACTTTGAGAATTTATGGTAAGCTTCCACAATATTCGTCACAGCAGTAATTTCTTTTCTCAGCTGCATATCCGATATATATTGCAGCAAGAAAACAGTTCTCACTACTTGTCCTAATTCCTGGAAAACCTGATATAAACTGTTCTTCCGACTATAATTACCCAATTTACGCAACAAAATTGCGCTTGATACAATACCAGTCTGGATTGATAAAACCACTTGTAAAATATCTTGCCAATGAGTTTCTATCCGCTTCCAATCAACGGTTTGGGAGAACAAAGAATCAATATGTTGATAAGCAGTATCTTTGTCAGGACGATAAAAATTTAAATCTTGACAATTACGAATCCGAGGCATTAATTTAATTCCCAACATATGTGCCAATGCAAACACAGGTGTTGATTGACCGTGGGTATCAGCATGAATTGTATCGGGTTGAATATCGGAAGAGTTTTTTAACAACCCCTCGATGATATGAACAGCTTCCCAAGTCCCACAAGAAATAAACTGGCTAAATAAAGCCACATAGGTATCAGAGACATGGTGGTAAGCTATTCCTCCGTAGCCACCGTAGCGAATATGATACTCAGACAGTAAATTCTCTTCGTAGAGTTCATACTTCGTTCCATCTGCCGCCGCACTCTTACCATCACCCCAAACTGAAGGCAGATTTAAAGCATTGTATCGGTTAATAATATCCACCAATGCAGCATTAAGCTTATCCACAGTCACATGGCGACGGTTGACAAATGCCAGTTCCTTCGCGGTGACAATGCCGCGCATATGTCTCGCCGCTTGAGTCGGCCCCAAATTGCAACCATAAGTAAACGTCGTTAAAAGATAACGTTCTGTCGCACGTTCAATTTTAGGATCTGAACCTGACAGTGGGCCAAAGTGACGGGTAAAATTTGTCCAGTAGTCAACGTTTCTGAGGATATCGATTAAATTTCTTTCTGGAAAACATTCTTCGATTTTTTCTATTAAAGCAATGGCCGCAACACTCAACTCGTTACGCTGATACTTTTTGAGGATGGGTTCGCCTTCATCATTAATAATAAATTGGTGGTTATTGGGATAACCTGCATCCACAGCCGCACTTGCTTTGAGAAATTCTCCTCGACGATGAGAATTATCTAGGACAAATTGTAATGCTTCGATAACACTTTGTTCGTTAGTAGTTGATTTGAACTCTAATGCTTTTACTAAGCGGAAAAATGTCCGACGGTGATTTTTATAAAATTTCCAAATTAGAGGAAGATGATTATTACCCCTATAAGCATTCATCGCCTCACATTCAGAAAGTAGTTGCTCTGGTCCTCCATCTTGAGTGAATACATTATTTAGTTTATGAAACAGAGATATTTCCTGATTTGTTTTTAACTCGGTAGTGAGATTTAATTCGGGTATCTGCTCTGGGGAATTAGATGAATAATTACCGGCTGCTTCAATCTCTGGGTGAGAGGATACTGGTTCATGATTTAATTGATTTTCCTCCATAAACACATGGATAACATTAGTCAACACACCTACTAATTTCTCTTGTGTTTCTTGAATCCTCTTTTTGATGAGTTCCAATTCTTTAGTAGCGTCGTTATTGATTGAGCGCATTTGTTTTAAAAACATCTCAACCAAACTATCTCGTGCTGTCACTTGCGCCGCATAAATTAAGCATAAAATCAAAGTAATCCGTTTGGATAAACTAAAATCCTTGATTTCATGGGCATCTAACACCCGTGCTTCGGCAGCAAAATGGTGAATTTTGGCAGTGGTAATATCCTTGAGTATTGGCTTAACATCACCCAAAGAATCTAGCCAGATTAAATGTACAATAAAGTCATTGATATTGTTACGGGTAGGGCTTTTAGGTAGTTGCTTCAGGCTATTGAATGAGGTTTGATACTCAAGTGGATGACGCTCTAATAAGTCCAGCAAGCGTTCTTGGTAATCTGACGAGATGCGACTCACTACGAGGGAAAATAATCTTTGATTTACGACATTTCTCACTCGACGGACTAATCTATTTAATGTGTTGAATCCTGGTAATTCATATCTATTTTTAACTAATTCAGCAATGGCTACATTCATTAAATCAGCAGGATTATCCATAACAGTCGCCGATTCATTCACTGCTTTTATAGCTATATGTAGACCAGTTTGATTAAATTGATTTACCTGAAGGTGTTCACGGATAGCAGTCCGATGACGATACATGGTTTTGCGATTTTCATAACCCAAAACAGTATCAACTGAGAATTTTAAATTGTTGCGAATATGATTAACTATTTTCAGAGGAATTTCTATTAGCGAAGGAAAGTAACCTAGTCGCTGGAATGATTTTAATAAGCATACTAAGTTAAGAATATTACTTTCACCTTTAGTTGTTGCGTAAGCAAAAGCAATTTCACTCTTGTTGGGTGTGTAAATCTCGGTGAGTTCTTTGGCGGTTAATTGACGCTTAAATCGAGGATAAGCGGTACGTTCTATCGATGTCACCATCAGTATATTTTTGTGCGATTTAACACTTCAAAAGATATATATCACCAATCAGCCACAAGCGTTGGATTTTATGTAGAGAAACATTACCAAAAAGAACTGTTTATGGGCAAGTTTTTAACATGGAATGTGTGGGGAGTTGATTGTGTCGTACCCAATGTTAAAGTACCCAATTACCTTTTATGGGCAAGTTGGTTTTTATGACTCATACTGCTCCACCCAAAAAAGTCACAAACCAAGAGTTGCGAACACGAGAATATCTGCTACCCAATGAAGTTGAAGCCATGATTAAAGCAGCCTCATCAACAGGGCGGCATGGTCACAGAGATTCGACTTTAATTTTACTGGCTTATCGTCACGGTCTACGTGTATCAGAATTGGTAGCCCTGCGATGGTCACAAGTAGATTTTTCTAGTGGCACAATTCATATTAATCGACTCAAGCATGGTATCAGTTCAACCCATCCTTT